>FCOH02000004.1 GCA_001544595.2 Caballeronia peredens | reverse complement strand
TTAATAAATTTTATCTATCTAATAGGCGGAGACAAGCAGAGATGTGCGGACACAGGCAGCCATCGGCAGACTTTCGCCCGTAAACGGCAACGCGCCGCGTCCGAGTCACCGGGCGCGGCGCGTTTCGAAAAGCAGAATCAGTTGACCGCGACGGGCATGTCGAGCTTTCTGACGCCCGGCAGATCGCAACTCGCGATGGCGTCGCTGATGGCGTCGATCGCGGGCATGCGCGTGAAGCTCTTGCGCCACGCCAGCACGACGCGGCGGTCAGGCACGGGTTCGTCGAACGGCACGTAGCTGAGCAGCCCGGAATCGATGCCGCCCGCGTGCGGCTTCACCTCACTCACCGACATGCGCGGCAGCACCGTGATGCCGACGCCGCTCGCGACCATATGACGAATGGTTTCCAGCGACGACCCTTCGAACGTCTTCTGGATGCCGTCCGCGTTCTGCGAGAAGCGCATCAGCTCCGGACACACGCCGAGCACGTGATCGCGGAAGCAATGGCCGCTGCCGAGCAGCAGCATGGTTTCCTGCTTGAGATCGTCGGCGTCGATTTTCGGGCGGTTTTCCCACGCATGCCCCGAAGGCATGGCGACGACGAACGGCTCGTCGTAGAGCGCGCGGACCATCAGGCCGGTTTCGGGAAACGGCAGCGCCATGATCGCGACGTCGATTTCGCCCTGCTTCAGAAGCTCGATCAGCTTGAGCGTGTAATTCTCCTGGAGCATCAGCGGCATCTGCGGGACCGCCTTGATCATCTGCTTGACGAGTGTCGGCAGCAGATACGGCCCGATGGTGTAGATCACGCCCAGGCGCAGGGGCCCGACGAGCGGATCCTTGCCCTGCTTGGCGATTTCCTTGATGGCGAGCGTCTGTTCGAGCACGCGCTGCGCCTGCGTGACGATCTGCTCGCCGATGGGCGTCACGCTGACTTCGCTCGTGCCGCGCTCGAAGATCTGCACGTTCAGTTCGTCTTCGAGCTTCTTGATCGCCACCGACAGCGTCGGCTGGCTGACGAAGCACGCCTCGGCGGCGCGGCCGAAATGCCGTTCGCGCGCAACCGCGACGATGTACTTCAGTTCAGTGAGCGTCATTGGGGGCCAATGGAAGACATTGATTCAATAGGTTTGAGTTATACACCCGCCGGCGGTCGTTCGACAACTTCTGCCGTCCGGCCGGTCGCGCGCCGATCAAATAGGGACCGACAAGCCTCGCGCGAGTTCACGCTCAAGCCTTCAAATAGTGCTCGCGGGCGCCGAGCCAGCGCGCCAGATGCCGCGTGACGGCGTCGGGGAAGGAACTGAGCATGGCGTCGGCGGCCGCGCGCGCGGGCTCGATCAGCCAGCCGTCGTTCTCCAGGCTCGCGAAGCGCAACATCGCTTCGCCCGACTGGCGCGCGCCCAGAAATTCACCGGGACCGCGTATTTCCAGATCGCGCCGGGCGATTTCGAAGCCGTCGGTGGTTTCGCGCATCGTCTGCAGGCGAGCGCGGGCCGTCTGCGACAGCGGATTCGCATACATCAGCACGCAAACCGACGCCGTGCTGCCCCGCCCCACGCGTCCGCGCAACTGATGCAACTGCGCGAGCCCGAAGCGCTCGGCATGCTCGATCACCATCAGCGATGCATTGGGCACGTCGACGCCGACTTCGATCACCGTCGTCGCGACGAGCAACTGCACTTCGTTGCGCGCGAACGCGTCCATCACGGCGGCTTTCTCCGCAGGCGCCAGCCGCCCGTGAACCAGCCCTACGCGCAGTTCCGGCAGCGCACCGACGAGCGTCTCGTAAGTCTCGACCGCCGTCTGCAACTGCAGCGTCTCGCTCTCCTCGATCAGCGGACAGACCCAGTACACCTGACGCCCGGTCAGCGCCGCCTCGCGCACGCGGCCGATGATCTCGTCGCGCCGGCCGTCGGAGACGATCTTGGTGAGGATCGGCGTGCGCCCGGGCGGCAGTTCGTCGATGGTCGAGACGTCGAGGTCGGCGTAATAGGTCATCGCGAGCGTGCGCGGAATCGGCGTGGCCGACATCATCAGCTGATGCGGCTGGAAGTCGTGCGCGCCGTCCGCCGCGTTCAGCGCCTTCGCGCGCAACGCGAGCCGCTGCGCGACGCCGAAGCGATGCTGTTCGTCGACGATCACGAGCCCGAGGCGCGCGAACTCGACCGCGTCCTGAATGATCGCGTGCGTGCCGATGACCAGTTGTGCCGTGCCGAGCGCGGCCGCCTCCAGCGCGGCGCGCTTTTCCTTCGCCTTGATGCTGCCCGCGAGCCACGCGACCGTGACGCCCAGCGGCTCCAGCCAGCCGCGCAGCTTGCGCGCGTGCTGCTCGGCGAGAATTTCGGTCGGCGCCATGAGCGCGGCCTGATAACCGGCGTCGATGGCCTGCGCCGCCGCGAGCGCCGCCACGATCGTTTTGCCGCTGCCGACATCGCCTTGCAAAAGACGCTGCATCGGATGCGCGAGCGTCAGTTCGGCCGCGATTTCCGCGCCCACGCGCTGCTGGGCGCCGGTGAGCGCGAACGGCAGCGCCTTCAGCAGGCGCGCGACGAGCGATTGATCGTCGTTCGGCGAACGGCGCGGCATGGCGGGCGCGGCGCGCCGGCGGCGTTCTTCGTGCGCGCGCTTGAGCGACAACTGCTGCGCGAGCAGTTCCTCGAACTTGATGCGCGTCCACGCCGGATGCGTGCCGTCGATGAGCGCGGTTTCGTCGGAGTCCGCGCGCGGATGATGCAGCGTCTTCACGGCGTCGAGCAGGCCGGGCACGTTGAGCGGCGCGAGATGCGCGCGCGCGATCGGCTCCGGCAGCAGTTCGGGCAGCGACACGCGCGCGAGCGCCGAATCGATCGCCTTGCGCAAATACGCCTGCGAGATGCCTGCCGTCGACGGATACACCGGCGTGAGCGCCTGCGGCAGCGGCGTGTCGTCGTCGACCGGGCGCACCGCCGGATGCACCATTTCCAGCCCGAAGAAACCGCCGCGCACGTCGCCGCGCACGCGCAGGCGCACGCCGATGGCCATCTGCTTGACTTGCGAGCCGTAGAAATTGAGGAAACGCAGCGTGAGTTCGTCGCCGGCGGCGTCATGTATCTTGACGAGCAACTGGCGGCGCGGGCGATACGCGATCTCGTTGTCGAACACGACGCCTTCGGTCTGCGCGATATCGCCGGGAATGAGCTCGCCCACCGGCGTGAGCGAGGTTTCGTCCTCGTAGCGCATCGGCAGATGCAGCGCGAGATCGATATCGGATTTCAGGCCGAGCTTCGCGAGCTTGTCCGCGGTCTTGACGACGGGCTTCGGCTTTTCGTCCGCTTTCGCCTTTTTGCGCGCCGGCGCGGCGGCGCGCGGCGCATCGCTTTCCTCCACGGTCAGCGGATCGGTCGAGGCTACGCGGCGGTCGGACAAGGGCATCTAAACTCTTCGCAAGTACAATATGAGGTTTGTTCGGCGCGTTCGTGCGTCGTTCGAGCCATCGTCTACGTCATGTTCACGCTTTCCGATTTCGATTTTAATCTGCCGCCCGAGCTGATCGCGCAGAGCGCGCTCGCCGAGCGCAGCGCAAGCCGTCTGCTCGAAGTGGACAACCGCGCGCAGCCCGCCACGCTCGTCGACCGGCGCTTTTCTGAATTGCCGGATCTCGTCGATACAGGCGACCTGCTCGTCTTCAACGATACCAAAGTCCTGAAGGCGCGCTTCTTCGGCCAGAAGGCCAGCGGCGGGCGCGTCGAAGTGCTGGTCGAGCGCCTGAGCGGCGCGACCACGGCGCTCGCGCAGATCCGCGCGAGCAAAAGCCCGGCCGAAGGCAGCACGATCCGCCTCGCCGACGCGTTCGACGTCACCGTTGGCGAACGCGTCGAGCCGTTCTACACGCTGCACTTTCCGGCCGAGTGCCTGACGCTCATCGAGCAATTCGGGCGCTTGCCGCTGCCGCCGTATATCGAACACGACGCCGACGCCTACGACGAAACGCGCTATCAGACCGTGTACGCGGCCAATCCCGGCGCGGTGGCTGCGCCGACGGCGGGCCTGCATTTCGACGACGCCCTCTTCGCCCGGCTCGATGCGCGCGGCGTCGAGCGCGCGACGCTCACGCTGCACGTCGGCGCGGGCACGTTTCAGCCGGTGCGCGTGGAGAACATCGCCGAGCACAAGATGCACAGCGAGTGGTACGACCTGCCGCAGTCGCTCGCCGATCGCATCGCGGCGGTGAAAGCGCGCGGCAACCGCGTGATCGCGGTCGGCACCACTTCGATGCGCGCGCTCGAAGCCGCCGCCCGCGACGCCGCGAACGCCGGCCGTCCGCTCGCCGGAAGCCAGGCCGAAACCGATATCTTCATCACGCCGGGCTACGAATTCCGCGTGGTCGACCGGCTCGTCACGAATTTCCATTTGCCGAAGTCGACCTTGCTGATGCTCGTGTCCGCGTTCGCCGGCATGGACACCATCCGCGACGCGTATCGTCACGCCATCGAGCAGCGCTACCGCTTTTTCAGTTACGGCGACGCCATGCTGCTCACGCGCCGCGACTAGTTTTTCAACCGATGTTTTTTCAACCAATGCGCTGGACTGTTTTCCAGTGGCAGGAACGCACATGACCGCAACCCATACCGCGCCGGACAACGGCCTCAAATTCGATCTGCTGACGACCGACGGCCAGGCGCGCCGCGGCCGTCTCACGCTCAATCACGGCGTCGTCGAGACGCCGATCTTCATGCCGGTGGGCACGTACGGCACCGTCAAGGCAATCCAGCCGCGCGAGCTCGAGGAGATTCGCGCGCAGATCATCCTCGGCAACACGTTCCATCTGTGGCTGCGGCCGGGTCTCGAAACCATCGGCGCGCACGGCGGGCTGCACCGGTTCATGGGCTGGAACCGGCCGATCCTCACCGACTCCGGCGGCTTTCAGGTGTTTTCGCTGGGCGATCTGCGCAAGATCACCGAAGACGGCGTCACGTTCGCGTCGCCGATCAACGGCGACAAGCTGTTTCTGTCGCCCGAAGTGTCCATGCAGATTCAGAAAGTGCTGAATTCCGACATCGTCATGCAGTTCGACGAATGTACGCCGTACGCGACCAACGGCGTGCCGACCTCGCACCAGGACGCCGCCGATTCCATGCGCATGTCGATGCGCTGGGCGAAGCGCTCCATCGACGAATTCGGCCGCCTCGGCAATCCGAACGCGCTGTTCGGCATCGTGCAGGGCGGCATGTTCGAGGACTTGCGCGACGAATCGCTCGCGGGCCTGTCGGAGATCGGCTTTCACGGGCTGGCCATCGGCGGCCTGTCGGTCGGCGAGCCGAAAGAAGACATGATGCGCGTGCTGAATCACATCGGCCCGAAGCTGCCCGCCGACAAGCCGCATTACCTGATGGGCGTCGGCACGCCGGAAGACCTCGTGGCGGGCGTGGCGGCGGGCGTCGACATGTTCGACTGCGTGATGCCCACGCGCAATGCGCGCAACGGCTGGCTGTTCACGCGCTTCGGCGATCTCAAGATCAAGAACGCGACGCACAAGAACTCGATGAAGCCGCTCGACGAAAGCTGCGGCTGCTACACGTGCCGGAACTTCACGCGCGGATATCTGCATCACCTGCACCGCGTCGGCGAGATTCTCGGCGCGCAGCTGAACACGATCCACAACCTGCACTACTACCTGCAACTGATGAGCGAAGTGCGGGAATCGATCGAAACTCACACGTTCGACGCGTTTCGTCGAAGCTTTGCGGAGAATCGCGCGCGCGGCGTCGACTGAAGCACGATTCGAAACGCCGCCGCAAGCATTACAATCGCCTTTCTATCGTTTGCGGAACATGCCTCGAATGCCTCGTAACGGCTTGATGACAAAGCGCATTCCCGGGGTCTCGCGGCATGGGCGAGTGGTAGAATACCGGGCTAATTTCCATTCGAGTTTTTCGAACGTATTTCTGACGTCATAACGGAGAGACCAACGTGTCGTTCATTTCCAATGCCTTTGCACAAGGCACCACCGCGAGCAGCGCGGAATCGAGCCTCATGAGCTTCCTGCCGCTCATTCTGATGTTCGCCGTGTTGTACTTCATCATGATCCGTCCGCAGATGAAGCGTCAGAAGGAACATCGCAACATGCTCGCCGCCATGGCCAAGGGCGACGAAGTGGTGACGAACGGCGGTATCGTCGGCAAGATCACGAAGGTGTCGGAAGCGTATGTGGGCGTGGAAATCGCCGAGGGCACGGAAATCACCGTGCAGAAGGCTTCCGTGACGACCATTCTCCCGAAGGGCACGATCAAGTCGCTGTAAGGCCCGCGGTCAGGCCAAATGTTCTCTCGCGTCCGGCGCGGCCTCGCTCACCGAGCTGTCCGAACCCATCGACACCTCGTCGCGCATAACGCCGGACGCCCTCTCCCCCGAAGCCAACTTTACGGTCGGCCATCCTCATGAATCGTTATCCCCTCTGGAAGTATGTCGTGATGCTGGTGGCGCTCGTCATCGGCCTCGTGTACACGCTCCCCAATTTCTTCGGCGAGGCGCCGGCCGTTCAGGTTTCGAGCGGCAAGGCGACCGTCAAGCTCGATTCGACGACGCTCGCGAATGTCGAAAGCGCGCTCGCCGCGAACAACGTCAAGGCCGACGAAGTCACCTTCGACAATTCGCAGCTGAACGCGAACATCCGCGTGCGCCTCGCCGACACCGACACGCAATTGCGCGTGAAGGATCTGCTGAGCAAATCGCTCAACAGCGACCCGAGCGATCCGCAGTACATCGTCGCGCTGAACCTGCAGAGCGCCTCGCCGCGCTGGCTGACGGCGCTGCACGCGCTGCCGATGTACCTCGGTCTCGACCTGCGCGGCGGCGTCCACTTCCTGCTGCAAGTGGACATGGCCGGCGCGCTCAACAAGAAGCTCGACTCCGACGCCGCCGATGCGCGCACCTATCTGCGCGACCGCAATATCCGCGACGGCGGCGCGAACCGCGTCGGGCAGACGGTGGTCGTGAATTTCTCGGATCAGGCCTCGGCGGACAACGCCCGCACGCTGCTCTCGACCGGCGTCGCCGAACTGCAATGGACGACGCGCCAGGGCAGCGACGGCTATCAGGTGGTCGGCACGTTCTCGGCGGCGACGCAGCGCAGCGTCGAAGACGGCGCGCTCAAGCAGAACATCACGACGCTGCATAACCGCGTGAACGAACTGGGCGTCGCGGAGCCGGTGATCCAGCAGCAGGGCTCGGACCGCATCGTGGTCGAACTGCCGGGCGTGCAGGACACGGCGAAGGCGAAAGACATCATCGGCCGCACGGCTACGCTCGAAGCACGCCTCGCCGATCCGGTCAACACGTACATCGGCCCGAACGAAGCGGTCCCGCCCGGCGACGAAGCGTTCAAGCAGGGCGACCGCACCGTGCTGCTGCGCAAGCAGGTGATCTTCACGGGCGACCGCATCATCGACGCGTCCGCGGGCTTCGACGACCATCAGCGTCCGTCGGTGAACATTCGTCTCGATTCGGCGGGCGGCCGCGCCGTGTCCGCCGTGTCGCGCGACAACATCGGCAAGCCGATGGCGATGGTCCTGTTCGAAAAGGGCAAGGGCGAAGTGCTGACGGTGGCGACCATCCAGTCGGAACTGGGCGACCGCTTCCAGATCACCGGTCAGCCGACGCCGCAGGCCGCCGCCGATCTCGCGCTCCTGTTGCGCGCGGGCTCGCTCGCGGCGCCGATGGACATCATCGAGGAACGCACGGTCGGCCCGAGCCTCGGCGCGGACAACATCAAGAAGGGCTTCGATTCGGTGCAGTACGGTTTCGCCGCGATCGCAGTCTTCATGATCGCGTACTACCTGCTGTTCGGCCTGTTCTCGATGCTCTCGCTGTCGGTCAACCTGCTCTTGCTGGTCGCGATCCTGTCGCTGCTGCAGGCCACGTTGACCTTGCCGGGCATCGCGGCTATTGCGCTCGCGCTCGGTATGGCGATCGACGCGAACGTGCTGATCAACGAGCGTATCCGCGAGGAACTGCGTAACGGCGCGCCGCCGCAGACCGCGATTCAGGAAGGCTTCAAGCATGCGTGGGCGACCATTCTCGACTCGAACGTCACCACGCTGATCGCCGGTCTCGCGCTGCTCGCGTTCGGCTCGGGTCCGGTGCGCGGCTTCGCGGTCGTGCACTGTATCGGCATTCTGACGTCGATGTTCTCGGCCGTGTTCTTCTCGCGCGGCCTCGTGAACCTGTGGTACGGCGGCAAGAAGAAGCTGAAGACGCTTGCCATCGGTCAAGTCTGGCGTCCGGAAGGCACCGACGCCGAAGCGGCTGCGGCGGCCTATCTCGCGGCGCAGCGCGGCGACGAATCGCCCGTCGACGAAATCGTGAAGACGGCGAAGGCCAAGACCAAGACGGCCGTGGCCGCGCCGCGCGCAGCGGCAGAGACGCCCGCGCGCACCGGCAAGCCGACGGTGCGTCGCCGCTCGGGTCCGGGCGTCGATCAACAGAAACCGGGCCAGTCCCGCTGAGACCGCTGAGTCCGGAGATAAACGCAAATGGAATTCTTCCGTATTCGCCGCGACATCCCGTTCATGGAACGCGCGTTGATTTTCAACGTGATTTCGTTCCTGACGTTCCTCGCGGCCGTATTTTTCCTCGTGCACAAGGGGCTGCATCTGTCGGTGGAGTTCACCGGCGGAACGGTCGTCGAAGTGCAGTATCCGCAGGCCGTGTCGCCCGAACCCGTGCGCACGACGATGGCGAAGCTCGGTTACGGCGATGCGCAGGTGCAGAACTTCGGCACCTCGCGCGACGTGCTGATCCGCCTGCCGCTCAAGCAGGGGCTCACGTCGGCGCAGCAGAGCGATCAGGTCATGACCGCGCTGAAGGCCGACAACCCGCAGGTGAGCCTGCAGCGCGTCGAGTTCGTGGGGCCGCAGGTCGGCAAGGAACTCGTGACGAACGGCCTGCTCGCGCTCGCGTGCGTGGTGATCGGCATCGTGATCTATCTGTCGTTCCGCTTCGAGTGGAAGTACGCGGTCGCGGGCGTCATCGCGAATCTGCACGACGTGGTGATCATTCTCGGCTTCTTCGCGTTCTTCCAGTGGGAGTTCTCGCTCTCCGTGCTGGCGGCGATTCTCGCGGTGCTCGGCTATTCGGTGAACGAGTCGGTGGTTATTTTCGACCGGATTCGCGAAACCTTCCGCAAGCAGCGCAAGATGAGTGTGATCCAAGTAATCGACCACGCGATCACGAGCACGATGTCGCGAACCATCATCACCCACGGCTGTACGGAAATGATGGTGCTGTCGATGTTCTTCTTCGGCGGCCCGACGCTGCACTACTTCGCGCTGGCGCTGACGGTGGGTATTCTGTTCGGTATCTATTCATCCGTGTTCGTCGCGGCGGCGCTCGCCATGTGGTTCGGCGTGAAGCGCGAAGATCTCGTGAAGGACAAGAAGGACAAGTTCGATCCGAACGATCCGAATGCGGGCGCGCAGGTTTGAGCGTCGTGTAATTTGCTGTAGATCAAGGCCGGTCCTCTTGGATCGGCCTTTTTTGTTTGCCTCTCAGCATGTAAGCGTGACGATTTACCGAGTTTGAAACACGAAACTTCTTAAACTCGTTGATTAGTAATTCGAATCATTTACGCCACCGCTTGCCGCGATGAAAATGGTCCGCCCGCTGCGCGCAATGCAGCGTTACTCGCGTGAACCATGATCATTAGCCCTCCACTCCTTCCTGCCGAAGGGCTCGCCAAACCCAACGAGAAATGGAAAACCGATCCAATGATGGATGTGGTCGACGGTTTCGAACTGTCGCATCACGGTCTTTTTCCGATCGCGCTCGATCGTCGATGGCACTGCGGCATGCATCTCTCTCCTTATGGCGGGCTCGGGCAGCTTGAGCCTGTGCGCGCGATTGCGGACGGCGACGTAGTTGCCTACCGGGTATCGAAGAACGCCATCACCGACGGGCAGAAGAATTCAGATGGTTCATCTGCCTTGAATTCGAATAACGGCTTCGTGCTGCTCCGGCATTCAACCGACACCGGGGACGGCCGAACGATCACTTTCTATTCGCTGTATATGCATCTGTTGGATCTGATTAGCCAGAACCAGCTTTCTCCCCAACCCAACCACCCGCTCCCGGACAGTTCACCTGATCGCTTACCGGTTTGGCTGCTGCACGATACTGAGGCCGTCAAGGCAGGGGATGGGAAGAAAGTGCAACGCAAGGATCGGCTCGGATTTGTTGGCAAATGCCAGGGTCACAAACATTTGCACTTCGAGATCTTCATGACCGAGGAGGACTTCAACGCGTACTTCGAGCAGCCCGGACATGAAGTCGGCCTGCGGTCGGTGCCATCGGATACTCCATCGTCAACGGATTACTGGGGGCACACCTATTTCGTGATTCGGAAGGGGGCGTCGTTCCACGGCGTTCCCTCGGGCAAAGGAAGTCTGAAGACGAAAGGCAATGCGCCCAAGCCCTTTTTCCCTCCGTTGAACGAAGGCTCGCTCGACAACCAGAGCACGCTCTACGTCGAATCGTTCTTCAGCCGAGGAGAGCGTTTCACGCGGTCATGGATCGATCGTGGCGATGGGAAGCTGGCTTTGCTCACGGCCGAACCCGTTGGAGACCAAAGCGCGGAGTACGAATACAGCCTCTACGAGCGTGCTACCGCGCTTTATCCGACTTGTCCGAGCGAAGGATACGAACTATTGCGCTTTGGACGAATCCTGAGTACCAACGAACCCAAGTTGCCACCGTCCGAACGCGCCACCTGGGTCTCTGTGCCTTTCGACACTGGCAAGTCGGGCTACATCGATGTGAATCAAAGCAGCGTCTTGAAGCTCTCGGATGCCAACTTTCCGGTGTTCATGGATTGGAAGAAGATCGAAGCGAGTCACACGCCGTTTGATCAGGATGGGCTATGCGGTTTCGATTCCCTCTGCAAGATCACCGGCATAGCCGATCGGTGGCCGCAGTTTGCTGCTGTGCCGGAAGCAATCGGCGATGATGCTCGCCTTGCCCGCTACGTGCAGAGCCATGACGACGCGCGAGCAAAGCTGAGAGGGTTCATTTGCCATACCCGAAGCGAGTGGGACACGAGTTGGAACACGGAACGATTCAAGGGTTTGATGGCGCCGGACGGATTCTTCGGAAAGCTTAGTGATGTGGACGCGCACGGCTACGAGAACTTCATCAAGTTTGTAAGCCAGTTTCAGTTCATGGCGCATACGCCGCTTGGCGAAGGACGGAAGTTCTGGTTCTTTCATCCGCTGGCATTCATTCGGCATTTCCGGAAGTGTGGATGGCTCGGCGCCGAGGAGATCGGATATTTAGTCCCGCGGTACGCATGGATTACCCAAACTGGCGACATGCTTACCCCATTGACGACCTCACTCTCGTTCAACGATGTGAGCAGCCGGATTGCTCCGAATCGCAGGAGTCTGAACTTCAGTCTCAGGAAGTATCTTCTCGCTTCGTCATCGGAAAGACTCGCACTGTTTCTAGCCCAAACTTTCATAGAAACAGATCGCTGGAAGACTTTCCGGGAATATGGTCGCGGAGAGGCCAATCCCGCGATACCAATGGCTCAATATTATTCTGCTTTTTATGGTCGTGGAATCATGCAACTCACTTGGGCCAACGCTTATGAGAAATACGGTGAGTTCAAAAAACTTCCTAACGTGATCGGCAATTACGAGGGAGAGTCACGTATAAGCCAGACATCCGCACACTATTGGGATGATCCTACTACGCGTGATTCTCGCGGGCACATTACTGGAGTCGGCGGGACTACAAAGATCTGGGCTCCTCGATTCAATCCGGACTTGCTCGCAACCGACTCACTCATTGCATGCGATAGCGGGGGGTTTTTCTGGATATGGAAGCACCATACAGGCACGAGGAATATAAGCCGGATAGCGGATCAGGGATTCAACGAGATAACTATCGATAAAATCAATAAACTGGTCAACGGCGGCTCCTTTGGTTATTTTGAAAGATTTGCGTTTTCTTACTATACTCGAAATATTCTTACCGATTGGATTCCACCCGGAATCGAACTCGTGGTAAATACACCAAAACACAAACGAGTTAAGGTAGCGCTCACGAGACCGATTAACCTGTAAGGAGGAAACATATGCTTTCGTCTCATGTCAGAAATTTCGTTTCCTGCGTACTCATCTTCGCGCCCAATTGGATCGCCGGCACTACCATGGCAGCGAGCATCCACGGAGACGCATTCGCAAGTTGCATGCAGCGCACGAAGCACGAAAGATCTAACTGCAATTCCGGCTGCGGCATGATATTGCGACAATGCTACGATGAGGCCGTATCGGATCTGAACACGAAGTCTGATGCACTTTTGGCGGAAATCAGAAAGCGAGGTTCATACTGCACGGCGATTGCGGAAGACTATTCCAAAGCCTCTTCTCAATGGACAGAATCTCTAAGGTATAAGACCGAATCCAGACCAGGGTGGTTGAGCGACGAACTAGTCTTACATTTCGCACAACAGAGACTTTCGACGTTCCAGTTGCTATCTGAGCGCTGCAAATAGTTATTTTTCTTTGCCTGCAACAATATCGATGATTCGCGATTCCTGGAATACTGGCATTAAGAAGGAGTTCCTTCGTGAACTTGTTGCAAAATATCACTGCAATCTTATTGAACATTGTGACGGGCTCCGCTTTGGCTCAGGCTAATTACGAAGTTGAAAAGAATACTATTCGCATCATGGAAAACGACCGAATTCGAGTGTGCACACTCGATGCCGCGGCGGACTATGCCATTGAAAGCTACGACAATGATGCCTTGATAATATCGGGCAACAGTTTTGTCAGAAAGGATTCCCTACTTAGCTGTGCTCCCAGTCACCTTGTCCGCGTTTCGTTTATTCCTGATAATATGGGACTCTTAACAGACGTCAATGTTTCGCGAGGAATTTATGTGACGGTTGATTTCGTTACCGTTCAACCATTTACCTGGCTGGCTACAGTCGCGCACCTCGGATCATCATCCAATCTCGTCACTCTTCCGGGTGCGTACTTACGCGGCAAAAGCATAGAAGAATTGAGACGTCACTCGTTTGGCGGAAGCGGCAAGGCCGGTTCATCTGCGATTTCGCCCGACGGACAATATGTCGCGGCAAGCGGGGAGATCAATTGCCGTGAAGATGCTTATCCAGGAGTTTGGGATATCAATCACAACAAGCGCGTGGTTACAGATAATCAGCACTGCTTGAGGCTCTTTGCAAAACACTAAAATCAATGCAACATAAGATCCCGAACGATAGGCTCAAAGCAAACGGCCAGTCTTCCCAGACTGGCCGTTTTACTTCGCAACGCCTAACTTACTGCTTCACGCCTTCGGCCTGAATATGCAGCACCGTCTTCAGACTGAAGCCATACGCCTTGCCGTAATCCATTCCGAAGTCGCCGCGATCGAACGTGGTGGTCGCTTCCACGCCGCACACTTCCTTCTTCATCATCGGGTTCACGAAGCACTTGAAGTGCTCGATCTTCAGATTGAGCGGCTTGGTCACGCCGTGCATCGTCAGCGTGCCGACCACTTCGCTCGGCGTGTCGCCGTCGAACTTGATCGACGTGCCCTTGTATTGCGCGGTCGGGAACTTGGCGGCATCGAAGAATTCGTCCTTCTGCAGATGCTCGTTCAGCTTGTCGTTGCCGGTGTCGATCGACGTGATGTCGATCGTCACGTTCACCGTGCCGGTCTTGGCCGCGCGATCGAGCACGACTTCGCCGCTGCTCTTGTTGAACTTGCCGCGCCACGTCGACACGCCGCCGAAGTGGTCGGCCTCGAAGCTCGGATAGGTGTGGTTCGGGTCGAGCTTATACGTGTCGGCAGCAAACGCGCCGAAGGACATGCCGAGCGCGAGCGCGCCCGCAGCGATGATCGAAAGTTTCTTCAAGTTCTTCTCCTGTGAGATTGATGGATTCGCGTGAGCGCCGCTCACTTCTTTGCGGCGACGATATGAAACTTGATGACGACGTCGTCCGCGACGATCGACGTATCCTTCCACTCACCCGTTCCGACATCGAACTGGGTGCGCTTGATCGGCAGCGCGCCGTCGAACGTTTCGGTCGCGCCCTGCTGCGTGACCGTCACCGGCACCGTGACCGTCTGCGACTTGCCCTTGATCGTGATCTTGCCGGTCACGTTGTACTTGTTGGCGCCGGCCGGCGCGATCGCGCTGGAGACGAAAGTCGCGGTCGGGAACTTGCCCGCATCGAACCATTCCGCGCCGCGCACCTGCTTGTTGTATTCGTCGTCGCCCAGGTCGTAGCTGCCGGTGTCGATCGTGATGTTCGCCGTGCCCGCCGCAGGCTTCGCCGGATCGAACGCGATCTGCGCGGTGAACTTGTTGAACTTGCCGTCGGTGGGCACGTTCATCTGCTTCGAAGTGGCGACCACCGAGCTCTTGCTCATGTCCACTTGCGCTTGCGCCGCCGCAACCAGGGCGAGCGATGCCGCCGTCGCCAGCATCCAACGATTGAGTTTCACTTTCATGTGTGCCCTATTCAAAACGCGGTTCAAATCAGCAAACCAGTATTGGAAATCAAAAGAACGCGAGAACTATCAGCCGCCGGGAAACGCTCGGCCAACGGCCAGGAAACAATTGCAACGAACCAGCGCGCCTAGCGGAGAAACGGCAGCATGCGCCCGAGCAAACCGTCCCGATCGAGGAAATGGTGCTTCAGCGCAGCGAGCACGTGCATGACGACGAAGAACAGCAGCGTATAGTTCAGCGCGATATGCACGATACGCAGCGTCGCCTTCAGCGCCTTGTCCGGACCGATGATCGTCGGCAACGGCAGCACGCCGAGGTACACGACCTGCAGGCCCGCCGCCGAACTGTACAGATAGCCTGACGCGGGAATGACGAGCATCAGCGCGTAGAGCAGGAAATGCGTGAGATGCGCCGCGCCCTGCTGCCAGCGCGGCATGCCGTCGGGCATCGGGGGCGCGCGATGCGTGACGCGCCAGAGCAGGCGCAGCACGGCGAGCGCGAACACGGTCACGCCGATCCACTTGTGCCACGAGAAGTACTTGAGCTTGGTCGGCGTGATGCCCGGAATGTCGGTCATGATCCAGCCGAGGTAGAAACCGCACACGATCAACAACGCGATCAGCCAGTGCAGACCGATCGCCGTGGCGCTATAGCTTTGCTCCGGCGCGGCCGTCGCGATGCGTGCGCTGCTTTCCATAGTGCTTTCACTCGAGGTTTCGATGTCTTTCGGCCCGTCTTCGAAGAACGACGGGTATTCAAGGCCGCCATGCTACCTCAACGCCGGTTTCTTGCCAGCGCGCTCGAAAATACTGGGCGCGCGCGCCGCAAGCCAGGCCCGGCGGGGCTTTGCGGCCCGTCGGGGTGACCGGAATGCCGTCCGTGCAACGAACTATTCCACGCATGCAACGGTCGATGAATGCGCGACGAAGCGGAACGGACCGCGCGCGATTCCGGCATCAAGGTATTAACGAGCGGACACGCAGATTCATTCCGCCGGCCCGCACGCGGCACGATCGATCCGCCAGATATTCGCCATTTGATACCATGCTGATTCCTTTCGCGCTGGCCCGGCGCTTGCTAAGCTCCGTCGGAGCCGGTCCTCGCGGCGCCCGACATATTTGCTCGACACCATTCGGGCTTCGACCATGAACGCGAACGAACCGGACGAACTGATCGCGTGTCACGAATGCGACGCGCTTTTCAAAAAACGTGAATTGCCCAACCGCACGTCGGCGAAATGTCCGCGCTGCGGTTCGCTGCTTTATCGCAGTATTTCATCGAACCTCGACAAGATTTGCGCGATGACGCTGGCCGCGCTGGTCACGTTCGTCATCGCGCAGGCCTTTCCCATCGTCGAGCTCGATGCAAACGGGCTCACTTCGGACACCACGCTGATCGGCGCGATCGTCGCGTTGTGGAACGAGCAGATGGAAGTCATGGCCGTGCTCGTCTTCTGCTCGACGATCCTGTTCCCGCTGTGCGAGCTGATCGCGCTGCTCTACGTGTTGCTGCCGCTGCGCGCGGGTCATGTTCCGCCGGGCTTCAACGGACTTTTGCGCATGATCCAGTTCGTGCGGCCATGGGGCATGATCGAAGTGTTCATGCTCGGGGTACTCGTCACGCTCGTGAAGATGGTCAGCATCGCGCGCGTGATTCCCGAAGCGGCGCTCTTCGCTTTCGGCGCGCTGACGTTGATGTTCGCGGTCGTCGTGAGCTTCGATCCGCGCGCGCTGTGGGACATCGCGAGCCGGCTCGGGCCGCGCGAAGTCGCGCGACGCGACGGCGCCCCGCCCGTTCCGACCGACGCGAGGCAGAAATCGTGAGCAATCCCGTCGATCCCATCGATCCGGCAAGCGCCGAGCCGGTGTCCGAGATGCACTACACGACGGCGTCGCGCGCGAACGTCGTCGCCTGTCATGCGTGCGGACTCGTGCAGCCGCTCGCGCGCACCGTCGAGAAGCAGCGCTGCACGCGCTGCGACGCGATCGTGCACCGGCGTCACCCGGACAGCGTCGCGCGCACGTGGGCGCTGCTCATCAGCGCGGCGATTCTCTATATCCCGGCGAACCTGTTTCCGATCATGCACACGTCGTCGATTCTCGGCTCCGAGGACGACACCATCCTGAGCGGTGTCGCGCTGTTCTGGAACGACGGCGACTATCCGCTCGCGGCGGTGATCTTCGTCGCCAGCATTCTCGTGCCGATGCTCAAGCTCGTGACGCTCGGCTTTCTCGTCATCAGCGTGCAGCGGCGCTCCGTCTGGCGTCCGCGTCAGCGCACGACGCTGTTTCGCATCGTCGAGGGCATCGGCCGCTGGTCGATGCTCGATGTCTTCGTGATCACGCTCACGATCGCGCTCGTGCGCTTCAAGTCGCTCGCCGTCATCACGCCGGGGCCGGGCGCGCTCGCGTTCGCGTCCGTGGTGGTGTTGACGATGATCGCGTCCATGCAATTTGACCCGCGCCTCATGTGGGACAACATCGAACCATCAGGAAAGAAATATGACTGACGCCCGAGGTCCGAACGACCCGAAGCAGCCAGCGCCGCCCGCCAGTGCCAGCGGCGGCGACGGTCGCCAGGGCGGCGGCCTGCCGCCGAACCTGCCCGAGCCCGTGATCGAACCGCGCAGCCGCTGGCTGCCGTCGCTCGTCTGGGTGATTCCGCTCGTCGCGGCATTGATCGGCGTGATTCTGGTCGTGAAGACGGTGTCGAGCCGCGGACCGACCGTCACGATCAGCTTCGTCAGCGCGGAAGGGCTCGAGCCCGGCAAGACGAAGGTGAAGTTCAAGGACGTCGATATCGGCACGGTCAAGAGCATCACGCTGTCGAAGGATCATTCGCGCGTGCTCGTCGACGTGCAGCTCACCAAGGAAGCCACCGATTTCGCCGTGAAGGACACGCGCTTCTGGGTCGTGCGCCCGCGCGTGGCGGCAAGCGGCGTGACCGGCCTCTCGACGCTTCTGTCGGGCGCGTATATCGGCGTCGATGCGGGCAAGTCGGCCGAAGATCAGACGTACTTCGTCGGCCTCGAAACGCCGCCCGCGGTGACCGGCGACCAGAAGGGCCACACCTTCACGCTGCACGGCGAATCGCTCGGCTCGCTCGACATCGGCTCGCCGGTCTATTACCGGCGCGTGCAGGTCGGGCAGGTCGCCGCGTTCTCGCTCGACAAGGACGGCACCGGCGTCACGCTGCAGGTGTTCGTCAACGCGCCTTACGATCAGTACATCGGCACCAATTCGCGCTGGTGGCATGCGAGCGGCGTCGATCTGCGGCTCGATTCGAGCGGCTTCACGCTCAACACGCAATCGCTCGCGACGGTCGTGCTCGGCGGCATCGCCTTCCAGACGCCGCCGAACCAGCAGCCCGGCCCGCAGGCGCAGAACAACGCGACCTTCCGGCTCGCTTCCGATCAGGCGGACGCGATGCGCGATCCGGACGGCCAGGCGGTGCATGTCGTGATGAACTTCAATCAGTCGCTGCGCGGTCTGTCGGTCGGCGCGCCGGTCGATTTCCGCGGCATCGTGCTGGGTCAGGTCACGGGCATCGGCGTGCAATACGACTCGAAGTCGCATTCGTTCATGATGCCGGTCACGATCGACCTCTATCCCGATCGGCTCGGCAAGCGCGCGAAACACGCGTTGCCGGAGCAAGGCACGTCGGCGAGCCAGGACATGCTGGAACTGCTCGTGAAGCGCGGTCTGCGCGGCCAGTTGCGCACCGGCAACCTGCTGACGAGCCAGTTGTATGTCGCGCTCGACTTCTTCCCGAAGGCGGCGCCCGCGAAGGTCAGCGCCAGCGCCGATCCGATCGAGCTGCCCACGGTTCCGAACACGCTCGACGAACTGCAACTGCAGATCGCCGATATCGCGCGCAAGATCGACAAGATTCCGTTCGATCAGATCGGCACGAACCTGAACGGCTCGCTGAAGAACGCCAACGCGCTTTTCGACAGGCTCGACAAGGAAGTCATCCCCGAGATGCGCGACACGCTCACGGAAGCAAAGAAGACTTTCAATCAGGCGCAGTCGACGCTGCAATCGGACTCGCCGATTCAATCGGACACACGTCAGGCGATGCAGGAACTCACGCGCACGCTTCAATCGCTCAATGCGCTCGCGGATTATCTGGAACGCCATCCGGAATCGCTCTTGCGCGGTAAATCGGGAGACAAACCATGAAGTTCGGCGCGTTGATGACGACCCTTGGCGCGGCCGCGCTGCTCGCCGCCTGCGCTTCGCCGACGAGCCGTTTCTACACGCTCGGCGGCGGCGACACACGGCCCGTGCCGTCGACGCCGGCCGCGTTCTTTTTCGAGCTGGCGCCCGTCGACATGCCGCAGCAGGTCGCGCGCAACCAGTTGGTCGTGCAGACGAGTCCGGCGCAGGTTCAGGTGCTGGAGGAAAACCGCTGGGCGTCGCTGCCCGCCGACGAAGTGCGGCGCGCGCTGTCCGCCGATCTCACGCAGCAGCTCGGCGCAATCGACGTCTACAACACGCCGCATCCGGCATCCGTGCCGGTGTATCGGGTGAAGGTCAATGTGCAGCGCTTCGAGTCGTGGCCGGATTCGCAGGCGGTCATCGACGCCGTGTGGAGCGTGCGCGCCGTCGGCTCGGACACCGTGCTGACCTGCCGGACGGTCGCGCAGGAACGCGTCGGATCGGGCTACGACGCGCTCGTCGGCGGGCATCGCAAGGCAGTGGACGAGCTCGCTTCCGCCATTTCGGCCGGCATGCGCAGCCTCGCCTCGCTGCCGCCGGCGGCGGCTTCGGCGGCTGCTTCGTCGAAGGGCAAAGCCGCGGCGAGCGTCAAACCGGCCGCCGCGCCGGTGTTGCCGTGCCCCTCCACCGGCGCAGCGTCGACGGCCAGCGCGCAGTGAACCGCGCCGCGTCCGGTGCGGGGCCGGGCGCGGGCCAGCGAGAAACCCATGTTGTCGGCAGGCGACACCATAGGCTGCGCTCGTCTCGAAATTTGCGAATGCATCGTGCGCGCCCGGTTAAGATCGTCGTCGCCCGAAATTCTGAATCAACCGAAGAAAAGATGATGAAACTAATCGGTTCGCACACCAGCCCGTTCGTCCGCAAGGTGCGGATCGTCATGGCGGAAAAGAAGATCGATTGCGAACTGCTGCTCGAGGACGTCTGGGCATCCGATTCGAAGATTCACGACTACAACCCGCTCGGCAAGGTCCCCTGTCTGATTCTCGACGACGGTGAAGCCGTGTTCGATTCGCGCGTCATCTGCGAATTCGTCGATACGCTCACGCCCGTCGGCAAGCTGCTGCCGCAGGAGCGGCGCGAGCGCACCGAAGTTCGTTGCTGGGAAGCGCTCGCCGACGGCATGCTCGATGCCGCCGTGCTGATCCGTCTCGAAGGCACACTGCGCGACGAGGCGCACCGCAGCGAATCGTGGCTCGCGCGTCAGCGGCTCAAGGTGGAAGACGGCCTGCGTGCCATGTCGCGCGGGCTGGGCTCGAAGCAATGGTGTTCGGCGAACCGCTTCACGCTCGCGGATATCGCCTGCGGCTGCGCGCTCGGCTATCTCGATTTGCGCATGCCGGACCTGAACTGGCGCGACGCGCATCCGAGTCTCGACAAGTTCCATGCGCGCCTCGCGCAACGGCAATCGTTCGTGGATACCGTGCCGGTGATCTGACCGGCACACGAAGGCGTTCCCGCGCGCGGCGGGAATGTCGCTTTTCCTGCGTGTACTTCTGCAACGCGGCTTCGAGCGTCGCGTTCGCCTGCGCGATGGCCGGCGCGAGGGGCATCGCGAAGTCGCGAATCGCCGTCGCGACGCACCGACGCGACCAGCACGCCCGCTCCCTCCCGATTGATCGACTTGAATCATGCGACATATCTAAGCGCGCGTGAAACGATGAAACACACGGCTAAATCGATATTTTGCTCAATCTATCAATAGATAGATAATTCGATATGATCGGACTTCGTAAAACCGGACTTGTCGTCATTCGAGCTTGTCGCCGTATGGCTTTGGCCATATCAAACGCAGAAACACGTGGTCGGACGAAAAAGCTGTATTAATCCGCCAAAATCTATCTACTTAAAGATAGGTTACTCAATGCCTCTTCAGCGGTTTTTCACATGGTTATCCACAGGGTTATCTACCGCCGCACGGTATTCGCCACTTCTTCCAGCCGCGTTCTCGTCTGAAACAGGCGGCATGCCAGCAAACTGCCCTGAAATGCGGCGTACAGCACGCGCGCAGCGGCTTCGGGTTTTCCGCCGGCGTCGAGCGTGTCCTGCGCTTCGCCTTCGGCCAGCACTTTCGCCAGCCAGTTCTCGTTGGCTTTGAAGAACGATTGCACGGCGTGGCGCACCTTCTCCGGCAACGATTCGATGTCCGACGCCAGCATGCCGCACAGGCAGATCTGATTTCCGCCGCCGATGATCCGCGCGAACAGCTTCGTATAGCGATCGAGTTTCTTGTCCGCCGAGGCCGAACTGTCGATGGCATAGATCGACGACATGACGTCCGCGCTGTAGGCATTCACCGCTTCGAGGGCGAGATCTTCCTTGGTCGGAAAGTAATAGTGAATGCTGGACGTCTTCACTCCGACCAATTCGGACAAGTCGCGATAGCTGAATCCGTTGTAGCCGCGCGTCATCAAAAGCGACTGCGCATGGTCCAGAAGCGCCTCCCGCACAGTGTTCTTGTCCATTTCCGAAATGCCCCTGCGTTCAATGAGGCGTAATTTATCTATCACTAGATAGACGGTCAAGCACTTGTATCAAAAAAGTTTTTATCGGACCGATAGGAAAAACGCCGACGATGGGCGCAAAAAAACCCTGGCCGCAGCCAGGGTTTGCGCGAAAGCTCAGCGCGCGACCGAGAGCGCCGTTGCGGCAGCTTGCGATGTCTCCTGCCCGACCATCGCCTGTTCGATGATGCCGCCGCCCAGGCACACGTCGCCCTGATACAGCACGGCCGATTGCCCCGGCGTGACAGCCCATTGGGCGTCGTCGAAATGAAGCGCGAAGCGTCCGTCGGCCTCGCGCGCGAAGCGGCACGCCGCGTCCTGCTGGCGGTAGCGCGTCTTGGCACCGCACGCGGCGCCCTCTTCCGGCGCCGCGCCCGCGACCCAGCTCGTGTTGCCCGCAACCAGAGACTCCGACAGCAGCCACGGATGATCGTGCCCCTGCACGACATACAGCGTGTTGCTCGCCATGTCCTTGCCCGCGACGAACCACGGCTCGCCGCTGCCGTCCTTCGCGCCGCCGATGCCGATGCCCTTGCGCTGTCCGAACGTGTAGAACGCGAGCCCGATATGTTCGCCGACCGTCTTGCCTTCGGCCGTCTTCATCGGGCCGGGCTTCGTCGGCAAATAGCGGTTGAGGAACTCGCGGAACGGCCGTTCGCCGATGAAGCAGATACCGGTCGAATCCTTCTTCTTCGCATTCGGCAGTCCGATCTGCGACGCGATTTCGCGCACCTTCGTCTTCGGGATCTCGCCGAGCGGGAACAGCGTTTTCGACAATTGCGCCTGATTCAGCCGATGCAAAAAGTACGACTGGTCCTTGGTCGAATCCGTTGCCTTGAGCAACTGAAACAGTCCGTCGTGCTCGCGCACGCGCGCGTAATGGCCCGTCGCGATGGTTTCCGCGCCGAGCGACATCGCGTGATCGAGGAACGCCTTGAACTTGATCTCGGCGTTGCACAGCACATCGGGATTGGGCGTGCGTCCCGCCGAGTACTCGCGCAGGAACTCCGCGAACACGCGGTCCTTGTATTCGGCGGCGAAGTTGACCGCCTCGACGTCGATGCCGAGCAGGTCCGCGACCGACACCACGTCGATCCAGTCCTGCCGGGTCGAGCAATATTCGCCGTCGTCGTCGTCTTCCCAGTTCTTCATGAACAGGCCGACGACGTCATAGCCTTGTTCCTTCAGGAGCCACGCCGTGACCGACGAATCGACGCCGCCCGACATGCCCACCACCACTCTTCGCTTGCTCATAGAAATACCGCGCGGGATACCGCGTTGCTCCCGCACGGCGCCGGCGCGATGCGGGAAATCGGCCGCCCGAAAGCGGCCCGGAAGCGGGCTACGACGCGGGCCCTCAGGCCCGCACCACCGGCGCGACCGAATGCGTATGAATGAAATCGAGCGGCACGCGCCGCCCGGACAGGTAATCGTCGACACACTTCATCACGAGCGGCGTCCGGTGCCGCCCGGCCGACGCGCGCAATTCGTCGGCGGTGAGCCACATCGTGCGCACGATGCCTTCGTCGAGCGTACGCCCGATCTCTTCACCGGCGGACTTGCCGCAGAACGTGAAGCGCAAATACGTGACATCGCCGCCCGGCCGCGCGAAGTGCGTCATATACGCGCCGACGAGCGCCTCGGGCTCGAAGCGATGCGCCGTTTCCTCGAACGTCTCGCGGATCACCGCTTCGGCGAGCGTCTCGCCCGCTTCCAGATGACCGGCCGGTTGGTTGATTCTGAGTCCCGCCGACGTGTGCTCCTCGATGACGAGAAAGCGCCCGTCGCGCTCGATGATCGCCGCCACCGTAACGTGGGGGGCCCAAGTGTCTGATTTCATGGTTGGATATTTTACCGTCGCCGGGGCTTTCCCGCCCGTCGCGCGTAAGGGTAAGCGCGGATGACCGGAATCCGGAACAAGTGCCGGATCGGATATTTGCGCGCGCGTTCTTCGGTTACAGTGGCGATAGCCGTCGGTTCCAGCATTTGAAATAAAACTCAGCCTTAAGCGTTCCTAAGTCCGGTCCCGGGCGCAGGAAGCAACAAAGACAGGAGGATTCAAAGATGCACATCGGAGTGCCTGCTGAAACGCGGGCGAACGAGGCGCGAGTCGCCGCTACGCCCGAAACGGTCAAGAAGCTCGTCACGCAGGGACACCGCGTCTCGGTGCAGAGCGGTGCGGGCTTGCCGGCAAGTTATATCGACGATGCCTTCGCGCAAGCGGGCGCCGATCTCGTCGATGCCGCGACCGCCTTTTCCGCCGAAATCGTCCTCAAGGTGCAATCGCCTTCCGCCGACGAGCTCGCGATCATGAAACCGGGCACCGTGCTCATCGGCATGCTCGATCCCTTCAACACCGAGAACACCGCGCGGCTCGCCGCGGCGGGCGTCACCGCGTTCGCGCTCGAAGCCGCGCCGCGCACGACGCGCGCGCAGAGCCTCGACGTGCTGTCGTCGCAGGCGAACATCGCCGGGTACAAGGCCGTGCTGATGGCGTGCCAGTATTACCAGCGCTTCATGCCGATGCTGATGACCGCCGCCGGCACCGTGAAAGCGGCGCGCGTGCTCGTGCTCGGCGCGGGCGTCGCGGGCCTGCAGGCGATTGCCACGGCCAAGCGTCTCGGCGCCGTGGTCGAAGCGTCGGATGTGCGGCCGGCCGTCAAGGAGCAGATCGAATCGCTCGGCGCGAAGTTCGTCGACGTGCCTTTCGAAACCGACGAAGAGCGCGAAGCCGCGGTCGGCGTCGGCGGCTATGCGCGCCCGATGCCGCCGAGCTGGCTCGCGCGGCAATCGGCGCAAGTGCACGAGCGTGCCAAGGCAGCGGACATCGTCATCTCGACCGCGCTGATTCCCGGTCGACCCGCGCCGACGCTGATTTCCGTCGAAACGGTCAAGCACATGAAACCGGGCTCCGTGATCATCGATCTCGCCGCCGGACGCGGCCCCGAGTTCGAAGGCAAGCGCGGCGGCAACTGCCCGCTCACCGAAGTGGACCAGGTGGTGATGAAGCACGGCGTGCATATCGTCGGGCACACGAATCTCGCCTCGATGGTCGGCGCCGATGCTTCCGCGCTCTACGCCCGCAATCTGCTCGACTTCCTCAAGCTCATTCTGACGAAGGAAGGCACGCTCAACATCGATCTCGCGGACGACATCGTCGCGGCCACACTGCAGTGCCGCGACGGCCAGCTCGCGCGCGCCGCAGCCTGATACGGAGAGGAACATGGACGTCATCAATCACACGGTGATCAATCTCATCATCTTCGTGCTGGCCATCTATGTCGGCTATCACGTCGTGTGGAATGTCACGCCCGCGCTGCACACGCCGCTGATGGCCGTGACCAACGCGATCTCGGCGATCGTGATCGTCGGCGCGATGCTCGCGGTCGGCCTGACGGTCGGCGCGGCGGGCAAGTTCTTCGGCACGCTCGCCGTGCTGCTCGCGGCGGTGAACGTGTTCGGCGGCTTTCTCGTGACACGGCGAATGCTCGAGATGTTCAAGAAGAAAGAGCCCAGGAAGCTGCCGGCCAAGGAGGGTGCGTAATGAGCCTGAATGTCGTCACTCTCCTGTATCTCGTCGCCTCGGTGTGTTTCATCCAGGCGCTCAAAGGCTTGTCCAATCCGAAGACGGCGCGCATCGGCAATACGTTCGGCATGGCCGGCATGGCGATCGCCATTCTCACGACGCTCGCGTTGATCACGAAGCAGGCGGCCTATCTCGGCTCCAATCTCGCGCTCGGATTGTCGCTGCTGTTCGCGGCGCTGATCATCGGCGGGGCGGCGGGCGCGTATATCGCGGCGAAAGTCGAGATGACGAAGATGCCCGAACTCGTCGCGGCGATGCACTCGCTGATCGGTCTCGCGGCGGTGTGCATCGCGTACGGCGTCGTGGCCGAACCGTCCGCGTTCGGCCTCGCGGCGCCCGGCGAGCCGATTCCGTACGGCAACCGCGTCGAGTTGTTCATCGGCACGTTCGTCGGCGCGATCACGTTCTCGGGCTCGGTCATCGCGTTCGGCAAGCTCTCGGGCAAGTACAAGTTCCGGCTGTTTCAGGGCGCGCCGGTCACGTATTCGGGACAGCATCTGATCAACCTGCTGCTCGCCGTCGCGATGGTCGGCTTCGGCGTGATCTTCATGCTCACCGAGTCGTGGCTGCCGTTCATCATCATGACGCTGATCGCATTCGCGCTGGGCGTGCTGATCATCATTCCGATCGGCGGCGCGGACATGCCCGTGGTCGTGTCGATGCTCAACTCGTACTCGGGCTGGGCGGCGGCGGGAATCGGCTTCTCGCTGAACAATCCGATGCTGATCATCGCGGGTTCGTTGGTCGGCTCGTCGGGCGCGATTCTGTCGTACATCATGTGCAAGGCGATGAACCGCTCGTTCTTCAACGTGATTCTCGGCGGCTTCGGCGGCGAGGCGGGCGGTGCGGTCGCAGGCGGCTCGACGGAGCAGCGCCCTGTCAAATCCGGTTCCGCCGACGACGCCGCGTTCATGCTCGGCAATGCGGAAAGCGTGGTGATCGTGCCGGGTTACGGTCTGGCCGTCGCGCGCGCGCAGCACGCGTTGAAGGAGCTGACGGACAAGCTCGTCGAGAAGGGCATCGACGTGCGGTACGCGATTCATCCGGTCGCGGGGCGAATGCCTGGGCACATGAACGTGCTGCTGGCCGAAGCCGAAGTGCCGTACGAGATGGTGCAGGAGATGGACGAGATCAACAGCGAGTTCGGCCAGACGGATGTCGTGCTCGTGCTCGGCGCCAACGACGTGGTGAATCCGGCGGCCAAAACCGATCCGAAATCGCCGATCGCCGGCATGCCAATTCTCGAAGCGTACAAGGCGCGCACGATCATCGTGAACAAGCGCTCGATGGCGGCGGGCTATGCCGGGCTCGACAACGAACTGTTCTATATGGACAAGACGATGATGGTGTTCGGCGACGCCAAGAAGGTGGTGGAGGAGATGATGAAGGCGGTGGAGTGACGCAGGCGTCGTGAACACCGTCGGCCGTCGCGAGCGCAACATCCGGGCGCTCGCGGCGGCTTTGAATCGTGCGCACCGACCGGTCGACGTGAATCCGCGTGCGACGATGCTATGATCCGGTCTTCTGGCTCGTCAGCCTCAACTCGTTTCGGATAACTGATGAATACGCTCATCGACGTAATTTCACAAATCATCAACCATTTGACCGTCTATTTTTGAGCTCGACGTCGAGAATCGGCCCGCGTACACGTGAGGCGGGTTCGAAGGAGCGAAAAGGCGTCCTTCCCGCCAGCTCTTTCGACGGACGCGGCGTTCCAACGCTGCCGCGTACAATACCGTCTTTGAACGTCCAAAAAGCAGCTCATGTCCTCCCCTCTTTTCGACTGGTTTGTCCCCTGCCCGCGCGGTCTCGAAGCACCGCTTGCCGCCGAGCTCGCGGAGATCGGTGAACTGCATGTGGCCAGCGCACCGCTGTCGGGTGGCGGATCGCTGATCGTCGGCGCGCAAGTGCCCGGCGGCGTGCATTTCCGGGGCGGCTGGGTCGCGGGCATGGCGGCGAACCTTCATTCGCGCATCGCGAGCCGCGTGCTGCTCAAGATCGCGCAAGGCCCCTACCGCAACGAAAACGATATCTACGAACTCACGCATCGCCAGCGCTGGGAGCAATGGTTCACGCCGAGCCAGACGATGCGCGTCGATCTCACCGCGATCAAATCGCCGGTGAAAAGCCTCGAATTCACCACGTTGCGCGTGAAGGACGCCGTCTGCGACCGCCTGCGCGATGTGGCGGGCGCGCGCCCGAGCATCGACACCGCCCAGCCCGACGTGCGCGTGTTCGCGTTCCTCACGGTGAACGAGTGCACGCTCTATCTCGACACTTCCGGCGAACCGCTCTTCAAGCGCGGCTGGCGGCTCGACAAGGGCGCGGCGCCGCTGCGCGAAAATCTCGCGGCCGGCATCCTGCGCCTCACCGGCTGGACGCCCGGCACGCCGCTCTTCGACCCGATGTGCGGCAGCGGCACCTTCCTCGCCGAAGCGGCGCAATCCGCGCTCGGCATCGCGCCCGGCAGCGAAAGGCGCTTCGGCTTCGAAAAGCTCAAGCCGTTTCATCCGGGCATGTGGCAAAAGCTCAAGGCGGCGGCGGCCGAACAGCGTCGCACCGCACGCGCGTCGCAATCGGACATCAACGTCTTCGGCAGCGACATCTCCGGCGACATGCTCGACAAGGCGCGCGCCAACCTGCACCGCGCGGGCGTCTCCAATCTGTCGCTCAAGCAGGTCGACGCCCGCAACATGGTGCCGCCGACCGACGCGCCCGGCATTCTCATCGCGAATCCGCCGTACGGCGAGCGTATCGAAGTGCGTGGGCGCGGTCCGCGCGGCGAAGTGCGCGACACGGCGCGCAGCCGCCGCGAAGACGACGACGCGTTCGCCCGCGCGCAGCCCGACCCCGCCGACACGGAGTTCTTCGTGTCTTTCGGCAACGCGCTCAAGCAGCGCTTTCCCGGCTGGCGCGCGTACGTACTCACGTCCGACCGCAAGCTGCCGGGCATGTTGCGGCTGCGCGAATCGACGAAAACGCCGCTCTTCAACGGCGCGCTCGAATGCCGGCTGTTCCGCTTCGATCTGATCGCGGGCAGCGTGCGCAATCGTCCTGCCGAAGAATGAATTTACGGCGCGCGTGAGCGGCGCGCCATTCGGCCGAACGGCATAGCCCGAATGGCCGAGTGCCGTCATCGCGGAGCCGGCGCTACAATCGGCGCATGAACTCACCGACCGAACTCGCCCGCCCCATCGCCGTCGACGTCTATCGCGCGCGCCGCCAGCGCGTGCTCGCCGCGCTTCGTGAGCAAGGCGGCGGCGTCGCCGTATTGCCGACTGCGCCGGAAGTCATGCGCAATCGCGACACGGACTACCCTTTCCGGCACGACAGCTACTTTTACTATCTGACGGGCTTCGACGAACCCGAGGCAACGCTCGTCCTGAACGCGAGCGCGAAAGACGGCGAACCCGCGGCCATCCTGTTCTGCCGCGAGAAGAACGCCGAACGCGAAACGTGGGAAGGCTTTCGCTTCGGCCCCGACGCCGCGCGCGACGCGTTCGGCTTCGACGCCGCGTTCCCGATCAGCGCGCTCGACGACGAAATGCCGCGCCTGATCGCCGACAAGCCCGCGCTGCACTACGCGCTCGGCGCATCGGCGGAACTGGATGCGCGAGTGCGCGGCTGGCTCGCCGCCGTGCGCGCGCAAAACCGCAGCGGCGTACGCGCGCCCGCGCGCGCGCAGCATCTGTTGCCGCTTCTCGATGAAATGCGCCTCGTCAAGGACCCGCACGAAATCGCGATCATGCGCCGCGCGGCATCCATTTCGGCGGAAGCGCACCGTCGCGCAATGCGCGCCTGCCGCCCGGGCATGCGCGAGTACGAAATCGAAGCCGAATTGCTCTACACGTTTCGCCGCCACGGCGCGCAGGCTCCGGCGTACGGCTCGATCGTAGCGGCGGGCGCGAACGCCTGCGTGCTGCACTATCCGGCGGGCAACGCTGTCGCGCGCGACGGCGACCTGATCCTCATCGACGCCGCGTGCGAGCTCGACGGCTACGCGTCCGACATCACGCGCACGTTTCCCGCGAGCGGTCGTTTCACGGCGGCGCAGCGCGAGCTTTACGACATCGTGCTCGCCGCGCAGGCTGCCGCCGTCGACGCGACGCGCGCCGGCGCAAGCTTCGACGCGCCCCATCAGGCGGCCCTGAAAGTGTTGTCGCAGGGTCTGCTCGACACCGGCATCCTCGACAAAACCAAGTTCGGCAACGTGGACGACGTGCTCGCGCAACGCGCGTACGCGCGCTTCTACATGCACCGCACCGGCCACTGGATTGGCATGGACGTGCACGACGCGGGCGAATACCGCGAGGCGGACGGCCCGCTCGACGAGCAAGGCGCGCGTCCCTGGCGTCTGCTTGCGCCCGGCATGGCGCTCACGGTCGAGCCGGGTCTCTATGTGCGCGCCGCCGAGGATGTGCCCGAGCGCTACTGGGACATCGGCATCCGTATCGAGGACGACGCCGTCGTCACGGAGAACGGCTGCGAGCTGCTCACGCGCGAGGTGCCGGTCGCCGCCGACGAAATCGAAGCGCTGATGCGCGAAGCGAATGACTGAGCGAATGATGGAAGTACCCGACGCGATGAGCGACCCGACAACCGACGCGCCGCAAGCGCATTTCGACTACGACATCGCCGTCGTCGGCGCGGGACCGGTCGGGCTCGCGCTCGCCGGCTGGCTCGCGCGGCGCAGCGCGACGTCGCGAATGTCGGTCGCGCTGATCGACGCGCGCACGCCCGAGGCCGCCGCCAGCGATCCGCGCGCGATCGCGTTGTCGCACGGCAGCCGCGTGATGCTCCAGCCGCTCGGCTTTCCCGGCGACGCCACGCCGATCCGCCGCATCCACGTGTCGCAGCGCGGGCACTTCGGCCGCACGCTGATCGAGCACGACGAGCACGAATTGCCCGAACTGGGCTACGTGGCACGCTACGGCTCGCTCGTCGGCGCGCTCGCCGAGGCCGTGCGCGCCACCGACGTCGACTGGCTCACGAACACGTCGGCCCTCGCGCCGCTGCAGGATCACGAAGGCATCACCCTGCCGCTGCAATCCGCGGGCGGCGAACGCACGATCCGCGTCAAAGTGTTGGTGAACGCGGAAGGCGGTCTTTATCAGCGCAGCGACGATGCAACGCCAACCGAGCGCCGCGCACGCGATTACGGGCAGACAGCGATCGTCGGCACCGTGAGCGTCTCCGATCCGCGGGCGAACGTCGCGTGGGAGCGCTTCACGCGCGAAGGACCGATCGCGCTCCTGCCGTGCGGCGGCCCGCGTCACGCGGACTACGCGCTCGTCTGGTGCTGCTCGCCGGACGAAGCCGCGCGCCGCATGCAACTCGACGACGACGCATTCCTCGCCGAACTCGGCGCCGCCTTCGGCACGCGCATGGGCCGCTTCACGCGCATCGCCGGGCGCGCGGCGTTCCCGCTCGGGCTGTCGGCGCTCGACGTGCTCGTCGACCGGCGCACCGTGGCGATCGGCAATGCGGCGCAAACGCTGCATCCGGTCGCGGGTCAAGGGCTCAATCTCGGCCTGCGCGACGCCCTCGCGCTGACCGACGCTCTTTCCGCCGACGGTCCGCGCCCGCTCGCGCTCGCGCGCTTCGCCCAGCGCCGCGCGCTCGATCGCCGCCTGACGATCGGCGCCACCGACACGCTCGCGCGTCTCTTCACCGTGGACTTTCCGCCGCTCGCCGCCATGCGCGGTCTCGCCCTGACAGCGCTCGAATTTCTGCCGCCGGTCAAGACCGCGCTCGCCCGCCAGATGATGTTCGGCCAGCGGCGCTAGAACGCGTCGCGGCGCGTCGCCGGCGCGCAGCAGCGAGGAGTTATCCTCTATGAACGCTCGTCCTTTCATAGAAGATTTAATGACTTGCACGCGATTGCTCTTAAATTCAGCACGCGCTTCGCGTTAAAATAGCGGTTTCCCCTTCAGAAACGTTGCATCCGCCTGACTGGCGCGCGGCCGCATTCCGGCCGCGTCCGAGCGCGCGGATCCTTTAGCCTTCATGCTCACCATCGGTCCACACGTCCTGCGCAATAACCTGTTCGTCGCCCCGATGGCAGGCGTCACCGACCGCCCGTTCCGGCAGCTCTGCAAGCGCATGGGCGCGGGCTACGCGGTCTCGGAGATGGTGGCGTCGAACGCGCAGTTGTGGAAGAGCGAGAAGACCATGCGCCGCGCCAATCACGCGGGCGAAGTCGAACCGATCTCGGTGCAGATAGCGGGCGCCGATCCGCAGATGCTCGCGGAAGCCGCCCGTCACAACGTCGCGAACGGCGCGCAGATCATCGACATCAACATGGGCTGCCCGGCCAAGAAGGTGTGCAATGTCGCGGCGGGCTCGGCGTTGCTGCAGAACGAGCCGCTCGTCGCGCGCATCGTCGAGGCGGTGGTGCAGGCGGTCGGCGTGGGTCCGGACGCCGTGCCCGTCACGCTCAAGATTCGCACGGGGTGGAATCGCGAGAACCGCAACGCGCTTTCGATCGCGAAAATCGCCGAGGACGCGGGCATCTCGATGCTCACCGTGCACGGTCGCACGCGCGCCGATCTCTACAAGGGCGACGCGGAGTACGAAACCATCGCGGCGGTGAAGGCGTCGGTCGGGATTCCGGTGGTGGCGAACGGCGACATCACGTCGCCGGAAAAAGCACGCGTCGTGCTCGCCGCAACCGGCGCCGACGCCATCATGATCGGTCGCGCGGCGCAGGGGCGCCCGTGGCTGTTCCGCGAAATCGAGCATTTTCTGAACACGGGCGAGCGCCTGCCGCCGCCGCGCATCGACGAGATCCAGCAGGTGATGAACGAGCACCTGGAAGATCACTACGCCTTCTACGGGGAATTCACGGGCGTTCGGACTGCGCGCAAGCACATCGGCTGGTACACTCGCGGCCTTTCCGGCGCCGGCACCTTCCGGCACCGGATGAATACGCTCGACACGACCAAAGAACAATTGCTCGCTGTGAACGAATTCTTCGACGCGCAAAAGGCGTTGTCCGACCGTCTCGTCTACGTCGACGAGAGCGGCGACGCGGACGATGCGGCTGAAGAAGAATCGTGCGGCGGGCTCAACAACACGACAGACCGACTAATTGCCGCATGAGCAGACATAACATCGAACAATGCGTCCGCCAGAGCCTCGACAACTATTTTCAGGATCTGGACGGCTCCAACCCGCACGACGTGTATGACATGGTGATTTCGTGCGTGGAAAAACCCATGCTCGAAGTGGTGCTCGAGCAGGCGGGCGGAAACCAGTCGCTCGCAGCCGAATATCTCGGCATCAACCGCAACACGCTACGCAAGAAGCTTCAGCAGCACGGATTGATTTGATTCATCGGACCGGGGCGCGCGCCCCGGTCCGGCCTGGGTTCCCTTTTCGGTTTCAGTGTTCATCATGATCAAGCAAGCGCTCATTTCCGTTTCCGACAAATCCGGCATCGTCGATTTCGCCAAATCGCTGTCGGCGCTCGGCGTCAGGATCCTCTCGACCGGCGGCACGGCGAAACTGCTCGCCGACGCGGGTCTGTCCGTCACGGAGGTCGCCGACTACACCGGCTTTCCGGAAATGCTCGATGGCCGCGTGAAGACGCTGCATCCGAAGGTTCACGGCGGCATTCTCGCGCGCCGCGATTTGCCCGAGCACATGGCCGCGCTGGAAAAGCACGACATTCCGACCATCGATCTGCTGGTCGTGAATCTGTATCCGTTCGTGCAGACGGTGTCGAAGGAAGAGTGCTCGCTGGAAGATGCGATCGAAAACATCGATATCGGCGGGCCGACCATGCTGCGCTCGGCGGCGAAGAATCATCGCGACGTGACCGTGATCGTCGACCCGGCCGACTACGCCGCCGTGCTCGACGAAATGCGCGCGAACGGCAATGCCGTCGGCTACGAGACGAACTTCCGCCTCGCGACCAAAGTGTTCGCGCACACGGCGCAGTACGACGGCGCGATCACCAACTATCTGACGAGCCTCACCGAAGAGCTGCGGCACTCGAGCCGCAACACGTATCCGGCCACGCTCAACCTCGCGTTCGACAAGGTGCAGGACCTGCGCTACGGCGAGAACCCGCATCAGAGCGCGGCGTTCTACCGCGACCTTTCCGTGCCCGCCGGCGCGCTCGCGAACTACGAGCAGCTGCAGGGCAAGGAACTGTCGTACAACAACATCGCCGATTCGGACGCCGCGTGGGAATGCGTGAAGACGTTCGACGCGCCGGCCTGCGTCATCATCAAGCACGCGAATCCGTGCGGCGTGGCGCTGGGCGCGAATGCGGCCGAAGCGTACGCGAAGGCTTTCCAGACGGATCCGACGTCCGCGTTCGGCGGCATCATCGCGTTCAATCGCGAAGTCGACGAAGCGGCGGCGCAGGCCGTCGCGAAGCAGTTCGTCGAAGTGCTGATCGCGCCGTCGTTCAGCGAGGCGGCGCGCGCGGTGTTCGCGGCGAAGCAGAACGTGCGTCTCCTGCAGATCGCGCTCGGCGACGGGCACAACACGTTCGACCTGAAGCGCGTCGGCGGCGGGCTGCTGGTGCAATCGCTCGATGCGAAGAACGTGCAGCCGCACGAACTGCGCGTCGTGACCAAGCGCCATCCGACGCCGAAGGAAATGGACGACCTGATGTTCGCGTGGCGCGTGGCGAAGTTCGTGAAGTCGAACGCGATCGTGTTCTGCGGCGGCGGCATGACGCTCGGCGTCGGCGCGGGCCAGATGAGCCGCGTGGATTCGGCGCGCATCGCGGGCATCAAGGCGCAGAACGCCGGCCTGACGCTGAACGGCTCGGCGGTGGCGTCGGACGCGTTTTTCCCGTTCCGCGATGGCCTCGATGTGGTCGTGAACGCGGGCGCGACCTGCGTGATCCAGCCGGGCGGCTCCATGCGCGACGACGAAGTGATCGCCGCCGCCGACGAACACAATGTCGCGATGATCGTCACCGGTACGCGCCATTTCCGTCATTAATCGCGCTTGCTTCATTTAATATGGGCCTGCTTGCGCTCCAACGGCGCAAGCAGGCCTTTTTGATTTCATCGACTGCCCGAGCCGGAACGCATCCACACGACGAATGAGAATCCTAGGCATCGACCCCGGCCTGCGCGTGACGGGCTTCGGCATCATCGACATGAGCGGACACACGCTCAATTACGTGACGAGCGGCGTCATCAAGACGGCCGACGCCGATCTGCCCTCGCGCCTCAACACGATCTTCAAAGGCATCTCGACGCTCATCGCGCAGCACAATCCGGATCAGGCCGCGATCGAAAAAGTCTTCGTGAACGTGAATCCGCAATCGACACTTCTGCTCGGCCAGGCGCGCGGCGCGGCGATTTGCGGGCTCGTCGCGAGCGGCGTGCCGGTGGCCGAATACACCGCGCTGCAATTGAAGCAGGCGGTCGTGGGCTACGGGCGCGCGACCAAGGAACAGATGCAGCAGATGGTCGTGCGTCTGCTGAGCCTCTCGGGCGTGCCGAGCACCGACGCCGCCGACGCGCTCGGCATGGCCATCTGCCACGCGCACGGCGGCACCGGGCTCGCGACGCTGGGCGGCATCGCGCCGTCGCTCGCGAAGAAGGGCTTGCGCGTGCGGCGCGGGCGGCTCATCGGCTAATTACATTTCTCTCGGCTAACACACATGATCGGTCGCATCGCCGGCGTTCTGCTGGAAAAAAATCCGCCGCATTTACTCGTCGACTGCAACGGCGTCGGCTACGAAATCGACGTGCCGATGAGCACGTTCTACAACCTGCCGAACACCGGCGAGAAAGTGATTCTGCTCACACAGTTGATCGTGCGCGAGGACGCGCATCTGCTGTACGGCTTTCTCACGTCGCAGGAACGCGCGACGTTTCGCGAATTGCTGAAGATCAGCGGCATCGGCGCGCGCATGGCGCTGGCCGTGCTGTCGGGCATGAGCGTGCAGGAACTCTCGCAGACGGTCACGACGCAGGACGCCGCGCGGCTCACGCGCGTGCCGGGCATCGGCAAGAAGACGGCGGAGCGCCTGCTGCTCGAACTCAAAGGCAAGCTCGGCGCGGACCTCGGCGCGATGGCGAGCGCGGCGTCGCAGTCGGATCACGCGTCCGACATCCTCAATGCGCTGCTCGCGCTCGGCTATTCGGAGAAGGAAGCGCTCGCCGCGATCAAGAACGTGCCGGCGGGAACGGGCGTTTCGGAGGGGATCAAGATGGCGTTGAAGGCGTTGTCGAAGGGGTGATGATGCGTCGTGGATGGGGCGCGCACGCCGTCGCCCAAAGATGTTAGTATCGGTTCCGTAGCACTGGTGCGCCGGACGTGGTTCGTTACCCGGGCGAGTGCTTCGAAGCATCCAAGGCCGCTTTCGAGCGGCCTTTTCTTTTCATCATCTGCGTGGTTTATATAAGTCGCCCTTCGGTATCACCGAAAATAACTCGGCGCGCGGCTTTCGCTGCGTCAGTTCCAAAATCGCGCGATCGCGCACCAGATTGCCGTACCCGTCCGCGCGACACCCGAGGCTGTCTAGCGCCGTCATTTTGCGCGACGAAACCACGACCGAGTGTGCATCGAGGGCGCTCGCGATCTGCACGAGCACGTCGTCGATGGTGTATTTGTCGCGCACGATCCGGCTGTCATGCAGGTGCCTGCCGACGAACACGACTTCCGGATCTGCCAAAGGCGGCAGTTCGTAAGTCCTTCGATGCAGGTTGATGGTTTCGTGCTGCACATTCGTCAGCCGTCCGATGGCAACCGTCATAACGCGTCCGCCACGATGCAATTCTTCCAGGTTCGCCCGAACCAGAGGGAGGCCGTTTTGATAGAGCGGCATGTCATCATTGCTTGCATTCAGCGTCGTTTGAACGCGCTGACTCTGCCGCTGAAACACGCTCTGTACCACTAGCCCGTTCGGCCAGCTTTCCCGCACGACACCTCGCTGTACAATCGACCCATGATCGAAACCGACAAACTCGCCGCCGAGCGCATCATTTCGGCCACGCCCGTCTCGCCTAACGAGGAAGCGTTCGAGCGCGCGCTGCGTCCGCGCCAGCTCGACGAATACGTCGGCCAGGAAAAAGTGCGCGGTCAGCTCGAAATCTTCATCGAAGCGGCCAAGCGCCGCTCGGAAGCGCTCGATCACGTGCTGCTATTCGGCCCGCCGGGCCTCGGCAAGACGACGCTCGCGCATATCATCGCGCGGGAAATGGGCGTCAATCTGCGGCAGACGTCGGGGCCGGTGCTCGAGCGCGCGGGCGATCTCGCCGCGCTGCTCACCAATCTCGAAGCGAACGACGTGCTGTTCATCGACGAGATTCACCGCCTGTCGCCGGTCGTCGAGGAAATCCTGTACCCGGCGCTCGAGGACTATCAGATCGACATCATGATCGGCGAAGGACCGGCCGCGCGCAGCGTGAAGCTGGATCTGCAGCCGTTCACGCTCGTCGGCGCGACCACGCGCGCGGGCATGCTGACGAATCCGCTGCGCGACCGCTTCGGCATCGTGTCGCGGCTCGAGTTCTATAACGCGAGCGAACTGGCGCGCATCGTCGCGCGTTCGGCGTCGCTGTTGAAGGCGGAGATCGTGCCCGAAGGCGCGCTGGAAATCGCGAAGCGTTCGCGCGGCACGCCTCGTATCGCGAATCGTCTGCTGCGGCGCGTGCGCGATTACGCCGAAGTGAAGGCGGACGGCATGATCACCGCCGATGTCGCCGACAAAGCGCTCAAAATGCTCGACGTCGATCCGGTCGGTTTCGATCTGATGGACCGCAAGTTGCTCGAAGCGATCCTGCACAAATTCGATGGCGGCCCCGTCGGGGTGGACAATCTGGCTGCGGCCATCGGCGAGGAGCGCGACACGATCGAAGACGTGCTGGAGCCGTACCTGATCCAGCAAGGTTTCCTGCAGCGCACGCCGCGCGGCCGTGTCGCGACCATGCTGACGTATCGCCACTTCGGCATCGCGGCGCCCGATGCCGGCCCGATCCGCGATTTGTGGGATACGAGCAGCAGCTAACTCAGGCGCGCTTGCGGAGATTGTCGTCGTCGGTATCGGTGGAAAGATGCGCGATGTCGCCCCATGAAACGACCGCCGCGCCACCGTTCCTGTAGTCCACCACGTTGATGCTGCAATTGAGCAGCGGCCAGTTGCGCGGCTCCTGAAGCGGCAGCTTCATTGCGAAGCGGTAGACGCAATCCAGCACGCCGCCATGCGCCACCACCGCGATGCGCCCGTTCGGATGAGCCGCTACGACCGGCTCCATCGCGTGTACGACGCGGTGATAGAACACGCGCTGCGATTCACCGTCGCCGGGCGGCGCGAATCCCGGATCGCGCGTCTGCCATTCGACATATTCCGCGGGGAATTTGTCGTTGATCTCGTCGCTGTCGTGGCCCTGAAACGCGCCGTAGAACCGCTCGCGCAAGCCGTTCGACACACGCACTTCGAGACCGAGCGCGTCCGCGAAAGGGCGCGCCGTCTGCTGCGCGCGTTGCAGGTCGCTCGAATACACGGCATCGATACGCCCTTCTCGCGCGAGACGCTGCCCGAGCTGCTCCGCTTGCAGGAAGCCGTGCTCCGAAAGCGGAATGTCGATATGCCCCTGAATGCGCTTGATGCGATTCCAGTCGGTTTCGCCGTGTCGAATGAACAGGACTTGGGTCGTCATGGGTTTCCAGAACTCAGGGCCGCACTTGCAGCCAGAATGTAACGGGCCCGTCGTTCACGAGCGATACCTGCATCTCCGCGCCGAACTCGCCCGTCTCGACGACCGGGTGCTTCGCGCGTGCCTGGCCGACGAAGTAGTCGAAGAGCCGCTTGCCTTCGTCGGGCGGCGCGGCGGGCGTGAAGCTCGGGCGCAGGCCGCTCGACGTATCGGCGGCGAGCGTGAATTGCGACACCAGCAGCACGCCGCCCGCGCGTCCCGCGCCGTCCATGTTCGACACGGACAAATTCATCTTGCCGGCGGCGTCGCTGAACACACGGTACGCGAGCATCTTCGCGAGGAGTTTGTCGGCGGCGGCTTCGTTGTCGCCGCGCTCGGCGCACACCAGCGCAAGCAGGCCCGCGTCGATCGCGCCGGTCACGCGCTCGCCCACGCGCACATCGGCGCGCTTCACACGCTGAATGAGCGCGATCATCGGCTCAGGCGGTCAGCGTGACGCGCGCGAAGCGGCGCTTGCCCACCTGCACGACGAACTCGCCCGCCTCGATCTTCAGGCCTTTGTCAGACACGGTCGCGCCGTCGATCTTCACGCCGCCTTGCTCGATATTGCGCAGCGCCTCGCTCGTCGACGGCACGAGTCCCGCCTGCTTGAGCAACTGGCCGATCGCGAGCGGCGCGCCCGCGAGCGTCACCGAAGGAATGTCGTCCGGCACGCCGCCCTTCGCGCGATGATTGAAATCTTCGAGCGCGCGCTCGGCATCCGCCGGCGAATGGAAACGCGCGACGATTTCCTGCGCGAGCATCACCTTGAAGTCGCGCGGATTGCGCCCGTTTTCGGTTTCCTGACGGAAGCCCGCGATCTCCCCGATGCTGCGGAACGACAGCAGCTCGAAGTAGCGCCACATCAAGGTGTCGGAGATGCTCATAAGCTTGCCGAACATCTCGGTCGGCTTTTCGCTGATGCCGACGTAGTTGTTCTTCGACTTCGACATTTTCTCGACGCCGTCGAGGCCTTCGAGCAGCGGCATCGTGAGAATGCACTGCTGTTCCTGGCCGTATTGCTTCTGCAATTCGCGGCCGACGAGCAAGTTGAACTTCTGATCCGTACCGCCGAGTTCGAGGTCCGAATTCAGCGCGACGGAATCGTAGCCCTGCATCAGCGGGTACAGGAATTCGTGGATCGAAATCGGCACGCCGCTCTGGAAGCGCTTGGTGAAGTCCTCGCGCTCCAGAATGCGCGCGACCGTGTAGCGCGACGCGAGCTTGATCATGCCGTCGGCGCCGAGCGGCATCGACCATTCGCTGTTGTAGCGGATTTCGGTTTTTTCGCGATCGAGCACGAGCGACGCCTGCTCGAAATACGTCTTCGCGTTGTTTTCGATCTGCTCGCGCGTGAGCGGCGGGCGCGTCGCGTTGCGGCCGGACGGATCGCCGATCAGCGAGGTGAAATCGCCGATCAGGAAGATGACCTGATGGCCGAGATCCTGCAACTGGCGCATCTTGTTCAGCACGACCGTATGGCCGATGTGAATGTCCGGCGCGGTCGGATCGAGACCGAGCTTGATGCGCAGCGGCTTGCCCGTCGCGGCGCTCCTCGCGAGCTTCTGCGCGAACTCGTCCTCGATCAGCAGTTCGTCGCAGCCCCGCTTGGCGACGGCGAGCGCGTTCTTCACTTCGTCGGTGATCGGAAAGCTTGGCGCGCCGGGCGCGGAGGAAGCGTTGGAGTCAGTGGTCATGCTTGCGGCTTGTGAAAGTCAAAGGGTTCGATGGCGGGCGGCGCGGCGGTTCGGGCGCCGTCTGCGAATCCGGCGTGACCGGAAGGGACGCCGCGCTCCGGAACGCGGCGCGCGCGGCAAATGACGAAAACGCGCGCAATTGTTTGTTCAGGCTCAGGATTTTACGCGATGACGGCCTCGTCCGTGCCGTTTTGAGCCGCTTCGGGCCCGGTTCAGGCGGCGCCGGGCCGTTCCGGACGACTTTCGGGCGCGCGCAATGCTTCGCCCGATAAGAACGACGTCAGACGCAACTTAGGCCCAACTGAAGACCCAAGCGAAGACGCACCTTAACGATTCGCTTCGTTACGCGGATAATCCCGCTGAACGAGCAAATCGGGCAACAGCGCATCGACGAGGAGAGCAGCGTGGCGAAAAAAACCGAAGCAATCGAAACCGGCAAGGCTGACGGCGTGTACTTCGGTTTGATGTCCGGCACCAGCATGGACGGCGTGGACGGCGTCGCCGTGCAGTTCGTGACGGGCAAGCCGCCCGTCGTGCTGGGCGAAGCGCACGTATCGTTCTCGAAAGGCCTGCGCGACGCGCTCTTCGAGCTGCAATCGCCCGGCGACAACGAACTGGAGCGCGAGGCGCTCGCCGCCAACGCACTCGCGACCCGCTACGCCGTGTGCTGCCACGAACTGCAGAGCATGAGCGGGTATTCGGCCTCGAAGGTGCGCGCGATCGGCGTGCACGGTCAGACGGTGCGGCATCGGCCGGAGAAGGGTTACACGCGGCAGATCAACAATCCGGCGATGCTCGCCGAAATGACCAACATCGACGTGATCGCGGACTTCCGCAGCCGCGACGTCGCCGCGGGCGGCCAGGGCGCGCCGCTCGTGCCGGCGTTCCACGCGACCGTGTTCGGCGCGAAGAACGAGACGCGCGTCGTGTGCAATCTGGGCGGCATCAGCAACATCACGATTCTCTCGGCGAGCGGCGAAGTCCGCGGCTTCGATTGCGGCCCGGCGAATGCGCTGATCGACGAATGGGCGTTTCGCCATCTGCAAAGACCTTACGACGATGGCGGTCAATTCGCCGCGCAAGGTCAGGTGAATCAGGCGCTGCTCGACGCATTCCTCGATGAACCGTTCTTCGATCAGCCGCCGCCGAAGAGCACGGGCCGCGATCTTTTTAATCCGGCGTGGATGGACGCGAAGCTCGCCGCCTTCCCGGCTCTCGCACCCGCCGACGTGCAGGCGACGCTCACCGCCCTCACCGCGACGACGGTCGCCCGCGAGATCGCGCGTCACGCGTCCGACGCGCGCGCGGTGTACGTGTGCGGCGGCGGCGCGCGCAATCCGGTGCTGCTCAAGATGCTTCAGCAGGCCATGGAGGACGGCGGCGTCCAGAGCGTGCCCGTCATGACGACCGAAGCGCTCGGCGTGCCGCCGCAACAGGTCGAGGCGCTGGCTTTCGCGTGGCTCGCGATGCGCTGCGTCGCGCGCGAGCCGGGCAATCTGCCCGCGGTGACGGGTGCGGCGGGCGCGCGCATTCTCGGCGCGATCTATCCGCATTGACTCGATACGCATCGACACAATGTCCGGCGACACAAACAAAAACGGAGCCCGAAGGCTCCGTTTTTCGTTACTACGCTTAGATCGTGCTCAGACCGAGAACGACGAACCGCAACCGCAGGTCGTCGTGGCGTTCGGATTCTTGATGACGAACTGGGCGCCGTTGAGGTCGTCCTTATAGTCGATCTCCGCGCCGACGAGATACTGATAGCTCATCGAGTCGATGAGCAGCTGGACGCCGGCCTTGTCCATCACGGTGTCGTCTTCGTTGACGGCCTCGTCGAACGTGAAGCCATACTGGAAGCCCGAGCATCCGCCGCCCTGCACGAACACGCGCAGCTTGAGGTCGGGATTGCCTTCTTCGTCGATCAATTGCTTGACCTTGTCCGCCGCCGCGTCGGTGAAGACGAATGGCATCGGCATTTCGGTCGTGGGGGTGTCGCTGACAGCGCTCATTCGAATCTCCAATTTAGCTTCTAACCGACATTGTAGGGCTGATCTCAATATCGTGCTGGAAGTCCATGAAATCAATGGGCTATAAGCAAATTCGACCTGTTCCGCCCGCGTGCCCATGAAAAAGGCCGCCGGCACACGTCGTGCGGGCGGCCTTTGCAGCCGTTTCGCTTCCAGCCGGACTGCGGCGGGAGCGAAACGCCGAAGCGCTTAACGCTTCGAGAATTGCTTCCTGCGGCGTGCCTTGTGGAAACCGACCTTCTTACGTTCCACTTCACGCGCGTCGCGGGTGACGAAGCCTGCGTTCGACAGTTGCGACTTGAGCGTTGCGTCGTAGTCCATCAGCGCACGGGTGATGCCGTGGCGAACCGCGCCTGCCTGACCCGTTTCACCGCCGCCGTTCACGTTGACCTTGATGTCGAACGTGGTGGCGTGGTTCGTGAGTTCCAGCGGCTGACGCACGATCATCAGCGACGTTTCGCGCGAGAAATAGTCGGCGATGGGCTTGCCATTGACGATGATCTCGCCCTTGCCCGACTTGATGAAGACGCGAGCGACGGCGCTCTTGCGGCGGCCCGTACCGTAGTTCCAGTTACCGATCATGTGGGCTCCCCTTAGATCTCGAGCGCTTTAGGCTGTTGAGCCGTATGCGGATGCGTAGCTTCTGCGTAGACCTTCAGCTTCTTGATCATCGCGTAGCCGAGCGGACCCTTCGGAAGCATGCCCTTGACAGCCTTCTCGAGCGCGCGGCCCGGGAAACGCTCTTGCATCTTGCCGAACGTCGTTTCGTAGATGCCGCCCGGGTAGCCCGAGTGACGATAGTACTTCTTGTCCGTGGTCTTGTTGCCGGTGACCTTCAGCTTGGCAGCATTGACGATGATGATGAAATCACCAGTGTCGACGTGCGGGGTGAACTCAGGCTTATGCTTGCCGCGAAGACGGCGTGCCACTTCGCTGGCGACACGGCCGAGAACCTTATCCGTCGCGTCAATCACGTACCATTCGCGCGTCACCTCTTCGGCTTTTGCGGAAAACGTCTTCATGATCGATCCAAAAATTAATCTGCCCTTGAACTTTGCCTTCTTTGCCTTGTTCGGTCCTGCTTATATGTGATTGCGCATCGAGGCGCGTGCAGGCTCTCACAGACCCTCTTCGCGGGCGTGTGACGAAGAGAACTTTGAATTATATAGGGAAATTGTTCGCGGCGTCAAAGACTTGCCGAATCGACGCCGCATGGCGACGCGCCAGCAAGGCAATCCGTGCGCTCGGGCGGGCGCCGACGAAAAAAAGCCCAGGCAGCTGTGGCCCGGGCTTAATCCACCAAAGGAGGAGGTGGAGGAGACAGAACCCAGTATAGGCACGGGTATGCTGCGAAGCAAGAAGATTTGCATCGTGAAATTTAATCTCATTATTTGAAATATTGGAATGGCGCGCGCCGCCCCCATATTTTGCTTACGGCTCAAGGATTTACCGCGCCCGATGTCCACGATTTTTCGCGATGCCCGGGTTTAGAGGGCTTCCTCGACTCGCGTTCGCGTCGATGACGCCAAAGCGTCACGTTCGAATTTCGGTCCGTCAACCGGGAAAAGCGCGTAATCCGCGCGTAGGCGACAATCCATGAACCGCTACAATGAACCTTCTGTAACGACGTATTGAGCAGCCGGAGCCTCGAGCATGGAATGCAAAGTTAGCTGGATGGGACAAGACGGCATGGCCTTCGCCGCCGAAACGGGAAGCGGCCATCTCGTCAACATGGACGGCGCGCCGGAAGGCGGCGGCCGCAATCTCGCGCCGCGTCCGATGGAAATGGTATTGCTCGGCACCGGAGGCTGCACCGCCTACGACGTCGTGATGATCCTGAAAAAGAGCCGTCAGGAAATTCAGGGCTGTTCGGTGACGCTCAAGGCCGATCGCGCGAGCGAGGACCCCAAGGTGTTCACGAAGATCCACTTCCATTTCACGGTGACGGGCAAGAACCTGAATCCGGCGACGGTCGAGCGCGCAATCAACCTGTCGCACGACAAATATTGCTCGGCGTCGATCATGCTGGCGAAGACGGCGGAACTCACGCATTCGTTCGAGATCGTCGAAGCGTAAAACGGGCGGCAAGCTGAAACGAAAAGAGCCGACGTCGCGAGACGCCGGCTCTTCTCTTTTGAATGACGACAAAGCAGGCCGATAAGCCGGATTCTGTGCACGCGCCGGCCGAAACCCGCGCGCGTGGCAATCATTCCTCTAGGTGCGCCATTGCTGACGCACTCAAGCTTCCTACCCGCAGACGAACGGGGGCCCCGTCCTGCATCGCGAGGATGCGTGCCTGCCTATTTGGAATTGCTCCGGGTGGAGGTTACCGTGCCGGAACGTCTCGCGACGCCCGCGGTGCGCTCTTACCGCACCGTTTCACCCTTACCTGATCTCCGGACTCGCGCCCGAAGCCATCGGCGGTTTGCTTTCTGTTGCCCTGTTCCGCGTGTCGCCACGGATGGCCGTTAGCCATCACCCTGCCCTGTGTAGTCCGGACTTTCCTCGCCCTCTTCGGCCGAAACCGTCGAGGCCGCGATTGCCTAGCCTGCTTTGCCGCGTCGATTCTAGCATCCCGCCGTTCGCGCGATCGGCGGCGCACCGTTCAGCGAGCGCGGCGGCCCGGGCGAAAGACGGCGGTGTCGTCGTAGAAATCGGACGAAGCGTTCGCGTCCCACCAGCCCGGCACGCCCAGCACCGGCAGCGGCGCGAACGCGCGGCTGTCGAGCGGCTCGGCCGCGATGCGCGCGGCAACCGCTTCGTCGATGAGCGTGCGGCGCGCGGCATCGTCGAGAGTGAAATAGCGGGCGGGAACGTCGACGATCCACGCGTGCCCCGTGCACGCCTTGTACGGCGCGACGAGCTTTTCCAGCAACGCGTGCCCGAACATGCGCGCCTCGCAGCGCGTGCCCCAGCCCGCGCGTTCAGCGACGAACAGGGTACGCCAGCCAAAGCCGCGCAACGCATCCGCAAGCGATGCATCGGCGCAGGCGAAGAGCACCGCGTTTTCGTCGAAGAGTGTGAGGGCGTCGCGCACGCCGCCGCGCGTCGGGCCGATGCCGAGCGCATCGATCTGCGCCGCCTGGCGCGCGTTGAGCGCGGCCTTGATGCGCGGATACGCGAGCCACATCAGGCCATTGAAGAAATCGTGCAGATTGTGACGCGTCGGCACGCAGCCGGTTGCGGCGATATGGCCTTCGTACGACGCGCCCGCCGGCAGGTCTTCCTGTGCGATGAACGCGAGCGGCCGGCCCCGGCCCGAGACGAGCGCGGCGCGCGCCGCGTCTTCGTTCAGCGCCGCGAGATAATCGGCGTAACCGGCGAGCGCCGCCGCCTGCCAGCGCCTGCCGCGCGGCTCGATCGGCGCGAGCCAGGGCCGCGTCCAGTCGATATCAGCGAAACCCGCGCTCACTTTCAGTCTAATGAGAGTGCTTGATGTGCGTGCTCAGTGCGCTTCCGCGAAACGCCAGCCGATCGGCTCGCCGCCACGCAGCGGCACGATGGTCGCGTCGCCGGCGGTGAACTCGGCGGGCAGCGTCCACGATGCGCGTTCCAGCGTCACCTTGTCCGCGCTGCGCGGCAGGCCGTAGAAGTCGGCGCCGTGGAAGCTCGCGAAGCCTTCGAGCTTGTCGAGCGCGCCGGCCTTGTCGAAGGATTCGGCGTAGAGCTCGAGCGCGTGCAGCGCCGTGTAGCAGCCCGCGCAACCGCATGCGTGCTCCTTCAGGCCCTTCGGATGCGGCGCGCTGTCGGTGCCGAGGAAATAGCGCGGATTGCCGGACGTCGCCGCTTCGACGAGCGCCACGCGATGCGTCTCGCGCTTGAGCACCGGCAGGCAGTAATAATGCGGCCGCATGCCGCCGACCAGCATGATGTTGCGGTTATAGAGCAAGTGATGCGCGGTGATCGTTGCGCCAATCGGCCCTTCGGCGTCGCGCACGTAATCCGCAGAGTCCTTCGTCGTGATGTGCTCGAACACGACCTTCAGCGCCGGAAAATCGCGTCGCAGCGGTGTCATCACCCGGTCGATGAAGACCTTTTCGCGATCGAACACGTCGATGTCGCCGTCGGTCACCTCGCCGTGAATCAGCAGCGGCATGCCCGTTTCCTGCATCGCTTCGAGCGTCTTCGCGCATTTCGCGAGATTCGTCACGCCCGCGTCCGAGTTGGTCGTCGCGCCCGCCGGATACAGCTTCACACCGTGCACGAAACCGCTCTCTTTCGCGCGGCGGATTTCGTCGGGCGGCGTGTTGTCGGTGAGATAGAGCGTCATCAGCGGCTCGAAACGCGCGCCCGCGCCCGTCTTCGGCAGCGCGGCCAGAATGCGCTCGCGGTAAGCGGCGGCGAGTTCCGTCGTCGTCACGGGCGGCTTCAGGTTCGGCATGATGATCGCGCGGCCGAACTGGCGCGCCGTGTGCGGCAGGACGGCGGCGAGCGTCGCGCCGTCGCGCACGTGCAGATGCCAGTCGTCGGGACGCGCGATCGTAAGCGATTGGGGCGAGGATGAATTAGCGGACATGGCGTGATGACGGGGAATGTTGAATGGCGCACATTCACGCGAGCGTCGGAAAAAATGCGTGGAAATTCCACAACGTGCGCGCCTGTGAGCGTTTGCGCGATTTTTTCGGCTTGACCTCGGTGCTATGCTTGTCGTACGTATTGTAACAACCCAGCCCAGGGCGAATGCCCGCCTGCTTCAGCGACATGTGCCAACTTCTCGGAATGAACTGCGCGGAACCCACGGACGTGACCTTCTCGTTCACCGGGTTCGCGGCGCGCGGCGGCGTCACGGACCACCACGCCGACGGCTGGGGCATCGCGTTCTTCGAAGACAAGGCCTGCCGGCTCTTCATCGATCATCAGTCGTCGGCCAGTTCGCCGCTCGCGGACATGGTGAAGCGCTATCCGATCAAGTCGAAGAACACGATCGCGCACATCCGCAAGGCGACGCAGGGGCATATCCTGCTGGAAAACTGCCATCCGTTCATGCGCGAACTGTGGGGCCGTCACTGGATCTTCGCGCACAACGGCGACCTGAAAGGCCACGCGCCCGAACTGACCGGCGTCTATCAGCCGGTCGGCACCACCGACAGCGAACTCGCTTTCTGCGCGCTGCTGCAAGGCTTGCGCCGCGCGTTCCCATGCTCGCAGCCGCCGCTCGACGAATTGTTCGACACCCTCGCCGAACTCACGCGCGACATCACGCAGTACGGCGTTTTCAATTTCCTGATGTCGAACGGCCAGGCGCTGTTCTCGCACTGCTCGACGCATTTGTACTATCTGGTGCGCAGTTGGCCGTTCTCGACGGCGCATCTGATCGACGCGGACATGTCGATCGACTTCGCCAAATACACGACGCCGGAAGATCGCGTGGCCGTGATCGCCACGTCGCCGCTGACGGATAACGAAGTCTGGACGCGCTTCGCGCCCGGCGATCTCGCGATGTTCCAGAAAGGCGCGCTCTCGCGCACGGTGAATATTCCCGTGCCGGAAGAAGTCGCGAAGAAGGCGGCCGAACCGCTCGCGAAGGCGTGCATCGGCTCGGCGTTGCGGATCGGCGAGATTCGCAACACGGCGGCCGTGGAAAGCGAATTGGGCATCGAGTAGCGCGCGTTGCTTCATCCACCGAGCTTCATCCACCGAGGGAGGAAGGGCCATGTCTGGGAAATTCGTGATCGATCGGGCGAAGAACGGCGAGTTCTACTTCAACCTGCACGCGGGTAACGGCGAGCGCATTCTCACGAGCGAGATGTACAAGGCGAAAGGCTCGGCTGAGAACGGCATCGAATCGGTGCGCAAGAACGCGCCGCTCGACGAACGCTACGTTCGCAAGGAAAACAAGGCCGGCGAGCCGATGTTCACGCTAAAGGCCGGCAATCACGAAGTGATCGGCGTGAGCGAGGGCTACAGCAGCACGTCGGCGCGCGAGAACGGCATCGAATCGGTGAAGCGCAACGCACCGGACGCGGTGGTCGTCGACAACACATGATTCACACGTAAAAAAACGCGGCGCTTCCTCCCGGAAGCGCCGCGTCTTGCATGGCGCAAGTGCGCCTGCGATCAGTGCAGGATCTTCGCCAGAAAATCCTTCGCCCGATCCGACTTCGGATTGGCAAAGAACGCTTCCTTCTGATCGTCTTCCACGATCAACCCGCGATCCATGAAGATCACGCGATGCGCGACCTTCTTCGCGAAGCCCATTTCGTGCGTCACGCACATCATGGTCATGCCTTCCTGCGCGAGTTCGACCATCACGTCGAGCACTTCGTTGATCATCTCGGGGTCGAGCGCGGACGTCGGCTCGTCGAAGAGCATCGCGATCGGGTCCATCGACAGCGCGCGCGCAATCGCCACGCGCTGCTGCTGACCGCCGGAAAGCTGGCCCGGAAACTTGTCCGCATGCGCGCGCAGGCCGACGCGATCGAGCAGCTTCATGCCCTTTTGCGCCGCTTCGTCGTTCGAGCGGCCGAGCACTTTCACCTGCGCGAGCGTCAGGTTCTGCGTGATCGTCAGATGCGGAAACAGTTCGAAGTGCTGGAACACCATGCCGACCTTAGAGCGCAGCTTCGACAGATTGGTTTTCTTGTCGGTGAGCGATTGCCCGTTGATCGTGATCTCGCCCTTCTGGAACGGCTCAAGGCCGTTCACGGTCTTGATGAGCGTCGACTTGCCCGAACCCGACGGGCCGCACACCACGACGACCTCGCCCTTCTTCACTTCGGTCGTGCAGTCCGTCAACACCTGGAACTGCCCGTACCACTTGGAAACATTCTTGATAGAGATCATCTTGCGACCTTTTTCTGAAGACTTTTGACGAGCGCCGACGCCACCACGCAGATCACGAAATAACACGCTCCGGCGAACAAAACCATTTCGACGGTGGTGCCGTCGCGGTCGCCGATGTTCGTCGCCGTGCGGAAGAAGTCCGCGAGACTGATGACGTAGACGAGCGACGTATCCTGAAACAGGACGATGGCCTGCGTGAGCAAGAGCGGCACCATCGCACGGAACGCCTGCGGCAGCACGACGAGTTTCATCGCCTGGGCGTAGGTCATGCCGAGCGCGAACGCCGCGTTCACCTGGCCGCGCGGCACCGCCTGGATGCCCGCGCGAATGATTTCGGAATAGTACGCGGCTTCGAACAGCGAGAACGCGACCATTGCCGACGCGAGACGAATGTCGATGTCCGCCGACAGCCCGAGCACGTTCTGCAGCAACTGCGGCACGATCAGGAAGAACCACAGCAGAACCATCACGAGCGGAATCGAGCGGAACAGTGTGACGTACGCGCTCGCGAACCATTGCAGCGGCTTGACGCCCGAAAGACGGAACAGCGCGAGCACGGTGCCCCACACGATACCGACCACGATGGCGAGCACGGTGATCTGCAACGTGATCTTGGCGCCCGTCATCAGCGTGGGCCACTGCGCAAGAATGTCACTCCAGTTGAACTGATGCATTACTTGCCTCCGATGTAGCCAGGCAGCCGGGTTTTCGCTTCGACCCAACGCATCAACTGCATCACGACCAGATTGATAAGCATGTAGGCGATCGTCACCGCGATGAACGATTCATACGTCTGCGCCGTATAGTCGACGAGCTGACGCGCCTGCGCCGACAGATCCAGCAGACCGATGGTCGACGCCACCGCCGAGTTCTTGAACACGTTGAGGAATTCCGACGTGAGCGGCGGCACGATGATCCGGTACGCGACCGGCATCAGCACGTAGCGGTACGTCTGCCATTGCGTGAAGCCCATCGCGAGGCCCGCGTTGCGCTGTCCGCGCGGCAACGCGTTGATGCCCGAGCGCACCTGCTCACACACGCGCGCGCCGGTGAAGAGCCCGAGACAGATGATCGACGACGAGAAGAACTGCGCCGAGGGCGGCAGTTGCTTGAACCAGTTGCCGATGGAAGGCGGCAGCAATTCCGGTATCACGAGATACCAGATGAAGAACTGCACGATCAGCGGAATATTGCGGAAGATCGCGACGTAGACGGTGCCGATGCCCGCCAGCGTGCGATTCGGGACCGTGCGCAAGATGCCGAACAACGAGCCGACCACGAGCGCGATCACCCAGGCCGCGAGCGACACGGTGATCGTCACCCAGAAGCCGGAAATCAGCCAGCCGAGGTAGGTCGTGGGCTCGCCGGTCGAAACCGGACTCAGCAGGATGCCCCAGTTCCAGTGATAAGACATGGACTCACTCCAAAAAGAAACGGAAGAAGCAAGCTCCTTCCGTTTCGTTCGTTCGATGCTCGAACCGGTTAGTCGATTGCCTTGTCATTCGGGCTCTTGTAGAGAGCCTTGATGTCATCACTTTCCGGGAAGTTGAGGTTGAGGCCCTTCGGCGGGATCGGGCTTTCGAACCACTTCTTGTAGATCTTGTCGGCGTCGCCCGACGTTTCGACCTTGGCGATCGCGTCGTCGACGACCTTCTTGAACTCGGGATCGTTCTTGCGGATCATGCAGCCGTACGCTTCATGCGATTGCGGCGCACCGACGATCACGAAATCGTTCGGGTTGTTCGACTTGGCGCGCTCGCCGGCGAGCAGCGCATCGTCCATCATGAACGCGACGGCGCGGCCGGTCGACAGCGTCAGGAACGACTCGCCGTGATCCTTCGCGCTGATGATGTTCATGCCCATGTTCTTGTCCTGATTCATCTTGCGAAGCAGGCGCTCGGACGTGGTGCCGGCGGTCGTCACGACCGTCTTGCCCTTCAGGTCGGCCCAGTCCTTCACGCCCGAATCCTTCTTGGTCATGAGACGCGTGCCGATCACGAAGATCGTGTTCGAGAAAGCGACTTGCTGTTGGCGCTCGGCGTTGTTCGTGGTCGAGCCGCACTCGATATCCACCGTGCCGTTCTGCACGAGCGGAATACGGTTCTGCGAGGTGATCGGCGTGAGCTTCACCTTCAGATCGGGCATGTTCAGCTTCTGCTTCACCGCCTCGACGACCTTCAGCGAGAACTCGTGCGAGTAGCCGACGACATTCTGCTTGTCGTCATAGTACGAAAACGGAATGGACGATTCGCGATGCCCCAGCGAGATCACACCCGTGTCCTTGATTTTCTTCAGCGTGCCAGCGTCCTGAGCGTACGCGCCAGTGGCGAGAAACCCGAGCGCGGCGACGAGCAGCGCAGCCTTTTTAACCTTCATGTGTTCGATCTCCTGTGGCGAAAAACCGGGGCAAGTTTAGCAGGGTAATTATTCTGAAAGAAATGGCTGTTAACCCACGTCGTCTTATTTTTGAGACACGCGTTGCAACCCGGTTGCGACCGCGAAGTTTAAAGCAGTTTCAAAAAAAAGCGGGAGACATTCTTATGAATATCTCCCGGCAACCTTTAAGGCCACGCACGCGAATTTATCGAGCGCGATCCGCGTGTGTGCCCACGGTTTTATTTGGTTGCCGCGACAACGAATGCTTCCGATCGATCGGCATGGATTGCCGCCGCGATCAGCGCATTGCCATTGACCGTGACGACACCTATGAACGTCTGGCCGCTGTTGGGGCATTTGTCGCCGAAGGTGACTGTCGTGTCGTATACGTTCTTCGTGCCGTGAATCTTCACGGTGCCCGCGAACGAGCAGCCGCTCGGTCCCGATCCCCGCACTGCGCCGTCGGTGCCGACCGCGAACGTGACAATCTCGCTGCCGCGGAACGTTGCACCCGCGCCGGTGTACGTGCCGGCAATCGCAGTGAGGCTCGGCGTCTGATCGTAGACCGTGCTGTACGCAGTCGAGAATGAGGTGCTTCCATTGCGCGCGGACGTGAACGCGCCGTTCAGGCTCGATTGCGGGATGTAACTGGCCGTGATCGATCCATGCATCGCAACGCTACGGCTCGGTAAGAAGTCTATGGCGTCGGTGGAACTGAACGCGCCATTGGACGCGGTTGCCGTTCCTTGCACGAGGCCAAGCGTATTCGCTGCCTCGTTCACGTGCACGAAGTAATACGTCCCGTTGTCCAGCACCACGCCGGTGACGATGTCATTGTTCGCGTCGGTGCCAGAATAGATGCCCTGCGCATCGACGTTGACGGCCGGAACGGGCGCGTTGTTCGTGGCTTTATCGTCACCGCTGCCGCCACCGCCGCCGCAGGCGGAAAGCACGAGTGCAGCCAGAACGCTCGATATGACGATCTTTTTCATTTACCTCTTTCCCCTGTTCATGCTCTCTTGTCGAGAAGCGAGCGCGTTTTCGATTGATATCCGGCAGATGGATCGCCGGGAAAACTGCGCGGAGTATAAGGAACGGAAGGAAAACGAAATGTCAGGATTTGTGGATCGTCAGCTTGAGTCGCACTTCGGCGACCGCTTCAGACAGCGCGAATGCAAACAAGCGCGTGGCTCTCGCGAGCCACGCGCTCAATCACTACTCACGCGCAACTGATTCGATCAGGGATACAGGCCGCGCATTTCGCGCGCTTGCAGGATCCGCGAGCACGCGACGATGAACGCCGCCGTGCGCACCGAAACCTTCTGCTCGCTCGCCACCTGCCACACGCCCGCGAACGCTTCGCGCATCACGCGCTCGAGCCGCTGGTTGATCTCGTCTTCCGTCCAGAAGAAGCTGGAGAAGTCCTGCACCCATTCGAAGTACGAGACGGTCACACCGCCCGCGTTCGCGATCACGTCCGGAATGACGAGGATGCCCTTGTCGTTCAGGATGTCGTCGGCGGCGGTCGTGGTCGGGCCGTTCGCGCCTTCGACGACGATCTTCGTGCGGATCTTCGGCGCGTTCTTCTCGGTGATCTGGTTTTCGAGCGCGGCCGGAATCAGGATGTCGCTTTCGATCATCCAGAACTCTTCCGCCTGCACGGGATCCGCGCCCGCGAAACCGCCGACACCGCCGTTCTTCGCGACGTGATCGAGCAGCGCGACCGAATCGATGCCCTTCGAGTTGTGAATCGTGCCCGTGTGATCCTGCACGGCGATCACGCGCGCGCCCGCTTCCTGGAACAGCTTGGCCGCGATGCCGCCCACGTTGCCGAAGCCCTGCACCGCGATGCGCGCGCCTTCGATCTCCATGCCGATGCGCCGCGCCGCTTCCGTGGCGACGACGAACACGCCGCGGCCCGTCGCTTCCTTGCGGCCGAGCGAGCCGCCGAGCGAGATCGGCTTGCCGGTCACCACACCGGTCGCCGTCTGGCCCTGGTTCATGGAGTAGGTGTCCATCATCCACGCCATGATCTGCTCGTTGGTGTTCACGTCCGGCGCGGGAATGTCGGTGTTCGGCCCGATGATGATGCCGATCTCACTCGTATACCGGCGCGTCAGGCGCTCGAGTTCGCCGCGCGAGAGCGTGCGCGGATCGACGCGGATGCCGCCCTTCGCGCCGCCGTACGGCACGTTCACCGCCGCGTTCTTCACCGACATCCACGCGGACAGCGCCATGACTTCGGAGAGCGTCACTTCCTGGTGGTAACGCACGCCGCCCTTGCCGGGTCCGCGCGACGTGTTGTGCTGCACGCGATAGCCTTCGAAGTGCGCGACGGTGCCGTTATCGAGTTCGATCGGGCAGTCGACGACGAGAATGCGCTTCGGGCGCTTGAGGGTTTCGAGCCAGCGGGAGAGAGAACCGAGATACGGTGCGACGCGATCGACCTGCTTCAGATAGTTGCCCCAGGGGCCGAGATCGTCGGCGTTGAGGTACGACGGAATGGCATGTTTTGCGTCCGGCGTTTGCGCAGGTTGCTTCGAGGCAGACATTGATGCTCCAGCGGTGAAGGAATGCGCTCATTGTCGAAAAACGGCGTTTCCAAATCCAATGCCGTTTCCTTATCCCGTCATGCGTTTTTTGCATAACGTCGCACAGCCTTACGCCGCGGGGGTTTCCGGCGATGCCTTCAACAATTCTTCACCGACTGCATCCCAGAGCGCACGCATCAGCGCCTGGCGCGGCTCTTCGCCCTGCGACGCCAGTTTGTCGCGATAGAGGCGGATTTCCATCGTCAGCGTGAAGCGGCCGGCGGGCGTGCCGCGCGTGCCCCGGTCGAGGCGGATGAGACGCCCTTCGTCCACCGCATCCTCGACCGCGCTGTGCGGCAGGAACGCTACGCCATGACCCGCGAGCGCCATCGCTTTCAGCCCTTCGGCCATGTCGGTTTCATAGACCTTGTCGAGATAGAGCCGCGCGGGAGACGTCGCAATGATGACCTCCGTCATGCGCCCGAGATAAGCATTCGGCGTGTACGACAGATACGGCACCGGCGACTCGGCGCTGGCCGGGAGCGTGTAGCGCGCGCGGCCGCCTTTCGTGGCGGCGGAGAACGGGCTGATCGGCTCGACGCCGAGCGTGAGCATGTCGTAGCGCGCGGGATCGAGCGCGACGGGATGGCTCGGATGGTGATAGCCCATCACGAGATCGCAGCCGCCTTCGACCAGCGACAGCACCGCGTCGTGCACGTTGAGCGCGCGCAACCGCGTGCGGATGCGCCCGAGCCGCGCCTCGATATGCTCCAGCCAGCGCGGAAAGTACGTGAGCGAAAGCGTGTGCGGCACCGCGAATTCGATCGTCGCGGCCGGAACGCCCCCTTGTCCGCGCAACAGCGTGCGCGCCTCGTGGAACTGCGAGAGCATCGCGAGCGCCTGCTCGTAGAACACGTTGCCGGCCTGCGTGAGCCGCGTCGGATACACGGAGCGGTCGATCAGTTCCGTGCCGAGCCACGCCTCGAGCGCCTGGATGCGCCGCGAGAACGCGGGTTGCGTGATGTGCCTCAGTTCAGCGGAGCGACTGAAGCTGCGCGTCTCCGCGAGCGAGACGAAGTCTTCCAGCCATTTCAGTTCCATGCGATTCAGCGCCCCGCGCGGGGCTCGGACAGCGAAGCTCGCATTCTAGCGGGCGCGTGACCCGCGCGAAGGCGCGGCGCACCAATCGCAGGCATTCGCAGCGTGCGGCGCACGCGTGCGGTGCCCTCGTCGGCGAGCGCAGGCTCGCGCGGGAAGCGCCCAGGCATGCGCCCGAATGCCCCGCCCACGCTCGCGCTGCGCCGCATCGCGCGCAAACATGCATGCGATTGGCATGATGCTTGCAATTTTGCGGGCCGTTGCGCGCTGATCCACGCGCGCGCGCCCTTACGGAACCCCGCAATGTCCAATCTGATCGCATCGCTCAAGAGCGGCAACTGGCGCTCGCTGCTCGCCTGCTTCCTTTATTTCGATACGGGCTTCACCGTCTGGGTGCTGTATGGGCCGCTTGCGCCGTTCATCGGCCGCGACGTGACGATGTCCGCCGCGCAGCAGGGCTTTCTCGTCGCGGTGCCGGTGCTGGCCGCGGCCATCCTGCGCGTGACGCTCGGCAATCTCTATCAGTCGACGGACGGCCGCCGCGTCGCGCTGATGGGCGTCCTGCTCTCGTCGATTCCGTCGATCGTGCTGCCGCTTCTGCCCGGCGTGCCGTCGTATGCGCTGCTGCTCGTGCTCGGCGTGTTCCTCGGCATGGGCGGCGCGAGCTTCGCCGTCGCGCTGCCGATGGCCGGCAGCAACTATCCGCCGAAGGTGCAAGGGCTCGTGCTGGGGCTCGCCGCGGCGGGCAACATTGGCGCCGTGCTCGACGGCTTCCTGTTCCCGCATCTGGCGGACGCCTTCGGCTGGCAGATGTCGACCGCCGCCGCTCTGCCGCTGCTCGCGATCACGGCGCTCGCGCTGTATGCGTGGGCGTCGGATGCCGGCGAGAAAACCGGCAGCACGATGCGTGCGCTCGCCGGCTTCGCCGTGACGCTCGTGAGCCTCGTCGTGCTGGTGCTCGCGGTGAACGCCGGGGTGTTCGGCGCCGGCAGGACCGGCGTGCTGATCCTGCCGGTGATCGGCGCGCTCATCGCGATTGCCGTGCTGCCGCGCCGCTATCGCTCGGTACTCGGCGAGCGCGATACGTGGGTCATCATGCTGATCTACAGCATCACGTTCGGTGGGTTCGTCGGCATGTCGTCATATGTGACGCTGCTGCTCACGTCGCTTTATCAGATGCCCAAGCTCGAAGCGGGACTCTTCATGTCGCTGCTCGCCTTTCTCGGCGCGATCGTGCGTCCGTTCGGCGGCTATGTCGCCGATCGCGTGACGGGCGTACGCGCGCTGCTCGTGCTGCTCGCGGCGATCGCAGTCGGTGACTTCGCCTTCGCGATCTGGATGCCGCCCGTCGCCGGCGGCGTTGCGATCCTGATCTGTCTGTATGTCGCCTTCGGTCTCGGCAACGGCTCGACCTTCCAGCTCGTGCCGCATCGGTGGAAGGGCAAGACCGGGCTGCTGTCGGGGATCGTGGGTGCGGCGGGCGGCATCGGCGGGTTCTATCTGCCGGTGATCATGGGCATCGCCAAGGAAAGCACGGGCAGCTATCAGATGGGCTTCGCCACCTTCGGCGTGCTCGCGACCTGCGCGTTCGGCGCGCTGTTCGTGCTGCGCGGGCAATGGCTGCGCTGGTCGGCGACTTCGAAGCTGGAGCGCGAAGGCGTCGCGATCGGTGGTGCTCACGCGATGGAGTGACCCGGCAAAGTCCGACACCTGCCTTGGACCCGAACGGCACATCGATTGCATCGACGCCGTCCGGGTCGGACTACTGAACAGCGCACACCCGACGATCGCGCGCCAGCGTTTTGCAATTTTTTACACTGACATCCGGATCGCTATGGTGCTGCGCCATCCAGCTCTCGCGTCTGCTTGACTCGCTGGAATTTCGATTCATAATTCCACCCCGGTTTTTCGATGATATCGGACCCCTAAGCGTATCGGGTTTGGGCATCGCCTTTTCCCGGAGAGTCAGTATTGAACTGCAACGACCATCAGTCCGCATTCGCGCTTTATCAGCGAGGACAACTGCGCGACGCACTGGACCAGATCGAGCCACAAAGGCAGCAATCCCCAGACGATGTCAATCTTCTCGTACTGGCCGGCGCCTGTTACTCCGGATTGAACCGGCATTTCGACGCCGTTGCATGCTGGGAGCGAGCCGCGGAACTGGCGCCGGGACATGCGGAAACGCATGGCAATCTGGGTATCTCCCTTTACGCACTCGGGCGATTTTCCGAAGCCGCCGACACGTTACGACGTGCTCTGGCAATCGATCCTGCAGCCGCGCACGCTGGCAACAATCTGGGCCTGGCGCTGTGGAAACTCGGCCGCTTTTCCGAAGCCGAACAGGCGCTTCATCAGACGCTCTTTCATCAGCCGAACGCTCCCGAGGCCAGAAATAGTCTCGGTTCCATGTTTTTCGAACTTGGCAGACTGCCGGAAGCCGAGCGCTCGTTTCGTCTGGCGCTGGACAGTCGCCCGGACTTCGCCGACGCCAGACACAACCTCGGGCTGGTTCTGACCAAAAGCCGCCGTCTTCATGAAGCGGAAGCCCAATTCAGGCGTGCCCTGACGCTCCGTCCGCTTTTCGCCGGCGCAAGCAACAATCTCGGAATCGTTCTCCTCGAACTCGGCCGCACTCCCGAAGCCGAAGTCGAATTTCGTCGTGCGATAGAAGCCGAGCCCGATCTGGCCGTGGCCCACGTCAATCTCGCTCGCGCGCTGCACGGGATGCAGCGACTGGACGAGGCCGAGGCCGCCGCACGCAGCGCGGCTCGTCTGAACGGGAAACTCGCGGATGCGCAACTCGTCCTTGGCAGCGTCCTGACAGCAAAAAACGCAGGCGACCTCGGTCCCGCGCTCGCGGCGTATCGACGGGCGATCGAACTCGACCCGGCGTCTCTGCCGGCGCACTCGAATTTCGTCTACTCGCTGTTATTCCAGAGCGACGACGGATACGAGATTCTGGAGGCATGCAAGCGATGCGCCGCGCAACTGGAAACGCCTTACCTGAGCCGCGAAACGCGTTATCCGAACGACCGCGTCGCCGATCGACGGCTGCGCGTGGGCTATGTGTCACCCGATTTTCGGGGACATGTGCAATCCTTTTTCATGATGCCGCTTCTCAGGCATCACGACGCGCAGGCGGTCGAGATCTTCTGCTATTCGAGCGTCGCCAACGAGGACGAAACCAGCGAGCAGCTCAGACAATTCGCCCACACATGGAGGAGCGTAAGCCATCTGGACGACGATGCTCTCGCCGAACAGATTGCGCGCGACCGGATCGATATCCTGGTCGATCTGACGATGCACATGTCCAATGGGCGTCCGCTCCTCTTCGCACGCCGCCCCGCTCCCGTGCAGGTTGCGTGGCTCGCTTACCCGGGCACGACCGGCAGCAGCGCCATCGGCTATCGGCTGACCGATCCGTGGCTGGACCCGTCGTCCGACCCGCGCGCGGATGCACGTTACAGCGAGCGCTCGATCCGCCTGCCGGACACGTTCTGGTGCTACGACCCGTTGGTGAACAACATCGCCGTCGCCACGCTGCCCGCGGACCGCAACGGCCGGATAACCTTTGGCTGCCTGAACAATCCGCAGAAGTTCACTGATCGCGCGTTCCGGTTGTGGGCGAACGTGCTCGGGCGTGTCCGCGGTTCGAGCATGATTCTGCGGGTGGCCGAAGGCGCGGCCCGCGACGAGGTCAGTCGCAAGTTTGCCGAACTCGGCGTCGCCGCATCGCGCCTCACGTTTGTGGGCTATCAGACGCGCCATGACTATCTGAAGACTTACGATCGAGTCGACATCGCGCTCGACACCTTCCCCTACAACGGACACACCACGAGTCTCGACGGTTTCTGGATGGGCGTGCCGGTGATCACGCGCGTGGGCAGCACGCCCGCGAGCCGGGCCGGATTTTCGATGCTCGCCAATCTTGAGCTGCCTGAACTAGTGGCTCTCTCCGACGAACAGTTCGTGGAACTCGCCGTCGGTCTGGCCGGGAACCGTGCGCGGCTTCGGCAACTGCGTTCCGAAATACGCCGGAGAATGGCGGCGTCCGTGCTCATGGACGGCCCGCGCTTCGCTCGCGCCGTCGAAAGCGCATACAGATCGATGTGGAAAGACTGGTGCGAAGCGCCGGAGGCGTTGCCGCTCGACGTTCATCACCCGAGGTAGATCGAGACTGGCCGCTGCGCGCGCGATACGTGCGCAGCGGTGCGGCCACGGATTCGGCGTTGGATCAGCCGACGTCCGCCTTGAAATCATCGAACGCGCCGTGCGTCGATTCCTCCGCCGCGCCGACAGCGCCGGCCCGCTGCTGCTGCAACATCCACATCTGCGCGAACAATCCGCCCGCGCTCAGCAGTTCCGCGAACGTGCCGCGCTCCACGATCCGTCCGTGATCCATCACGATGATCTGCTGCGCATGCACGACCGTCGACAGCCGGTGCGCGATGATGAGCGTCGTTCTTTCACGCGCGATCGTATCGAGTTCGTGCTGGATCGCGCGTTCGGATTTCGAATCGAGCGCCGACGTGGCTTCGTCGAAAATGAGAATCGGCGGATCCTTGAGCAGCGTGCGCGCGATCGCCACGCGCTGCTTCTCGCCGCCGGAAAGCTTGAGCCCGCGCTCGCCGACCGGCGTCTCGTAGCCCTCGGGCAGCGCCTCGATGAAGTCGTGGATATGCGCCGCACGCGCCGCCGCGATCACTTCCTCGCGGCTCGCGGACGGCCGCCCGTACGCGATGTTGTAGTAGATCGAATCGTTGAAGAGCACGGTGTCCTGCGGCACGATGCCGATCGCGGCGCGCAACGAATCCTGCGTGACGTCGCGAATGTCCTGCCCGTCGATGCGGATGCTTCCGCCCTGCGCGCGATCCACGTCGTAGAAGCGGAACAGCAGGCGGCCGAGCGTCGACTTGCCCGAACCGCTGTGACCGACCACCGCGGTCGTCGTGCCGGCCGGAATCGTGAAATCGACGCCGTGCAGGATCGGCCGGGCCTTCTCGTACGCGAAGCTCACATCTTCAAAGCGCACTTCCGCGCCGCGCACCGCGAGCGCCGGCGCATTCGGCGCGTCGGGCACTTCGCGGCCCGCGCCGAGCAGCGTGAACATGCGGTCCATGTCGGTCAGCGCCTGCTTGAGCTCGCGATACACCACGCCCAAAAAATTGAGCGGAATGTAGAGCTGCAGCATGAACGTGTTGATGAGCACGAGATCGCCGAGCGTCAGGCGCCCGGCCATCACACCTTGCGTCGCGCGCCAGAGTATAAAGACAAGCCCGAGCCCGATGATCGTCTGCTGCCCGAAATTGAGCATCGACAGCGAGCGCTGCGACTTGATCGCAGCCGCGCGATAGCGTTGCAGGTTTTCATCGTAACGGCGCGTTTCCCACTCTTCGTTGCCGAAATACTTGACGGTTTCGTAGTTGAGCAGCGAGTCGATCGCGCGCGAGTTTGCCTTCGAATCGAGATCGTTCATCGTGCGGCGAAAATGCGTGCGCCACTCGGTCACCTTCACCGTGAAAACGATGTACGAGACGAGCGCGACCAGCGTAACGATCGCGTAATACGCCTCGTACTTCGTCACGAAAAACGCGAGCACGAGCCCGACTTCGACGAGCGTCGGCAGGATGCTGTAGAGCGAATAGGAAACGAGTTGCTGAATGCCTTTCGTGCCGCGCTCGATATCGCGCGACATGCCGCCCGTCTGCCGCTCGAGATGAAAGCGCAGCGACAGCGCATGCAGATGGCGGAACACCTGCAGCGCAAGTTTGCGCACGGCGCTTTCCGTGACCTTCGCGAACAGCAGTTCGCGCAGTTCCGTGAAGAGCGAGGTCGACAGGCGCGCGCCCGCATAAGCGACCACCAGCAGCCCGATGCCACCGATCAGCACGACGCCCGGCGAGTCGTGTGCGCGTCCGAACGCGGTCAGATGCTGCACTGACGCGAGGCTGTCGACGATGCGCTTCATCACGATCGGCACGCCGAGGTTCGCGACCTTCGCGCCGATCAGGCACGTGAGCGCGAACGCGACGCGCCATTTGTACGTCGTGAGGTAAGGCAGCAGCGAGCGGATCGTCTGCCAGTCGTTGCGCGGGCCCTGGTGCACGGGCCCGGGCTCTCTGTTGGGGAAGCGGCGCATGGGTTCGTATCGTTCGGGCGGGTCGCGCGCGGGATCCGGATCGGGATCGGGCGCGGCGCCGGCCTTGCGTGGGGACGTTTTTATCGTCGATGCGGGAGCACGTCTCGCGCATGCTTTCCCGTACAATTTGCTGCAGCCCCGGTGTCGCCGAGGTCGTTGTCTCGCGCCGAAGGGGCCATCCTTAAATAAGCATTGTCGCAGAAGGTTCAAGGGGCCGCTTGCGCCCGCGAGGCTTTCAGCGGCGCTGCAAACCGGAACACCTGCCATGACCGAGAACATCAACCTTCCCCAGAAGCCGGTCGCGCTGCGCGTCGTGCCGCAGCCCGCCGACGCCAACGTCCACGGCGACGTCTTCGGCGGATGGATCATGGCGCAGGTCGACATCGCCGGCTCCATTCCGGCGAGCCGCCGCGCCAACGGCCGCGTCGCGACCGTCGCGGTGAACTCGTTCCTGTTCAAGCATCCGGTGTTCGTGGGCGACCTGCTGAGCTTCTACACCGATATCGTGAAGACGGGGAATACGTCCGTCACGGTGTCGGTCGAGGTCTACGCGCAACGCATGAGCCTCGCCGAGGAAGTCGTCAAAGTGACGGAAGCGACGCTCACCTACGTCGCGACCGACCGCGACCGGCGTCCGCGCGTGCTGCCGTCGCTCGACTGAAAAGGCGCTCGGCAAGCGGGCTCAGTGAGGCAGCACGCCCTGCTGCAGGAGGCCCGGAATGGCTTCGTGCGGCATCGGGCGCGAGAACAGATAACCCTGCATTTCGTCGCAGTCGCGCTCGCGCAGGAATTCGTGCTGCGCGTGCGTCTCCACACCCTCGGCGATCACCTGCAATTCGAGCGAATGCGCAAGCGCGATGATCGCCGACGTGATGGTTTCGTCGTCGCTCGACTCGCCGATATCCGCGACGAACGACCGGTCGATCTTCAGCCGGTGCACCGGGAAGCGCTTCAGATACGACAGGCTCGAATAGCCGGTGCCGAAGTCGTCGATGGCAATGCCGATGCCGAGCGCCGACAGCTCGGAGAGCATCGTGATGGCTTCTTCGGCGTTGCGCATGATCGCGCTTTCGGTAAGTTCGAGTTCGAGATAGCGCGGCGCGAGCCCGGTTTCCTCCAGCACGGACGTGACGAGCCGCGCGATGTCGCGCTGCTGGAAATGCCGCGCCGACATATTCACCGACACGCGCGCGGGCGGCAGTCCGGCGTCCTGCCATGCCTTGTTCTGGCGGCATGCCTCGCGCAGCACCCATTCCGAGAGCGGCCCGATCAGTCCGCTCTCCTCGGCGACCGGAATGAACGACGCCGGCGGCACCAGACCCTGTTCCGGATCGTGCCAGCGCACGAGCGCCTCGATGCCGACGATCGCGCGCGTCGTCATGTCGACCTGCGGCTGATAGTGCAGCAGGAACTCGCCGTCGCGCAGCGCGCGCCGCAGACGCCGTTCGAGATTCATGCGCGCGCCGACGCTCGCGTTCATCTCCGGCTGATAGAACTGATATGTGTTGCGGCCCATGTCCTTCGCGCGATACATCGCGAGATCGGCCTTTTTCATGACGGTCTCGGCGTCGTCGCCGTCTTGCGGATAGAGACTCGCGCCCATGCTGCAACCGACGTACAACTCGGTATCGTCGATCCAGACCGGCTCCGAAATCGCCGCGCGCGTGCGCTCCATCCACGCGATGAGACCGGCTTCGTCGGTCAGATCCGGCAGCACGACGACGAACTCGTCGCCGCCGTGACGCGCCACCGTATCGCTCGATCGCGCCGAACGCGCCAGCCGCTCCGCGATCACCGCGAGCAGCCGGTCGCCGACGCTGTGCCCGAGGCTGTCGTTGACGTTCTTGAAGCCGTCGAGATCCATGAACACGACGGCGATCTTGGTCTCGCGCCGCCGCGCGGTCTCGATCGCGTGCTGCAGGCGGTCGCGCAGCAGATTGCGGTTCGGCAGGCGCGTGAGTGTGTCGTAATTCGCCTGATATTCGAGCTCTTCCTGATAGCGCATCAGATCGGTCACGTCGTTGATGATGCCGATGTGATGCGTCGTCAATCCCTGCGCATTCGGCACCGGCGCGACGAACAACTGATTCCAGAAGAGCGCGCCGTCCTTGCGATAGTTGCGCACCACGACGCTCGCCTCCGTGTTCACCGCGAGCGCGCGGCGGATTGCGGTGAGCCCGTCCTGATCGCCGTCGGGGCCGTGCAGGAAGCGACAGTCCTGCCCGATGACCTCGCTCGGGTCGTAACCGGTGATGCGCTTGAACGCCGGATTCGCGTACTCGATGACGTTCGCGCCATCGACCACGCCGGTGATCAGAATGGCGTTCACGCTCGCGTCGAGCGCGCGGCTCTGCAGACGCAGCGCGAGCTCGGCGCGCTTGCGGTCGGTGACGTCGTGATACGAGCCGAGCACGCCGATCGTCTGCCCTTCGCCGTCGAGCAGCGGCAGCTTGCTCGTGACGACGGTGCGCAGTTCGTCGCCCATCACGATGTCGCGTTCGTAGTGCATCTTCGGCACGGTCGTGACGATGACTTCTTCGTCGTCCGTGCGCACGATGTCGGCAAGCGCGCTCCACGGCAATTCGTAATCGGTCTTGCCGATCACCTGCTCGTTGTACGCGAGACCCGCATCGCGCGCGAACGCGTTGTTGCAGCCGAGATAGCGCAGTTCGCGGTCCTTCCAGAACACGCGTTGCGGAATGTTGTCGATGACGGCTTCGAGCATCTCGTTCGAGCGCCGCGCCTCGGCTTCCGCGTTGATGCGGTCGGTCACGTCGTTCGCCAACATGAAGATGCCGGGCCGGTTCGAATACACGAGCGCGTGATGCGAGACATCGGCGCCGACGATCGAGCCATCCTTGCAGCGGTAGCGCCATACGCCCGCCGAGCCTTGCGCCGGCGCGGAGCGCTCGCCCGCTTCGCCGCCGCTGCGCGCGAGCCGCGCGGCGAAGCTGTCGAAGTCGTCGGCATGATGCAGATCGCGTAGCGTCATGTTCATGAACTCCGGCTCGTTGAAACCGAAGTGCTCGATGGCCGCCGGATTCACGGCGATGAAGCGCATGGTTTCGCGATCGACGATCCACATCGGCACCGGATGTGCCTCGAACATGCCGCGAAAGCGTTCGTTGCTGCGCTGCCTCGCGCGCGCGATGCCGAGCTTCTCGCGCGACTGGCGCTCGTGGCTCGCGAACAGCCAGATCAGCACGGCGCTGCCGGCAAGCATCGTGAAGACGAGCAGCAGCATCGCGCCGCCCGACGCCTGCGCGGACCGGTCGAGGGCGGCGACGGTCGCGTCGTCGATGCGCGAGCGCACCGCGGCGAGTTCCTCGTCGACGGCTTGCTGATCTTCGCCGAGCGTGACGAACGCGGCGTCCGCCCACGCGCGTGATTCGTCGGGTCCGGCGTCGCGCGCCCGTTCGAATGCGCGATCGGCGTCGCTGCGCATCACGGCGGCGCGCGCGGTGAGCGCGTCGAAGGCGCCCGTCGTGCCGGGTTCCAGCGCGATCTGCGCGCGCAGGCCGCTTTCGAGCGCGTCGAGATGCGCCTCGCGTTCCTGATGCCGCGCGTCGCTTTCCGCGATGCCCGTCGCCTCGAAACGGCTCAGTTGCGTGAGCGTCTCGCCGAGCGTGCCGCGATACGCCGCGAGGTCGCGCAGGAGGCTCATCGAGCGCAGCGTGCTTGCGTCGCTTTCGCGCAGCCCGCCGATGCGTTCGCAAGCGACGAAGGCATTGGCGCCGAGCGCGGCCAACACCACGGCGATGTTGACGAGCAAGCCTCTGGAGAGCAATCGAGTCATGAGCGGCGGGCGTATCCCTTGAGTGCGCGTCGAATGCGCATGCGCGGCGTGAAGCGCATTCACGCCGCGATTGATGGATAACGCCCAATAACGGCAATGCTGACCCCGGGTTTAGGGTCTGCCGTCAAATAATCTGATTAAAGCGGCTGCTTAACGTTTGCGCGCGGTCTGCGTGCGGCCAGCGCGCTCCGGCCGTCACTCGGCGAGGCCGAACTCGCGCATCGCAGGCAGAAAGTCGTGATTGACCTTGTCCGTGTTGCGCGAGAGTTTTGCGAGCGCGTAACGCTGGAAGCGGTCGAGCTTGCCCCAGCGCGACAGACTCGGCGCGCTCAGGCCGCACAGGCTGCTTTGCCGGATCACGGTTTCGGGCACGGCGTCGGCATGCGCCCAGACGGGATCGCGATCGCGCTCGATCTTCTCGGGCGCGACGTTGGCGTGCGTCTCCATCATCTCTTCGAGCGCGAGGTCGAAGTTTTTCTCGAGCCCGACTTCCTCTTCGACGGGAAAGCGCGCAAGCAGCACGCGGTCGTCGTAGGGAAGCTGCTGCCATTGATCGAGCGTGATGCGCATGCCGAAGCGGTCGAGATTGAAGCGTACGGCAAGCGGGATGAAGCGCAGATTGTCAGAGGATTCGACTTCGAATCCGAAGAGACGCGCGGCGTCATAGAGTCCCATAACGAAAGCCTCTGGATTGAGGGGGGTGCGCGGCGCGCATCGCCACCTTAAGTTATTGTAGGGCCTTGGATCTGGCTGGAACCATTGCAATCAAGCCGCTGTCGCGCGTTGAAATTCGCCGACAGCCACGACAGGCAGCAAGTCGCATACCCGACTTTACTCGAAGAAGTCGGCGAGGAGCAGCAAAGTGAATCAACTCGAAACCGACGATCAACCCGGCTTCGTCGAACGAAAGGTGCGCAGGCATCGCATGCATGAAAGCGCGCTCGTCGCGGACAACGTGGGCCAGGAGTGGCCCGTCGCGCTCGTCTACAACGGCATCTCGCATGCCGTGATGATGTGCACGCCGCGCGATCTCGAAGCCTTCGCGGTGGGCTTTTCATTGACCGAGGGCATCGTCGGGCGCGGCAGCGATATCCACGACATCGAAGTCTACTTTCGCGATGACGGCCACGCGCTGCCGCACGCCGAAGTGCATTTGCAGGTCGTGCAGCAGGCGTTCGCGTCGCTGAAGGACAAGCGCCGCGCGCTCGCCGGACGCACCGGCTGCGGCGTGTGCGGTATCGAGAGCATCGAGTTGCTGGATCTGGAGGCGGAACGCGTGCCGGACACCGGCTTTCTCGCGCGCCTCGCGCCCGATGCGATCGAGCGCGCCGCGCGTGAATTGCCCGCGCATCAGCAGTTGACCAGGCTGACGGGCGGCCTGCACGCCGCCGCGTGGTGCGATGAAAGCGGCGCGGTGCGTTACGCGTTCGAGGATGTCGGGCGCCATAACGCGCTCGACAAGCTCATCGGCCAGCTAGTGTTGCGCCGCGAGGACACGACGCAAGGCTTCGTGTTCCTGTCGAGCCGCGCGAGCTATGAACTCGTGCGCAAGTCGGCGCGCGTCGGCGTGCCGATGGTCGCGACCATTTCCGCGCCGACGTCGCTTGCCATCGCGATCGCGAAGCAGGCGGGCTTGCGGCTCGTCAGCTTCGCGCGCGAAAACAGCTTCGTCGAATATGACGTCGACTGACGCCGCTTATTCGAACTTGCCGAAATCCGGCTTGCGCTTCTCGAAGAACGCCTGAAACGCCTCGCGCGCTTCGGGCGCGGTCAGCATGCGCGCGAAGTGCGCCGCTTCGTCTTCCATCCGCGCCGCCACTTCGTTCGTCTGCGCGCCCTTCATCAGCGCCTTGGTCGCACGCAGCGACGACGCCGGCAGCAGCGCCAGCCGCTTCGCCCGTTCGAATGCATACGCATCCAGTTCGCCCGCATCGATCGCGCCGTTCACGAAACCCATGCCGATCGCTTCGTTCACGTCGAACGCTTCGCCCAGCAGCAGTTTTTCCGCCGCGCGCTGATAGCCCGCCGTGCGCGGCAGCAACAGACTCGACGCCGCTTCGGGACACAGGCCGAGCTGCACGAACGGCAGCGAGAACTTCGCGTTCGGGCTCGCGTAGACGATGTCGCAATGCAGGAGCATCGTCGTGCCGATGCCTACCGCCGCGCCCGCCACCGCCGCGACGATCGGCTTCGGATGCGCGCTGATGCGGCGCAGGAACTGGAACACGGGCGCGTCGAGTCCCTTGGGCGGATCGTTCAGGAAGTCGTCGAGGTCGTTGCCCGCGCTGAACACGTTGCCGGTGGCGCGAATCAACACGGCGCGCACGGTCGGGTCCATCTCGGCTTCGTAAAGACCGTCGGCCATTTCCTGATACATCGCCGACGTCAGCGCGTTTTTCTTCTCCGGACGATTGAGCACGATGCTCAGCACGCCGTCCGCGCGTTCGATCTGAATCTCCATCCGCAGTCTCCTTGTGCAGGTCCGCGAAGCGCCGGCGCCCGCGGACCGTCAGCCTTACAGCCGCTCGATGATGCCCGCCGCGCCCATGCCGGTGCCGACGCACATCGTCACCATCCCGTACTTCAGGTTGCGCCGGCGCAGGCCGTGCACGACCGTCGATGCGCGGATCGCGCCCGTCGCGCCGAGCGGATGGCCAAGCGCGATCGCGCCGCCGAGCGGATTGACCTTCGACGTGTCGAGCCCGAGATCGCCGATCACCGCGAGCGCCTGCGCCGCGAACGCTTCGTTCAGCTCGAACCAGTCGATGTCGTCCTGCTTCAGCCCCGCCGCCTTCAGCGCGGCCGGAATCGCTTCCTTCGGCCCGATGCCCATGATCTCCGGCGGCACGCCGCGCACCGCGAAGCTCACGAAGCGCGCGAGCGGCGTCAGGTTGAACTGTTTCAGGATCTTTTCCGACACGACGATCAGTGCGCCCGCGCCGTCCGACGTCTGCGAGCTGTTGCCCGCCGTGACCGAGCCCTTGTTGGCGAACACGGGCCGCAGCTTCGCGAGCCCTTCCAGCGTCGTTTCGCGCGGGCCTTCGTCGAGCGCGATCTCGCGCGCATTCACGCGCACTTCGCCGCTCGAAAGATCGGGGAAGCGCTCGTTGAGCGTGTAGGCCGCGATTTCATCGGCGAATTCGCCCGCCTGCTGCGCCGCCAGCGCCCGGCGATGCGACTCCACCGCGAACGCGTCCTGCGCCTCGCGGCTCACCTTCCAGCGTTCCGCGACCTTCTCGGCCGTCAGGCCCATGCCGTACGCGATGCCGACGTCCTCATTGCGATCGAAGATATGCGGCGACAGCGACGGCTTATTGCCCATCATCGGCACCATGCTCATCGACTCGCAGCCGCCGGCGATCATCGCATCCGCTTCGCCGACGCGGATGCGGTCCGCCGCCATCGCGAGCGCTGTAAGGCCGGATGCGCAGAAACGGTTCACCGTCACGCCGCCGACCGTGTCCGGCAGTCCCGACAGCAACGCGCCCATGCGCGCGACGTTCAGCCCTTGTTCGGCTTCGGGAATCGCGCAGCCGACGATCGCGTCTTCGATCACGCTGGTATCGAGTCCCGGCACCTGTGCAACGGCCGATCTGATCGCGTGGACGAGCAGTTCGTCCGGGCGCGTGTTCCTGAACACGCCGCGCGGCGCCTTGCCGATCGGCGTGCGGCTCGCGGCGACGATGTATGCGTCTTGAAGTTGTTTGCTCATGTCTTGAAGCTCCAGTGTTCCGCGCGCCTTAGTTGCGAACCGGCTTGCCGGTCTGCAACATGCCCATGATTCGCTCTTGCGTCTTCTGCGTGCCGAGCAGTTCGACGAACGCGCGGCGCTCGAGCGCCAGCAGCCATTCCTCGTCGACGAGACTGCCCGCTTCGACATCGCCGCCGCACACCGCTTCCGCGATGCGGCTCGCAATCAGATAGTCGTGATCGCTGATGAAGCGTCCGTCGCGCATGTTGACGAGCGACGCCTTGATCGTCGAGATCGCCGAGCGGCCCGCCACCGGCACCTGCTTCACGCGCAACGGCGGCCGGTAACCCGAATCGCTCAACGCGCGCGCTTCCTTCTTCGCGATATCGAGCAGTTCGTGCACGTTGAAGACGATCGTGTCGCTCGGCTTCAGATAGCCCATCGCGCGGGCATCGAAGGCGGAGGTCGAGACCTTGGCCATCGCCGCGTTTTCGAACGGCTTCTGCAGGAACTTGAGCAGATCGCTCGTCGCGTTGACGGCGCTCGCCGCCTCCGCCGCGCGCAACGCCGCTTCCTTCAGCCCGCCGCCCGCCGGCACGAGACCGACGCCCACTTCGACCAGACCGATATAGCTTTCGACGTGCGCCACGCGCCTGGCCGATTGCAGCAGCAATTCGCAGCCGCCGCCGAGCGCGATGCCCGACACCGCCGCGACCACCGGCACATTTGCGTATTTCACGCGCAGCATGCCTTGCTGGAAGTTCTTCACGAACGGCTCGATGCCTTTCGCGCCGCCCATCATGAACGCGGGCATCGCCTCTTCGAGATTCGCGCCGGCCGAGAACGGGCCGCCGGGCGCGCCGAGTTGCAGCGACGTCGGCTGCCAGATCACGACGCCGCGATAGTCCTTCTCCGCGAGTTCGATCGCTTGCGTGAGCCCGTCGATCACGCCCGGGCCGATCGTGTTCAGCTTCGTCTTGAAGGAAACGATCACGATGTCGCCATCGTCGCGGTCGAGCCACGCGCGCACGTTTTCGGTTTCGAACAGCGTCTTGCCGAAGGTCTTCGGATCGGCGCCCGTCTCACCGACGAGCGGCGCGCGGAACACCTGCTTCTCGTAGACCGGCAGCGTCGAGCGCGGCACGAAGCGCTTCGAATTCGGCGACCACGAGCCTTCGTTCGTATGCACGCCGTTCTTCTCGGCGACGGGACCGTCGAGCACCCACGCAGGCAGCGGCGCGTTCGAGAGCGCGCGGCCCGCGTCGATGTCTTCCTGCACCCACTTCGCGATCTGCTGCCAGCCTGCCGCCTGCCAGCTTTCGAACGGCCCCTGATTCCAGCCGAAGCCCCAGCGGATCGCCAGATCGACATCGCGCGCATTGTCGGCGATCGACTCCAGATGCACCGCGATGTAGTGGAACACGTCGCGGAAAATCGCCCACAGGAATTGCGCCTGCTTGTTGTCGGTTTCGCGCAGGAGCTTGAAGCGCTCCGCGGGCGGACGCTTGAGAATGCGGCCGATGAGTTCGTCGGCCTTCGCACCGCCGTCGACGTACTGCGCCGTCTTCGGATCGAGCACCTTGATCGCCTTTCCTTCCTTGCGATAGAAGCCCGCGCCGGTTTTCTGGCCGAGCGCGCCCGCCTTCACAAGGGCTTCGAGCACCGGCGGCGTCTTGTAGACGGCAAAGAACGGATCGTCGGGCAGGTTGTCCTGCATCGTCTTGATGACGTGCGCCATCGTGTCGAGACCGACGACATCCGCCGTGCGGAACGTCGCCGACTTCGCGCGGCCGAGACGCGAGCCGGTGAGATCGTCCACTTCGTCGAAGCGCAGGCCGAACTTTTCCGCCTCCGCGATCACGGCGAGAATCGAAAACACGCCGACGCGGTTCGCGATGAAGTTCGGCGTGTCCTTCGCGCGCACGACGCCCTTGCCGATCACGCTCGTCAGGAACGTTTCGAGTTGATCGAGGATGTGCGGCGCGGTCGTCGCGGTCGGAATCAGCTCGACCAGATGCATGTAGCGCGGCGGATTGAAGAAGTGCACGCCGCAGAAGCGCGCCTTGAGTTCATCCGCGAAGCCGTTCGACAGTTCCGTGATGGAGAGCCCGGACGTATTGCTCGCGAAGATCGCCTGCGGCGCGATGTGCGGCGACACTTTCTCGTAGAGATCGTGCTTCCAGTCCATGCGCTCGGCGATGGCCTCGATCACGAGATCGCATTCGGCGAGCCGGGCGATGTCGTCGTCGTAATTCGCGGGCTCGATGTATTGCGCGTCGTCCTTCACGCCGAGCGGCGCGGGCGACAGCTTCTTCAGGTTCTCGATGGCCTTCAGCGCGATGCCGTTCTTCGGGCCTTCCTTCGCGGGAAGATCGAACAGCATGACGGGCACGCGCGCGTTGATCAGATGCGCGGCGATCTGCGCGCCCATCACGCCCGCGCCGAGCACGGCGACTTTGCGAATGTTGAGGGTGCTCACGGGTAAGCCTCCGGGATTGCTTCTGGATGAGAATGTGTGCGGGAACGCCGCGTCCCTGTCAGGGAAGCGCGGCGCATCGGGCGAACGCGATCAGAACAGCGCTTCGTCGTAGTCCATCATCGGCTTCGCGCCGGCGCGCGCGGCGCGGATGGTCGAAGCCGTTTCCGGCAGAAGCTTGGCGAAATAGAAGCGCGCCGTGGCGAGCTTGGCCTTGTAGAAGGCGTCGTCGGAGCCGGCGTGATCGAGCGCGACACGCGCCATGCGCGCCCAGAAGTACGAGTACACGAGATGGCCGACGGTACGCAGATACGGCACGGCCGCCGCGCCCACTTCGTCGGGATTCTGCATGGCCTTCATGCCGATTTCCATCGTGAGCTTCTGCACCTTCTCGCCGATATCCGCGAGCGGATTGATGAACTCCTGCATCTCGGGCTTCACGCCCTCCTGCTCGACGAAATCCGACACGAGCTTGCCGAAGCGCTTCAGCTTCGCGCCCATGTCGCCCAAAATCTTGCGGCCGAGCAGATCGAGCGCCTGAATCGAATTGGTGCCTTCGTAGATCATGTTGATGCGCGCATCGCGGACGTACTGCTCCATGCCCCATTCGGAGATGAAGCCGTGGCCGCCGTAGATCTGCATCGCCATGTTGGTGCCTTCGAACGCGTTGTCCGTCAGGAACGCCTTGATGACCGGCGTCAGCAGCGCGACAAAATCGGCGGCCTCGCGGCGCGCGGCTTCGTCGGCATGCGAAAACTCCTTGTCGATGTTGAGCGCCGCCCAGTACGTGAACGCGCGGCCCGCTTCGGCATAGGCCTTCTGCGTGAGCAGCATGCGGCGCACGTCCGGATGCACGATGATCGGATCGGCCGCCTTTTCCGGCGCCTTCGGGCCGGTGAGCGCGCGCATCTGCAGGCGCTCCTTCGCGTACACGAGCGAGTTCTGATACGCGACTTCCGTGAGCCCGAGTCCCTGCATGCCGACACCCAGACGCGCCGCGTTCATCATCACGAACATCGCGTTCAGGCCCTTGTTCGCCTCGCCGACGAGCCAGCCGCGCGCGCCGTCGAGGTTCATCACGCAGGTCGAGTTGCCGTGAATGCCCATCTTGTGCTCGATCGATCCGCACTTGATGGCATTGCGCTCGCCGACCGCGCCGCTCGCGTCGGGAACGAATTTCGGCACGATGAAAAGCGAAATGCCCTTGGTGCCCGTCGGCGCACCCGGCAGACGCGCCAGCACCAGATGGACGATGTTCTCGGCCATGTCGTGCTCGCCGCTCGAAATGAAGATCTTCGTGCCGGTGAGCGCGAACGAGCCGTCCGGGTTCGGTTCGGCCTTCGTGCGCAAAATGCCGAGGTCCGTTCCGCAATGTGGTTCCGTGAGGCACATGGTGCCGGTCCATTCGCCCGAGACGAGTTTCGGCAGGTAGGTCGATTTCTGCTCCGGCGTGCCGTGCTCGTGCAGACACTCGTACGCGCCGTGCGACAGGCCGGGATACATCGTCCAGGCCTGATTCGCGGAGTTGAGCATTTCGTAGAGCGCATTGTTCACGAACGCGGGCAAGCCCTGGCCGCCGAACTCGGGATCGCAGCCGAGCGCGGGCCAGCCCGCCTCGATGTACTGCCGGTACGCCTGGCGGAAACCGGCGGGCGTCCTCACGACGCCATCGCCCTCGTAGGTGCAGCCTTCGCGGTCGCCGCTCTGGTTGAGCGGAAACACGACTTCCGAGCAGAACTTGCCGGCTTCCTCGAGCACCTGGTTGATGGTGTCGGCGTCGAGGTCGGCATGCTTCGGCATGCTCTTCAATTCAGCTTCGACGTTCAGCAGTTCGTGCAGCACGAATTGCATGTCGCGAAGGGGGGCGGCGTACTGTCCCATGAGTCTCTCCAGTTTCTTCAGGCTTCTCGATGCGCGCCGCCGAACCACCTTCCCTCGATTCGAACAGCGCCGCTAACGACTATCAGTGGGTTGCGAAGTCAGACTCGCCGCAGCGCTTGCCTCCGGTCCCGCGCCCGGTCCGGCGCTCGCGCGCGGCGTCTGATACGAAACGATCGTTTTTTCCAGCGCGTCCCGCGTCAGTTGCACGGCTTCCGGCAGATGCAGGAAACGCGCGTCGTGATGCAGGCCGAGCGTAAAGCTGTACAACTCGAACAGCATCAGATGCGGATCCGTCTCCGGCTTCAGATGCCCTTCGTCCTTCGACTGGCGGATCGCGCGCAACAACGCCTCGCGCCACATGCTCACGCTGTGCACGAGCTGCTCGCGCACAGCGCTCGCCGCGCGGTCGTCATACTCGACCGCACCGCTGATGTAGATACAACCCGTGGTCACTTCCTGGATGCGCTTCTCCATCCAGCGATTCATCATCGCGCGCAATCGCGGCAGGCCGCGCGCTTCGCGCAGGCTCGGAAAGAACACTTCGTCCTCGAAGCGCCGGTGATACTCGCGCACCACCTCGACCTGCAAATCCTCGCGCGACCCGAAATGCGCAAACACACCGCTTTTGCTCATCTGCATCCGCTCGGCCAGCAGGCCGATCGTCAGCCCTTCCAGCCCGTCCCGACTTGCCAATTCCAGCGCTGCGTCGAGAATCGCGGCCCGCGTCTGTTCGCCTTTTCGCATGATGTCCCTACCGTTCTTATGTGACCCGTAAAATCGAACGGCCGTTCTATTATTGTGGCCGAACGCTGGTGAAACAAGCAAATTTTTAGATACGCGTTTCTAAAACGAGTGGGGTGTCTATAGGATAAATCTCAACATTGCCCGAGGCCATTGTCGCGTTTTATGTACAGACTGCCTGTAAGTGGCTGCCCGGATTCCCCACTTCGTGGGAAAGGCAGTGTTGATTTACCGACGGCAGGTATTTTTGCGCAATCGCTGTGGAATGGCAGCTAATCGTACTTTCCGATGGTGATCGTTTTCATCATCAGACGATAGGTGTTGTACGCAAACCAGCTCAGCAGCCGCTCCGTCACGGGCCGCGACGCGTAATGTTTTTCGTCGATGGGGCGGCCTTCGTCGAACGCCTGGAGGATGGCGTCGTGCAGTCCGGCAATTTCGGGATGGTTGACGAGCACCATGTTGGCCTCGTTGTTGAGCACGAGCGAGAGCGCATCGAGATTCGAGGAACCGATGGTCGCCCAGTCCGCGTCCACGACAGCGACCTTGCCGTGGAGCATCGTTTTTTCGTATTCCGCGATCCGCACGCCGTGTTTGAGCAAGTTGCCGTAGAGGAACGGCGTTGCGTAATCGAGCGCCACGAACTCCTTGCGCCCGATCACGAGCGATACGCGCACGCCGCGCTGGGCCGCGTTCTGGAGCGCGCGCCGCAGCCGGCGGCCCGGCATGAAGTACGGATTGGCGAGCAGCACTTCGCGTTCGGCATGCGCGATGGCCCGCAGATACGCCTTTTCGATCGCGCGGCGATTGAGCAGGTTGTCGCGCGCGACAAACGCGACGCAAGGCTGATCGACCGCGTGGATTTCGCCGAGCCGCGCGCGCCTGCGTGCGAGCATCGCGCGGCGCGCACTCCAGCGGTGCGCCGGCGACTCGTCCGGATTCGGCGGGTCGTCGCAGCTCGGCTGCTTCGGCTGACGCGGTTTCACGCCGAGACGAATGCGTTGCCACTGCAGGTCGAACGCTTCGCGCACATCCTTGACGACGGGCCCGTGCGCTTCCATCGCGAAATCCCAGCGCGGCCGTTCGAGTTGCGTGCCGTTCTGGTCGTAATCGTCGACGATATTGATGCCGCCGCAGAACGCGTAGGTTTCGTCGATCAGCGCCAGCTTGCGATGCGTGCGCGACCAGCCTTGCGGCCCGAACAGCAGATGCGGATTGTAGATTCGATGTTCGACGCCGCGCTCCTGCCAGAGCTTGAACATCGGCAGGTGGCTATCGGTGCCGATGCCATCCGTGATCACACGCACCGTGACGCCGCGTTCGGCCGCGCGGACGAGCGCGTCCGAGACGGCGCGGCCGATGTCGTCGTTGGCGAAAATATAGGTTTCCAGCGAGACCGAATGGCGCGCCTTGTCGATCCGCTCGATCAAGCCGGGGAAAAACTGCACGCCGCCCTTGAAGAGGCGCACGTGATTGCCGGCGGTAAAGCAGAAGCGCGGCGGCCGGCGACCCGAAAACAGCGCCTGACGCAGCCGCTTGAAACTGCGCCCCGGACGCATACCGATCACCGGCTGTGCGCCGCGAGGCGCTCGGGCAATTGCAGGATGGCTTCCCGGTTCGACCACGAGAAGCATTTGTCGGCCGCCTCGCGAAGCGGCAGCCAGAGATGCGCGGTGTGCTCGCGCGGCGCGAGCGCCACTTCGAGGCAATGCGGAACGAGCAGGCTGAACTGATGCTCGGTGTTGCGCACGACGCCCGGCGCATAGCGATGCCGCCACTGCGGATAGATCTCGTACTGAATGCTGTGATGCCAGTCGAGCAGCGCGCGCTCCGGCACGAGCGCGCCGCCGATCACGATGCCGGTTTCCTCCAGCACCTCGCGCGCGGCGGTTTCGACGAGCGGCTCGTCGACACGATCCTTCGAGCCGGTCACCGACTGCCAGAAGCCCTCGTGGTCCGCACGCTCGATGACGAGCACATCGAGCTCGGGTGTATGAATGACGACCAGGACGGACTCGGGGATCTTCGGCGGCTTGAGCATGACGTTTTGAACGTGCGTTTCTTTATCTGTCGATAGCCCAAAGACTGTAACGCAAAAAGTGAAAAAGGCGCACTCGGCGCCTTTTTCATCACAACGACAACTGGAACTGCTTGGCGCGGTTTCAGTGCGCCTTCTGCTCCGGCTGACGCAGACGGATATGCAGCTCGCGCAACTGGCGTTCGTCCACTTCGCTCGGTGCCTGCGTGAGCAGATCCTGCGCGCGCTGCGTCTTCGGGAACGCGATCACGTCGCGGATCGAATCAGCGCCGGACATCAGCGTGACGATGCGGTCCAGACCGAACGCGATGCCGCCGTGCGGCGGCGCGCCGTACTGGAGCGCGTCCAGCAGGAAGCCGAACTTCAGGCGCGCTTCTTCCGCGTTGATCTTGAGCGCGCGGAACACCTTGCTCTGCACGTCTTCCTGATAGATACGCACCGAACCGCCGCCGATTTCCCAGCCGTTCAGCACCATGTCGTAGGCCTTCGCGAGGCAGCGGCCCGGATCGGTTTCGAGATACTCGAGGTGTTCGTCCTTCGGGCTCGTGAACGGATGATGCGCAGCCACGTAGCGGTTTTCTTCCTCGTCGTACTCGAACATCGGGAAGTCGATGACCCACAGCGGCTTCCAGCCGGATTCGAGCAGGCCCGTGGACTTGCCGAATTCCGAATGGCCGATCTTCAGGCGCAGCGCGCCGAGACTGTCGTTCACCACCTTCGCGCGGTCGGCCGCGAAGAAAATGATGTCGCCGTCCTGTGCGCCGGTGCGCTCCATGATCGCCGCGAGCGCCGCGTCATGCAGGTTCTTGACGATCGGGCTTTGCAGGCCGTCGCGGCCACGCGTCTTGTCGTTGATCTTGATCCACGCCAGACCCTTCGCGCCGTAGATGCGCACGAATTCCGTGTAACCGTCGATATCGCCACGCGACAGCTCGCCGCCCTTCGGCACGCGCAGCGCCGCGACCCGGCCGTCCTTCGAGTTGGCCGGCATGCTGAACACCTTGAAGTCGACGTCCTTCACCGCGTCGGTGAGATCGGCGAATTCGAGCTTCACGCGCAGGTCGGGCTTGTCGGAGCCGAAACGGCGCATCGCTTCCGAATACAGCATGACGGGGAACTGCTCGGGCAGCGCGACGTCCATCGTCTCCTTGAAGACATGACGGATCATGTTTTCGAACAGATCGCGGATTTCCTGCTCGTTGAGGAACGAGGTTTCGCAATCGATCTGCGTGAATTCCGGCTGACGGTCCGCGCGCAGGTCTTCGTCGCGGAAGCACTTGGTGATCTGGTAGTAACGGTCGAAGTTCGCGACCATCAGCAGTTGCTTGAACAATTGCGGCGACTGCGGCAGCGCGAAGAATTGGCCCGCGTTCACGCGCGACGGCACGAGGTAGTCGCGCGCGCCTTCGGGCGTGCTCTTGGTCAGCATCGGCGTCTCGATGTCGATGAAACCTTGCGCGTCGAGATACTTGCGCACTTCCATGGCCACGCGATAGCGCAGACGCAGGTTCTTCTGCATCTGCGGGCGGCGCAGGTCGAGCACGCGATGCGTGAGGCGCGTGGTTTCCGACAGGTTGTCGTCGTCGAGCTGGAACGGCGGCGTGACCGACGCGTTCAGCACGTTCAGCTCATGGCACAACACTTCGATCTTGCCGCTCGTCAGATTGGCGTTGACGGTGCCTTCAGGACGATTGCGCACGACGCCCTTCACCTGCACGCAAAATTCGTTGCGCACGCCTTCGGCCACCTTGAACATCTCAGCGCGGTCCGGGTCGCAGACGACCTGAACGAGGCCTTCGCGATCGCGCAGGTCGACGAAGATAACGCCGCCGTGATCGCGGCGGCGCTGCACCCAGCCGCACAGCGAGACGGTTTGGCCCAGTTGGGCCTCGGTCACCAGACCGCAGTATTCAGATCGCATCGACATGATGTTGTGTCTTTCGTTGTTCGTTGATCAACGGCTCGCGCGTCCGGGTCATGCTCTTTCGGCGGCTGACTCGCGGCTCGCGCGCGCCGGCATTACATCGGCGGCTCGGTGGGGCGGCGGGCTGGCGCGACCGGGGACGGCGCGCTCGGCGCAGGGGCCACCACGCCCATCGAGACGATGTACTTCAGTGCGGCGTCGACGGTCATGTCCAGTTCGACGACTTCGCTTTTCGGCATCATCAGAAAGAAGCCGGACGTCGGATTCGGCGTCGTCGGCACGTAGACGCTCACGTGGTCTTCGTCCAGATGATTCAGCACGTCGCCGCCCGGAATACCCGTCAGAAAGCCGATGGTGTACGAGCCCTTGCGCGGATATTCGATGAGAAGCGCCTTGCGGAAAGCATTCCCGCTCGACGACAGCAGCGTGTCCGACACCTGCTTCACGCTCGTGTACAGCGGACCGACCACGGGAATGTGACGCAGCACCGCGTCCCACCATCCGACGAGTTTCTGGCCGACGAAGTTCTGTGTCAGCAGGCCGACGATGAAAATGAACGCCAGCGTCAGCACCGCGCCCACGCCCGGCAGATGGAAGCCGACGACCCGCTCGGGCTGCCACGACTGCGGCAGGAGGAGCAGCGTCTGGTCCATTGTTCCGATGACGAGGCCCAGCACCCACAGGGTGATGGCGAGCGGCACCAGCACCAGCAGGCCGGTGAGGAACACGGATTTCAGCGTAGTCTTTTTCGTCGTCATTTACACGGGGTGAAGGCTGCGCCGGCGCCCGACCTGGGTCGGGATCCGGCCTGGCAGGCGAGCGCGCTCAGGCGCGTTCGGCGAGGTCATCGGCATGGCGTGCGGCCGGACGGGCCGGCCAGCGGGCTTGCTCTGCGCTGCTTCCGCGCTTCAGGCCGCGCCCGAAGAGGCGGACGGGCCGGCGGCGGGTTTGGCGGCATCCGCGGACGATGTGCTCGCCGGCGTTGCGCTTTCGCCCGGCTTGGCACTGGCCGGAGCCTCGTCCGCTTTCGGCGCCGGCGCATTCGACGCTTCCGCGCCGCCGTTCGACGCGCTCTTGCCACTGTTGCCGCCGCGGAAATCGGTGACATACCAGCCCGATCCCTTCAGCTGGAAACCGGCGGCGGTCACTTGCTTCGAAAACGTGTCCTTTCCGCAGGCGGGACATTGCGTGAGCGGCGCATCGCTCAGTTTCCGGAGCACATCTTTTTCGTGGCCGCAGTTTGCGCAGCGGTACGCGTAAATCGGCATAGAGCTCTTCCTACAATGAACTTTCGACGCTTGCAAAGCCTTGAATTATAGCCGCAAACCATTTTCGACCCGCGATTTTCGGGACTATGCGCGCGAGTCGCGCCGCCCACTATTTCGGGGCGGCCATTGCGGATTTCAAGCCGGTTCGCCGATGCGCCGCCAGGTCATCCAGCGCTCGCGGCCCGCGAACACGGGAATCGAGCCGCTCACCTCGCGATCGTCGATCAGTTCGAAGTACGGTGTCAGAAGCGCGTCCAGCTCGTCGCGCTCGATGCCGAACGGCGGCCCTTTTGGCGTCGCGCCGATGAAATAGAAGCCCGCGAGCAGCGCGCCGGGCTTGAGCAGCGCGGCCATCCGCCCGGCGTAGTCCTGCCAGCGCGTCTTCGGCAATGCGCACAGGAATGCGCGTTCGTAGATCCAGTCGGGCGCGAACGGCGGCTCGAAAGCGAAGAAATCCGCCTCTTCGACCACACCCGCGTGCGCACCGAGTTGCACCCGCGCCGCCTCGACGGCAGCCGGCGAGAAGTCGATCGCGCGCACGGGCCAGCCGCGTTCTGCCAGATACAGCGCCTCGTACGCGCTGCCGCAGCCGGGAATCAGGACCTTCTGCGCCGCGCGGGACGCGACGAACGCCGCGAACGCCTCCGGCACGCCGGACTGATCCCACGGCATGAAGCGCTGATCGAAACGCTCGTCCCAGAATCCGGGGGAATTCGGGTCGCGATTCTCGAAAGTCGGGTCGCTCATGACGATAGCTCCACGTTCATGATTCGATGTTCACGGATTGCCGAGCCAGAACTGCGCAATCACAACGCCCGCGCCCGCCACGCCGATCAGCCCGACGGCCAGCAGCGTCATCAGCAGACGATTGGTGCGCTTCTGCTCGGCGAGCAGCTGGCGCATGGTTTCGTCGTTGCCGGCGCGCGGTACGTCGTGTTGCTCGGCCAGCAGATGATGAATCAGGCGCGGCAACTGCGGAATGGTCTTGCTCCACTGCGGCGCTTCCATCTGCAGACGTTCGTACCAGCCGCGCCAGCCGATCTGTTCATTCATCCAGCGTTCGAGGTACGGCTTGGCCGTTTTCCACAGATCCAGCTCCGGATCGAGCGAGCGCCCGAGCCCTTCGACGTTGAGCATCGTTTTCTGCAGCAGCACGAGTTGCGGCTGGATTTCGACATTGAAGCGGCGCGACGTCGAAAACAGGCGCATCAGCACTTGCCCGAGCGAAATGTCCTTCAGCGCGCGATCGAAGTACGGCTCGCACACGGCGCGAATCGCGCTTTCCAGTTCCTCGACGCGCGTGCTCGGCGGCACCCAGCCGGACTCCAGATGCAGCGTCGCGACGCGGTGGTAGTCGCGTTTGAAGAACGCGAGGAAATTCTGCGCGAGATAGTTCTTGTCGAAGTCCGACAGCGCCCCGACGATGCCGAAGTCCAGCGCGATATAGCGCCCGAACGTTGCCGGATCGAGGCTCACCTGAATGTTGCCGGGATGCATGTCGGCGTGAAAGAAACCGTCGCGGAACACTTGCGTGAAGAAAATCTCGACGCCTTCGCGCGCGAGCTTCGGAATGTCGACGCCGGCGGCGCGCAGCGTTTCCACCTGACTGATCGGCACGCCGACCATGCGCTCCATGACGAGCACGCTCGCCGCCGACATGTCCCAGTACATCTCGGGCACGAGCAGCAGATCGAGCCCCTGAAAGTTGCGCCGCAACTGGCTGCCGTTGGCCGCCTCGCGCATCAGGTCGAGTTCGTCGTGCAGATACTTGTCGAATTCCGCGACCACTTCGCGCGGCTTCAGGCGCCGGCCGTCCGCCCACAACCGCTCGGCCCAGATCGCGATGTCGCGCAGCAGCGCGAGATCCGAATCGATCACCGGCAGCATGCCCGGGCGCAACACCTTCACCGCGACGGCCTTGCCCGCGTGCTCGCCGGTCTTGATCTTCGCGAAATGCACCTGCGCGATCGACGCGCTCGCTACCGGCACGCGCTCGAAATCGTCGAACAATACGTCGATGGGCGCACCGAGCGACTTCTCGATGATCGCGACCGCCACCGCCGAATCGAACGGCGGCACGCGATCCTGGAGCTTCGCGAGCTCGTCGGCGATATCGACGGGCAACAGATCGCGCCGCGTCGACAGCACCTGGCCGAATTTCACGAAGATCGGGCCGAGGCTCTCCAGCGCGAGCCGCAAGCGGATGCCGCGCTCGACGTCGAAGCGGCGGCCGAAGGTGGTGATGCGCATGAGCAGGCGCACGCGGCGATCGTCGATGCCGCTCATCACGAGCTCATCGAGCCCGAAGCGGACGATCGTGAAAAAAATCTTGAGGAAACGCAGAAAACGCATGGTTCGGATTCGCTTCAGCTCGTTATTCGCGCGAGTCGCGCACGGACTCGCCGCCGGTTCGCGCTGAGGCGCCGCGAGCCGGTTGTCGTTGTTCGCTGTGTCGTTCGCTTTGTTGTTCGATTCTTTCGATACGCTTTTCGACGCGCGCAAGCGCATCGCGCGTCTTCGAAAGCTCGGCGTTGAACGCGTCCAGCGCGCTCTTGCGCACCAGTTGCGGCTGTTCGTCGAGGAAAAATTCGGTGAAAGTGTCCAGCAGATTGCGCCCCGTTCGCTGCGCCTGCTCGTGCACCGAGCGGGCGATCACGCCCAGCCGATGCGCGGGCGCGTCGCCGATCACGCGCGCGAGGTCTTCTTCGGCATCCCAGCGCAGATGTTCGGCCAGCTTCGCGAGCGTCGTGGCGAATTCCGCGTCGCCTTCGATGCGCACGTGCTTCATCACCGCCGCCTGGCCGCCCTGCACGAACGCGGGCAGCGCGTCGAGCGGCACGGCAATGGTGACGTCGAAGCGGGCGGCGTCCGCCTCGGTGGTGGCGGCGAAAAGGCCGTCGGGTTGCACCACGAGCGCGATCGCAACCGGCGTGCACGACAGCTTCACGCGCCGGGCGGCATAGGGCTTCAGACGTTCGAGCGCCCAGGGCTCACGCACGAGCAGATGATTCACGGCGGCCGCGAACGCACCGGACGCGGTCTTCAAGGCGGGATTTGCTGCGGGACGGGCGAATTCGTCTGCGTTCGTCATCGGCTGTGAGATAAAAAAACCCGCGCAAGCGATGGCTCGCGCGGGTTTCTATTCTACCGCCGCAACCGGTTGTCACACCGCCGGCTGCCGGCGTTGGCCGTTCGGCCTATGTCAGGTTATGCCGGCGCGCCGCGGCCCGACGCCGCCGCGCGCGGCGTTCAGCTGACCTGCTGAATGCCTGCCAGCAGCCAGCCTTCGTTGCCCGTCTTCTGCTTCGACAGGTTCCACACTTCGACGAACGGTTCCGCCGCCGCGCCTTCCGACTCGCGAATCAGGCCGTGGAAGCGCACGCTCGCGAGATATTCGTTCGCGCGGTCCTCCACGCCGAGAACATCGGCATTGAGTTGCACCACGTCCGTGCGGTTCGGCGCGCTGCCGCGTGCGTCGACGTCGAGCTTCACTTCGGCGAACATTTCGGGCGTCGTGAATTCGCGGATATCGTTGACGTTGCCACGATCCCAGGCGTCCTGCAGGCGCACGAAGTAGACCTTCGCGTTACGCACGAACGCCTCGGTGTCGAAGCCTGCCGGCACGTTGGCCGGCACGGCCTGCTGCGGCGCCGACTCGATATACGTCGCGCCCAGACCGCCCGCCTGTTGCGGCACCTGCGGCGGGTCCTGGTTCAGGCTCGTGCGCGCGGTCGCGCCGTAAGGCGAACCCGAAGCCGAGCCAGCGCCGGCATACGCGGGCGTGTTGCTGCTGCCCTGACGCTTGCGCATGATGAAGCGGAACAGCATGACGGCCGCCAGCACGATCAACGCGATCATGATCATGTTGGCCATCGCGCCGGCGAACGCCTCGCCCAGCCCGAAGTGCGACAGCAACGCCGCGATGCCCAGGCCCGCCGCGAGACCGGCGATCGGTCCGAGCCAGCGGTTGCGCGCGGGTTGCGCCGCGGCAGCCGGCGTGGCGGGTGCGGGTTGCGCACGCTGCGCCTGCGCGGCCTGGCCTTGCTGCATCGACTGCGACTGCGACGGCGGCGTTGCCTGATGCTGCTGCGTCGCCGTGGCCGACTGCCGGCCCATGCTGCGGCCGCCGCCCATGCGCTTGGCTTCCGCCGTTTCCGCGAAGATCGCGCCGGCCGCAATAACGCCAGCCAGCGCCAGGATTCCGGCCTTCCTGAAGAAGATGTTCAGGAAACCCCGGGATTGGGGTATGCGCGAATCGGACATTTCGAATCCTTTGAAGAGTGGAACACTAAAATTTGGTCCCGACGTGTAACGCTACCACGCCACCTGACAAATTGTAATATTCGACTCGATCCAGGCCCGCTTGTTCCATCATTGTTTTTAAAGTTTCCTGGTCCGGGTGCATGCGGATGGACTCGGCAAGGTACCGGTAGCTTTCCGCATCCTTGGCCACTTTTTCGCCAAGCCACGGCAAAATCTTGAAACTGTAGATATCGTACGGCTTTTTGAGCGGTTCCCACACTTTCGAAAATTCCAGCACGAGCAATCGGCCGCCCGGCTTGAGTACGCGCGCCATTTCCGCCAGTGCGCGATCCTTGTGCGTCATATTACGCAAGCCGAAAGCAACCGTAACGATATTGAAATAATTGTCCGGAAACGGAATCTTCTCGGCGTCGCACAGGAGCGCGGGCGTCAGCACGCCCTTATCGATGAGGCGGTCCCGGCCGACGCGCAGCATCGATTCGTTGATGTCCGTGTGCCAGACTTCGCCGGTTTCGCCCGCCTGCTTCGCGAACGCCATGGCCAGATCGCCCGTGCCGCCGGCCAGGTCGAGCACCTTGTAGCCCGGCCGCACTTTGGCCTGCCCGATCGTGAAGTGCTTCCAGATCCGATGCAGTCCGCCGGACATCAGGTCGTTCATCAAGTCGTAGTTGCTCGCGACGGAGTGGAATACGCCCGCCACTTTCTTCGCCTTGTCCTGCTCATCGACCGTTTCGTATCCGAAGTGGGTCTTGCTCATCGCGCTCTTTCCTCGCCTGTTGTTCGTTATTTGCTGCGCAATTGCCGCGCCGGCCGTGCGGCGTTATGCCGCATCGATATTATTCGGTCACTTCAGTGGCGATGCCCGCCGCCGGAAGGCTTCGCGGCCATCGGCGCGTCGCGGTCGACGCCCGCCGCGGCCAGTCTCGCCAGATAGTCCTGCCAGAGTTCGTCCTGGCGTGTGGCCAGGTCGTAGAGGATGTCCCAGGAATAGATACCCGTATTGTGGCCGTCCGAAAAATTCAGCTGAAGCGCGTAGTGTCCGACCGGATCGACGCCGATGATCGACACGTCGCGCTTGCCGGTCTGCAGCGTTTCCTGTCCCGGCCCGTGGCCCTGCACTTCCGCCGACGGCGAACAGACGCGCAGCAGCTCGAACGGCACGCGATAGGACGCGTCGGCATATTGCAGTTCGAGCACGCGGGATTTCGAATGCACGACGACGCCGGTGGGAATCGGCGTCGTGGAAGTGAGTCCGCTCATGATGTCGTTTATTGATGGCCGAACGCCTGGTTCAGCTCGTGGCGCAGTTGCTCGCGCAGGAGTGTTGCTTGCGCGCGGCGTTTCGAAAGTTGCGACTCGGACACCGTGCGCTGGCGCGGCGCCCAAATCGGCAGAGGGAAGCGGGAATCGTTGGAAAAGCGTGGAATGACGTGCCAGTGGACATGCGGGACCTGATTGCCGAGACTCGCGAGATTGATCTTCTCGGGCACGAGCACGCGACGCATCACGCGCTCGACGCCGTTGACGGCGGTCATCACGCGTGCGCGATCGGCATCCGGCAGATCGGACATTTCGGCGACATGCGCGCCCCAGATCACACGGCACAGGCCCGGCCAGTCGGGCTCGTCGGCGAGGACGACGCGCAGCGCATCGTCCGACCATAAAACCTCGCCGCCGTCTTCACGGCAAAACACACAGTCCATCTCGAACCTCTAGCGAATCGACCTCGATTTCGCTATTACACCAGTACGCGCTCGATACCGCCATTGTTCGCGCGTTCGACGTACTGCTCCATCCAGTTCTCGCCGAGCACCTTGCGCGCGATTTCCACGACGATATAGTCCGCCTCGATATTGGCGTCCTCGTTGTAGCGCGACAGCCCCTGCAGGCACGACGGGCAGCTCGTGAGGATCTTCACGTCCTGTCCGTTCGGCTGAGGACCGTCGCCGGCCTTGAGCACGGAACCGGGCTGCGCGCCCGCAGCGCCGGCCGACGCGTTGGCGATATTGATACCGTTCGCGCCCGCTTCCGCGACGAGCGGAATGCCGCGCAGCTTGGCCGCGCCCTTGCGGATCTCCTCTTCCTTGCGGAATCGCACTTGCGTGGAGACGTCCGGACGCGTCACCGCGAGCGTGCCCGATTCGCCGCAACAGCGATCGTTCTTCTCGATCTTGTAGCCGTCGTTCTGCGAGCCCATCAGTTCATTGACCAGCTTGACCGGGTCCATCGTCTTGATCGGCGAATGGCACGGGTCGTGATACATGTAGCGCGTGCCCTTCACGCCTTCGAGACGGATGTTCTTTTCCAGCAGGAACTCGTGGATGTCGATGATCCGGCAGCCCGGGAAGATCTTCTCGAATTCATAGCCCGCGAGCTGGTCGTAGCAGGTGCCGCACGACACGACCACGGTCTTGATGTCGAGATAGTTCAGCGTATTCGCGACGCGATGGAACAGCACGCGATTGTCCGTCACGATCTTCTCGGCCTTGTCGTACTGGCCCGAACCGCGCTGCGGGTAGCCGCAACACAGATAACCCGGCGGCAGCACGGTCTGCACGCCCGCTTCCCACAGCATGGCTTGCGTCGCGAGCCCGACTTGCGAGAACAGGCGCTCCGAACCGCAGCCGGGGAAGTAGAACACGGCTTCCGAATCGACCGTGGTCGTCTTCGGATTGCGGATGATCGGGACGATCTTGTTGTCCTCGATATCCAGCAGCGCGCGTGCCGTTTTCTTCGGCAGATTGCCCGGCATCTTCTTGTTCATGAAGTGGATCACCTGCGTGACCACCGGCGGCTTGCCGACCGTCGCGGGCGGTTTCGCCGTCTGTTTCTTCGCGAATTTCTTCAGGACGTCGTTGCCGAAGCGCTGCGCCTTGTAGCCGACGCCCATCATCGCGGTGCGCGCGAGGTTGATGGTCTGCGGATTGGTCGCGTTCAGGAAGAACATGCCGGCTGCGTTGCCGGCGTTGAACTTCTTCTTGCCCATCTTGCGCAACAGGTTGCGCATGTTCATGGTGACATCGCCGAAATCGATCTTCACCGGGCACGGCGTCACGCACTTGTGGCACACGGTGCAGTGATCGGCGACGTCGTTGAATTCGTCCCAATGCTTGATGGACACGCCGCGGCGCGTCTGCTCTTCGTACAGGAACGCCTCGACCAGCAGCGACGTGGCGAGAATCTTGTTGCGCGGGCTGTAGAGCAGATTCGCGCGCGGCACGTGCGTGGCGCACACCGGTTTGCACTTGCCGCAGCGCAGACAGTCCTTGATGGACTCCGAAATCGCGCCGATATCCGACTGCTGCATGATGAGCGATTCGTAACCCATCAGCCCGAAGCTCGGCGTGTACGCGTTGCGCAGGTCCGCGCCTTCGAACAGCTTGCCCTTGTTGAAGCGGCCGTGCGGATCGACGCGCTGCTTGTACGCGCGGAAATCGCCGATTTCCTCTTCGGTCAGGAATTCCAGCTTCGTGATGCCGATGCCGTGCTCGCCCGAGATCACGCCGTCCAGCGAACGCGCGAGCTTCATGATGCGCGCGACCGCGTGATGCGCGTCCTGCAGCATCGCGTAGTTGTCGGAGTTGACGGGAATGTTGGTGTGCACGTTGCCGTCGCCCGCGTGCATGTGGAGCGCAACGAACACGCGCCCACGCAACACTTGCTTGTGGATGGCCTGCGCTTCGTCGAGGATCGGCTTGAATTCGCCGCCGTTGAAGATCTGGCGCAGTTCCGCGCGAATTTCCTGCTTCCACGAAATGCGCACCGTACGATCCTGCGCGACGTGGAAAACATTCGCGTCCGGCTGCACGTCGACGCGATCGGCGAACTTCTCCGCGAGCGCCTCGTAGCCGAGATTCACGAGATAGTGCTGCGCCTCGCGCAACGGCAAGTCGAGCTTGTCGCCGACGAAAGTCCAGCGCTCGCGCACGCGCTTCAACAAATCGAGCGCCTGTTGCACGCGGTCTTCGAGCAGTTCGGCGCTGGGGATTTCGTTCGCGTCGTCGGTCTTGCCGAGCGGCAGCTTGCCGGTGCGGAAGAACGCTTCGAGCGCATCGACGAGTTGCAGCTTGTTCTTGATCGACAGCTCGATGTTGATGCGCTCGATGCCGTCCGTGTACTCGCCCATGCGATTGAGCGGAATCACGACGTCTTCGTTGATCTTGAACGCGTTCGTGTGCTTGGCGATCGCGGCCGTGCGCGAGCGGTCGAGCCAGAAGCGCTTGCGCGCCTCGGCGTTCACCGCGACGAAGCCTTCGCCGCTCTTGCCGTTCGCCATGCGCACGACTTCGGAGGTCGCGCTGGCGACGGCATCGGCGTCATTGCCGACGATATCGCCGATCAGCACCATCTTCGGGAACGCGTTGCGCTTGCTCTTGGTCGCGTAGCCGACCGCGCGCAGATAGCGCTCGTCGAGATGTTCGAGGCCGGCGAGAATCGCGCCGCCCTGCTTCGACGTCTCGAACAGGTAGTCCTTGATTTCGACGATGCTCGGAATCGCGTCGCGCGCCTGGCCGAAGAATTCGAGGCAGACGGTGCGCGTGTGCGCGGGCATCTTGTGCAGGATCCAGCGCGCGGACGTGATCAGCCCGTCGCAGCCTTCCTTCTGGACGCCGGGAAGACCTGCGAGGAATTTGTCGGTGACGTCCTTGCCGAGCCCTTCCTTGCGGAACGTGCGCCCGGCGATGTCGAGGTTTTCGGTGCGCAGCAGCTTTTCGCCCGGCGGACGATTGCCGTCGAACCAGTCGAGCCGGAAGCGCGCCACTTCGATGTCGTGGATCTTCCCGCAGTTGTGATCCAGACGCGTGACTTCGAGCCAGTTGCCTTCGGGATCGACCATGCGCCACCACGCGAGGTTGTCGAGCGCCGTGCCCCACAACACCGCTTTCTTGCCGCCCGCGTTCATCGCGACATTGCCGCCGACGCACGATGCGTCGAGCGAGGTCGGATCGACGGCGAACACGAAGCCCGCCTGCTCCGCCGCTTCCGTGACGCGCCGCGTGACCACGCCCGCGCCGGAGAAAATCGTCGCGACCTTGTGATCGACGCCCGGCAGGTCCGTCATTTCGACGGGACCGAGCTGCTCCAGCTTTTCCGTGTTGATGACGGCCGAGAACGGCGTGAGCGGAATCGCGCCGCCCGTGTAGCCGGTGCCGCCGCCGCGCGGAATCACGGTGAGACCGAGCTCGAAACACGCCTTGATCAGCCCGGCGATCTCGGCTTCGGTGTCGGGCGTCAGCACGACGAACGGATATTCGACGCGCCAGTCGGTCGCGTCGGTGACGTGCGCGACGCGCGACAGGCCGTCGAACTTGATGTTGTCCTTCTGCGTCTCGCGGCCCAGCACGCGCGATGCGCGGCGGCGCAAGTCGGCCATGCGGCCGAACTCGGCGGCGAAATCGTCGACGGCGCGGCGTGCCGCGGCGATCAGCAATTGCACGCGGCCGGCGCGCTCGCGGCTGCCGGCTTCGTCGCTGTGCGCGGAGAGATCGGCGCTGCGGCGCTTCTCGATTTCCGCGAGCCGGTGATTCAGCGCCTCGACGAGCATCGCGCGGCGCTTCGGGTTGTCGAGCAGGTCGTCCTGCAAGTACGGATTGCGGCGCACGACCCAGATATCGCCGAGCACTTCGTACAGCATGCGCGCCGAGCGGCCGGTGCGGCGTTCGTTGCGCAGTTCGTCCAGCACGGCCCAGGCTTCGTCGCCCAGGAGCCGCATCACGATTTCACGATCGGAAAACGACGTGTAGTTATAGGGAATTTCGCGGAGACGCGGCTCGGTATCGAGCGCCAAGGCGGCATGGGCGCCGTTCGGATCGAAGGCTTGGGGTGCGTTCATGTTCGACGGTTCGGTGTGCCGGCGAGCGCGCCATGAAAGGCGGCAACGCCGGCGATGCGCGTGGGGGCGCAAATTTTCGAATGAGACTTATCTTGGCGAAGGCTGCCGGACCGCCTGTTCGTAACGATGAGCGTGACGATGAGGCGAATCGCGTTCACGGCGCCTTCGATGTGCCCTGGATCAACGCCACGATCGCGCGTGGCGCGCATGCCGCTCCGCCGCGGGATGCGACTCGCGGGGGACATGCGCCAGAAAATCGATCCGAAGCTGCCGGTGCATCTGCCGATCCTGATTGCTGATTCGTAAAAGGAAATTCTAACCCATCGCGGTGGCGCGCGTTTGCGGCGGCTAGCAGCCAGAAGGGGCTTTTGCGTGCGTATTCGCGACGCGTTCGTGTCATTTTCGACGCTTTTTTGCACGACCGTCCGGACGGTAGAAATGCATCGGATGCCGGAGAGACGCGCGGTTGGCGCTATCATTGATGCTTTCGCCCTCAAAAACCCCGCGTGCGCTACGCCGCGTGACGATTCCTGGCATGACACATCCCGACTATCTGAAAAAAGTGCTGACCGCGCGTGTGTACGACGTCGCGCGTGAAAGCGAGCTGGAACCCGCGCGCATCCTGTCGGCGCGCCTGCGCAACTCCGTGTTCCTCAAGCGCGAGGACAATCAGCCGGTGTTCTCCTTCAAGATTCGCGGCGCGTACAACAAGATGGCGAATCTCACCGCGGATGAACTCGCGCGCGGCGTGATCACGGCATCGGCGGGCAATCATGCGCAGGGCGTGGCGTTGTCGGCGGCGCGCCTCGGCTGTCGCGCGGTGATCGCGGTGCCGACCACGACGCCGCAAGTGAAAATCGACGCGATCCGCGCGCACGGCGGCCCGACGGTCGAAGTGGTGCTGGCGGGCGAATCGTACAGCGACGCCTACACGCGCGCCGTGCAGCTTCAGCAGGAGCGCGGCCTCACGTTCGTGCATCCGTTCGACGATCCCGACGTGATCGCCGGACAAGGCACCGTGGCGATGGAAATCCTGCGTCAGCATCAGGGCCCGATTCACGCGATCTTCGTGCCGATCGGCGGCGGCGGGCTCGCGGCGGGCGTCGCGGCATTCGTCAAGTCGGTGCGGCCGGAGATCAGGGTGATCGGCGTGCAGACCGAGGATTCCTGCGCGATGGCGCAATCGATCAAGGCAGGCGAGCGCGTCACGCTGAGCGAAGTCGGCCTGTTCTCGGACGGCACGGCGGTCAAGCTCGTCGGCGAGGAAACCTTCCGGCTGTGCAGCGAATTGCTCGACGAAGTCATCACCGTCGATACCGATGCGCTCTGCGCCGCCATCAAGGACGTTTTTCAGGACACGCGCTCGGTGCTCGAACCGGCGGGCTCGCTCGCGGTGGCGGGCGCGAAGCTGTACGCGGAACGCGAGGGCATCGAGGGCAAGACGCTCATCGCGGTGACGTCGGGCGCGAACATGAATTTCGACCGCATGCGCTTCGTCGCGGAGCGCGCGGAAGTCGGCGAGGCGCGCGAGGCCGTATTCGCCGTCACGATTCCCGAAGAACGCGGCAGCTTCCGGCGCTTCTGCGAGCTCGTCGGCACCCGCAGCGTGACCGAGTTCAACTACCGCATCGCGGATGAACGCGCCGCGCACATTTTCGTCGGCGTGCAGATCAAGTCGCGCAAGGAAACGGCGCAGATGATGTCGGCGTTCATCGAGCACGGTTTCGCGACCGTCGATCTGTCGCACGATGAACTCTCGAAGCAGCACATCCGCTACATGGTCGGCGGCCGTTCGCCGCTCGCGAAGGACGAACGCCTGTTGCGCTTCGAGTTTCCGGAGCGGCCGGGCGCGCTGATGAAGTTCCTCTCGTCGATGGCGCCGGAGTGGAACATCAGCTTGTTCCACTATCGCAATCAGGGCGCGGATTACAGCTCGATTCTCGTCGGCATTCAGGTGCCGCAGTCGGACAACGCGGAATTCGAGCGCTTTCTCGCGACGCTCGGCTATCCGTGGTGGGACGAAGGCGCGAATCCGGTCTACCGGCTGTTCCTCGCGTAAGGCGTCGCGCAATGCCGAAGTTCACGCTCGAAGACAAGCTCGTCGTCGCGATTTCGTCGCGCGCGCTCTTCGATTTCGAGGAAGAAAACCGCGTCTTCGAGACCGGCGATCTCGCTCAATACGAAGCGCTGCAGCGCTCGCGGCTGGAAACGCCCGCGAAGCCGGGCGTTGCGTTCGGTCTGATCCGCAAGCTGCTCGCGCTGAACGCGGACGAGCAGCGCGTCGAAGTGGTCATTCTTTCGCGCAGCGACCCGATCAGCGGCCTGCGCGCGTTTCATTCGTGCCGCGAGCATGGTCTTTCGATCGAACGCGGCGTGTTCACGCGCGGCCGTTCGCCGTTCGCGTACCTGAAGCCGTTGCGCGCGTCGCTGTTTCTGTCGGCCAATCCGGACGATGTGCGCGCCGCGCTCGCCGCCGGTTTTCCCGCTGCGCGCGTGCTGCCCGAAACGCCGCGCGCCGCGAGCCGCTATTCTGACGAGATCCGCATCGCCTTCGACGGCGACGCCGTTTTGTTCTCCGACGAAGCCGAGCGCGTGTTTCAGAGCGACGGTTTGTCGGCGTTCGTCGGCCACGAAACGCAAAAGAAGGATTCGCCGCTTCCCGGCGGCCCGCTGAAGCCGCTGCTCGCGGCGTTGAACAAGCTGCAACGCATCGCCGACGACAGCGACAGCCGCTCGCCGATGCACATCCGCACCGCGCTCGTCACCGCGCGTTCCGCTCCCGCGCATGAGCGCGCGATCCGGACGCTGATGGCCTGGAACATCGAAATCGACGAAGCGATGTTTCTCGGCGGCCTGGACAAGGGCGAATTCCTGCGCGAATTCGAGCCCGACTTTTTCTTCGACGATCAAATTCGCCACTGCGAATCGGCTCGCGTCGTCACCGCGACGGGCCACGTTCTCAGCGGCATAGCGAACGCATCATGACACCCGATCAATCTCCGCTCGGCAAGCCCGTCCAATACACCGAACAGTACGATGCGTCGCTGCTGTTTCCGATCGACCGCAAGCGCGCGCGCGATTCGATCGGCGTGCCGGCGCGGCTGCCGTTCTTCGGCACCGATATCTGGAATGCCTACGAGCTTTCGTGGCTGAACGCGCGCGGCAAGCCGCAGATCGCGGTCGCGACGTTCTTCGTACCGGCGGATTCGCCGAATATCGTGGAATCGAAGTCGTTCAAGCTGTATCTCGGCTCGCTCGCGCAGACGCCGTTCGATTCCATCGACGATGTGCGCGCCGCCATCAAGCGCGATGTCTCCGCGATCTGCGGCGCGACGGTTTCCGTGCAGCTCACGCCGCCGGTCGAATTCGGCAAGCTGGTGATGGAGGAATTCGACGGCCTGTCGCTCGATCGGCTCGATCTCGATTGCGAGGTTTTTTCGCCGGATGCGTCTTTATTGAAGGCCGCGCACGACGAAGTGCCTGTGGAAGAAACGCTCTTTTCGAATCTGTTGAAGTCGAATTGCCCGGTGACGGGACAGCCGGACTGGGGCAGCGTGCAGATCCGCTATTACGGCGGACAGATCGATCACGCGGGTTTGCTGCGGTATATCGTGAGTTTTCGCGAACATACCGGCTTTCACGAGCAATGCGTCGAGCGCATCTTCATGGACATCATGCGGGAGTGCAAGCCGGAACGGCTCGCGGTGTACGCGCGCTATACGCGGCGCGGCGGGCTCGACATCAATCCGTTTCGCACGAACTTCAATCTGCCGATGCCGGACAATGCAAGGTTGGCGCGGCAGTAACTTTTAGCGCCGCTCAATTCATAAGCAAAACCGCAATAAATTAGCGTTTTTTACAGCCCGCACTCCCCTCAAACTGCCGGCCCCGGATAATGTCGCGGGCTCGGCAGAAACCTTTGGATCCAACCAAACAGCTGGTCCGCTCGGGCTTGCATCGGATCAAAATTAATTAAGTATTTAGGATTACATATGTTGTCGATACGCGAGTATCTCATAATATTGGTTTCGATCTTACTCACGGGCTGCGTGTCTGTGGATCAAAAACCGCTACCGAAAGAATCGATTTCCACGCTGACAGACAAACGTGTGGACTATACCGAGTATGAAAAGCCTGGCTTCACCGCGATGACACCGGGCAAGGCGATGTTCGGCGTCATCGGAGCAGTCGTGATGATGTCGGCAGGAAATTCCATCGTGAAGGAAAACGGCATTGAAGACCCCTCATTGAGCATCAGCCGCCAATTGATGGATCGATTGACGGAGAAACACGGGATGCTGCGAGCCCCCCATCAAACCGGTCTGGTCGACACGGATGATGTTGCTGCTCTCTCAAGCAAACACACGGACACTGATTATCTGATCGATGTAAAGACCATTAATTGGATGTTTAGCTACTTACCGACGCAATGGCTAAGCTATCGCGTTACGTACAGCACTCGTATGAGGCTAATCGATACTGCAAAGCAGGAAGTCGTCGCGCAAACCTTGTGCAATGCGCGGCCTGTAGACGAAAGACATGCACCTTCTGAGGATGACTTGCTTTCGGATAATGCGAAGCTTCTGAAATCGCTTTTGCAGAAAGCAGCGGACGATTGCACTTCGATCCTGTCGAAAGAATACCTGCAGCTTTAAGCGCCTTTTCAACGGCCGCAACTCCTCGGAGCTTGCGGCCGTTTCTCATTCGTCAGAAGCGGCAAGATCAGACATCATGCCCAAGCGTGCATTACGCCCCCGCCTTCTTATAAGCCACGCAATCCACTTCGACCTTGCAGTCGATGACCATCGACGACACCACGCAGGCCCGCGCCGGCGGATTCGCGCCGAAGTATTCCTTGAACACCTTGTTGAACGACGCGAAGTCGCGCGGATCGTCCAGCCACACGCCGCAGCGCACGACGTGCTCCGTGCCGTAACCCGCTTCCTTCAGAATGGCGAGCACGTTCTGAATCGCCTTGTGCGATTGCTCGACGATACCGCCGTTGATCACCTCGCCGTTTTCCATCGGCGTCTGGCCCGACACGAACAGCCAGCCATCGGCTTCGACCGCGCGTGCGAACGGCATGTGCGCGCCGCCTTGTCCCTTGCCACCTTCCACGCCATAACGCTTCATCGTCCAGCTCCTTTCCATTTACGAGAATTCAAAACGCGCCCTGCGCATCGAGCTTCGATGCCGCAGCGCGCGCCACGAAACGTCCCGCGCGCGCGCCGGTCACGGCCTGCTCGCGATACGTCAAAACGCCATTCACCCACACCGCGTCGATGCCGTCCGCCGCCTGCTGCGGCTTCGCGAACGTCGCGGCATCGCGCACGCGCTCGGGATCGAACACGACCAGATCCGCGTGATAACCCACTTTCACTTCGCCCCGCTCCGCCAGGCTGAAACGCCGCGCCGTCAGGCTCGTCATCTTGCGCACCGCTTCTTCGAGCGGAAGCAGCGCCGTGTCGCGCGCATAGTGGCCGAGCACGCGCGGAAACGCGCCCCACAAGCGCGGATGCGGCAGCGGATCGTTCGGCAGGCCGTCTGAGCCCACCATCGTCGCGGGATGCGCGAGGATGCGCCGCACGTCGTCCTCCGACATGTTGTGATACACCGCGCCCGCCGGTTGCAGACGCTTCGCCGCTTCCTGCTGGCTGACTTTCCACTCGTCGGCGACTTCACGGATCAGCTTGCCCGCCATTTCCGGATGCGGCGTCGACCATGTGATCGTGATGTCGATATCGCCCGTCACCTGCTTCAGATCGAGCGTCGACGAACTGCGGTTGTACGGATAGCAGTCGCATCCGACCGGCTGGCCGTCGCGCGTCGTTTCCAGCGACTTCAGCACTTCCACGCTGCGTCCCCAGTTCGACGGCCCCGCGCACTTCAGATGCGAAATCACCACCGGCACGCGCGCATGACGGCCCACGCGATACGCCTCGTCCATCGCGTCGAGGATCGCGTTGAATTCGGTGCGCATGTGCGTCGTGTAGAGCGCGCCCGCCTTCGCGAGCGGCTCGGCCAGCGCCTGCACTTCCTCCGGCGGCGCGTTGAACGCCGAGCCGTACGCCAGCCCGCTCGACAAACCGAGCGCGCCGTTATCCAGCGCTTCTTCGAGCTGCGCGCGCATGGCCGCGACTTCGTCGGCCGAAGCGGCGCGATCCAGCCGGTCCATCTGATTGTTGCGCAGCGCCGTATGGCCGATCAGCGCGCCGACATTCACCGCCGGACGCGCCTCGTTCACCGCATCGACGTACGCGGCGAAGGTCGGGTACCGGAACGCGGCGGCGTCGCCGAGCAGGTTCATCGGGTCGGGCGGATCGCCCTTGAGCGTCACCGGCGACGCGCTGATGCCGCAATTGCCGACGATCACCGTCGTCACGCCCTGCGTGATCTTCGGCATCATCTGCGGCGCGCGGATCACGTGCGTGTCGTCGTGCGTGTGGACGTCGATGAAGCCAGGCGCGAGCACTTTGCCCTGCGCGTCGAAGGTTTCGTCGGCGCTCCAGCCGGACAAGCCGCCCGGCGCCTCGATCGCGACGATGCGCCCGTCGCGCAGCGCGACGTCGCGCGGGACGGCGGGCGCGCCCGTGCCGTCGATCAGGCGCGCGCCGATGATCAGCGTGTCGGCCTTTTCCATGATCAATCTCCCAAAGGTTGACGCTCGCCGCCGCCGCGATGCGCATCGAGCGCGAGCTTCATGCGGCGCAGCAGTTCGCGGCTGTGATCGGCCTGCTTCACCGCCAGTTCGGTGACGAGCAGGTCGAGCGCCATCATCATCGCGTAGCGCGACGACGACGGCTTGTAGATGAAATCCGTTTCGATCGCGATGATCGGCACGAGCCAGTCCGCGAGCGCACCGAGCGGCGACGCGGGCGCCGTCAGCGCGATCACGCGTGCGCCGTACTGTTTCGCGAGCTGGCAGCTTTCGACCATTTCGGGCGTCTGCCCCGTCACCGAAAGGGCGACGACGACATGCTCGCGCGAGAGTGTCGCCGCGACCATGCGCTGCAGCAGCCCGTCCTGATACGACGCGACCGGCCGCCCGAGCCGCACGAGGCGAAAACGCATTTCGTCGGCGAGCGCGGTCGAACCGCCGCCCATGCCGAACACGTAGATCATCGATGCGGCGGCGAGCGCGTCCGCGGCGGCGGCAATCGGCGCGGCGGCGAGCGCGCCCTGATTCTGCGCGAGCGTCGCCTGCACTTCGTCGAAGATACGCGCGGCGAGCGAATGCGGCACGGCATCGCCATCGTCCGGACGGCGCTTCAGAAAGCGCTGCCCGACGCCCGCCGCCTGCGCGAGCCGCAGCTTGAGCTCGCGCACGTCCTCGCAGCCGACGGCCTTCGCGAAGCGCGTGACCGTCGCAACACTGACCTCCGCCTTGTCCGCCAGCGCGCCGATGCTCGCGCGCGACGCACTCACGATGTCGTCGAGCACCAGCGCGGCGACCTTGCGCTCGGCGCCGCGCAATTCCGGCGCGCGCTCGGCGATGCGTGCGACGATATCGATGCTGAGCGGGTCGGCAGGGCCGTTCATGGTCGCGTCCAAGGGTTTACATGGAGGTCATGTTACTAAATAACATTTCCGTCCCGGATGCTACTTTGGTTAACATAGCACCGTCAACCTTGGCGCGCACGCCATTGCGCACAGGTGTTTATTTAAACGGACGATGGAGTGGCAGCACATGAAAGTTACAAACTATCAGAACGCGACGATCGACCCGTTCGGCAAGGGTCTCGGCATGGTGCCGGGCACGAGCATCCAGTTGAACGACGCGTCGCGTCTGCAATGGAATCTGCTCGAAGAGGACGTGAGCCTGCCCGCCGCCGTGCTCTACGCCGATCGCATCGAACACAACCTGAAGTGGATGCAGGCGTTCGTCGGCGAATACGGCGTGAAGCTCGCGCCGCACGGCAAGACGACCATGGCGCCGCAACTCTTTCGCCGCCAGCTCGACACCGGCGCGTGGGGCATCACGCTCGCGACCGCGCATCAGGTGCGCGCGGCGTATCGCGGCGGCGTGCATCGCATCCTCATGGCGAACCAGTTGGTCGGCAAACGCAACATGGGCATGATCGCCGAGTTGCTGACCGATCCGAACTTCGAATTCTTCTGTCTGGTGGATTCGGCGGACGGCGTCGATCAACTCGGCGAATTCTTCAGCTCGGTGCGCAAGAAGCTGAATGTGCTGATCGAACTCGGCGTGCCGGGCGGACGCACAGGCGTCCGCGACGACGCCCAGCGCGATGCCGTGCTCGCCGCGATCGCGCGCTGGCCGGACACGATCGAGCTGGCGGGCATCGAATTGTATGAAGGCGTGCTGCAGGACGAGACGAAGGTCCGCGAGTTTCTGCAGAGCGCGGTGGACGTCACGCGCAAGCTGATCGCCGAAGGCCGGATCGCGCGCAAGCCGGCGATTTTGTCCGGCGCGGGATCGGCTTGGTACGACGTGGTCGCCGACGAATTCGCGAAGGCCAACAGCGACGCGATCGAAGTCGTGCTGCGCCCCGGCTGCTATCTGACGCACGACGTCGGCATCTACAAGAAAGCGCAAAACGAGATTTTCGCGCGCAATCCGATCGCGAAGAAAATGGGCCAGGGCCTGAAGCCCGCGCTGCAATTGTGGGCTTACGTGCAGTCGATTCCGGAGCCGGACCGCGTGATCATCGGGCTCGGCAAGCGCGATTCCGCGTTCGACGCGGGCATGCCGGAACCGGCGAAGCATTATCGTCCGGGCAACGAAGCGCCGCGCGATGTATCGCCCGACGAAGGCTGGGAGATTTTCGGCCTGATGGACCAGCACGCGTATCTGCGCATCAAGCCGGGCGATGACGTGAAGGTCGGCGACATGATCGCCTTCGACATCTCGCACCCGTGTCTCACGTTCGACAAGTGGCGTCAGATTCTCGTCGTCGATCCGAAGTATCGCGTCACCGAAGTGATCGAAACGTTCTTTTAAGCCTTCTCTTCGAGCGCGGCCGCCTGAGCGGCATTGGCGGCCGCCACTTCCTGAATCCGTCCCTCGAACATGTGCAGCGCGCTCGACAGGGCCTCGATGGCTTCGTCGGGGAGCGCTGCCATCGTGTCGTGCAGGAACGCGTTGCGACGCGGCAGGCCTTCCTCGGCGATCGCGCGCCCCTGCACCGTCAACGCGACATTGGACACGCGGTTGTCGCGCGCGTCGACGCTGCGCACGATCCAGCCGAGCCCTTCGAGCGTCTTCAATTGCCGCGTGAGCGCGCCCGGGTCCACCTTCAGCCGCTCGACGAGCCGCTTCTGCGACAACATGCCCGCATGCTCGTGCAACGCGAGCAGGATGCGCCAGCGCGGCATCGGCTGCCCGACGGCCGCCTCGAATGCCGACATGAACGCGCGATACGTGCGCCCGAACTGCTGCACGACGGCGATACGGTCCTGTTCATTCATGCTTTCGCTTCCCTCATTCGGCGAGGATGACCGGTTCCTGCGGCCCTTTCAGGCGTACCGGCGGCACACGGCGCGACTGCCACAACGACACAACCGCGACCAGCGCCGCGAGCGCGAGCCCGATGTGAATGGCCGCCACCAGCGCCTCGCGCGCGGCTTCGAGCAGCATTGCGCCGTTATGTCCCGCCGACGCCAGTTGCGCGAGCAGCGCGTCCTGTCCGTCGCGGTTGATGAGAATCTGCGGATCGGAGAGATCGCCGGCCCAGTGCAGTGCGTGATCCTTTTCCAGCGCGAGATTGACGCCGCTTGCGTAGAGATGGCTCACGAGCGTGCCGGTGAGCGCCGTGCCGATCATCCCGCCGATCATGCGCAGCGATTGCAGCAACGCCGTGGCGATACCGAGATGCGCGCGCCCCGCCGTCTGCTGCGCGAACACGGTGAGATTCGGCATCACGAAACCGAGCCCGAGACCGCCGATCAGCATGATCGCCAGCAGGAGGGGGCGCGGCATGTTGTGCGTGGCGACCACGACGCCCAGACACGACACGGCGAGCAGCGCAAAGCCGACGTAGAGCATCATGTTGGCGTTCTTCAGCCGCGTGACGATGCGTCCGTTCACGATGCTGCCGATCGTGATGAACACGACGAGCGGCGTGATCATCACGCCCGCGTCCTTCGGCGACATGCCGAAGCCGCCCTGGAACAGCAGCGGCGCGTAGAAGAGCAGCGAGAACATCGTGAAGCCGCCGAGAATCGCCAGCGTGAAGAGCGCGGCGAGCGCCTTGTTGCGGAACATGTCGACCGGCAAGATCGCGTAGTCGCAGCGCATTTCCCATTTCCAGAGGCCGAAGCCGGCGGCGGCGCTCATCGCGAGCAGCGCGGCGGTCTGGGCGCTGAAGCCGTGCTTCGGCAACATTTCGACGAACAGTTGCAGCGCGCCGAGCGCAATCGCGATCAGCGCGGCGCCGGGCCAGTCGAGCCGCATCTTGCCTTCGTGCGCGACGTGGCGCAGATGCGGCAAGAAACGCCAGACGAAAAAGAGCGAGACGACGCCCACCGGCAAGTTGACGTAGAACACCGAGCGCCAGCCGTAGTATTGCGTGAGAATCCCGCCGAGCGACGGCCCGACCGCATTGGCGATGCCGAACGCGGAGCTCATCATCACCTGCCAGCGCAGGCGCACGACGTTGTCCGGGAACAGATCGGCGATGCACGCGAACGCGGTCCCGACCAGCATCCCGCCGCCGATGCCCTGCAAGCCGCGCGCGAGCACGAGGAACATCATGCTGTTGGCGAGCCCGCACAGCACGGAGGCGACCGTGAACACGACGATCGACGCGATCACGAACGGCTTGCGGCCGTAATAGTCGCCGAGGCGCCCGAAAATCGGCACGGTAATGACGGAGGTCAGCAGATAGGAAGTGGCGACCCACGCGTAGAGATCGAAGCCTTTCAATTCGGCGACGATCGTCGGCAATGCGGTGCCCACCACGGTCTGATCGAGCGCGACCAGCATCGTGACGAACGAGACGCCCAGCATCGCCATGAGCGATTCGCGGAAAGGCAGCACCTGCCCGGTCGAATGGTGCGCGGCTGTGTGAACGGCCATCTTTTGTAAGCGCAATGATTGACTAGTCAACGGAAATGGAATCATAGCACGCCGCTACGCTCTAATCTGCGTGGAAACTCACCCTTTACGGACCGAAAACATCGCATGGAACCGACGCCGATCATCACCTCGCCGCTCACGCCCGACGATTTCGCGGCGCTGTCCCGCGCGAAAGATGCGCTCGAAAGCCCCTCGCTGACGATGAAACTGGCAAGCGTCGTCGGCGCGCCCATCGAAAAGCTGATGGGGCGCCTGCCCGCCGCCGCGCAGGACAAGGTGGACGAAGCGACGCAACTCGCGCTCAAGAAATGCCTGCAGCTCGCGCTGCGCACGATCGGCAAGAGCGCGCCCTCGGATTCGCTGCTCGCGCCGCCGCCGGACAAGCCGCACAACCTGATGCACAAGCTCGCCGTCGCGACGACGGGCGCGGCGGGCGGCGCGTTCGGGCTGTTCGCGCTGCCGGTCGAGTTGCCGGTCACGACGACGCTGATGTTTCGCTCCATCTGCGATATCGCGCGCAGCGAGGGCGAGGACGTGCATCGCGTCGAAACGCAGTTGCAATGCATGATGGTGCTGGGCATGGGCGGCACCAAAACCAGCGACGACAACGCCGATCTCGGCTATTTCATCGTGCGCGGGGCGCTCGCGCAATCGGTTTCGCGCGCGACCAACGAGATCGCCGCGAAAGGGCTGAGCAGCCACGGATCGACGGCGTTGCTCAAGTTTCTGCAAACCATCGCGTCGCGCTTTTCGGTGCAGGTCAGCGAACAGGTCGCGGCCAAGTCGATTCCGGCGATCGGCGCGGTGCTGGGCGCGATGGTCAACACGGTGTTCATCGACCATTTTCAGCAGATGGCGCACGGACACTTCACCGTGCGCAGGCTCGAGCGCCGTTACGGAACGGCGGCGGTCGAGCGCGCGTATCAGACCATCGAGGTGATGGGCGGACGCTGAGCTTCCGGCGAGAACACCGACGCGCCGATGAACGCCGCCGCGCGCGTCAGCGCCTCGCTCGCCTCGGGCATGAACGGCGCCCAGATCTGGAAGATATGCGGAACGCCGCTCCAGATCTGCAATTCGACGGCGACGCCCGCCGCGCGCGCCTTTTCCGCGACGCGGGTGGAATCGTCGAGCAGCAATTCCGTGTCGCCCGCCTGGATCAGCAGCGGCGGCAAGCCGTCGAACTCGCCGAATAACGGCGATGCATAAGGGTTGCGCGCATCGGCGGCGCCGAGATATTGCGCGGCGACGCGCGGAAACACCGCCGCGTGGAACATCGGGTCGCGGCCCTCGTTCGTCTGCATCGACGCGCCGCTGCACGTCAGATCCGTCCACGGAGAAAACAGTACTGCGGCGGCGGGAAGCGGATCGCCGGCGTCGCGCAGTGCGAGCAATGTCGCAAGCGCGAGACCGCCGCCGGCCGAATCGCCCGCGATGACGATCGAATGGGCGTCGATGCCATCGGCAAGCAGCCGGCGATAGGCCGCGATGCTGTCGTCGAGCGCCGCCGGAAAGCGATGTTCCGGCGCGAGACGATAATCGAGCGAGAACACAGCCGCCTGCGCGCGCGACGCGAGCCCGAACGTGATCGCCCGATGGCTGCGTGGCGAGCCGAAGTAGTAGCCGCCGCCATGCAGATAGAAAATGGTGGCGCGCGGCCGCGTTTCAGGCACGAGCCATTCGCCACTTTCGTTGCGGGGTTCGAGCCGCCAGCCCTTCGGCACGCGCGGCGTCCATATCCGCCGAGATGCGTAGGCGCGCGCGCCTTCTACATCGAGTTCGGGCTTCGCTGTCTCGGGACGCAGGAAGCGCTTGACGGCCCAGCACGCGAGAGCACTTTGCCAACTCATCGTCGTTCCGATTTGTTGGCTCGTTTCAGTTCGCCGGCATCATCTGACCGCGAATTTCACCGGTCGGATTCTCCTGCGTGTGAATGTTGAAATACCACTGGCCCGTCATGAGGTCGGAAACCTGCTGTTCCGTCAGCGTGGCCTGCCCTTTCATCGGGCTCGCCAGCGACTTCTTGTCGATCGGGACCTGCACGTTGGCATTCTGTCCGACGGGCGCGGGACCGTGGAAGTGAGCCATCGTCACGGGGCCGGAAAGCTCGGCGTACGTCGCGGTCCAGACGAGCACGTGCGTGTCGGTATCGAACGTTGCATCGACGACGCCGTGTCCCTTGCTCACGCGCGGCGGGACTTCGCTCGACGGCTGCAGATTGGCTTTCAGCGCGACGGTGTCGGCATGAGCCGCACTCGCGACGACAAGTGCGAGCATCATACCGGCGGTCCAACGGACATGTGGTCGGCATGTCGAGATCATTGTTGCTCTCCTGATGGCGGACCGCCGCTTGCACGATGGTTTCGATCTTCACGGCCAGTCGCATTTGCATGGTAGTGCATTTGCGATGCTCGCCGCAGTTCGCGGGCACCCTGCGTTTCGGACGCGCCAATGCAAAAGGGCACCTCGCGGTGCCCTTTTGCTACTGCCTGACTACCGGCTGACTGCTGCTTGCCCACAGCGTCAGCTCACGCCGCTTTTAGAAGCGGTGACGGATACCCGTGTTCACGAGAACCTGACGGCTGCTCGAGGACGCACCGAATGCGCCATTGTTGTTGGCGATCGATGCGGACGGGTAGTAACCTTCACGACCGCCCGAACCGATCTGCGCCACACCTTCGATGTGGAAGTCGGTGCGCTTGGACAGCGCGTAGTCAGCCTGGATGCCGAACTGGTGGAATTTGACCGTATCGCTCAGACTTGCCTTCTCCGTCGTGAACGTGTAGGCAGCACCCAGCGACAGCGCCGGAGTCAGCAGATAGCGGCCGTTAACTTCGTAGTTGTTGTACACCAACGACGAGTTCTCGAGGTTGTTGTTGTCGAGACGGCTCTGCGTCCAGATCGCGCCGAAAGTCATGGCGTCGTACGCATAGCTAGCGCCCGCGCCGAACGTGCGTTGACGCGTGCCCGGAAGAGCGGGCGTGCGAACGAACTCGTCGTCCGTGATAGCGCCCAGGGTGCTGTTCGTCGCCGAATTAACACCATTGCCTTGCATGTATGCCGCGCCGAGCTTGAACGGGCCGTTCGCATAGCCCGCGCCGATGCTGTACGCGCGGTTATTGGCAAAGCCACCCGCTTGATTCGAGAAGCCGTACAGGCCGCTGAACGAGAGACCTGCGTAGTTCAGGCTCTGGAACTTGATCGCGTTCGCGATGCTGAAGTTGCTGTTCAGGTTGTCGTTGCCGGCAACGTGACCGAAGTACGTACCGCCCCACGTACCCGCCGCGCTCAGCGGGCCGAGGTAGTCGACGACGGAATCATACTGACGACCGAGCGTCACGGTACCGACGTCCGACGACACGCCGACGAACGCCTGACGGCCGAACAGCTTGTTGCCTTCGCCCATCTCGCCGCTATTCACGCTGAAGCCGTTTTCCAACGTGAAGATCGCCTTCATGCCGCCGCCCAGATCTTCCGATCCGCGCAGGCCCCAACGGCTTTCCTGCAGATTGCCGCTCGTCAGCGCGTGGAGGCTGGCCTTCTGCGGCTGACCTGCCGGTGCTCCGGTCGCGACGTTGTTCACGTACGTCAGACCTGCGTCGACCAGACCATACAGCGTGACGCTGCTTTGTGCGCTTGCAGCCGTCGCGAACGATGCAGCCAATACTGCCACTGCCGCGCCGATAACATTCTTTTTCATGGGTGTTCCTTTGAATGAGTCTTGCGACTCGATGGGTTGCTTCAGGCTGAGCGTGGGTCGAGCGGAATTGCTTCATCACTCGCTCGGCTCTGCACCGATATTCGGCAGAGCCAAGTTTATTGCCCGCATTTTTTGAGAAACCCAAAAAGAAAGCACAAAAGGCTTTTCGAATAAATCGAAAAGTACAATTTCAATATGGGGAAACGCTTAGATTGCGCGGACTTATGGATGGCATCGATCAACTTATGTTCGCGCGCTGGCAGGTTCGAGTTGCGTCCATGCGACAGTGGCGGCTTTGAGACACCAGCAGCGAATGAGAATGCTCTGATTCCGAAGCAGCCTGACACGCTCTTAAGATCGCGTACGCGCGACGGCGCCTCCCGCCGTGCGCCTCCAATCGCCTATCGGAGCGTTCTGCGAGCGCTTCCTCAAACCGCTCCCTGCATGAATCAACTCCAAGCGATGCGCGTCTTTCTCAAAGTCGCGGAAACCGAGTCGTTCGGTCGGGCAGCCGCCGCGCTCGATCTGTCCAACGCCGTGATCACGCGCTACGTCTCCCTGCTGGAGATGCATCTCAACACCCGCTTGCTGAACCGGACGACGCGCAGCGTTTCGCTGACCGAAGCGGGAAGCACCTACGCCGAAGGCTGCCGCGCCGTCATCGAACAAGTGGAAGCTATCGAAGCGTCTGTCGCGAACAGTTCGGTGGATCCGTCGGGCACGCTCAAGATCGTGGCCTCGGCATCGTTCTCGCTGCTCGGTCTCACACCGATGCTGCGCGAATATCGCGGCCTTTATCCGAATGTGAAAGTGCGTCTGACACTGCTGCATCGTCCGGTCGATCTCGTCGCGGAAGGCTTCGACGTGGGTATCGTCGTGCCGCATCTGGTCAACAGCGGCATGCTGATCAATCGGCCACTGCTGAAAGTCGGCGCCGTGCTCGTGGCCTCGCCGGACTATCTGGCGTCGCGCGGCATGCCGGCGCGTCCGGCGGCGCTCGCCGCGCATGAATTTCTCGCACCGTCCGCGGACATTCATGGTTCGACATGGTCCTTCACCGGGCCTTCGGGAGTCGTGGAGAGCGTCGTGCTCGATCCCGCATACACGGTGAACAGTTCGCACATGCTGCGGCAGGCGGCGATTTCGGCAATGGGTGTCGCCGTGTTGCCCGAGACGTATGTGACGCAAGATATCCAGGCGGGAACACTGGTTCGTCTGCTGCCGGATTACACGCTCAAGGACGCCGGCAAGGAGGTTTCGATCGTCTACCCGGGGCGCAGGCACGTATCCGCCAAGACACGGTCCTTCGTGGACTTCGCGCTCGAGTATTTTCGCGACCGCGAGCCGCTCAACCAGAAAGCCCCGGCGCTCGCGGACGCCGAGCGGTAGGACGGCGAGGCATCTCGCCATCCGTTCCCGATCAGACTATCGCGGCGCCCTGCGACTGAATGCGCTCCACGAGCTGTTCGCATCGCGCGATCAGCGCGAGTCCCTCTTGCTGGCGCGTGTCACGGGTCGTCGTATGCAGGTCGCGGCGGCGAAAGGCCTCGAGCACGTCGAGCAGCGGCCGATACTGCAGCACACTGGCCGCCCCGACGACGCGATGGTGCCAGTCGCGCAGATCGTCCACGGTGCCGCAATCGAGCAACTCCCGAAGCGTGGCGAGGTCGTCGCGGAACGCCGAAACGAACGCATCCAGCAGCGCCTTCACGGTCGACTCGCTGCCCCACAGTTGCGCCATGGCGTTCAGGTCCAGTTCATCGTTGTCTCGCGACGGCGCAGCGGCATGACTCGCCGACTGCGCAGCGGCCTCGTTCCCTGAACTCTCCGACACGCGCCACCGATTCAGATGTTCGCGCAACGTCGCGAGCCGGGTGGGCTTGACCAGACAATTGTCCATGCCGGCTTCGCGGCACCGGCGCAACTCGTCGGGCGCGGTGCTCGCCGTGATGCCGAGGATCGGCAGGCGGCGCGCCGTTCCGGCTTCGTCGGCCCGGACGCGGCGCGCGAGTTCGTAGCCCGTCATGTTCGGCATATGGCAGTCGGTAATGAGGAAGCCATAGCGTGTATTGTCCAGAGCCGCCAGCGCTTCCACGCCGTCATGCACGACATCGCAGGCGAATCCGAGCAATGAAAGCTGATGACGGATCAATTCTTGATTGACGGGATGATCTTCCGCGACCAGCACGAGCCGGCCGCCGTGCAGCGCCTCTTCGCGATCGGGCGCCTCCATTCTCGTTTCGGTGCCGAGCGCCGCGCCCGATGCGATCTGCGGCATGCCCGTCAGCGCTGCAACACATGCCGCGCCGAGCCCGTGCCATGAGATCGGATTGACGCTCACGCGGATGTCGTCCTCAAGAATGCGGTATCCGGTCGGCTTGGGCTTCTCGGTGATGTGGATCACGCGGGAACCCGGCGGCACAGCGCTCTTGTGCACGTCGCTCAGAAAGAGGATGTCGACGTCCTCCGGCGCGCCGGATTCCGGGAAGACGATGTCTTCCGGCGCGCGCCGCTGCATGCTGAGGCCGAGCGCCTCGCCGTAGTGGAGGAGCGCCGCCGCTACGCGATCATCGTCGATTGCGACGATGCTCCGTTTCCCCCTAAGTCCTTCGATCTGATAATGCAAGGTCTCGACGGGCATCGTGAGACGAACGGTCATGGCGGTTCCCGAACCGACTTCGCTCGTCAAACTCATCGTGCCGCCCATGAGTTCCACAAGGCGATTGCAGATTGTGAGTCCGAGCCCGGTGCCGCCGAAGCGCCGTGTCGTGGACGTCTCCGCCTGCACGAACGGTTCGAAGAGGCTCTGCTGGGCCTCGGGCGCGATGCCGATGCCGGTATCTTTCACGCACAGCTCGATGACCTGCTCCGAGTCGCGCCGCTCGACCACCTGCACATTGAGCGAGATATCTCCCGTGATCGTGAACTTGATGGCGTTGCTCATCAGATTGAAGAGAATCTGTCTGAGGCGCACGCTGTCGCCCCTGACCGTCGCCGCCACGTCCGGCCCGACATCGACGCGTACGCGCAGGCCCTTCTCATGCGCACGCGCGGCAAGCAGGCCGACCGAGTTGTCCACGAGTTCGCGAAGATCGATCGGCCTCGATTCGATCGCGAGTCTGCCCGCCTCGATCTTCGAGTAATCGAGCAGGTCGTCAAGAATCTGCAGAAGCGCGCTCGCCGAGTCCTGAATCATGCCGAGCATCTGCGACTGATCCGGATTCAGCGACGTGTTTTCGAGCACCTCGACGAGCCCCAGCACGCCGTTCATCGGCGTGCGGATTTCGTGGCTCATCATCGCGAGAAAGTCGTCCTTCGCGCGCGAGGCCGCCTCCGCCGTATCGCGCGCGCGGGCGAGTTCGTCCGCGCGCGCGTGCTCGACGCTGGCATCGCCCCAGTAGCCGCTCCATACCACCGCGCCATCGTTTTCACGGTGCGCGACGAGATTGGCACGAATCCAGCGCGGGACGCCGTCGACCGTCGAGCGGAATTCCGTGTGCAGCGGCTCGAGCGAGCGCGCCGACAGTTCGATTTCCTTCACCAGACGTGCGCTGTCCTCCGCATGGACATGCGTGAGCAAATGGATGGGATTGTCGGCCAGCGCCAGCACGTCGAGGCCGAGCAACTGGCGTGTATCGCCGTCGATATAAGGAAGGCTGTAGGTGCCGTCGCTCGCGCGGCGCAATTGAAAGACGACCGCGGGCAAAGACCGGGTGACGTCGTGAAGACGCCGTTCGGTCTGCCGCGCGCGGGTTTCCGCATCGCGGATGTCGGTGATGTCGATCATCGTGCCGACGACGCCCGCCCGCTGGCCGTTCGACGCCGCGAAGGCGCCCGTCCAGAAGAGGCCGCAACGCAACGTGTTCCGGTCGTCGCAGAATTCGGCTTCGAGCTCCTGCCGCTCGCCGGTGGCCAGCGTTCGGTTGGTGAGATCGTGCAATATCCGGCTATGCTCGGAGCCCCACGCCGTCACCTCGAGGCTCGTGCCGCCGATGATGGCTTCGCGCCGTACGCCCAGCGTTTCTTCGAAGGCCCGGTTGACCGCGATGTAGCGGTTGCTCATGTCCTTCGCGATGAGCGGATACGGCACCACTTCCATCATGGTCTGCTGGAAGCTGAGTTGCGTGGCGAGCTGCGTTTCCGTCTCGATTCGCTTGGCGATCTCCCGTTGCAGAAGCACGAGTGCGCGAAGCGTCACGACCAGAACCGCAATTACGCCGATCAGCACAGGCATCAAGCGCACGCCCAAAATGCCCAAGCCCGGTTGCACGGCGTAGCAGCGAAGTGGCGAGATCAGATAAGCAAGCAGCAGATAACGCACGAGCGACGATTTCAATTCGAACCTCCCAGAAGCGGCCGACACGTGCAACGGCATAGGCACGCCCATCGGCTGTCCGCGTCGAATACTGATGCGTTGAGTCTGACCCGCCTTGCTCCAGGATCGAATCGGAATCGTCCCAAATAATTCTGAGACGAAGACGAAATCGTCACGGCTCCGCTTCAGACCAGACCCAGTTGCCGCAGAAATTCGACCAGTTCGGCTTCTGTTTCGAGTCCCAGCTTGCGCATGCCGCTTCGTCGCTGTGTCGCGATCGTCTTGCGGCTGCGGCCGAAATGAGCGGCAATTTCGTGGACCAACAGGCCGCGCGCGTAGAGCTGGAAGACCTCCCACTCACGCCGGCTCAGCACTCCGGCTCGCGCCGGCGACGCAGCCGGCAACTGGCGCACCGCCTCCACGACGCACGGCGAAAGAAAGCAGCCGCCCGTTTCGGCGAGGGCAATGGCCTGAGCCAGGCAACCGAGCCCGTCGCGCTTGTCGATAACGCCATCCAGGCCGAGTTGAACGAGCCCCGCGAGCATGCGCGGCTGCGAAATCATGGTCAGGACGATGATTTTCGGGCGCGCCGGGCGCCACGTCAGACGCTTGAGAAATCCGATCGAACTGCTTTCGCCGTCCATGCCTCGCATGCCGATATCGGAAAAGATGTAATCGCACGGCGTGGAATCGAGCGCTTCCGCCAATTCGGAAGTGTCCCGGGCGGTGGCGACGACTTGCATCAGCCCTTCGCGCTCGAGCAAATCTTTGATGCCCCTGATGACGATCGGATGGTCGTCCGCAACGATCGCTCGCTTCGGCGTTGTTGTCATTCTCATTTTCTTGTTGGTTGTACTGAGAAATTACTGCGCAGGTTAATCGTTGCAATCGATTAACCGTTGTCTCCTGCGCCGGCTCTATTCGCAGTCGCGCGTCCCCACGCTGCGAATGTCCGTCAGATCAAGCCGCTATCTGATATGAAACGATATAAATCTGCGTCGGTGGAAAGGTCCAGCTTTCGCATGGCGGCGCACTTCTGCGCACTAATGGTTTTGACACTGCGCTCCAGTTCCTTTGCGATTTCCGTGACATTCGCTCCTTTCGCATATCGTTCGATAACTTCGAGTTCGCGGCTCGTCAGTTTCTGGCGAATGAAGCGTGCGTGATTCTCCGCGTCCGCCAGTGCCAGCGTGCGGCGCACGGCCGGACCGAGATAGGTTTCGTTGGCAATAACCGAAACAATTGCGACGTAAATCAGATCGAGACGATCTTCCTTGCTTAGAAACGCATGCGCGCCTGCTTCGAGCACGCGCTTGACGAGCGTTGCATCGTCATTGCGCGACAGGACCACCAGATGCACCCGCGGATGGCGGCTCGACAGATGCTGGATCATCTCGACGCTTTCCCCGTAGTGCCCGCCCGGCATGAAGAGATCGACGATCGCTACGTCGCAACCGCCTCGCACAAGCGACTCGTCGAGCTGAGTGGAATTTGTGTTGCGACTCACAATCTCCACATTGGGGAAGTTTCCTACCAGCCTTTCAATTGCGAGAATGACGAGCGGATGATCGTCTGCGATCGCCAGCCTTATCCGTTTAGCATGCGAAAACACTTGGCTTCCGTTTGCGATTTCCATTGAATCTAACCTTGTCGCATGACGCGAACTTGAATCTACTGCAAAGACCGAATCGCCAGCATCGGCGATAGAAACGTCGAGATACATAAGATGCATCCGAATAAAAAAGGATGACGAAAATAAATTAACCTAAACCCTGCGCCCGGACAAAAGCGAACAACGCGGGATCGTTCCTGACGCCGAGTTTGTTCATGGCATCGCGCTTCTGGCGGCTGACCGTGCGGACGTCGCGTTCGAGTTCTTTCGCAATCTCGGAAATCGAGTGGCCCCGCGCAAACAGCCGCACGACCTCGATCTCTCTGGGAGAAAGAGGAAGCTGTTCCGATTTCGCCTCCGCACCCGCCTCCGCAAGCGCGGAGACGAATGACGCGCTGACGTAATGCCGGCCGACACTTGCGTGACGGACGGCCGTGGCCACCAGTTCGATCGGCTCGGCCTTGTTCACCAGGCCTATCGCGCCCGCGTTCAGAATGGAGCGAAGGATCGCCACATTGCTCACGCTGGTCAGCACGACCACATTCACCCGCGGGAATTCCTGCCGCACCTTGTAGATGAGGCGCAATCCGTCCTTCGCATCGCCTCCGTGCTCGGGCATGGCGAAATCCGTCACGAGCACATCGCACGAAACCCGGAGAAGCTCCGCCACCAGCGTACTCGCGTTATTCGCTTCGCCGACCACGTCGATTCCGTCATCAGCAGCAAACAACGCCCTCATACCCAAAATGACGAACGGATGATCGTCAGCCAACACTACTTGAAGTTTCAATGGTCCCCCGTCATATCGTTTGGTCTCGACGATTCACTTGTTGCTTCGCTCGCCGAGCGACTCTAAGCAGCATCCGACATTGCTTCGGCCCAGGGAACATCAGCCTCAATGCATCCTTGGATCAACTGATTTCAGAACTGGACAACAAAAATGAATCGAATCAATGGCAACAAGCAAATTAAACTGCCCTTCACTCTCGCGAATGATGACCTTCAAAATAGAGGGCAGATATTTAGCATGCCATAGGATTATTCCGATTGGACCTTCCAAGAATGCGGCATCAATGGAGTTTGGTGCGCGGTTCCTTGAAGAACCACGAGAGATTAATACGCGCCGACGGAAAATGGGAGGCAGTGAGCAACAATTCGGAAAGCGCCTCGCCGAGATGAAAACATCGAATCCGCGTAGTCGAGCTTTCCATTAATGCGCGATTTGTCGACGACTCGTCACAATAGTTTTTTTGCGATGTTTTAAAGATGCGTCGCCGACGACGATGACACGCGGCATCTGCGGGTTACGCGTGCTCGTTGTGACGGCGTGGCGCCGGCTCACCGCCCGTGCGCCGCCGACGGCGGCTGCTCATCGCGCTCGTGAGGATGGCAAAAGAAAACCCCGCACTCGGGCGGGGTTGGTTTTCACAGCATGGGTTGCGCGACGTCAGAACGGAATATCGTCGTCCATGTCGTCGAAGCCGCCGCCGGCCGGGGCGCTCGGACGGCTGGAACCGCCGCTCGCGCCGCCACCGCTTGCGCGACCGCCCGCGGGAGCACGACCACCGCCGCCGCCGCCACCGCCGGAACGTTCCATCGGGGCGCTGCGGCTGTAACCGCCGTCATCGCCACCGCCCGCGCCGCCGCGGCCGCCGAGCATCTGCATCTGATCAGCGACGATCTCCGTCGAATAGCGCTCCTGGCCCGCCTGATCGGTCCACTTACGCGTACGGATGCGCCCCTCGATATACACCGACGAACCCTTCTTCAGATACTCGTTCACGATTTCCGCCAGCCGGCCGAAAAACGCGACGCGATGCCATTCCGTCAGTTCCTTGAACTCGCCGGAGGACTTGTCCTTGTAGCGGTCGGTCGTCGCGAGACGGATGTTGGCCACGGCGTCGCCGCTCGGCAGGTAGCGGGTTTCCGGGTCGGCTCCCAGATTGCCCACGAGAATGACCTTGTTGACTGATGCCATGATTTCTCCGGTAGATTCCTTGTTTACTGTCAGCCGTCTGGCGCCATCATGCCGATCCCGCCTGTCAGGCAAGGATTCGGCGACGCCGCGCCGGCTCAATTCATCGATTCAAAATGTGCTCAGGCCGCGCGCTCGGCCCGGCGCGGCGGCGGCTTCATCCACGCCGCGACCAGCAGCCACGCGAACACCAGCCCCGAACAGGCGAAGAAAACCGCGCTCGGCCCGTCGAGCTTGAGCAGCCAGCCGCCGATCACCCCGCCCATGGCGAGCCCGATCGACTGCGTCGTGTTGTACACGCCCGCTGCCGCGCCCTTTCTCGTGCCCGGCGCGAGTTTCGACACGAGCGACGGCTGCGATGCCTCGAGCACGTTGAAGCCGAGAAAGTACACGAACAGAATGGCGGCCACGGACCACAGCGTATGGGGAGCGGCGCCCAATAACAACTGGCCGATCAGGATAAGCCCGATCGCACTCAGCATGACGCTCTTCATTTTTCCACGTTTTTCCGCGGCGATGATCGCCGGAACCATCATGACGAAAGCGAGCGCCATGACCGGCAGGTAAATTTTCCAGTGCGACGCGACAGGCAGGCCGCCCGCCTCCAGAATGCGCGGCACGACGAGAAAAAGCGCGGTCTGCGTCGCGTGCAGCACGAGCACGCCGAAATTCAGGCGCAGCAGCTCGACGTTGTGCAGCACTTCCGCGAACGGCGCCTTGACGTGCACCGGATGCGCCGGCGGATCGGGCACGACCCACAGCACGACGCCCACCGCGACGATCGACAGCGCGCCGATCACCGTAAAGAGCCCGCTCATGCCGACCCAGTGGAACACGATCGGCGCGCCGACGATCGCCACCGCGAACGACACGCCGATGCTGCCGCCGACCATCGCCATCGCTTTCGTGCGGTTTTCCTCGTGTGTCAGGTCCGCGATGAACGCGATCACCGCCGACGACACCGCGCCCATGCCCTGAATCACACGCCCGGCGATGATCCATGCCATCGAGTGTCCGATCGCCGCGACAAAGCTGCCGAGCGCGAACACCAGCAGCCCGAACGCGATGACCGGCTTGCGCCCGAACTTGTCGGAGATCCATCCGTAGAAGATATAGAGCATCGACTGCGTGACGCCGTACGCGCCGAGCGCGATGCCGACGAGCAGCACGTTGTCGCCGCCGGGGATCGTTTTCGCGTAAATGGAAAACACCGGCATGATCATGAAGAGTCCGAGCATGCGCAGCGCGAAGATCGCGGCAAGCGACACGGTCGCGCGCAACTCCGGCGCGGAGAGACGTGTGGACGTGGCAGACGGATTGGACATCAGAAACGGGAAAGGATGGTGTCGCGGGATGGAGTCGCGTCTGGCCTGGCCCGCAGCGCAGCCAGGCGCGGCCGCCTTGTTCTTGCTCGAAACGGCACTATATGGAACGTACGGCGTGAACGGCACCGGCCCGGCGGGATACGCCGGCGGCACGCGTGAGGCCGCGAGGTCCACGGCCGGCAGGTCCCCGCGCCGGCCGAACGACCACGATCGACGCGCATCCGGCCCTGGGAGCCCGGGCGCCGCGCCCTTTAAAAGTCGTTATAGTAGCAGGTTTGGCCCCCTCACTTTCCGCCAGGCGCCGCCAGCATGGCCGCTCGCGAAAGCGGAAACAGCCGCCGAGAACGTCCGAAAAAACCCGAAAGCACCCGAAAGAACCCCGCCGGAACAAACTCGTGGAAGAAATTCGCATTCGTGGGGCTCGCACCCACAATTTGAAGAATGTCAGTCTCGACTTGCCGCGCCACAAGCTGATCGTGATTACCGGGCTGTCCGGATCGGGCAAGTCGTCGCTCGCGTTCGACACGCTTTACGCGGAAGGTCAGCGGCGTTACGTGGAAAGCCTTTCGGCTTACGCGCGGCAATTCCTGCAGTTGATGGAAAAGCCCGACGTCGATCTGATCGAAGGATTGTCGCCCGCCATTTCGATCGAACAGAAGGCGACGTCGCACAATCCGCGCTCGACCGTCGGCACGGTCACGGAAATCCACGACTATCTGCGTCTTCTGTACGCGCGCGTCGGCACGCCGTATTGCCCCGATCACCTGATTCCGCTCGAAGCGCAGAGCGTCTCGCAAATGGTCGACGCCGCGCTCGCGCTGCCCGAGGAAACCAAGCTGATGATCCTCGCGCCCGTCGTGGCCGACCGCAAGGGCGAGCACGTCGAACTGTTCGAGGAAATGCAGGCGCAGGGTTTCATCCGCTTTCGCATCCGTTCGGGCGGCGGCACGGCCAACGAAGGCGTCGCGAAAATCTATGAAGTCGATTCGCTGCCGAAGCTCAAGAAGACCGACAAGCACACGATCGACGTGGTCATCGACCGTCTGAAAGTGCGCCCGGACATGAAGCAGCGTCTCGCGGAATCGTTTGAAACCGCGCTGCGTCTCGCCGACGGCCGCGCGATCGCGCTCGAAATGGACACCGAGCGCGAAAAGCTCTTCAGCTCGAAATTCGCGTGCCCGATCTGTTCGTATTCGCTGCCGGAACTGGAGCCGCGACTTTTCTCGTTCAACAACCCGATGGGCGCGTGCCCCGAATGCGACGGCCTCGGCCAGATCACGTTCTTCGACCCGAAGCGCGTCGTGGCGCACCCGTCGCTGTCGCTCGCGGCAGGGGCGGTGAAGGGCTGGGACCGGCGCAATCAGTTCTATTTCCAGATGCTGCAGAGTCTCGCGGCGTTCTACGAATTCGACATCGACGAAGCTTTCGAGGACTTGCCCGAGAAAGTGCGCAAGATCCTGCTGTACGGTTCGGGCAAGCAAGCGATTCCGTTTTCGTACATCAACGAACGCGGCCGCGCATCGGTGCGCGAGCATGTGTTCGAAGGCATCATCCCGAATCTCGAGCGGCGCTACCGCGAGACGGATTCGGCCGCCGTGCGCGAAGAACTCGCCAAATACCAGAATAATCAGCCCTGCCCGGCGTGCGAAGGCACGCGTCTGCGGCGCGAGGCGCGTTTCGTGCGGGTCGGTTCGGGCGACGACGCGCGCGGCATCTACGAAATCAGCGGCTGGCCGCTGCGCGATGCGCTCGGCTATTTCCAGACGCTGCGTCTGGAAGGCGCGAAGGGCGAGATCGCGGACAAGGTGATCAAGGAAATCGTCGCGCGGCTGTCGTTCCTGAATAACGTCGGGCTGGACTATCTTTCGCTCGAGCGCAGCGCGGAGACGCTTTCCGGCGGCGAAGCGCAGCGCATCCGGCTCGCGTCGCAGATCGGCTCGGGCCTCACGGGCGTGATGTACGTGCTCGACGAGCCGTCCATCGGCCTGCATCAGCGCGACAACGACCGGCTCATCGGCACGCTCAAGCATCTGCGCGATATCGGCAATTCGGTGATCGTCGTCGAGCACGACGAGGACATGATCCGCATGGCGGACTACGTCGTCGACATGGGGCCGGGCGCGGGCGTGCACGGCGGCGTGATCGTCGCGCAAGGCACGCCGGTCCAGGTGCAGAAAGACGCGAACTCGATCACCGGACAGTATTTGTCCGGCAAACGGACGATCAGCTATCCGACCGACCGCACCGCGCCGGACGAGCGCCGCCTGCGCATCGTCGAGGCGTACGGCAACAATCTGAAGCGCGTGACGCTCGATCTGCCCGTCGGACTGCTGACCTGCGTGACGGGCGTGTCGGGCTCGGGCAAGTCGACGCTCATCAACGACACGCTCCAGCACGCGGTCGCGCAGCATCTGTACGGCTCGTCGACGGAGCCGGCGCCGTACGAATCCATCGAAGGTCTCGAACACTTCGACAAAGTGATTGCCGTCGATCAGTCGCCGATCGGCCGCACGCCGCGCTCGAATCCTGCCACTTACACGGGGCTGTTCACGCCCATCCGCGAACTGTTCGCGGGCGTGCCGGGGGCAAAAGAGCGTGGCTATGACCCGGGCCGCTTCTCGTTCAACGTGAAGGGCGGCCGCTGCGAGGCCTGTCAGGGCGACGGCGTGCTGAAGGTGGAAATGCATTTTCTGCCGGACGTCTACGTGCCCTGCGACGTGTGCCACGGCAAGCGCTACAACCGCGAAACGCTCGAAATCCAGTACAAGGGCAAGAACATCAGCGAAGTGCTCGACCTGACTGTGGAAGCGGCGCACGAGTTCTTCAGGCCGGTTCCGGTGGTCGCGCGCAAGCTGAAGACGCTGCTGGACGTCGGTCTCGGCTATATCCGGCTCGGCCAGTCGGCCACCACGCTGTCGGGCGGCGAGGCGCAGCGCGTCAAGCTTTCGCTGGAACTGAGCAAGCGCGATACCGGTCGGACACTGTACATCCTCGACGAACCCACGACCGGATTGCACTTTCATGACATCGCGCTGTTGCTCGAAGTGATCCATCGGCTGCGAGATCAGGGCAACACGGTCGTCATCATCGAGCATAATCTCGACGTGATCAAAACCGCCGACTGGGTGATCGATCTCGGTCCGGAAGGCGGCGCAGGCGGCGGGCAGATCATCGCCCAGGGGACGCCGGAACAGGTCGCGAAGTCGAAGGCGAGTTTTACCGGCAGATATCTGGCGCCTCTGCTGCAACGGCCCAAGTCGGCTGCCTGACGTCGCGTGATGTCACGCGGCGCGGCGGAGAGTGCTGCCGGGTTTTGCCGGGTGTTGCATCCACCGCCGTACCAATCCGCCGCACGGCCCACGCGGCGGCACGAATAATCGTTGTAGGCAGCAGGGAAAAGGAACGCAGTCATGGCGAAGCGCAACGAAGCGGCCAACGAGGAGGCGCGAGTTCGGGATCTGCCGACTCGCCACGTCAGGCTGACGAGCGACATGAGCATGCCGAAGCTGTCGGCGGTCGAAATCAGCAGTTATATCCTCGCGCTCCTCGCGCTGTACCTCACGCTCAGGCTGCAACTGCTCGGCGGGCTGCTGGCCGGCATGCTGGTGTTCCAGTTGGTTCACATGATCGCGCCGGTGATCGAGCGTCACGTCGTCAGCCGGGGCGCGCGGCTGATCGCGGTCGGGCTGATATCGGCGGTCATCGTCGGCGGTCTGACGGCGGCGACCGTCGCCACCATCGAACATTTCGAGCAGGATTTCCCGAGTCTGCAAAAACTGCTCGATCAGTTGATGAGCATCACGTCGAGCGCGCGGTTGTCGGTGCCGGACTGGATCGCGAATTATCTGCCCGTCGATTCCATGCAGATGAAGGACAAAGCCACCGAACTGATGCACCGGCACGCCGAGATGCTCCAGCAAGGCGGCAAGGAAATGGCGCGCGGCTTCGGGCACGTCGTGATCGGCATGGTGATCGGCGCGATCATCGCGGTCAGCGCGCCGCGGCAATCGCATCATCGCCTGCCGCTGTCCACGGCGCTCGTCGCGCGCGTGTCGCGCTTCGCCGACGCCTTCCGGCGCATTGTCTTCGCGCAGATCAAGATTTCCGCGATCAACGCGGTCTTCACCGCGCTTTATCTGCTCGTCGCGCTGCCGATCTTTCACGAGCGGCTGCCGCTCTCCAAGACACTCGTGCTGATCACGTTCATCGTCGGCCTGATGCCCGTGATCGGCAATTTGATCTCGAATACGATCATCGTCGGGATATCGCTGTCGGTGTCGTTCGGCACGGCGGTCGCGTCGCTCGCGTTCCTCATTCTCATCCACAAGCTGGAGTATTTCCTCAACGCGCGCATCATCGGCGGGCAGATCGAAGCGCGCGCGTGGGAATTGCTGCTTGCCATGCTCGCGATGGAAGCCGCGTTCGGCATTCCAGGCGTGATCGCCGCGCCGATTTTCTACGCGTATATCAAACGCGAACTGATTTATCTGCGCATGGTTTGAGTTCGCGCGCGCTATAAAAGAAGCCAAAAAAGACAAAGCCCGCCGGTTTTCCGGCGGGCTTTGTCTTTTTCAGATGCCGATAAATCAGCGAAACACGACCGTCTTGTGCCCGTTCAGCAGAATGCGATGCTCCGCGTGCCACTTCACCGCGCGCGCGAGCGTCACGCATTCGACATCGCGGCCGATCGCGGTGAGTTGCTCCGGCGTCATGTTGTGGTCGACGCGCTCCACTTCCTGCTCGATGATCGGGCCTTCGTCGAGATCCGACGTTACGTAGTGCGCGGTCGCGCCGATCAGCTTCACGCCGCGATCGAACGCCTGATAGTACGGCTTCGCGCCCTTGAAGCTCGGCAGGAACGAGTGGTGAATGTTGATCGCGCGGCCGGAAAGCTTCTCGCACATGTCCGCCGAGAGAATCTGCATGTAGCGCGCGAGCACGACCAGATCGGTGTCGTGCTGATCGACGATTTCCATCACGCGTGCTTCCTGCGCGGCCTTCGCGTCAGGCGTGGCCTTCTGCAGCGGCAGATGATGGAACGGGATGTCGTAGCTCGCGGCGAGCTGATAAAAATCCTTGTGGTTCGAAATGATCGCCGGAATCTCGATCTGCAGCTGGCCAGTGCGATAGCGGAACAGCAGATCGTTCAGGCAGTGTCCGATCTTCGACACCATGATGACGACGCGCGGCTTCACCGACGCATCGTGCAACTCCCAGCGCATGCCGAATTCGTCGGCGAGATCGGTGAACGATTTACGCAGCGCGTCGAGTCCGGGATCGCCGCCGACCTGCTGGAAATGCACGCGCATGAAGAACTCGCCGGTGCGGCTGTCGCCGAACTGCGCCGAATCGAGAATGTTGGCGCCGAGGCTGAACAGGAAACCGGACACGGCATGGACGATTCCCGGACGATCCGGGCACGACAACTTCAGATAAAAGCTATGTTCGGTCGACATGACCTTTCCTCGTTCGTTTGATGCTTTGAATTTCAGCGTTGCGGCGGCTCGTAGAGTTCGGCGATGCCCTCGCACGCGTCTTCGTCGATCCACTGGCGGCGCAGCATGCAGTCGAGCGTCGCGAGACTGGCATCGACAGTGAGCTTGCCCTCCTCGATCCAGCGCGCGACTTCTTCGATGCGCGCAAGCCGGTGCTCGCCGACTTCGCCATCCTGATTGCGCGGCGCGAAATCGGGCGGAAGGGACACGTCGTAGACGAAGATCTGCTCGGCCTGCGTGCCCTCGGGCAACGATTGCAGCACATGAAACGTGCGGCCTCGTTCGGCGGTCAGCGCCAGTTCCGCGCTCATGCCGGCTTCTTCCCAGCATTCCTTCACGAGCGTCGGCATGAGTTCGAGGCCCCAGCCGATGCCGCCCGCCACGATGTTGTCGAGCATGCCGGGATCGGTCGCCTTGGTGTCGCTGCGGCGCGCGATCCATAGCTGTGGCGCCCGATCCGCATATTTTACGATGCCGTTCAGATGCACCGCGTACGTCATCGTGCCGAAGAAACGCGACGCTGCGCGCTCGATGAACGCGAGCGGCGCAGCATCGAAGTCGTTGCGGATCGCGTAGGTTTCGTCGCGCCAGCCGGGGATTTTTCCTTCGGCGTAAAGCGCGCCGATCACGGCGCCGAGCGCGGCGCTGCGCGCGTTCACGTCGGCGAGCGATGCATGCAGGCGCACCGCTGCGTCGTCGATTGCGAACACGTCCGGCCAGCGGCGCAACGCGTTCACGTCGGCGTGACGAATCCAGCCGACACGTTCAGCGCCGATGAAAAACGGCGCGTGCGCGGCCGCGTCGAAGCGGCGCGCGGAAATGATGGCGGGCAGAGTCATGCGCGAATCCTCAGTCGCGCAGCGCGACGCGAATGCCCAGCGCGATGAACGTCACGCCCGCGAGCCGGTCGAGCCAGACGCCCACGCGCGGACGGCGCTTGAGCCACACGCCGATGATCCCCGCGCCGACGCCGAACAGCGAAAACACGACGACCGTCTGCAGCATGAACACGCCGCCCAGTTCGAACATCTGCAGCATCACGCTTTGCGCGCCGTGCGGATCGACGAACTGCGGCAGGAACACGATGAAGAACAGCGTCACTTTCGGATTCAGCAGGTTGCCGATCACGCTCTGACGGAACACGGTGGAAAGCGGCTGGCGCGGGCGCTCGTGCGCGGTCGCGAGACCGTGGCTGCGCAACGCCTTGATGCCGATCCACACGAGATACGCCGCGCCCGCGAGCTTCACCGCCTGAAACGCGACGGGCGACGAACGCAGCAACGCCGCGATGCCGAGCGCGGCGAGCGTCGTGTGGAAGATCACGCCGCACGCGAAGCCGAGCGCCGCGACGACGCCGGCGAGCCGTCCTTGCGAGATGCCACGCGCGAGCACCTGGAGATTGTCGGGGCCGGGCGCGACGGTAATCGCCACCGACGCCGCGAGAAAGAGCAGGAAGTTGGGCATTTCAATGTCCGCCGAATTCACACACGGTATAGAGCGGCACGCCGTTTTCGCGCAGCAGCTTCGAGCCGCCGAGATCCGGCAGATCGATGATCGCGGCCGCCTCGACCACTTCCGCGCCAAGCCGCTCCAGCAGGATCTTGCCGGCCATCATCGTGCCGCCGGTCGCGACGAGATCGTCGACGATCACCACGCGATCGCCCGGCTTGCATGCGTCCTCGTGAATCTCGACGGTCGCGCTGCCGTATTCCAGGTCGTACGACTGCGACAGCGTCTTGTACGGCAGCTTGCCCTTCTTGCGGATCGGCACGAAACCGAGACTCAGTTCGTACGCGAGAATCGGCCCGATGATGAAACCGCGCGCATCCATGCCGGCGATCACGTCGATGTTCTCGTCGATATAGCGCTGCACGAACAGGTCGATCAGCGTGCGCAGCGCGCGGCGGTCCTGCAGGACGGGCGTGATGTCGCGAAACTGCACGCCGGCCTGCGGCCAGTCATCGACGGTGCGCACGCGCTCCTTGATGAAACGCGCGGCATCGAGCTCGGCGTTCGAAGGGATGAGGGACATGACTTCTCCGGAGTCTGCGCGATGAGGCCGCGCTCGCCATCTGACAAAAGAGGAAATTACGCCGCCCGGCGATTGCGCGAGAGCCGCTCTTCGGCTTGCGCCAGCACTTCGGGCAGGCCGCGCAGCACGACGATATCGTTCGCGCGCAGCTTGGTTTCGGGGTCGGGTTCGACGCCCCGGATGCCGTGGCGCCGGATCGCGGTCACCTCGACACCATTGCCGACGAGCCCGAGATCGTCGAGCGAATGCCCGACCGCGTCCGAATTTTCGTCGATCGGTACGGATTGTAGCCGCACCTGCTCGTGGCCATCGTCGTCATCGTCGTCGTCGGCGCCGCGGAAATAGCCGCGCAAGAGGCTGTAGCGCGCATCGCGCATTTCCTCGACGCGCCGCACGACGCGGCGCATCGGCACGCCCATCAGCACGAGCGTGTGCGACGCGAGCATCAGGCTACCCTCGACGATTTCCGGAATCACTTCCGTCGCGCCGGCGGCGGTGAGTTTTTCGAGATCGGCGTCGTCGACCGTGCGCACGATCACCGGCAAGGTCGGCGCGAGTTCGTGGATGTTGTGCAGCACGCGCATCGCGGAGGGCGTGTTGGCGTAAGTGATCGCGACCGTCGCCGCGCGATGCAGACCCGCCGCGAGCAGCGATTCGCGCCGCCCCGCGTCGCCGAATACGACCGATTCGCCCGCCGCCGCCGCCGCCGCGACGCGATCCGGGTCCAGATCCAGCGCGACGTAGGAAATGCCTTCCTGCTCCAGCATGCGCGCGAGATTCTGTCCGGCGCGGCCGTAGCCGCAAATGATCACGTGGCCGCTCTGCTTGAGACTTTGCGTCGCGATTTTCGTCATCTGCAGCGACTGCAGCATCCATTCCGTCGACGACAGCCGCAGCACGATGCGATCCGCGTTCTGGATGATGAACGGCGCGGCCAGCATCGAGAGCAGCATAGCGGCGAGGATCGCCTGCAGGATGGTCGAGTCGACGAGATGCGAATCCAGGATCAGATTCAGCAGCACGAAGCCGAACTCGCCCGCCTGCGCAAGCCCGAGGCCGGTGCGCATCGCGACACCCTGAGGCGAACCGAACGCGCGCGCGAGCGCCGTGATCATGACCGCCTTGAGCAGGATCGGCACGATGAAAAAGCCGAGCACCAGAAACGGATGTTCCCAGATCACGCGCGGGTTCAGGAGCATGCCGGTCGTCACGAAGAACAGCCCGAGCAGCACGTCGCGGAACGGCTTGATGTCTTCTTCCACCTGATGCCGGTAAGGCGTCTCGGCGATCAGCATGCCCGCGATGAACGCGCCGAGCGCGAGCGACAGCCCGAACTGGTCGGTGATGAACGCCGCGCCCAGCGTGACGAGCAGCAGGTTCAGCATGAACAGCTCTTGCGATCGCCGCCGCGCGACGAGGTCGAACCAGCGCGTCATGAACTTCTGGCCGATGAACAGCAGCACCGTCAACGCGACGACGATCTTCACGGCCGCGATGCCGAGCCACATCGCGAGTTGCGACGATTTGCCGTTGGCGAACGCCGCGATGATGATCAGCAGCGGCACCACCGCCAGATCCTGGAACAGCAGCACGCCGAAGATGTTGCGCCCGTGCTCGGATTCGAGTTCCAGCCGTTCCGCGAGCAGCTTGCTGACGATCGCCGTCGACGACATCGACAGCGCGCCGCCGAGCGCGAAGCTCGCCTGCCAGGACATGCCGACCCAGAAATTCGCGATCCAGCCGAAGATCATCGCGAGCGCGATGGTCGCGGCAACCTGGCTGCCGCCCAGGCCGAACACGATGCGCCGCATCGAACGCAGCTTCGAGAGCGAGAATTCGAGCCCGATGGAGAACATCAGGAAGACGACGCCGAATTCGGCGAGATGCTGCGCGCGGTCCGCGTCCGGCGCGATACCCGCCGCGTGCGGACCCACAATGATGCCGACCGTCAGATAGCCGAGCATCGGCGGCAAATTGAAATACCGAAATACGACGACGCCCGCCACCGAGCACAGCAGCAGCAACAGCGTCATTTCGAGCGGAGAAATCATCCGTCTAGCGTCCTCGTTCGGCAGCGTGCCGCAGTGCGTCATGAATGCGCTGCGGCGTCGTGGAGAAGCCCCAGATGACAGGGCTCGCGGGGGCGGATAGGCGGCGGCGCGCCACGCACCGTGCGGCGCGGCTCAGAATCGCCTTTGCTATACTCCGCGAATGATAGCGAAAATCAATGGCGACCGGGCGCTGGCGCTGGCTCGCAACGTAATCCAGATCGAAGCCGACGCCGTTCGCGGTCTTTCCGAACTCCTCGACGACAATTTCACGCGCGCGGTCGAAGTCCTGCTCGGCTGCCGCGGCCGCGTGGTCGTCTCGGGCATCGGCAAATCGGGACACGTCGCGCGCAAGTTCGCGGCGACGCTCGCCAGCACCGGCACGCCCGCGTTTTTCGTGCATCCGGCGGAAGCCAGCCACGGCGACCTCGGCATGGTCACCGCCGACGACATTTTCATCGCGCTGTCGAATTCGGGCGAAACCGAGGAGCTCGTCGCCATTTTGCCGCTGATCAAGCGGCTCGGCGCAAAGCTGATCGCGATCACCGGCCGGCCCGAGTCGAGTCTTGCGCAACTGGCGGACATGCATCTTAACGCGCGCGTCGAAAAGGAAGCGTGCCCGATGAACCTCGCGCCCACGGCCAGCACGACCGCCGCGCTCGCGATGGGCGACGCGCTCGCCGTCGCCGTGCTCGACGCGCGCGGTTTCGGCCCTGAAGATTTCGCGCGCTCGCATCCGGGCGGCGCGCTCGGCCGGCGCCTGCTCACTTATGTACGCGACGTGATGCGCGTCGGCGACGAAGTGCCGGTCGTATCGCTCGACGCAACCGTCTCCGACGCGCTCTTCCAGATCACCGACAAGCGCATGGGCATGACCGCGGTCGTCGACGCCGAGCGTCACGTGCACGGCATCTTCACCGACGGCGACCTGCGCCGCATCCTGCAGCGCGACGGCGATTTCCGCTCGCTCAGAATCGCCGATGTCATGACGCGCAATCCGCGCACGATCGCGCCGGACCATCTCGCGGTCGAGGCAGTGGAACTGATGGAGCGTTATCGCATCAATCAGATGCTGGTCGTGGACGCCGACGCGACGCTGACCGGCGCACTGAATATGCACGATTTGTTCTCCAAGAAGGTTATCTGATGGCGCAGAAGCCCTCCCCCGCCGCGCTGCCGGCCACGGCGAGCGCCGCCGAGCGCGCGAGCCGGATCAAGCTGATGGTCTTCGACATCGACGGCGTGTTCACCGACGGCAGCCTCTATTTCACCGCCGAAGGCGACGCGATGAAGTCGTTCAATTCGCTCGACGGCCACGGCGTGAAGCTGCTTCAGTCGGTCGGCGTGCAGACCGCCATCATCACCGGGCGCAAATCGGGCATCGTCGCGGCGCGCGCGAAGGAACTCGGCGTCACGCATCTTTATCAGGGCGTCGCGGACAAGACGGAAGCGCTCGCCGAACTGCTCGAAGCCACCGGCATCGCTGCCGCCGAGTGCGGCTACATGGGCGACGACTGGCCGGACCTCGCCGTGATGCGTCGCTGCGGCTTCGCGGCCGCGCCGGCGAACGCGCATCCGGAAGTGATCCAGCGCGTGCACTGGGTGGCGGAAGCGCGCGGCGGCCATGGCGCGGTGCGCGAGGTGTGCGACGCGATCCTGCGCGCGCAGCACCGCTACGACGCGCTGCTCGCCGCGGCGCTCGGAGACTGACCGATGGCGCGCTCCGGAAAGCTCACCTCGCTGCTGCCGGTCGTCGCGATGGCCGCGCTCGCGGGCATCACGTACTGGCTGTTGCAGGCCACGCTGCCGTCGGCGCCGCAAGCGCCCGAGCAGGCCAAACGCCACACGCCCGACTACTTCGCGAACAACTTTTCCGTTTCCGAACTCGACGCGACCGGGACGACGCAATATCGTCTGACGGCCAAATCGATGGTGCATTACGAGGACGACGAGATCAGCGATCTCACGCTCCCCGCGATGCGCATGTTCCAGCCGCAGAAACCGACCGTCACGGCAACTGCCTTGCGCGGCACGGTCAACGGCGACGTTTCCATCGTCGATCTCTACGACAATGCGCGCATCCTGCGCGCGGCCGGTTACGGAGATCCGCAGATGCAGGCGGATTCCCAGCATTTTCGCGTGCTGGTGAACGACGATGTCATCGAAACGGAAAAACCGGTTAGACTTCAGCGCGGTCCGTCGGTGATGACGGCCGACGGCATGAACTACAACAACGTGACCCGGCAGATGAAGCTCTTTGGTAACGTGCGCGGCTCGATCGCCGCCTCGGATATCAACGGCGGCTCATCCAAATAGCCCGGCACTCCCATCCGAATTGTGACTGCATGAACGAAAGGTTCCCTCGCCCCGATGGCGGCCAGGCGCGCGCAATGCTCGCGCACGCCACGCACGCCCTGCGAGTCTGGCGGGCCGTGCTCGGCGCCGCCCTCGCGTCGCTCGTTGCGTTGACGGCGCTGCCCGCGCACGCCGAAAAGGCCGACCGCGACAAGCCGCTCAACATCGAAGCGGACAACATGTCGTACGACGATCTCAACCAGAAGAACGTCTTCACGGGCCACGTGGTCGCGACCAAAGGCACGATCGTCATCAAGGCCGATCGCGTCGACGTCACGCAAGATCCGCAGGGCTATCAGTACGCCACGGGCACCTCGACCGGCAATAATCTCTCGTACTTCCGCCAGAAGCGCGACGGCGTCGACGAATACATCGACGGCAACGCCGTGCGCATCGACTACGACGGCAAGAACGACTTCACCAAGCTCACGACGCGCGCCACCGTGCGCCGCCTGCAAGGCCTGACGACCGTGCAGGACGAAGTGCACGGCAGCGTGATCACCTACGACGGACAGAAGGACTTCTACACGGCGAGCGCCGGCAAGGACGTCGCGGGCCCCGGCAATCCGACCGGCCGCGTGCGCGCGACGCTCGCGCCCCGCTCCGGCGGCGCCGCGCCGCTGAACGGGCCGCCCGCCACGCTTTCTCCGTCGACCACCATTCAAGGAACGCCGCCGCAGTGAATTCGCCCGCCATGCCCCACCGTAAGCCGGAAGGCCAGCCGAGCTCGCTGGTCGTCCGCAATCTGAAGAAGCGTTACGGCTCGCGCACCGTGGTGAAGGACGTCTCGCTCGACGTCAAGAGCGGCGAAGTGGTCGGTCTGCTCGGGCCAAACGGCGCGGGCAAGACCACGTCGTTCTATATGATCGTCGGACTGGTGCCGCTCGACGCCGGCGAGATCGACCTCGACGGCAAATCGATCAGCCTCCTGCCGATCCATCAGCGCGCGCACCTCGGCCTGTCGTATCTGCCGCAGGAAGCGTCGGTGTTCCGCAAGCTCACGGTCGAGCAGAACATTCGCGCCGTGCTCGAACTGCAGACGGACGAATCGGGCAAGCGCCTGTCGAAAGACGCCATCACCGCGCGCGCGGAAGCGCTGCTCGACGAGCTGCAGATCGCGCACCTGCGCGACAATCCGGCGCTGTCGCTGTCGGGCGGCGAACGCCGTCGCGTGGAAATCGCCCGCGCACTCGCGACCAATCCGAGCTTCATCCTGCTCGACGAACCGTTCGCGGGCGTCGATCCGATCGCCGTGCTGGAAATCCAGAAGATCGTCAAGTTCCTGAAGCAGCGCAACATCGGCGTGCTGATCACCGACCACAACGTGCGCGAGACGCTGGGCATCTGCGATCATGCGTACATCATCAGCGACGGCAGCGTGCTCGCGGCCGGCGCGCCGAGCGAGATCATCGAAAACGAAAGCGTGCGGCGCGTGTATCTCGGCGAGCACTTCCGCATGTAAACGCTACCCTGCATGCGGCGCGCAATCCTGCGCCGCATCAAGCGACGAGCAGCAAAACTTACGTGCCGCCCTTTGAGGCGGCACGCTTCTTTTTGGATTCGCCGCGAGGTTTCGCGCGCGTGGCAAACTCTCTACAATGAATAAAACTTTGCCATGAAAGCCAGCCTCCAACTCCGCCTCTCGCAGCATCTTGCGCTGACCCCGCAACTGCAGCAGTCCATCCGGCTGCTACAGCTGTCGACGCTCGAACTGCAGCAGGAAGTCGCGATGGCCGTCGCTCAGAATCCGCTGCTGGAGAACGAGGACGACTGGATCACGAGCCCGCTGCGCGTCGCCGCGGACGGCTCGCTGATCACATCGCCGGGGGCCTCGGCCGCGCCGCCCGAGCAGATGATGAACAACGGCTCGTCGTCGGGCACGTCGAGTTCCGAACGTTCGGAAAACAGCGAGCCGCAGGGTGTCGACGAATACAACGGCATGAGTTCGGACGGCGGCACGGACTCAAGTTCATGGAATCTCGAAGACTACGGCCGCGCCAACAACGCCTCCGACGACGACGATCTCCCGCCGCTGCAGATCCACGAATCGACCACGACCCTGCGCGATCACCTGACCGCGCAGTTGCGCATGACTTCAGCGAATCAGCGTGATCGCGCGCTGATCACGTTTCTCATCGAATCGCTGGATGAAGACGGCTATCTGACGTCATCGCTCGAAGAGGTTCAGGCCGATCTGCCCGACGAACTCGAAGTGGACGTCGACGAACTGAGCGCGGCGCTCGCGCTGCTGCAAAGCTTCGATCCGCCCGGCGTGGGCGGCCGCTCGGCGTCCGAATGCCTGAAGCTGCAATTGCTGCGGCTCGATGCCTCAGCCACGCGCACGCTCGCGCTCGATATCGTCAACAATCATCTGGAACTGCTCGCCGCGCGCGATTTCACGCGCTTGCGCAAGCAGCTTAAAGCCAGCGACGATTCCCTGCGGGACGCGCATTTGCTGATCAAGTCGCTCGAGCCGTTTCCCGGCGCGGCTTACGGCAAGAGCGAAGCGGACTACGTCGTGCCCGACATTCTGGTGAGAAAAAGCGCGAGCGGCTGGACCGCGGAGCTGAATCCGGAAATCGTGCCGAAGCTGCGCATTAACCATTTGTACGCGAACATCCTGCGCAACAATCGCGGCGATCCGGGCAGCGGCTCACTGCGCCAGCAACTGCAGGAAGCACGCTGGCTCATCAAGAATATTCAGCAAAGATTCGAGACAATCCTGCGCGTCGCGCAGGCCATTGTTGAGCGTCAAAAGAACTTTTTTGCACATGGCGAAATCGCCATGCGGCCCTTGGTTTTGCGGGAAATTGCTGATACGCTGGGTTTACACGAGTCGACGGTTTCGCGTGTCACCACGGGCAAGTACATGCTCACTCCATTCGGGACACTTGAATTTAAGTTCTTCTTTGGATCACACGTTTCGACCGACACAGGAGGCGCGGCATCGTCAACGGCGATCCGGGCCCTCATCAAGCAACTGATAGGAGCGGAAGAGCCCAAAACTCCTCTTTCAGACAGCCGCATCGCCGAACTGCTGGCGGAACAAGGATTCGTGGTTGCGCGGCGCACCGTAGCCAAGTACCGCGAAGCCCTCAAGATCCCCGCAGTGAATCTGCGCAAGTCTCTATGACCCCGTCTCTGTAGCTCATTGCATTTTGCGATGGGCGTTTACCGGCCGCTACGCGAAAGCGCGGACGTGCCGGCCGGTGCGATCCGTTTTTCGCGCGCGTGAGACATGACGCGCTGACGGAACGCACAGCCGACCGGTATCGGACGAGCCGACGTGGCCTGGCGGCCATTAGCTTGGAGAGCAACTATGAATCTGAAGATCAGTGGACACCACCTCGAATTGACGCCTGCGTTGCGCGAGTATGTGATCACGAAGCTGGACAGGGTGCTCCGTCATTTCGATCAAGTCATCGACGGCAACGTTGTCCTCTCGGTCGACAATCATAGGGAAAAGGAAAAGAGGCAGAAGGCGGAAATCAATCTGCATCTGAAGGGCAAGGACATTTTTATCGAGAGTTGTGACGCTGATATGTACGCCGCCATCGATCTGATGGTCGACAAGCTGGACCGGCAGGTCATCAAGCACAAGGACAAGATTCAGGGCCACGCTCACGAGGCCGTGAAGTATCGAAGCGAACCGGAAAGCCTGGAAGCGCCGTCGCCCTGAGGGCAAGACGATGGGCAAAACGGTGTGGCTCGCGAACTGACCGATTGATCGGGCAAATCCCGCCGTCACCGGACGGCGGACGAGTTTCGAGGCTTCCCTCGAATTTTCCGAAACGTTCACGACGAGCATGCATCGTACCGAAGCCGCCGTTCCAGGCGGCTTTTTTGTTGGATTTTCGTCGTGATGTGGTTCAAGCCATTGATTTTCAGGGTTTTGTACTGCACATTGGATCGCAATCCGCGCCATGGCGCGGCGCACCATCGCAGTTGGGCCTGTTCTATAATGGTCCGGTTATTTTCGGGGTCGCGCGACAGGAACGCTGCAGGGAAACGCCGCCAGCGCACTTTTCGTTTCACATCGCCGTGAGCGCTTTCAGACAGCAGCCACGATGAGGAGCAATCAGGCCACGCATCTGCCTGCCAACATGAATCGTTTAGCCAAATTTCTTCCCATCGAGAACGTCGTTCTCGGACTAGCCGTTACCAGCAAGAAACGCGTATTCGAGCAGGCGGGCCTCATTTTCGAGAACCAGCACGGCGTCGCCCGCAGCATCGTCACCGACAATCTCTTCGCTCGTGAGCGCCTCGGCTCGACCGGCCTCGGCGAGGGCGTCGCCATTCCGCATGGCCGCATCAAAGGGCTCAAGCAGCCGCTGGCCGCGTTCGTGCGCCTGGCCGAGCCCGTCGCGTTCGAATCGCCCGACGGCCAGCCGGTGTCGCTCCTGATCTTTCTGCTCGTGCCCGAACAGGCCACGCAGCAGCATCTGGAAATTCTCTCGGAGATCGCGCAGTTGCTCTCCGACAGCGAGGCGCGCGAGCGTCTGCACAAGGAAGAAAATCGTGAAGCGCTTTATCAAGTGCTCACGCAGTGGCAACCGTAATCGCCGCACGAAACTGGTGAACCGCGTCCGAGGCTTGCGCAGCGCCGCCCGGACGCCTGGCGCGCCTCGCTTACGCGAAGCTTCTGGGGCACAATCGGTCAAACGCAGCGCCATGCGGCGTATCGAAGCAATCCGCTTCGTCGTTCCGCGAAGGCTGCTCCCGGCTTCCAACGGAGTTCCGGCCTCATGGATACGTCCAGCATCAACGCCCAAAGTATTTTCGACGATAACGCCGCCGCTCTGAAGCTCAGCTGGCTCACCGGGCACGAAGGCTGGGAACGCGGCTTTTCGAGCGAGACGGTCGCGAACGCGACGTCGAGCGCCGATCTCGTCGGCCACCTGAACCTGATTCACCCGAACCGTATCCAGGTGCTCGGCGACGCCGAGATCAATTACTACCAGCGTCAGTCAGACGAAGACCGCTCGCGCCACATGGCGGAGCTGATCGCGCTCGAACCGCCGTTTCTGGTGGTCGCGGGAGAAGTCGGCGCGCCGCCCGAACTCGTTCTGCGCTGCACGCGCTCGTCCACGCCGCTCTTCACGACGCGCATGTCGGCGGCGGCCGTGATCGACAGCCTGCGTGCCTATATGTCGCGCATTCTCGCGCCGCGCGCGACGCTGCACGGGGTATTCATCGACATCCTCGGGATGGGCGTGCTGCTCACCGGCGACTCCGGTCTCGGCAAGAGCGAACTCGGCCTGGAACTCATCAGCCGCGGTCACGGTCTCGTAGCGGACGATGCCGTCGATTTCGTGCGCCTCGGACCGGATTTCGTGGAAGGCCGCTGCCCGCCGCTCCTGCAAAATCTGCTCGAAGTGCGCGGTCTCGGCCTGCTCGACATCAAGACGATCTTCGGCGAAACCGCCGTGCGCCGGAAAATGAAACTCAAGCTGATCGTGCAGCTCGTGCGCCGGCCGGACGGCGAATTCCAGCGCCTGCCGCTGGAGAGCCAGACGGTCGACGTACTCGGCCTGCCGATCAGCAAAGTGACCATTCAGGTGGCCGCGGGACGCAACCTGGCCGTGCTGGTCGAGGCCGCGGTGCGCAATACGATCCTGCAATTGCGCGGCATCGATACCCTGCGCGACTTCATGGACCGTCAGCGGCTCGCCATGCAGGATCCCGACAGCCAGTTTCCCGGCAAGCTGATCTGACCTCGCCGTGATTGTTTCACGCCGGATTCGTATCAGTTGCAGGTGCTAAGATAAAGCGAAAGAGTCGACTCCCATGCGTATCATCCTGATCACCGGCATCTCCGGTTCCGGCAAGTCCGTTGCGCTGAACGCGCTGGAAGACGGCGGCTACTATTGCGTCGACAACCTGCCGCCGCGTTTCCTGCCCGAACTCGCCGACTATCTCGCGAAGGAAGGCCAGGCGCGCCTCGCCGTCGCGATCGATGCGCGTTCGAGCCTCTCGCTCGACGAAGTGCCGGGCATCATCCACAAGCTGTCGAACGACTACGATTTGCGCGTGCTGTTCCTCAACGCGAGCACGCAGTCGCTCATTCAGCGCTTTTCCGAGACGCGCCGCCGTCACCCGCTTTCCGGCCCGCCGATGCGCGAAGCCGACGTCGGCCTGCTGAACTCGCTCGCCGAGGCGATCGAGCGCGAGCGCGAACTGGTTGCGGGTCTCGCCGAGTACGGTCATCAGATCGACACCAGCAATCTGCGCGCGAACGTCCTGCGCGCGTGGGTGAAGCGCTTCGTCGAGACGGAGGCGGCCGATCTCACGCTGATGTTCGAATCGTTCGGCTTCAAGCGCGGCGTGCCGCTCGACGCCGATCTCGTGTTCGACGTGCGCACGCTGCCGAATCCGTACTACGACCGCGAGCTGCGTCCGTTTACGGGCCTCGACAAGCCCATCATCGACTTTTTATCCGCGCAACCGATGGTCGGCGAGATGATCGACGATATCGGCGCGTTCGTCGGCAAATGGCTGCCGCGTTTTCGCGACGACAACCGCAGTTATCTCACCGTCGCAATCGGCTGCACGGGCGGCCAGCATCGCTCGGTGTTCATCGCGGAGGCGCTCGCCGCCCGCTTTCGCGAGAAGGCAAACGTGATCGTGCGGCATCGTGACGCGCCCATCCCGGTGGATGACGACGCGGCCCACACGCGAACCTGATCGCCCGACGGCGGTCCACCCTGGAGGAGCGCGATGTCCGCGAATCCTGTTTTGGCCGACTTGCCGCTGTTTCCGCTTCACACCGTCCTGTTCCCCGGCGGCCTGCTGCCGCTCAAGATTTTCGAGGCGCGCTATCTGGATATGGCGCGCTCGTGCCTGCGCGAGAAAACCCCGTTCGGCGTATGCCTGCTGAAAAGCGGTCATGAAGTGGCGTCGCCGGGGGATCCGTCTGTGCCGGAAAGCATCGGCTGTCTCGCTGAAATCTCCGAATGCGATGTCGATACCTTCGGTCTGCTGCTCGTGCAGGCGCGCGGCACGGAGCGCTTCAGGCTGACGGATCATCGCGTGGAGCCGAGCAATCTGGTCGTCGGCACGGCGCAACTGCTGGGCGAGGATCAGCCGCTGCAAGGCGCCGAAACGCTCGCCAAATTCGGCGCGTGCGCGGAAGTGCTGGAGCGGATCATCGACACCATCAGGGAGCGCGAGCCGCAGAATCTGCCGTTCGTCGAACCGTATCTTTTCGACGATCCCACCTGGGTATCCAACCGTCTCGCCGAAGTCCTGCCGATCCCGATGCGCGCCCGCCAGAAGCTCATGGAACTGATGGACGCCGGTGCGCGGATCGACGTGGTGCATCACTACATGCAGCACCATCAGCTGCTTTAGATCAGCGAGCCCGTCAGCGCGTCGAGCAGTTTCTTCACGGGCGCGGGCAGACCGAACGTATCGATGCGAGCGAGCGGCGCCCAGACGGTCTCCGCGCTCGTCAACTCGGGCGGAGCGCCGTGCGCCTCGCCCAGCCGCGGCTCGATTTCCAGCCTGAAGTGCGTGAAGGTGTGCGAGAGCGGCGCGAGGCGCTGCAAAGGCTCGCCGCCGCCGAGACTGTGCGCGACGGCCGCGAGCGCTGCTTCGTCGGCCGCTTCGGGGAGGCTCCACAAGCCGCCCCAGATGCCCGTCGGCGGGCGTTTCTCGAGCAGAATCGAGTCGCCGTCCGTGAGCACGAGCATCCAGGTCTTGCGTGTCGGGACCGCTTTCTTCGGACGCGCCGCGGGCAATTCGCGCTGGCGTCCCTCGACCCTGGCCACGCAATCGGGTGAAAACGGACAGCGCGCGCAATCCGGCTTGCCGCGCACGCAGAGCGTCGCGCCGAGGTCCATCAGGCCTTGCGTGTACGCGGTCACTTCGTCCTTGTTCGCGGCGTCCGGCAACAGCGATTCGGCAAGCGTCCACATCGCGTTCTCGACGCGCTTCTCGCCTGGAAAACCTTCCACGCCGAAGACGCGCGCGAGCACGCGCTTGACGTTGCCATCGAGGATCGTCGCGCGCGCGGCGAACGCGAAGGATGCGATCGCCGCCGCCGTCGAACGGCCGATGCCCGGCAATTCCGCGAGTTCGTCGACCGTTTGTGGAAACGCGCCGCCATGCTCATGCGCGACGACCTGCGCGCAGCGATGCAGATTGCGCGCGCGCGAGTAGTAGCCGAGGCCGGCCCATAGCGCCATGACGTCGTCGATGGGCGCATCGGCGAGCGCCGTCACCGTCGGAAAACGTTCGAGGAAGCGCGCGTAATACGGGATGACGGTCGACACCTGCGTCTGCTGCAGCATGATCTCCGACAGCCAGATGCGATACGCATCGCGCGTGTTCTGCCACGGCAGATCGTGGCGGCCGTGAATGCGTTGCCACGCGATCAGGCGCGCGGAGAAATCGGTGAGAGCGAGCATGGAAATTTAGCGTTGGCAGCGCGGGCAGAAATACGTCGAGCGCTGACCCTGAACGATTTGCCTGATCGCCGTGCCGCAGACATGGCACGGCAACCCGGCGCGATCATAGACGAAGTAGTCGAGCTGGAAGTAACCCGACTCGCCGTTGCTGCCGACGAAATCGCGCAGCGTGCTGCCGCCCTTCTCGATGGCCGCCGCGAGTGTCACGCGCACGGCGTCCGCGAGCAGATCGTAGCGCACGAGCGAGATGCGCCCGGCTGCGGTCGTCGGCCGGATTCCCGCACGAAACAGGCTTTCCGACGCATAGATATTGCCCACGCCGACGACGATTCCGCCCGCGAGCAGCGCCTGCTTCACCGACACCTTGCGCCCGCGCGTCGCGCGAAACAGCAGCGCGCCGGAGAACTCCGGCGAGAACGGCTCGACGCCGAGGTCCGCGAGCAGCGGATGATCGAGCACGTCGCCGTCCGCGCGCGGATGCCAGAGAATCGCGCCGAAGCGCCGCGGATCGCGAAATCGCAGAATGAAGTCGTCGAACACGATATCGACGTGATCGTGCTTCGCCGCGTCCGGCGGCTTCGGAACGTGGCGCAGGACCCGCAACGTGCCGGTCATGCCGAGATGAACGATCAGCCAGCCTTCGACGGTCTCGAACAGCAGATACTTGCCGCGCCGCTCGACCTTCTCGATCTTCAGATGATCGAGCGTCTTCGGAAGATGCTTCGGGATGGGCCAGCGCAGCGCGGGCGTGCGCACGTCGACATGCTCGACGCGCCGTCCGGCGACATAAGGTTCGATTCCCCGGCGGGTGACTTCGACTTCCGGCAGTTCGGGCATTTTTCTGGAGAGAGACTTGCTTGGGCGAGTGTGCCGGTATTTTAGCGACCGCGTTACAATCGACCGAAACATTGTCTGGATTTCCATGAACCCCTTCGTCATGAAGCTGTTTGCGAAGCGTCAGGCCGGTGTGGCGCATTCCGTCGCCACGCCGATGTCGCGAATCGCCGGCGCCGTCGCGCTCGCGATGGCCGCGCTCGCGTTCGCGCCCGCGTACGGCCAGTCGCCCGACGCGACGCCCGTCCCGAGCGCCGACGACCAGGCCGACGCGCAAAGCGCCGCGGATCTGCTGACCGCGCCGGTAAGCGGCTCGGAGTCGCAGGATCTGCCGGGCGTGGCAATGTCCAGCCAGATCGTGTTTCAGGTGCTCGCGGCGGAAGTCGCGCTGCAGCGCGGTCAGCCGGCGCCGGCTTACCAGACCTATCTCGCGCTCGCCCGCGACACGCATGACCCGCGTTTCGCGCAGCGCGCGACCGAAATCGCCATTGCGGCCCAAAGCCCGAACGACGCGCTCACGTCGGCGCAACTCTGGCAACAGTTTGCGCCGCATTCGGAACGCGCCGCGCAGTTGAGCGCATCGCTTCTGATCGTCGCCGGCAAGCCGGAAGACGCGCGGGCCACGCTCCAGGCCGAACTCGCGAAGGTGTCGCCCGAACAGCGCGGCGAGGCCATTCTGTCGCTGCAGAGCCTGCTTGCGCGCGGGCCGAATCGCGTCGGCGGCCTGAACGTGCTCAAAGATCTGACGAAAAACGATCAGGACCGGCCCGAAGCGCAACTCGCGCTCGCACGCCAGCAACTGATCGCCGACGATCCGCCGGGCGCGAAGGCATCGCTCGAAAAGGCGCTGCAACTGCGTCCGGATTATCTGCCTGCGGCGCTGACGCTCGCGCGCATGGGGCCGGAAGAGCGCAAGGAAGGCATCGCTTCGTTCGAGAAGTATCTCGACAAGAATCCGAAGTCGCATGACGCACGGCTCGCGCTCGCGCAGTTGTACCTGTCGGCCGACCGGCTCGACGACGCGCAGAAGCAGTTCGAAATCATGCGCAAGAACGACGCGAAGGATCTGACGCCCCTGATGGCGCTCGCGCTCATCAGCGTCCAGAAGAAGCAGTTCGACAAGGCACAGGATTACCTCAACCTCTACGCGAAGACGGCGGAGAACACGCCGGGCGCGGATCCCGGCCAGGCGTACATCTACCTCGCGCAACTCGCGCTCGAGCAGAAGAACGAAGCCGTCGCGAGCCAGTGGCTCGACAAGATTCCGCGTTCGAGCCCGCAGTATCTGCCCGCGCAGGTCACGCGCGCACAACTGCTCGCGAAGCAAGGCAAGATCGACGAAGCCCGTGCGCTGCTCGGCAGCCTGCAGAGTTCCGATCCGCGCGATCTCGCCATGCTCGCCCGCACCGACTCGGCAATCCTCTTCGAGGCACATCGCTATCAGGAAGCGGAAGCGAATCTGGCGAAGGCCGTCGCTGCGTTCCCGGACGATCCCGATCTCACGTACGACTACGCAATGGCCGCGGAAAAGAACGGCCACTACGACGTCATGGAAGCGCAGTTGCGCTCGCTGATGCGCATGCAGCCGAACAATCCGCAGGCGTACAACGCGCTCGGTTATTCGCTCGTCGATCGCAACCAGCGGCTCGACGAAGCGGTGAAGCTCATCGAAAAAGCGGTTTCGCTCGCACCGAACGACGCGTTCATCATGGACAGTCTCGGCTGGGCGCGCTTCCGTCAGGGCAACGCGGCCGAAGCGGAAAAGATCCTGAAGAACGCTTACGACCTTCAGCCGAACGCCGAAATCGGCGCGCATCTGGGCGAAGTCCAGTGGAAATCCGGACAGCAGGATCAGGCGCGTGCCACCTGGCGGCAGGCGCAGAAGCTCGAACCGGATAACGACACACTCGTCAAAACACTAAAACGACTCCAGGTAAACGATCTTTGATGGCATTCGATTTCATTACCGGCGCATCGCTCCGACGCGGTGCGCTTGGCGCGGCGGCGCTCGCCGCGCTGGTGATGTCGGGTTGCGCGGTCCAGCCGCGCGTGCCGACCACGACGAACGCATCCACTTCGCTCACGACGCAGACGAGCCGCGCGTATCACGGGCGCTTCGCCGTGCAGTACAACGATCAGAACGGCGTGCAGCGCAACGCCTACGGCAACTTCGACTGGCAGGAAACCGGCGACACCGTCACGCTGCAGCTGCGCAACCCGCTGGGCCAGACAATGGCGATCGTCACGTCTTCGCCGTCGCTCGCCACGCTCGAGTTGCCGAATCGCCAGCCGGTGAACGCCGACAACGTCTCCGAGCTCATGCAGAACACGCTCGGCTTCGCGCTGCCGGTCGAAGGCCTGCGCTACTGGCTGCAGCCGTCAGCGGCGCCGAGTTCGCGCGCGCAGACGACGCTCGATCCCGAGGCGAACAACGGCCGTCCGAAGGAAATCAAGCAGGACGGGTGGACAATCGACTATCTCGCCTACGCCGACGCGCCCGCGACGGGCGTGAAACGCGTGAATCTTTCGCGCAACGAACCGCCGCTCGACATCAAGCTGGTGCTCGATCAATAACGTTTTTTTGGCATTTGTCTCTGCACCGCGCATGTCTTCATCCAACGATTCGCTCCGTGACTGCCTCGCGCCCGCGAAGCTGAACCTATTCCTGCATATCACCGGCCGCCGTCCGGATGGCTATCACTCGCTGCAGACCGTATTCCAGCTGCTCGACTGGGGCGATCGGCTGCACTTCACGCGACGCGACGACGGCGTCATCCGCCGCAAGACGGACGTGCCCGGCGTTCCCGAAGCCGACGATCTCATCGTGCGCGCGGCGCGTCTGCTTCAGCAGCACACGGGAACCGCTTTCGGCGCCGAGATCGAGATCGACAAGCGTCTGCCGATGGGCGCGGGTCTCGGCGGAGGCAGTTCCGACGCGGCAACGACACTTCTCGCGTTGAATCGTCTCTGGGGTGTTGATCTTTCGCGTGAGATTCTGCAGAATCTCGGCCTGCAACTCGGCGCGGACGTGCCGTTTTTTGTCTTCGGGCAGAATGCATTCGCAGAAGGTGTGGGTGAGGCGCTTCAGGCAGTCGATCTGCCGAAACGTTTTTTCCTGGTGGTGACTCCTGCGGTCCACGTCCCGACCGCTGCGATTTTCTCCGAGAAAAGCTTGACACGGGATACGAAAGTCGCCACAATGATGGACTTTCTTGCAGCACAAAGGTCAGACACTAACTGGCCCGATAGCTTCGGTCATAACGACATGCAAGCTGTGGTTGCAGAGAAGTACGCGGAAGTTGCAAAGGTGCTCGAGTGGTTTGCCAATCTCGCACCGGCGCGAATGACCGGATCTGGAGCAAGCGTGTTTGCCGCTTTCAACAGTCAGGCCGAAGCACAGTTGGCGCAAGCCAAGCTGCCGGCAAGCTGGAAGAGCGTGGTAACGGCAAGTCTGGATTCTCATCCTCTCTTCGCTTTCGCGTCATAGGTTTTGTTTTGTCGGGCATGTCCTACACTTCCCGGCAAGACTCAAAGTTAGTGTAGGGGAGTCGCCAAGTTGGTCAAGGCACCGGATTTTGATTCCGGCATGCGAGGGTTCGAGTCCTTCCTCCCCTGCCATTCTTTTTCTCGCGTTTTTCCTCTCGCCTCCAGCCGCAGACAGGTGCACGATGAGCAGTGACGGCCTGATGGTATTTACTGGCAACGCAAATCCCGCGCTTGCACAGGAAGTCGTCAAGATCCTTGGAATTCCTCTCGGCAAAGCAATGGTCAGCCGCTTCTCAGACGGCGAGATCATGGTCGAGATTCAGGAAAACGTTCGGGGCAAAGACGTATTCGTTCTGCAGTCCACCTGCGCGCCCACGAACGACAATCTGATGGAACTGATGATCATGGTCGATGCGCTCAAGCGCGCATCCGCCGGCCGGATCACCGCAGCCATCCCCTACTTCGGCTATGCGCGCCAGGACCGCCGTCCGCGTTCCGCGCGAGTGGCCATCTCGGCGAAGGTCGTCGCGAACATGCTGGAAATTGCCGGCGTCGATCGCGTGATCACCATGGACCTTCACGCCGACCAGATTCAAGGTTTCTTCGACATCCCCGTCGACAACATCTACGCCACGCCCGTGCTTCTCGGCGATCTGCGCAAGCAGAACCATGACCATCTGCTGGTCGTGTCGCCGGACGTGGGCGGCGTGGTGCGCGCGCGTGCGCTCGCCAAGCAGCTGAACACGGACCTCGCGATCATCGACAAGCGCCGTCCCAAGGCGAATGTCGCCGAGGTGATGAACGTCATCGGTGAAGTGGAAGGCCGCACCTGCGTGATCATGGACGACATGGTCGACACCGCAGGCACGCTGTGCAAGGCCGCGCAAGTGCTGAAGGACCGCGGCGCGAAACAGGTCTTCGCCTACGCGACGCACCCGGTGCTGTCGGGCGGCGCGGCGGAACGCATCGCGGCGTCGCAGCTCGACGAGCTGGTCGTCACGGACACCATTCCGCTGTCCGCGGAATCGCTGGCGTGCCCGAAGATCCGCCCGCTGTCGAGCGCGGGTCTGCTCGCGGAGACGTTCTCGCGAATCCGGCGCGGCGACTCGGTGATGTCGCTCTTCGCCGAAGGTTGAACAGAATTGGCAAGGAACGCGAAGCAGCCGCTTCGCGTTTTTGCGTGATCGGCGCGAATCGGACGTAGGCTCGCGCCGCTTGTTGTGGGATCACATATTTTCGATGATCCCGGTTTCCCTGCCTGGTCGCGGGCAGATCAAGGAGTCAAAGATGAAAGTCGTCGCTTTCGAGCGTAGCAAGCAAGGTACGGGTGCGAGCCGCCGCCTGCGCAACTCGGGTAAGACCCCGGGTATCGTGTACGGTGGTGAAACGGACGTTCAACTGGTCGAACTCGACCACAACGCCCTGTGGCATGCCCTGAAGAAAGAAGTTTTCCATTCGTCGATCCTCGAGCTCGACGTCGCCGGCAAGTCGCAACAGGTTCTGCTGCGCGACGTGCAATACCACCCGTTCAAGCAACTCGTGCTGCACGTGGATTTCCAGCGCGTCGATGCGAAGAAGAAGCTGCACACCAAGGTGCCGCTGCACTTCATGAACCAGGAAACCAATCCGGCCGTGAAGCTGGCCGGCGCGGTGATCACGCACGTCGTGACGGAACTGGAAGTGGAATGCCTGCCGGCTGACCTGCCCGAGTTCCTGGAAATCGATCTGGCACAGATCGAAGCCGGTCAGACGATGCACGCGAAGGACATCCCGCTGCCGAAGGGCGTGAGCCTGACGGTCGCTGTCGTGGCTGAAAACCCGGTCGTCGCATCGGCAACGGTTCCGGCCGCTGTCGTGTCGGATACGGCGGGTGAAGCTGCGGAAGGCGAAAAGCCCGCGGCCGAGTAAGCACGCGGTACACCGCTATCCTCTCGATCCGTTCTCGCGAACGGTCGACGTGACCCGCCGGAGCGCAAGCCCCGGCGGGTTTTTTTTCGCATCCTACGAAGCGAGTCGCACCGGACTCGCGATGATTCGACATGATCAAGCTGATCGTCGGCCTGGGCAATCCGGGTGCCGAATACACCGCGACGCGGCATAACGCGGGCTTCTGGTTCGTCGACCAGTTCGCACGCGACGCAGGCGCCACGCTGCGCGACGAACGCCGCTTCCACGGCTTCTACGGCCGTGGCCGTCTGCACGGCAATGAAGTGCATCTGCTCGAACCGCAAACGTTCATGAACCGCTCGGGGCAATCGGTGGTGGCGCTCGCGCAGTTCTTCAAGATCCTGCCCGACGAGATTCTCGTCGCGCACGACGAACTCGATCTGCCGCCCGGCACCGTCAAGATGAAGCTCGGCGGCGGCAGCGGCGGGCACAACGGGCTCAAGGACATTTCCGCGCATTTGTCGTCGCAGCAGTACTGGCGGCTGCGCATCGGCATCGGGCATCCGCGCGAGCTGATTCCCGAAGGCGCGCGCGCGGGCGCGAAGCCCGATGTCGCGAATTTCGTGCTGAAGCCGCCGCGCCGCGAAGAGCAGGACGTGATCGATCAGTCGATCGAACGCGCGCTCGCCGTGATGCCGTTCGTGGTCGCCGGCGAAACCGAGCGCGCGATGATGAACCTGCATCGCAATTCCTGACCCGAAGCCAAATCTGGACCGAATTTGGAGCCGACCGTGAGCCGTTTCTGGAGCGATATCGTCCATCGACTGACGCCGTATGTGCCGGGCGAGCAACCGCTGCTGGCGCATCCCGTCAAGCTCAATACCAACGAGAACCCGTATTCGCCGTCGCCGCGCGTGGTCGAGGCGATCCGGCGCGAACTCGGTGACGACGGCGCGTCGCTGCGCAAGTATCCCGATCCGACGGCACGCGCGCTGCGCGAGGCGGTGGCGAAGCACCACGGTCTGCGCATCGAGCAGGTGTTTGCGGGCAATGGCTCCGACGAAGTGCTCGCGCACGCTTTCCAGGCGCTGCTCAAGCATGACCGGCCGATCCGCTTTCCCGACATCACGTACAGCTTCTATCCGGTTTATGCGCAGCTGTACGGCGTCGAATACGAGACGATGCCGCTGAACGCGGATTTCGCCATCGATGTCGACGATTACCGCGCCCCGAACGGCGGCGTGCTGCTGCCGAACCCGAACGCGCCGACGGGCCGCTCGCTGCCGCTCGCCGAGATCGAAGTGCTGCTGAAGGCGAATCCGGACGCGCCGGTCATCATCGATGAGGCGTATGTCGATTTCGGCGCGCAGTCGGCGATCCATCTGATCGACACCTATCCGAACCTGCTCGTCGTGCACACCACGTCGAAGGCGCGTTCGCTCGCGGGCATGCGGGTGGGCTTCGCGTTCGGCAATCCGGCGTTGATCGAGGCCCTCACGCGCGTGAAGGACAGCTTCAATTCGTATCCGCTCGATCGCCTCGCGCAAGCCGCGGCGATCGCGTCGTATGAAGATCCGGCGTGGTTCGGGGAAAGCTGCGCGAAGGTCGTCGCGAGCCGCGATCGGCTGACGACGCAGCTACAGGCATTGGGATTCGATGTCGTGCCGTCGGCGGCGAATTTCGTGTTTGCGAAGCATCCGGCGCACGATGCCGCGACGCTCGCCGCCGCGCTCAAGACGAAGGAAATCTTCGTGCGTCACTTCAGGCTGCCGCGCATCGATCAGCATTTGCGCATTTCGATCGGCACATCCGCCGAATGCGATGCGCTCGTCACGGCGTTGAAGGAACTGCTCTGAAGGAACTGTTCGGCTGAAGCGAGGGGCTTACTCGCCCTTCGCGGCCATCAACGCGTGATACTTGGTCAGCAACTGCTCGGGCGTTTCGACGTGCGCCGGATCGCGTGGAATGCACTCGACGGGGCACACTTGCTGGCACTGCGGCTCATCGAAATGGCCGACGCATTCCGTGCATTTGTTCGGGTCGATCACGTAGATCTCGGGACCCATCGAAATGGCGTCGTTCGGGCATTCGGGCTCGCAAACGTCGCAGTTGATGCACTCGTCGGTAATGATCAAAGACATGCTTCACTCTCTTGCGCCAGTGTCGAAACCGGCATGACGCCCGCGTGCCTGCGAAATCGAAAGCGCGCGGGCCCGGCGCTCAGGGCGCCGCAGGGTCCTTCTGCGACAGAATAACGACTTTGTCGATCAGCCGCTTTTCCACCGATGGAAACACGAACTTGCTCACGTCGCCGCCGAGCTGCGCAATCTCGCGCACGATGGTGCCCGAGATGAACTGATACTGATCGGACGGCGTCATGAACATCGTCTCGACGTCGGGCAGCAGATAGCGGTTCATCCCGGCCATCTGGAATTCGTACTCGAAATCCGACACGGCGCGCAGCCCGCGCACGATCACGCGCGCATTGTTCTTGCGCACGAAATCCTTCAGCAGCCCGGTGAAACTGCTCACCTGCACGTTCGGATAATGCCCGAGCACGTCATGCGCGATATCGAGCCGCTCTTGCAGCGTGAAAAACGGCTTCTTCGCGCGGCTGTCCGCGACGCCCACGACGAGCTGATCGAAAATGCTCGATGCGCGCCGGACGATGTCCTCATGCCCGCGAGTCAGCGGGTCGAACGTTCCCGGGTACACGGCGACAACCATGAGCTTCTCCTCTTCTAATTTACGTTGGGCCGCGTGGCTGCGACGACCAACCCTGCCTCATTTCCCGTGACTCGTCTTCGGGGAGTCCGGCTACGCCAAAATCGGGAACGCGCATTATTCCTCATTTTCGCGACGCAGCAAATGATAGCGGACCGCACCGGCCTTGCCTTCGCGAACGACTGCCCAGCCCGCGAGCGCGTCGATGCCCGCGACTTCGAGCGGATCGCCGCATTCGACGTAGATCGCGCCGTCGGCCGAAGCGAGCGGCACGGCCAGTTCCAGCGCGCGCAGAAGCAGCGCCTGATCGCCGAACGGCGGGTCGAGAAAGATCACGTCGAACGAACCGGGAGCGAGGCTCGACGCAAGCCGCAGCGCATCCGCTTCCGCGATCTCGATATTGCGCGCGCCGAGTTTCGCCTGATTCGCCCGGATCTGTGCGGCGGCCCGGCCGCTGCGCTCGACCATCAACACGCGGGCGGCGCCGCGCGAGGCCGCCTCGAAACCGAGCGCACCGCTGCCCGCGAACAGGTCGAGACAGTTTTGTCCGCTGAGATCCTGCCCGAGCCAGTTGAAGAGCGTTTCGCGGACGCGGTCCGGCGTGGGCCGGAGGCCGTCGAGATCGAGCACGGGCAGCGGCGTGCGCTTCCAGTCACCGCCGATGATGCGGATCGTGTGCGGTTTGCCTCCGCGCGACGGCGTATGGCTGGGCAAAGTGGAGCGAGTGGCGGACGAGCGGGACATAAATGCGATGTTGGAGCCGGACGCACGACCGCGCCCGATGGCGCGCCGGCATGTTTTTCAATCGACGATCGACGGGCGCGGGCAATGAAAGCCAACGTTACCACACGCGCGCGCCGTGCCGGGAGCCGCACGGGCGCGCGGGGCCGCGCCTGATAAAATACGCGGCTCCTATCCCCGTGCGCGGGCCTCGATGCGCGCATCATCGTCAGACACTCATGTTCAGCTTCTTCAAACGATTCAAAAAGCCGGCTGACGGGCCGCTCGACACGCCTCAGGACGAATCCCCCGAGGCGGCCGAAGACGAAGAGCTTTCCGACGACGAGCTGGAACGGCAGGCGCTCGCGGCCGAGGCGCCGCCCGAAGAAGCGCCGCCTGCGGCCGTGCCCGCCAAACCGGCCGCCGCGCCGGCGCCGCCCTCGCCTGCAAAACCCGCTTCCGCGCCGGCGACACCCGCTGCTCCTCCGGCGAAACCCGCTGCCGCGACGCCGAAGCGGACAGAGGAATCGAAGGAATACTGGCAAGGCCGGACGCCGTCGCAATGGGCGCGCGCACCCGAAACCGACCTCGCGAGCGAAGACTTCGTGCCGCCGCCCGAGCCGGATCCCGCCGCGAAAAAATCGTGGCTTTCGCGCCTGCGTCACGGTCTGTCGAAGACGAGTTCGAACCTGACCGGCATCTTCGTCGGCGCGAAAATCGACGAAGATCTGTACGAAGAACTCGAAACCGCGCTGCTGATGTCCGACGCCGGCGTCGACGCAACCGAATTCCTGCTCGAATCGCTGCGCGAGAAAGTGCGCTCGGAGCGTCTGACCGACGCGTCGCAGGTGAAAGCCGCGCTGCGCGAGTTGCTGATCGATCTGCTGCGCCCGCTCGAAAAGTCGCTGATGCTCGGCCGCGCACAGCCACTCGTGATGATGATCGCGGGCGTGAACGGCGCCGGCAAGACCACGAGCATCGGCAAGCTCGCAAAGCATCTGCAGCACTTCAATCAGTCGGTGCTGCTCGCCGCCGGCGACACGTTCCGCGCCGCCGCGCGCGAGCAACTGACGGTCTGGGGCGAACGCAACAACGTGACGGTGATCGCGCAGGAAAGCGGCGATGCCGCCGCGGTCATCTTCGACGCGGTCGGTGCGGCGCGCGCGCGCAAGATCGACGTGATGATGGCCGACACCGCCGGCCGTCTGCCGACGCAACTGCATCTGATGGAAGAACTGCGCAAGGTGCGCCGCGTCATCGCGAAGGCCATGCCCGACGCGCCTCACGAAGTGCTGCTCGTGATCGACGCGAACACGGGTCAGAACGCGCTCGCCCAGGTGAAGGCTTTCGACGACGCGCTCGGCCTGACCGGCCTCATCGTCACGAAACTCGACGGCACGGCCAAAGGCGGCATCATCGCGGCGATCGCGCGGCAGCGGCCGATTCCGGTGTATTTCATCGGCGTGGGCGAGAAAGTCGAGGACTTGCAGCCCTTCAGCGCGGAAGAATTCGCGGACGCGCTGCTCGGCTGAAGCAAGGCACTCTGGCGAAAGAGGGCGTTCCGGCGAACGCCCTTTTTTATTGCGCGAGGACTATCGCGCGAAGACGAGCGACGCCGCGATCCACATCATCACGCAGCCGACGATCACGTCGAGCACGCGCCACGACATGTCCTTCTCGAACCACGGTTCCAGAAGCCGCGCGCCGTAGCCGAGCGCGGTGAACCAGATGATCGACGAACACATTGCGCCCGCCGCGAACCACGCGTTGCCCGGCCAGCCGCGCTGCGCGCCGATGCCGCCGAGCAGCACCACGGTGTCGAGATAAACGTGCGGATTGAGCAGCGACAGCGCCAGCACCGTGGATGCCGCGCCGAGCGCCGTCTGCGCATCGCCGTTCGAGGCGTCCAGATGCCCCGGCCCGCGCCACGCCGCGATGAACGCGCGCAGCCCGTACAGAAACACGAAGACCGCGCCGGCCCAGCGGATCACGTCGAGCAGAACCGGCGCACGCGCGATGAGCGCGCCCATGCCGGCGACGCCCAGCGCGATCAACAAAACGTCGATAAACGCGCAGATCGACACGACGATACCGACGTGCCGCCGCTTCAACCCCTGCCGCAGCACGAACGCGTTTTGGGCGCCGATCGCGACGATCAGACTCGCGCCCAATCCCATGCCCGACAAATAACTCGACAGCGCGCCTGCAGAAACCACAGCTGTCATTCGGCGTCCGGCTGCTGGCCCGGCGCGGCGCGAGCGAAAGCGTCGATGGTGCAGGCGTGATCGGCGATGCGCTCGATCGTCGGGAAACGGCTCGTGTCGATGCCGAAGCGCCGCGCGTTGAATACCTGCGGCACGAGGCACAGATCGGCGACGGTCGGCGCGTCGCCGAAGGTCAGCGCGCCGACGCGTTTGTCGTTCGCGAGACGCTTTTCGAGCGAATCGAAACCGGTTTCGACCCAGTGCCGGTACCACGCATCCTTCGTTTCATCCGGCACTTTGACCTGATGTTTCAGGTACTTGAGCACGCGCAGATTATCGAGCGGATGAATTTCGCACGCGACCTGCATCGCGACCGAGCGCACGAACGCGCGATCGGACGGAGTCTTCGGCAACAGCGGCGGCTCCGGATGCGTCTCCTCCAGATACTCGATGATCGCGAGCGATTGCGTGAGCACGTCGTCGCCGTCCACGAGCGTCGGCACGATGCCGTCCGGATTGAGCGCGCGATATTCGGGCTTGAGTTGCTGGCCGCCGTCGCGCAGCAGATGCACGGCCTCGTACTCGTAGCCGAGGCCCTTCAGATTCAGCGCGATGCGCACCCGGTACGCCGCCGAGCTGCGGAAATAGCTGTAGAGCTTCATGTTCATCGGCTCAGACGACGCGCACGGAGAATTCGCCGATGCCGTCCACGCCGCCCTTGAGCAGATCGCCCTTCACGACCGCGCCGACGCCTTCGGGCGTGCCGGTGAAGATGAGATCGCCGGGAAACAACTCGAACAACGTCGACAGATAAGCGACCGTCTCGCCCACCGACCAGATCAGCTGCGAGATATCCGAACGCTGCTTTTCCTCGCCGTTGACGGTCAGCCAGATCGCGCTCTTTTCCAGATGCCCGACCTTCGAGACCGGGTGAATCGGGCCGATCGGCGCGGAGCGGTCGAAGCCCTTCGCCGTGTCCCACGGGCGGCCGAGCTTCTTCGCTTCGGCCTGCAGGTCGCGGCGCGTCATGTCGAGGCCGAGCGCGTAGCCATAGACGTAGCCGAGCGCCTGATCGACAGGAATGTCACGGCCCTGCTTGCCGATCGCCGCGACGAGCTCCATCTCGAAATGCAGATTCTTCGTTTGCGACGGATACGGAAACTCGCCGGTGGCGCCGGGCGCGACGTACAGCACGGCATCGGCGGGCTTGCTGAAGAAGAACGGCGGCTCGCGGTCCGGATCGTGGCCCATTTCGCGCGCGTGGGCTTCGTAGTTACGTCCGACGCAGTAGATGCGGCGCACGGGAAACTGCTCGTTCGTACCGTCGACGGGCACGGCTGCCGCCGGCGCCGGAGAAAACACATAAGTCATCCCGCTCTCCTGTTGCTGTTTCGAATGGCAGATTCATGGGCGCATGCGCTGCTGCGGACGGCCCGCGAGAAACGCGAGTTTAACGTGTGCCGGAGAATCGTGGCGAGGCTTGTCGGACGCGGGTTTGCGAGCTTTCGGGGAGCCTTCGGCGCACGCGCGGGACGGCGAACCCGCGCGACGCGTCCGAGCGACGCAACTTGCCAGCGCTTGCCAAATGCGGTACTGAATGAGTTCCCTGCACCCTACATACGCGCGGCGGCATCGCTCACATTACGGAATTGAGCGCCCGATCGCGCACCTCGCCGATGACCGACTCCGCTGCCCCCACTTTTGCCTGCGCACGCTACATCAAGGAAATCGGCCGCGGGCCGAACGGCGCGCGCGCCCTGTCCCGCGACGACACGTACGCGCTCTACGAAGCCATGCTCGACGGCCGCGTCTCCGACCTCGAACTCGGCGCCGTCCTGCTCGCCTATCGCGTGAAAGGCGAGACGTCCGCCGAACTCGCCGCGATGCTCTCGGCCGCGCATCGCTCGTTCGAGCCGCTGCATGTGCAGGACGGCCGCGAACACGCGCGTCCCGTCTCGATTCCGAGCTACAACGGCGCGCGCAGGACGCCGAACCTCGTGCCCTTGCTGTCGATGCTGCTCGCGCGCGAAGGCGTGCCGGTGCTGGTGCACGGCGTGACCGAGGATCCCGGCCGCGTCACGAGCGCGGAAATCTTCGCCGAGCTCGGCATCGCGCATGCGGCTTCGCACGATGAAATCGAGGACAGTCTCGCGTCGCGCCGGCTCGCGTTCGCGCCGGTCGCTGTGCTCGCGCCAAAGCTCGCGCGGCTGCTCGCGCTCAGGCGCCGGATGGGCGTGCGCAATTCCACGCATACGCTCGTCAAGATTCTTCAGCCGTTCGCCGATCCGGGCCTGCGGCTCGTCAACTACACGCATCCCGAATATCGCGAGAGTCTCACCGGCCTGTTCACCGAGCATCCCGACGCGGCGGCGGGCGGCGCGCTGCTCGCGCGCGGCACGGAAGGCGAAGCCGTCGCGGATACGCGGCGTCAGGTGCAGGTCGACTGGTTCCACGACGGGCGCGTCGAAACGTTGATCTCGCCCGAGCATTCGCAGCCGCACGCGCCGCACGTCGAACTGCCCGAAGCGCTCGATGCCGCCACCACGGCGCGCTGGATCGAGTGCGTGCTGCGCGGCGATGTGCCGGTTCCGCCCGCGCTCGTGCGCCAGGTCGAAGTGATCGCCGACGTCGTGCGCAAACCGCTTTGAGCGCCTCCGTCGGCGAAATAGGCATTTGACACGGTATTCAACGCTGGTTTAAAGTCGACGCATGCGCTTCACCCAGATTTCCTCCCTCCGAATTATTTCGGGCCGCCTAGCGCGGCCCCTATCGCTACGTCTAGCGTAAGTCGCCAGACGTAGCGCCGTGCGTCGTAAGGCGCGCGGTCCTCCGGCAGTTCCCGCAGTTTCTTTTCTTACCACTTGTAGTCGTCAGCTTTTCGTTCGCGCAACCCGCGAGACGGAAACGCGAGGGTCAAATGCACGCTGCTTCGCGCACGTTCACGTTGGTCGCAGGCGTCACCATCGCAGGTGATCCGTGTGACCGCGCGCGCAGCCCGGCTCCACGTGCATGGCGCCATGCCCGGCCAGCCGCCGGACACGGCCTCTCTCGCAGACGCTACGCAAACCGTCCCGAGAGAGATCGACGATCATGATGCCGAACCCCGCCGAGAAATACCGCCCGTTTCCGCAAGTCCGTCTGAATGGCCGCCGCTGGCCGAATCGCACGATCGAGCGCGCGCCGATCTGGATGAGCACCGATCTGCGTGACGGCAACCAGTCGCTGATCGAGCCGATGAGCATCGCAGCCAAGCTCGAATTCTTCGACATGCTGGTGGCAACGGGTTTCAAGGAGATCGAGGTGGGATTCCCGTCGGCATCGCAGACGGATTTCGATTTCGTGCGCAAGCTGATCGACGAGAAGCGCATCCCGGACGACGTCACGATCGAAGTGCTCGTGCAGTCGCGCCGCGAACTGATCGAGCGCACGTTCGAAGCCGTCGAGGGCGCGAGCCGCGTGATCGTGCATCTTTACAACGCGATCGCGCCATCGTTCCGGCGCATCGTGTTCAATCAGTCGCAGGAAGAAGTGAAGGCGCTGGCGGTGGAAGGCACGCGCATCATCAAGGAATGCGCGGCGGCGCGGCCCGAAACGCACTGGATCTACCAGTATTCGCCCGAAACCTTCAGCATGACCGAGCTGCCGTTCGCGCGCGAAGTCTGCGACGCCGTCGCGCAAATGTGGCGGCCGACGCCCGCTCACAAGATGATCGTGAATCTGCCCGCGACGGTCGAAGCCGCCATGCCGAACGTGTTCGCCGATCAGGTCGAGTGGATGGACCGCAACATGGGCTTTCGCGACAGCATCGTCCTTTCGGTGCATCCGCATAACGACCGCGGCACGGCCGTCGCGGCCGCGGAAATGGCGCTGCTCGCGGGCGCGGACCGCATCGAGGGCTGTCTGTTCGGCAACGGCGAGCGTACGGGCAACGTCGATCTCGTGACGCTCGCGCTCAATCTCTACACGCAAGGCATCGATCCGGGCCTCGATTTCTCCGACATCGACGCCGTGCGCCGCGTCGTCGAGCGCTGCAATCAGATTCCGGTGCATCCGCGCCATCCGTATGCGGGCGACCTCGTGTTCACGGCGTTTTCGGGCTCGCATCAGGACGCGATCCGTAAGGGTTTTGCGCAGCGCGTGGCCGGAACGGTCTGGGACGTGCCCTATTTGCCGATCGATCCGGCCGATCTCGGCCGCAGCTACGACGCCGTGATCCGCGTGAACAGCCAGTCCGGCAAGGGCGGCGCGACCTATCTGCTCGAGCGCGGTCTCGGCTTCACGCCGCCGCGCCGCGTGCAGATCGAGTTCAGCCATGCGGTGCAGGCGCTCGCGGACGCGTCCGGCGAGGAAATCAGCGGCGAGGCGATCTGCGCCCTCTTCAAGCGCGAATATTTCGACGCGGGCGGGCCAGTTGCGCGCGTGGACGCATCGACGCTGTCGGTGTTCGGACGCCGCGTCGCCGTGACGGCGGCATCGGGTGCGGCGAGCGGCGAGGCGTACGCGCAGACGGTCGCGGCGGCGCTGGACGTCGATGCGAACGTCAACTGGTTCGAAACGGCCGTGACTGCCGGCGGCGATACGGCGGCGTTCGTCGGCTGCCGGGTCGGCGACGGGCCGACGCGCTTCGGCGTGGCGCTGCATGCGAATCCGGCGTTCGCGGTCGCCGATGCGGTGGTGAGCGCCGTGAACCGTTCGAGGCGTATGGCTCAGGACGAGCAGCAGGACAAGCCGCAGGACGAACGCCACGCCGAAGCGGTGGAAGCGTAAATCCGCGGAAAACGGCGCGCGCGGCGCTATTCGAGAGCGACGCGCGTCGCCTGCAGCGCGAGCAGCAGCCACTGGCCGTCGGTCTGGACATGCACGGCCGTGTAGGCGATGGGAAACAGCAGCGCGCCGTTTTTCGATTCCATTTCGATCAGCGCCCGGCCGGAAACCAGACAAGTGTCGCGCCCGGCGGGCAACACGTCCTGCGACTGGATTTCGATCTGACGATAGCGGCGGCGGCCGGCCGTGATGGCGTCGATGAACTGGCGCTTCGTCTCCCGCTTGCCGTTCGTATGGACGTAGCTGACGTTTTCAGCCAGCAGCGCATCGAGCGCCGGACCGTCGCCCTCGACCATCGCCCGGAAGCGATCGCGCTCGAGGCCGCGTATGGCCTCAATGGTTTTTGCCGGCATCTGTCGGTTCCCCTTGTGTCGAGGAACCGATGCGCCGGCGCCCCGTCAGAAGTTGTATTGCAGATATAGCTGGCTGAAATTTATACCAGGATTCGGCTCTTTGATACTGGCGTTCGATAGGTGCTGAAACCGGAAGCCCGCCTGATAGTTCTGCTTGTCGCCGAAGATCATGCCGACGCCGACCATATCCGCGAACTGGAACGCGGTCGAAACGGTGAAGTCCTGCGTGATGCGCGCGTGCGAGAGCAGCCGCACGCCGACGCCCGCCTCTACAAACGGACGGAAGTAACCCGCGCTCTTCACGAAGCGGATGACCGGCGTAATGCCGAACTCCCAGATGTTCGGATTGACGGCGTTGTCCTCGGTCGTGTGCCAGTAGGACACGTGGCCTTCACCGATGAGCGTGAAATGGAAGCCGCCGATCTCCCACCAGGTGAGGCCCGGGTCCCAGGCCACGCCGAGATCGGCCTTCTTGATGTCGCGATCGGCCACGCCGCCCGCGATCTGAACCCCGAACCGGTCCGCGTGAGCCGCTGCGGACGCGAGGCCGAGCGTCGCGCACATTCCCAGACGGGACAAAGAACCAAGCCACGAACTCTTTTTTTTATGCATGTGCACCCCATGTTCTCGAATTACTGGCGTGTTTCACAAACAATGACATTTGGCCGATTCTAGTTATCTTCTAAAAAAATTGCAGAACTCGTATCAACGGATCAGGTTTCGTTGAATTTTCTTTCGCCGCAGCGCACAAACACGGTAATCGATTCGAAAGGAAGCGTCGAATCGGTACATGTGACCTGAATATCGCGCAAAACACTGTCCTATCAACCACACAAATTCGATAGCTTTTGTGGGAACTCACACGTTTCCGGGGCCTCTAATCCTTAGCACTCGCTAAACGGGAGTGCTAATATCGTGCTTGATTTGCCGTTGCTGCATAGCGGCACCCGGCACTGAATTGTTGATAAGGAGCTTATGAGCGTGACCAATGCGATGACCCTTCCGAATGTTTTGAGCTCGGCACCTGCCAAGGGATCTTCGGCAGGCGCGCTGACGTACGCACAGTCGTCCGTGTTGACCGGCCAGATCGGCAACATCGACTCATACATACAAGCAGTGAACCGTATTCCGATGCTGTCGCCGGCAGAGGAACGTCAGTACGCCACCGAATTCCGCGAACAAGGCAACCTGGACGCGGCGCGCCAGCTCGTGCTGTCGCACCTGCGCCTCGTCGTTTCGATCGCCCGCAACTATCTGGGCTACGGCCTGCCGCATGCTGACCTGATTCAGGAAGGCAACATCGGTCTGATGAAGGCCGTGAAGCGGTTCGATCCGGAGCAAAACGTGCGCCTGGTGTCCTACGCCATGCACTGGATCAAGGCCGAGATTCACGAGTACATCCTGCGCAACTGGCGCATGGTGAAAGTCGCGACAACCAAGGCGCAGCGCAAGCTGTTCTTCAACCTTCGCAGCCACAAGACCAGTCATTCGGCGTTCACGCCGGATGAGATCGAGGGGCTGGCGAACGAGTTGAACGTGAAGCGCGAGGAAGTCGCGGAGATGGAAACCCGCTTGTCGGGCGGCGATATCGCGCTCGAAGGCCAGGTCGACGACGGCGAGGAAGCGTTCGCGCCGATCGCGTATCTGGCCGACTCGCACAACGAGCCGACGAACGTCATCGCCGCGCGCCAGTTCGACAAGCTGCAAAGCGACGGCCTCGCCGACGCGCTGGAGTCGCTCGACGAGCGCAGCCGCCGCATCATCAAGGCGCGCTGGCTCGACGTGCAGGATGACGGCTCGGGCGGCAAGACGCTGCACGAACTGGCCGACGAGTTCGGCGTATCGGCTGAGCGCATTCGCCAGATCGAGGCGAGCGCGATGAAGAAGATGCGCTCGGCGCTGCACGACTACGCGTAACCCCCTGACTGTGCTTTAGCGAAAATCGCGAAGCCCGCTGTCGAAAGACGGCGGGCTTTTTCTTTTGCGCCTTCGTGCGCATCATGCGCCGACATGAAAACGGCGCCCGAAGGCGCCGTTCGCTACAGCCGTGCGATCGCTACATCACGCCGGCAGCGGTGCCGCGCCGCCGCCGTTGCCCGGCAGGCGCGTAGACAACAGCGCCGCGTAACGCGGCGCCGCCGCGCCCACGACGATGTGGAACGTATCCGCCGACACCCACGCCACGTCGAGCGACGACAGACGCTGACGATCCACCGACGACGGATCGCGCACGACCACGCGCAGGCGCGTCGCGGCGACCGCGTCGAGCGAGGCGACATTGGTTGCGCCGCCGAACACTGCGAGCCAGCGCAGCGGATCCGGATCGAGCGGACCTTGCGTCTGATCGGCGCTGCCCGCCGCCGCAACGGAGGCGACCGCCGCAGCCGGTTGAGCCGGCGCGGACGAAGCAGGCGTCGCGCCGCGCGTCGAGGAATGCTCCAGTTCGCTGCGAATTTCATCGGCGATCAGATCGGCTTCCGGCCCGATGATCACCTGCACGTTGGTCGCGCCGCGCTTGAGCACGCCGCGCGCGCCGATGTTCTTCAGCTTCGCTTCCGACACGTTTTCCGTATTCACCACCGACAGACGCAGACGCGTCGTGCAGGCATCGACCAGGGTCAGATTCGATGCGCCGCCCAGCGCTGCGATGTACTTCGAAGCACGCGTGGCAGAAGCGGACGTCGCCGCCGCGCCCGGCACCGGCGGGATCAGACCGCCGTCGACGGTCGTCTGGACGTCCGTTTCCGCGTCGGTCGTTGCCGGTTCGCGGCCCGGAGTGGCCATGTCGAACTTGCGGATGAAGAAGCGGAACAGTCCGTAGTAGATGACGAAATAGACGATGCCGATCGGAATCGCCATCCAGCCGCGCTGCGACAGGCCGTAGTTCAGCACGTAGTCGATTGCGCCCGCCGAGAACGTGAAGCCGAGATGGACGCCGAGCGCCGAGCAGATCGCGAGCGACAGGCCCGTGAGCACCGCGTGAATGCCGTAGAGCACCGGCGCCAGGAACATGAAGCTGTATTCGATCGGCTCGGTCACGCCCGTCAGGAACGCGGTCAGCGCCATCGAGAACAGCAGGCCGCCGACGAGCGCGCGGCGTTCCTTCGGTGCTTCGTGGAACATCGCGAGACATGCAGCCGGAAGGCCGAACATCATGATCGGGAAGAAGCCGGTCATGAAGCCGCCCGCGGTCGGATCGCCCGCAAAGAAGCGATGCAGGTCGCCGTGCACCACCGCGCCGCCGCCGGGCGGCGTGAACGAGCCGAACACGAACCACGCGAGCGAGTTGATGATGTGATGCAGACCCGTGACGAGCAGAATCCGGTTCAGCACGCCGAAGACGAACGTGCCGAGCGCGCCTGCCGTCGTGAGCCAGGTGCCCGCGGCATCGATGGCCGCCTGCACCGGCTGCCACACGTAGCCGAACACGATGCCGAGTATCAGACACGCGACGCCCGTGACGATCGGCACGAAGCGCTTGCCGCCGAAGAACGCCAGATACTCGGGCAGCTTGATGTCCTTGTAGCGGTTGTACAGATAGCCCGCCACCACGCCGGCGACGATACCCGACAGCACGCCCATGTTGAGCTTGTCGTTGATGTCCTTCATCACGGCTACCTCGATGAGATAGCCGATTGCGCCGGCGAGACCCGCCGTGCCGTTGTTGTCCTTCGCGAAGCCCACCGCCACGCCGATCGCGAACAGAAGCGGCAGATTGGTGAAGATCGCGTCGCCGGCGTCGGCGATCATCTTGATGTTGAAGACATCGGGCTGGCCAAGACGCAGCAGCAGGCCGGCCACCGGTAATACGGCGATCGGCAGCATCAGCGCGCGGCCTAGTCGCTGCATCTTTGCAAACGGGTTGGCGTCCATCGGGTTCTCCAAAAATATAAGTCTTGTCGTAACTGCGTCGGGGGATGGCTAAAAGGCTCCCGCGATATCCGCCCCAAAACGGACGATTAGTCCTGCGGCCAGATTTCGCGGCTTGCCGCTCTTACTGCCTGTGCCGATTCGAGCGCGAGGCAGTCCTCGGCGCGCTGACGGCAAAGCTGGTAATCGAGATTGCGCACGCGCGCCTTGATGCCGGGCACGGACACGGGATCGACCGACAACTCGGTCACGCCGAGGCCGATCAGCAGCGGCGCCGCAAGCGGATCGCCGCCGAGCGCGCCGCACACGCCGACCCACTTGCCGTGCTTTTCCGCGCCCTGCACCGCCGTCTTGATGAGGCGCAGCACGGCCGGATGCAGGCCGTCGGACTGGGCGGCGAGATCGGGCTGGCAACGGTCCATCGCGAGCGTGTATTGCGTGAGATCGTTGGTGCCGATCGAGAGGAAATCCGCGTGCTTCGCGAGCTGGTCGGCGAGCAGCGCCGCCGACGGCACTTCGATCATCACGCCGACTTCGATCGGCTCGGTGCGGCCGGCTTCGCGCGCGAGTTCGTCGATGCGCGCGCGCAGGCGTTGCAGTTCGCCGGAATCGGTGACCATCGGCAGAAGAATGCGCACGGCGCCCACAGGCTTCACCGCGAGCAGGCCGCGCAACTGGTCGTCGAGCAGATCGGGGCGCACCTGCGCGAGACGAATGCCGCGCAGGCCGAGCGCCGGGTTCTCTTCGGGCGGCAGCGTCAGATAATCGACTTCCTTGTCCGCGCCGACATCCAGCGTGCGGATGATCGCGGTGCGGCCGGCCAGCGCATCGACGATGCCCTGATAGCTGTCCGTGTGTTCCGCGACCGTCGGCGCCGACTGGCGATGGATGAACAGCAGCTCCGTGCGCAACAGGCCGACGGCGTCCGCGCCGTTCTCGACGGCGGCCTTCGCGTCGTCGAGCGTGGCGATGTTCGCGGCGACTTCGATCGCGCGGCCGTCCTTCGTCGACGCGGCCTGCTGCGACATGCGCCGGTTCGCTTCGCGCACGCCGGCCAGACGCTCGCGCTCGGCGCGGGCGCGTTCGACGTCGAGCTGGGTCGGCGCGTGCTCGAGCCGTCCGGTCGATGCATCCACGACCACTTGCGTGCCTTCGGGAATCGCGTGCAGCGCATCGCCGATGGCGACGAGCGTCGGCAGCCCCACTTGCCGCGCGATGATCGCCGCATGCGAGGTCGCGCCGCCGCGCGCCATCACGAGCGCGGTGACGCGCGAGCGATCGATCGACGACAGATCCGACGGCGTGAATTCGGTGGCCGCGAGCACGGCTTCGTGCGGCAACTCGCGCGCCGCCGTGTTCGTGAGCCCGAGCGCGCGCAGCACGCGCTTTTCGATGTCGCGCAGATCGGCCGCGCGCTCGGCGAGCAGTTCGTCGTTGACGTTGTTGAGCAGCGCGATCTGCGCGCGGATCGCCTCGCGCCACGCGAAGCCCGCGCTCTTGCCGAGACTGATCAGGTCGCGCGCGGCATCGACGAGCGTCGGGTCTTCGAGCAGCACGCGATGCACCGCGAAAATACCCGCTTCGCCGACCGCGCCGCGCTGCGACGCGGTGCGCACGGTGTCGCCGAGTTCGGCATCGACCTGTGCGATGGCTTTATCGAGCGCCCGGCTTTCCGCCGCCGACGGGCCGCTCGCCTGCTCCGGCGGCACGATCTCCTTGTCGTCCCAGCGCACCAGCGTGCCGACCGCGACGCCCGGCGCCGCGCAAACGCCCGCGAGCGTGTTCGGCGGCAGCGGCTGCCCCGACGCCGCAGCCTGCGCGACGGGCGCCGGCGACTTCGCGCGCGCCGGCGTCTCTTCCACTTCGCCTTGCGCCGCGCGCAGCAATTCGGCGGCGACGGCATCGACCGCCTGCTGCGCGTGCGCGCCGATCGCCACCAGTTCGATGGTCGCGCCCTCGCCCGCGCCGAGGCCGAGCAGACCGACCACGCTTTCCACCGGCGCCTTCCTGCCTTCGTAGCGCACTTCGACCTTCGCGTCGAAGCCGCGCGCCGCTTCGCGTGCCCGCGCCGCCGGCCGCGCGTGCAGACCGCCCGCATGCGCGAGCGTCAGACTGCGGCGCGCTTCTTCCATGATGAGCGCGCCGGAGCGCGCGGTGTCCGCCTTTTCGCCGTGCTTCGCGCGCAGGACCAGCAGCCGCGCGCCCGCTTTCAGCATGCCTCGCCCGGCGCGCTCGACGACATCGAACGCATCGCCGTTGGCCACCGCGATCACCGAGACGAGGCTCGGCGCGTGTTGCGCGACGAAATCGGCATCGAACTCGATGAGCGGCTGACCGGCGCGCACGGTCGCGCCCTGTTCGATCATCGGCGCGAAACCCTTGCCGCCCAGCCCGACCGTGTCGATGCCGATATGCACGAGAATCTCCGCGCCTTCCTTCGTGCGCAGCGTCACGGCGTGATGGGTGCGCGCGAGGTGCGTGACCGTGCCGTCGCAGGGCGAGACGAGCGCGTTGTCGAGCGGATCGATGCCGATGCCGTCGCCGAACATGCCTTCGGCGAACACGGGGTCGGGCACGTCGGCGAGCGGCACGACGGGGCCGGTGAACGGCGCGAGCAGGACGAGGTCGCTCGGGTTATCGGTGGAATGGTTCAACAGGGACTCCTCGGCACGGCGCATCGGCTTTCTCACTCAATGGGTTTCGGTGACCTTGTTCAGGTGGCGCGGCGCGTCGGGATTGCGCCCGCGCGCGGCGGCCAGACCCGCGGCCATCACGTAGAACGAAAGAATCGCGGCGATCGGATCGAGCGCCGGGTGGTCGGTGGCGACGAGCGGCAACTCCGCGTCCGCGACGTCGTCGGGCGCGGCGAGCAGCACGCGCGCACCGCGGGCGCGCATGTCGGCGGCGAGCTGGATCAGCCCTGCCTGCTCCGGTCCGCGCGGCGCGAACACGAGCAGCGGATAGTCGCGGTCGATGATTTCCATCGGCCCGTGACGCACTTCCGCGCTGGAGAACGCTTCGGCCTGGATGCCCGAGGTTTCCTTGAGCTTGAGCGCCGCTTCCTGCGCGATCGCGAGACCGAGACCGCGGCCGATCACGATCATGCGATCGACGTCCTTCAGCTCGTTCACGGCGCGCGTCCAGTCGAGCTTGCCCGCGGCGCGCAGCTTTTCCGGCAGCGATTCGAGCGCCTTGAGCAATTCGGCGTCGCGCTGCACGTGCGCGATCACGATGGCCGACAGCGACAGCATCGCGATATAGCTCTTGGTCGCGGCCACCGACAGTTCGGGACCGGCGAGCAGCGGCAGGAAGTACTCGCACGCGCTTTCGAGCGGCGAACCCGCGACGTTGACCGCCGCGACGGTGAACGCGCCGGCGTCGCGCAGCGCCTGCATCGTGCCGACGAGATCGGGGCTCTTGCCCGATTGCGAGAACGCGACGGCGAGTTGTCCGGAGACACGCAACGGCGCCTGCTGGAGCGTCGCGACCGACATCGGCAGCGATGCCACCGGCACGCCGATGCGGCTCATCGTCAGGCTGGCGAAGTAACTCGCGGCGTGATCGGAACTGCCGCGCGCGACCGTCAGCGCGACATGGCGCGGCTGTTCGGCGAGCTTGACGGCGAGCGCTTCGATGCGCGAGGTGTCGGCGAGCTGGGCCGCGACGACATCCGCGGATTCCAGCGCCTCATTAAGCATATTCGACAATTGATTCTCCTTCGACATACGTGGCGGTCAGCGCGAGGTCCCGGTCGAGCACGACGAGATCGGCCCATGCGCCACGCGCGATGCGGCCGCGATCTTCGAGTCCGAGGTAGTCGGCGGGAAAGCGCGACAGGCGATTCGAGACGTCCGCGAGCGGAATGCCCAGCGAGACGAGATTGCGCAGCGCCTGATCCATGGTCAGGGTGCTGCCGGCGAGCGTGCCGTCCGCGAGACGGACGCCGCCCATGCATTTGGTGACATGCTGGCTGCCGAGGCGATATTCGCCGTCGGGCATGCCGGCCGCCGACGTGCTGTCGGTCACGACGTAAAGACGCGGGATCGCGCGCATCGCGGCGCGGATCGCGCCCGGATGCACGTGCAGCAGATCGGGGATGAGTTCGGCGTATTCCGCATGCGCGAGCGCCGCGCCGACCATGCCGGGATCGCGGTGATGCAGCGGCGACATCGCGTTGAACAGATGCGTGAAGCCGCGCGCGCCGTGCTTGAGCGCGTTGACGGCGTCGTCATACGTGCCGAGCGAATGGCCCAGCTGCACGCGCACGCCGCGCGCCGCCAGATCGGCAATGATGCTGAGATGCCCGGAGATTTCCGGCGCGATCGTCACGACGCGGATCGGCGCGAGTTCGAGATACTTCAGCACTTCTTCGCGCACCGCGACGGCGGCCGCGTCCGGCTGCGCGCCGAGCTTGCCCGGATTGATGTACGGGCCTTCGAGATGCACGCCCAGCACGCGCGCGCCACCCGCGGCACGGCGCTTCGCCTGTTCGCCCAGGCCCGCGACGACCTGCATCAGTTCGTCGCGCGGCGCGGTCATCGTGGTGGCGAGCAGGCTCGTCGTGCCGTGCTGCGCGTGCTGGCGCGCGACGGTGTCCGCCGCATCGCCACCTTCCATGATGTCGCGCCCGCCGCCGCCATGCACATGCAGATCGATGAAGCCGGGCAGGATGTATGGCGCGTCGTTGGCGAGCGGATCGGCGATATGGCCTTCGAGCGCCGTCACGCGGCCGTTCTCGAAGCGGACGGATCCGTGGATCCAGCCATCGGTCGTGAGTATGTTTCCTTTCAGCATGAATTTCTCTGAGGGTGCGCGCTGCCAAAATGAGGTTCAGTGCCGTCCGCGCCATGCTGCGAGCACGCTTCCATCACGGAAGAGCAAACGGCTTCCTTTGAGTCCTCTCGTTCTCTTTCTCTTCTTGCTTGTGGTGCCTGGTGCGTGGTGCCCGTTACGTCAGCGCGCCTGTGCCGGCGCTCATCGATGCAATTCCGCGACGAAGTCGTAGTAGTCGTCACGGCAGTAGGTGTCCGTCAATTCGATCGCGCGTTGATCGGCCGAATAGCCGACACGCGTGATCACGAGCAGTGCAGCGCGCGGCGGCACGCCCATCAGCCGCGCGACTTCCACGCCGGCGTTCACGGCGCGAAAGTGTTGCAGGGCGCGCACCACCGACAAGCCGCGTTCCTCGAGATACCGATAAAGCGATGCGCCGATCGCGAGCGGGTCCGGCACCACGGCGACCGGCAACGCCGAATGCTCGACCGCCATCACGATGCCGTCGGCGCGCCGCAATCGCCTCAGACTGGCAACGGCTGCGCCCGGAGACAAGCCGAGACGCACGGCTTCATCCCGATTCGCTGCTCTTAGTCCGCGATCCAGCCAGACCGAATCCGGCGTGAAACCGCGTTGTTCCATCTTTCGACTGAAACCGGTGAGACGTGACAGCGGATCTTCAGTGCGCGGGGTGATGAAACTGCCCGCGCCGCGCACACGCCGGATCAAGCCTTGTTCGACGAGCAGCGCGATGGCCTTTCTCGCCGTGATGCGCGATACCCCGACACCGTCCGACAGCGTGCGCTCCGAAGGCAGCGCCTCGCCGGCCGACCACGTTCCTGCGTGAATGGCGGTCGCCAGTCGCGAGGCCAACTGGAGATAAAGCGGGGTATCGCTCTGCGCGTCAGGCGTCAAATCTTGCCAGCGGTGCCCCATCGAATGCTCTCGCGTACCAAATTGGAGCCCATTATATAACCAACATAATACCAGTCAACGCTAAGAACCGACCTTATCAAAACACCTATAAATCGTTAGAAATCAATTGGTTAATTGATGTTTATCGAATTTCATCGAAACATCTTTGGCATCAGGACTTACCCCAAGCTCAGGTCCACTTGCCGAATTGGTTCCTTGCTTGCCTGTTCTCTAACTTTTCGGGCATTTTCGTATTCGCACGGTCGTACGACTTTGGCACAATGCACTTATTAGTTCGGATTCAAAATTAATTCAATCAATCCTCGAGAGACTAGATATGGGCCATTCCGATCCGAGCCGGGCCGTCGAAGCAGTACGCCGCTTCAATCGTTTTTATGCGCGTCATACCGGCGCGCTGCACGAACGGCTTCACAAAAGTTCACTTTCCCTGACCGAGGTGCGCATCCTTCATGAACTGGGGCAGCACCGCGCCAGCACAGCCGCTGATTTATCGCGCAACCTCGGGCTGGACACCGGATATCTGAGCCGGCTGATCAACAACTTCCAGAAACTCGGCCTCGTGGAGCGCCGGCGAAACGAATCGGATGGCCGGGCGCATCTGCTTTCGATCACGCAGGAGGCCAAGGAAAAGGTCGACGAAATCGATCTTCACGTCTCCGCCGAGGCCGCCGCGCTGCTCAAGAAATTGTCGGCCTCGGAAATCGAGCAGTTGTGCACGGCCATGGCGGACGTCGAACGGCTGCTGTCGCCGCCCGGCAGCGGCGCGGAGTCACGGCTGCGCGCGCCGCGCGGCGGAGATTTCGGCTGGATGATCGAGCGCCACGCGGCCCTGTCCCCGGGCGACCGGCCGAGGCTCACCAACGAAGCGATCGCAACCAAGCTGGTGTCGCGCTTTCTTGCCGCAATGCAGTCGAACACGCCGCGCATCGCGTGCTGGGTCGCCGAGCAGGACAGCCATACGCGCGTCGGCGCGGCGCTGCTTGCTGCGGAGTCCGAAACGCAGGCGCGCATCGAATTGCTTTTCGTCGAACCGGGCGCGCGCCGGCACGGGCTGGGCGAACGGCTCGTCGCCGCATGCGCGAATTTCGCGCACGGCGCGCGCTACGAGCAAGTGATCTGCCGCCTCGAAGAGCCGCAGGAAGATCTGTGCGGACTCTTCATGCACGCCGGCTTCAGGCCGGTACAGGAAGGCACGCGGGCCGTGGTCTGGCAAAGGGAACTGCAGCAGATGTGCGTCGACTGAATTGCGACCGCTTAAAGCAAAACGGCGTCCCTCGGGACGCCGTCGAATTGCTGCGGACTATCTCTCGCTTAGAACGAAGGCACGACCGAACCCTTGAATTCGCTCTTCAGGAACTGACGCACGTCCTCGGACTGATATGCCGCGACGAGCTTCTTCACCCACGGCTGGTCCTTGTCCTTCGCGCGCACGGCGATCAGGTTCGCGTACGGGCTATGCACGTCCTCGAGCGCGATCGCGTCTTTCGTGGGCTGCAGGCCGGCCGCCAGCGCGAAGTTCGTGTTGATCGCGGCGGCGTCGACGTCGGCGAGCGTGCGCGGCAGTTGCGCGGCGTCGAGTTCGACGAGCTTGATCTTCTTCGGATTCTCCGCCACGTCGAGCGCCGTCGCGTTATTGCCGTTCGTGCCCGCGCCCGCCTTCAGCTTGATCACGCCTTGCGTCTGAAGCAGCAGCAGCGCGCGATTCTCGTTCGACGGATCGTTCGGTACCGCGACCTTCGCGCCCTGGGGCAGATCCTTCAGCGACTTCAGTTTCTTCGAATACACGCCGAGGGGCGAAATGTAGGTCAGACCGGCGTTGACGATCTTGTAGCCGCGCTGCTTGATCTGACTGTCGAGATATGGCTGATGTTGAAAGCTGTTCGCGTCGAGATCGCCGGCATCGAGAGCGGCGTTCGGCTGAACGTAGTCGTTGAATTCGATCACTTTCACGTTGAGCCCGTCGCGCTTCGCGACCTTCTGCACGACTTGCCAGATCTGCGCGTCGGGGCCGCCGATCGTTCCGACCTTGATGACTTTGTCATCGGCGTGAGCGGCGGCGAAGTTCGTGATTAAAAAGGCGGCGGTGAGGGCCTTGAGCAAATTTCTGCGCTGCATGGTGTTCCTGTTTCGATGATGCGTTCTTGCTGGATTGTCTGATCGCTACTCTGATCGTTCGGCCTGCGATTCAAACCGAGGCGGCAAATATTCGCACGGCTTTGGTGCAAACCGAAATACAGAATGTTCATGTGAATATCACGCGTTTCACTGCGCGGATAAAATCGCCACAGAATGTCTCAAGTTCACGCACCGAGGACGTATCGACATGTATGTGATCAATCTGCGTTACACCGGCGCGCTCGCCGAAATCGACGATGCGCTGGACGCGCATCGCGTCTTTCTCGAGCGTTATTTCGCGGCAGGCGTGTTCGTGATCGCCGGGCCGAAGGTGCCACGCGAAGGCGGCGTCATTCTGGCGTCGGGCATCGAGCGCGAAAAGCTCGATGCGATCCTCGCGGAAGATCCGTTCGCCCGGCAAAAGCTCGCGCACTACGAAATCACCGAGTTCAAGGCGACGCGGCTCGCGCCCGGACTGAACCTGCCCGAACCGTCTTCGGACGCCTGAAATGAAAAGCGGCCCGGGCGGGCCGCTTTCGCAATCAGTCGCAATCAGTCGCAATCAGTCGATCAGCAACTTGAGATCGTGCACCCAGGGCTCGACGCCCTGACCGTCGCGCGCGAAGAGACGCAGCTTGCCGTCCTTGTCGAACACATAACTCGCGGCGGTGTGGTCCATCGTGTAATCGTCGGGGGTCTTGCCCTGCGACTTCGCGTAATAGACGCGGAAGTCCTTGGCCACTTGCGCCAGTTGCGCGTCGTTCGCCGGTCGCAAACCGATATACGACGAATTGAACGCGGCCACATACTGACTCAGCAGGTCGGGCGTGTCGCGCGCGGGATCGACGGTGACCATCAGCACCTGCACATCCTTCGATTTGTCGCCGAGTTGCTGCATCGCCTGCGAGAGTTCCGCGAGCGTCGTCGGGCACACGTCGGGGCAATGCGTGTATCCGAAGAACAGCACGACCGCTTTGCCCTTGAAGTCCGCCAGGGTGCGCGTCTTGCCGTGCGTGTCGGGCAGCGAGAATTCACTGCCGAACTGCTTGTTCCCGGTGATGTCGAGATTCTTGAAATCCGGCGCTTTTTCGCACGCGGAGAGCAGCGCCGCGAAAACGAGCAGCGCAAGGAAACGTCGCAGAAAGACCATCATGCGCCGATCACCGTGCGGACGTAATGATCGACAAGCAGCGCGCCGAACAGCAGCGACAGATACACGATCGAGTAACGGAAGGTCTTGCGCGCGAGAGCGTCGGAGTATTCGCGATACATCTTCCACGCATAGCCGATGAACCCCGCGCCGAGCGCCACGGCGCTCGCCAGATACACCACGCCGCTCATGCCGGAGATATACGGCATCAGCGTGACCGCGAACAGCACGAGCGTGTACAGGAAGATGTTGAGCAGCGTGTACTTCTCGCCGTGCGTGATCGGCAGCATCGGCAGGCCGGCGTTCTCGTAGTCCTTGCGGCGATACAGCGCGAGCGCCCAGAAATGCGGCGGCGTCCACACGAAGATGATCAGCACGAGAATCCACGCGTCGCCGGGAACCGCGCCGGTCACCGCGGCCCAGCCGAGCGCGGGCGGCATGGCGCCGGACGCGCCGCCGATCACGATGTTCTGCGGCGTGAACGGCTTGAGCAGCAGCGTGTAGACGACCGCATAGCCGACGAACGTGGCAATGGTGAGCCACATCGTGAGCGGATTGGTGAACGTGTAGAGCGTCCACATGCCGATGCCGCCGAGCACCGCCGAGAATGTCAGGATTTGCGTCGACGTGATCTGCCCGCGCGCGGACGGACGCCATGCGGTGCGGCGCATCTTCGCATCGACTTTCTGCTCGACGAGACAATTGATCGCGAACGCCGCGCCGGCCAGCAGCCAGATGCCGACGGCGCCGCCGATGAGCTTGTCCCAGGGCACCATGCCCGGCGTGGACAGAAACATGCCGATGACGGCACAGAACACGGCGAGTTGCGTGACGCGCGGCTTGGTCAGCGCAATGTATTGCGAAACGCGGCTGCCGAGTGGGGAATGTAGTGTCGTGCTATCCATGATGTGGAGTCACGCTGAAACGACGTCGCGCGCGGGAACAGCGGCGCGGCCGGGACGGCTGGAAGAGATTCGAAAGTTTAGCATAACGAGCAGCAGCAACAGGATCGCGGCCCCGCCATTATGAGCGACCGCGACGGGCAGCGGCCATTGCAGCACGATGTTCGACATGCCGGTCAGGAACTGGACGACGATCATCAACAATACGCCGTTTGCGGGCTTTCGCAGCGATTCGAATCGTCGCAGTCTGAACGCGAGCCACAGCAGATACAGCACCACGACGACCGCGAACGTGCGATGCGTCCAGTGAATCGCGACGAGCGCGTCCTGCGAGATCACGTCGCCGTCGCCGGTCATGCCGAGCGCGCGCCACAGGTGAAAACCGTGCTCGAAGTTCATCGGCGGAATCCATTGGCCGTTGCACAGCGGAAAGTCCGTGCACGCGAGCACCGCGTAATTCGTGCTGACCCAGCCGCCCAGCGCGATCTGCACGACGAGCAAGCCCAGGCCGAACGCGGCGGCGGGCATCCAGCGCGCGGCCGCGGTGTCGAGCGATGGAATGGGCGTCATGCGTGCCGCGAGCCAGCCGAGCACGCCGAGCAGCGCGAGTCCGAGCAACAGGTGCGTCGTGACGATCACCGGCTGGAGCTTGAGCGTGACGGTCCACGCGCCGAACGCGCCTTGCAGCAGGATCAGCAGCAGAATGCCCGTCGGCCACCACGGCGACACGTGCAGCGGACGCTTCTTCACACGCGCCGTCCACGCGATGACCACCTGCGCGATGATCAGCACGCCGATCGCCATCGCGAAATAGCGGTGCAGCATCTCGATCCACGCCTTCACCATGCTGACGGGGCCGGTGGGCATCGCCTGGTACGCGGCCGCGATCTGCGCATGCGCGATGAACGGCGACGACGTGCCATAACAGCCCGGCCAGTCGGGACAGCCGAGGCCGGAGTCGGTCAGGCGCGTGAAGCCGCCGAACATGATGAGGTCGAGCGTCAGGAAGGTCGTGAGCCAGACGAGCTTGCGGAATTTGTCGTCGTCGGCTTTGACCCACACATAGGAAAGCGGCAGCAGCGCGATGCACAAGCCGATCAGACCGAGTTGCAGTAAGAACATGCTTGTCCGCCTTCAGCCGATGCGCGACCACTTCAAGAGCTTCGCCACATCCGCGTTGATCTTCTTCGGATCGGGATTCTGCGGGAAACGCATCATCAGATTGCCGTTCGGATCGACGAGAAAGATGTGATCCGTGAGCTTCGTGCCGTCGCTCACGGGCAGCCACGCCGCGATCGCCGGCTCGTCCGTGACGAGCATGCGCGTGTCGGGCTGCGGATACGCGGTCTTGATCACGTCGGAGACCGGCTTGTCATCGGTGCGCAGCCAGACGTTCACGACGCGTTCGCGCTCGCCGCTTTGCAGCGCGCGCACCTGACGCATGAAGTAGAGACGCGTGGCGCACGCTTCGTCGCAATCGCTGCCGTTGACCATCACCATCAGCCATTTGCCTTCGAGCGACTTGAGCGGCAGGCGTTGCCCGCTTTCGTCGGTGACGACGAGTTGCGCGGGAATCGGCCGCTGCGGTTCGATCAGCGCGCCGTAGCTCGACGTGCCGCCCGCCGGCTTGAACACGTAATACATCAGGTACGACGCGATCACCGGCGCGGCGCACACGAGCGCCAGCAGCAGGAGCATCCAGCGGCCGCTGATCCAGGAGCCTTTCGAGGCTTGTCGTTGCCGCGTGCCGGTCTTGTCGGCCGCGGCGGTGGAGCGTTGTGATTGCATCGGTGAAACGTGCCTCTGTTCTGTCGTTCGGTCGAACGGGCGCGGCGTGCGCCCGAAGTTTCAAGCGTGGTGTTCGGCTTCCTCGTCGCGCTTGTCGCCTTCTTCGCCGTTTTCGCGTTCGTCGACTTTCTTCGCGGCGCGGCGCGCGGCGTACAGGCCGAACGCGATGGCCGCAGCCGCCATGCCCCACCACTGGAACATGTAGCCGTAGTTGCGCTCGACGCCGAGCGTCGGCGCGGGCCAGTCGCGCACGAGTTTGTCGCCGGTGTCGTTCGTCTGCTGAATCACGAACGGCTGGAACGCGAGCCCGGTTTCGGCGGCATACGAGCGGATGTCCAGGTTCTGGCGAATTTCCTTGTGCGCCGCCGATCCGCCGCTGCCGAGTTCGAACGCCTGCGACGCATTCGCGCGCGCGATGCCCTGTACATCGACGATGCCCTTCGGCGTCCCGTACGGCTCGATGCCCGTGCGGTCGGCGAGATTGCGCGGCAGCCAGCCGCGATTCACGAGGACATAGCCGCCACCCTCGAGTTTAAGCGGCATCACGACATAAAAGCCTGGCTGGTCGTTATACGGACGATTGTCCAGATACACGACCCGCTCCGGCAAAAACTCGCCGCGCGCCTCGACGCGATGAAATTCGATCGACTTGAGCGGCAACGGTTCGACGCCGACCTGCCGCGCCGGCGCATTCTCGAACGCGACGATTTGCGCGTTGAGCGCCTCTTTCTGATGTGCGCGGTCGCGCTGCCAGAAGCCCAGGCGCATCGTCACCGCGACGACGATCAGAATCAGGAGCGCGGGCCAGAAACGAATCTTCATGCTGCAGACCTTACCGCCGGCATCCGCCGGGGCGACGCACGACACAATCCATCGAGTGAGATAATGAGATGACTCAATTCAATACTGCTCAACGTGGTTTCTGAGCAAAACGCTGGCTGGTTTCATGCACATCATCGTTGCTATTGCATTCATCCTTATCATCGGCAGCCTGGGCTCGGCGCTCTACTTCATGATGACCGACCGGGGCAAGACGAAGCGCATGGTGTGGTCGCTCGCCATGCGTGTCGGGCTGTCCATCTCCCTGTTCCTCTTCATCCTGTTCGCGCACTGGATGGGCTGGATTCAATCGACGGGCATCCCCCTCGGACGATAACCCGTCGCGCGGGTTCTTCCCTACGAGACGTATTGTCGCGCCTCGCTTTCCTGCGAAACCATTCCCGGAAATGACAACGCCGCCCTGTGATACATCGAGGGCGGCGTGTTGGTCACGGCTTCTGTGCTCTCACGGACGGCGCAGCGCGCACGCCCGATTCCCCGCTTACAGCCAGTAGACGACGACGTACAGCCCGAGCCACACGACGTCGACGAAGTGCCAGTACCACGCCGCGCCCTCGAACGCGAAGTGGTGCTCCGCCGTGAAGTGGCCGCGGATCAGGCGAATCATCACCACGGCGAGCATCGTGCCGCCCAGGAACACGTGGAAGCCGTGGAAGCCGGTCAGCAGGAAGAACGTCGAGCCGTACACGCCGGACGTGAGCGTGAGGTTCAGTTCGTTGTACGCGTGGAAATATTCGTAGCCCTGGCAGAACAGGAAGATCATGCCGAGCAGCACGGTCGCGCCGAGCCAGATGATCGCCTTCTTGCGATGATCCTCGCGCAGCGCATGGTGCGCCACCGTCAGCGTCGCGCCGGAAGACAGCAGCAGCGCCGTATTGATGGTCGGCAGAGGCCACGGCACCATCGCGCGGAAATGCGGCACGAGCGCGGCCGGACCGTTGTTCGGCCACACGGCGGTGAAGTCGGGCCAGATCAGCTTGTAATCGAGGCTGCCGAGTTCGTGCATCGCGATGGCGCGCGCATAGAACAGCGCGCCGAAGAACGCCGCGAAGAACATCACTTCGGAGAAGATGAACCAGCTCATGCTCCAGCGGTACGACACGTCGACGCGCTTGCCGTACATGCCGCCTTCGGATTCGCCGATCGCGTCGCCGAACCAGTGCCACAGCACGAACAGCACGAACAGCAGGCCGATGAAGGTGCCGAGCGGTCCCCAGGTATGGCCGTTCACCCACGACGCCAGCGACGCAAGCATGACCAGCAAGCCGCTTGCGGCCATGACCGGATGCCGCGACGGATGCGGCACGAAATAGTACGGGCTCTCGTTTTGACCGCTCATTGTTGACTCTCCACTTCGATCCAGTTGCTTGAATTTTCTTTTGCCGCCGCGCGTTCGACCCGAGCGCCCGGCGTTATCGTCTTATCCCACCACCGCGCGCACGATCAGCAGCAACACGACGATGAACAGCACCGCGCCGATGACGCCCGCCGCGATCAGATGCAGCGGGTTCAGCTGCGCCGCATCGCTTTCCAGATCCGCGCGGCGCCGCACGCCGAAAAACGACCAGAACACCGCCTTCAGGAGCCTCAGGAAGCCGCCTTTGTTCGGCGTGTCCGCGCTCATCGCCGTCACGATCCTTTCGCCACGGACTTCGGCGCATCCAGCTCGAAGAACGTGTACGACAGCGTGATTGTCCGGACGTCCTTCGGCAGCTTCGGATCGACGACGAACACCACCGGCATGCGCTTCGTTTCGTTCGGCCCGAGCGTCTGCTGCGTGAAACAGAAGCATTCGATCTTCTTGAAATACTCGGTCGCCTGCTTGGGCGCGTAGCTCGGGATGGCCTGCGCCTTCACCGTGCGGTTCTGCTCGTTGGTCACCTGGTACATCACCGTCATCACTTCGCCGGGGTGAATGTCCAGCGTGTTCTGCTCCGGCTTGAACCGCAGCGGGCCGCGCGCGTTCGCATCGAACTCGATGGACACCGTGCGGCTCGCATCGACCTGCGTGTTCTTCGCCTCGCGCGCGCCGACATCGCGCTGCACGAGATTGTTGATGCCGGTAATCTGGCAGATCGCCTTGTACATCGGCACGAGCGCGAAGCCGAAGCCGAACATCAGCGCCGCCACGACGAAGAGCTTCACCAGCATCGACCGGTTGAACGAGCGGTCGACCTGCGGATTTTGCGGCTGACTGGACACTTGGCTTTCCTACCCTCGCGACAACAGGTATTGCCTGACGACGATACCCACAAAGAAAACGGCGGCGATCAACACCATGATGATTCCGAGCCGCTTGTTGCCCGCGCGGATTTCCTCGGGCGTGCGTCTTTTTTGTGGATCCAGGGTCATGCTTTCTCTTGTGATGCCTGTCTGCGAGGCTTCGTTTTCCGGAAGCCTCGCAGACCGATATGACTGTTTATTCAACCGTCGGCGGATGCTCGAACGTATGGAACGGCGCCGGGCTCGGCACGGTCCATTCGAGGCCTTCCGCGCCATCCCACGGCTTGTCGCTCGCTTTTTCGAGCTCGCCGCCGCCGCGATACGTCGGCAGCGCGACCGCGAACAGGAAGTACACCTGCGCGAGGCCGAAGCCGAATGCGCCGATCGTCGCGACCTGGTTGAAGTCCGTGAACTGCGCCGGGTAGTCCGCATAGCGGCGCGGCATGCCGGCGAGACCCAGGAAGTGCATCGGGAAGAACGTGATGTTGAAGAAAATCATCGACGCCCAGAAGTGGATCTTCCCGCGCATTTCGTTGTACATCCAGCCGGTCCACTTCGGCGCCCAGTAGTACCAGCCCGAGAACAGCGCGAAGAGCGATCCCGCCACCAGCACGTAGTGGAAGTGCGCCACCACGTAGTAAGTGCCGTGCATCTGGATATCGAGCGGCGCCATCGACAGGATCAGACCCGTGAAGCCGCCCATCGTGAACACGAACAGGAAGCCGATCGCGAAGAGCATCGGCGTTTCGAACGAGAGCGCGCCGCGCCACATCGTCGCGACCCAGTTGAACACTTTCACGCCCGTCGGCACGGCGATCAGCATGGTCGCGTACATGAAGAACAGCTGGCCCGTCACCGGCATGCCGGTCGCGAACATGTGGTGCGCCCACACCATGAACGACAGAATGGCGATCGATGCGGTGGCGTACACCATCGAGCTATAGCCGAACAGCGGCTTGCGCGAGAACGCCGGAATCACCTGCGACACGATCCCGAACGCCGGCAAGATCATGATGTACACCTCGGGGTGACCGAAGAACCAGAAGATGTGCTGGTACATGACCGGATCGCCGCCGCCCGCCGCATTGAAGAACGACGTGCCGAAGTGACGGTCGAACAGCACCATCGTGATCGCGCCCGCCAGAACCGGCATCACGGCGATCAGCAGGTACGCGGTGATGAGCCACGTCCACGCGAACATCGGCATCTTCATGAGCGTCATGCCCGGCGCGCGCATGTTGAGAATGGTCACGACGATGTTGATGCCGCCCATGATCGACGACGCACCCATGATGTGGACCGCGAAAATCGCGAAGTCCATGCCCGGGCCCATCTGCGTGGAGAGCGGCGCGTAGAGCGTCCAGCCCGCAGCCGTTGCGCCGCCCGGCACGAAGAACGAACCGACCAGCAGCACGGCAGCGGCCGGCAGCAGCCAGAAGCTGAAGTTGTTCATCCGCGCGAACGCCATGTCCGATGCGCCGATCTGCAGCGGCACCATCCAGTTCGCGAAGCCGACGAACGCCGGCATGATCGCGCCGAACACCATGATGAGGCCGTGCATGGTGGTCAGCTGATTGAAGAACTCGGGACGCATGATCTGCAGGCCCGGCTCGAACAGCTCGGCACGGATGCCGAGCGCCATCACGCCTCCGGAGAGGAACATGATGAAGGAGAACAGCAGGTACAGCGTACCGATGTCCTTGTGGTTGGTGGCGAACAGCCAACGGCGCCAGCCATGCGGGGTCTCGTGCGCATGGTCGTGCGCGTGGTCGTGACCTGCGCCTACATCGTGTCCGATGCTAGACATGACAATCATCTCCTAAAGCGAATACTCGGGGCACTTGGCTCATCTTGCCGCGCTTCGGTTGCCTGATCGGCGAACGAAGCGCGCGCGTGAGACATGTCAAGCAGCCGGACTGATTTCCACGCGACGTGCTTCTTTCGCATTCGTGCCGCCCGTGACGGACTCGGGCTTCTTCAACACGATGCGGTCTTCCGACACGCCTGCTGCCTTCAGCGCGTCGCGCACTGCCTGCGCGCGCCGCTTGGCGAGATCGGCGTTGAGGTCGGCGCCGCCGGTCGCATCCGTGAAGCCGGACAACGCGAGCTTCGCGTCGGGATGCGCCTTTGCGTAGGCTGCGGCAGCCTGCACCGCGTTATTCGCGTCGGCGGGCAGCGTGTCCTTGCCCGTCTCGAAGTAGATGCTGGCGGGCAGGCCGGCGGACTGCTCGGCCGATGCCGCTGCGGGAGCCGGTGCGCTCGCTTCGGCCGCAGCCGGCGCCGCCGCCGATGCCGCTTCCGGTGCGCTGGCTGCTTCGCCACCTGCTGCTTTCTGACCGCCGCCTTCGGGCATCTTGCCCGCTTTGGCGTCGATCACCTGTTTCGGCTGGAGAAGATCGCCGGTGTGGTTGCCCCAGTTATTACGCTCGAACGTGACGACCGATGCGATCTCGACGTCGTTCAGCACGCCTTGCCACGGCGGCATCGCGCCCTTGCCGTGCAGCACGATATTCAGGTGGTCGGCGATCGAGCCGTTCGCGATCTTCGAGCCGTCGAGCGCCGGGAACTGGCCCGCGCCCTTGCCGGTCGGCTGGTGGCAGACCGCGCAGTTCGACGTGTAGACCTGCTGGCCGCGCGCCTTCAGCTCTTCCATCGTGTAGGTCTTGAGCGGATCGTCGGCGCCGGCGGCCATTTTCTTCTTCTGACCATCGACCCACTTCGCGTAGTCGTCAGCCGACAGCACTTCGACGACCACCGGCATGTACGCGTGCTCCTTGCCGCACAGTTCCGTACAGAAGCCGCGATACGTGCCCACCTTCTCGGCCTTGAACCAGGTGTCGCGCACGAAGCCCGGAATCGCATCCTGCTTCACGCCGAACGCCGGCACGTACCACGAGTGCACGACGTCGTTCGCCGTGGTGATGATGCGGATCTTCTTGTCGACCGGCACCACGAGCGGGTTGTCGACTTCCTGCAGATACAGCGTCGAAATCGGCTTCTGGCCGTTCGTTTCGCTGCGCGGCGTGGAAAGCGTCGAGAGGAAGTTGATGCCTTCGCCCGGACCCTTCACGTAGTCGTAGCCCCACTTCCACTGATAGCCGGTGACCTTGACGGTGAGATCGGCGTTGGACGTGTCCTTCATCGCGACGACAGCCTTCGTTGCCGGCAGCGCCATCAGGATGACGATGACGAACGGCACGATCGTCCAGATGATTTCGACGGTGGTGCTTTCGTGGAAATTGGCCGGCTTGAAACCCTTCGACTTGCGATGGACGATCAGCGAATAGAACATCACCCCGAACACGCCAAGGAAAATGACGGTACAGATGATGAGCATGAAGATATGGAGGCCGTAGAGCTCCTCGGCGATCTTCGTCACAGGCTGCTGGAAGTTGATCTCGTTGACAGCAGGACCGCCTGGACTGTTTTCGACCGCCAGGGCCGCGCCGGCGGTGAGCAGTGCGCCTGCCGCCAGCACGCCCGAGAGGGCTCGCTTGATTGTTTTCATAGCATCCTTACCCAAATTTTCCATTCAAACCCTCGACCCCCCGTGGGCACCGCGCTGCTGCCGGCTCCTCTCAAAGGCGCGCATCAGAGACATCTGAGCGACGCCCGCAACTCGGCAGCAAACTGTTCGCGACGATGCTGTGCAAGGTGTTGTCCGATTTTCACCGATTGACCGCGCGATACGATCGTGAGCGGCTCTCTCGGCGTCGCGCCCGCTTCGACCCGCACCCAGCGCGGGTTGAACTCGAACTGCGTCAGCTCTTCGGCATTCATCTGTTCGATCAACAACCGGTTTTGATACAGCCGGATTCTTTCGTAGTCGACCGCGTGGCGCGCGTAAATCACGAACGCGATGCCCACGACCGTCAGCTCGACTCCGGTGAACGGCAGCACCAGCCAGGCGCCATTCAAAAACAGCGGTGTTGCGATTGCCAGCGAAAACAGGGCAAGCGACAGATAGAAGCCCACAAACTGCCGCGGCGATACCGAGCAGTTTCGCTTCATCAGCCAGTCCTTGATGACCGGCTCGGAATCTGTCAGCGTCTGGCTGGCCTGCATCGCTGCCTCCATCAGATCCGCACGCAATCACATACTTTTGCTCGGATTTCGCCCAAATTTGTGTCAGGCCGGGCGACAAACTGACGCATTATAGGCGTCTTAAGTGGCATCCACAAGCAAGGGTCGTAACCTCGCAAAGCCAAGCGCCACAAGCTTCTGCGCCTTTTTGACGCACCTTTTTGCGCGTCTTTTCCGCGCAAATTTCAGACATAACCACCGCCCTCTTTACCGCTGCCACGAATCCGTTCACCTGTTTCTTCTCGGACCCCGGCCGATATCGTCCAGTCGCACGATGCCGTGTCCTTCGGGCGTCGTACGCGGAACCGCCTTCCACGCGTGGCCGTAGATCACTTCGAATGTCAGCGGAATCGTGCCGTCGTCGCGGCGGCGTGCTTCCAGTGCGCGATGAACGGCGTCGCGCATGGCTTGCGCGTCCGCGCGGCCCGCTTCATAGGCGCGCTCGAACGGATACGCGCCCCAGCGCGTCACGTCGGCGAACAGCGATTCGGGTGATTTGTACGTGATGGTCAATACTTCCTGATCCATCACCGGGATTTCGAAGCCGCTTTCCACGAGCATGTCGCCGAGATCGTGCATGTCGACGAAATCGATCGTGTGCGGCACAGGCGCGAGGCCGAGCGAGCGTTCCGCTTCGCGATACGCGGCGGCGAGTTCACGCAGGGTGTCGGGGCCGAACGTGCTGAACATCAGCAGGCCGTTGACCTTCAGCACGCGTTGCCATTCAGGGAAGACGAGATCGGGACGCGCGTGCCAGTGCAGCGCGAGATTCGACCACAGCAATTCGAACGCGCCCGCCGCGAACGGCAGCGCTGCGAAGTCGGCCTGCGCGAGTTGCGGGCCGCGCGCGCCGAACGCCTTGGCGAGCGTCGACGGGAGAAAGCGCCGCCAGCCTGCGCCGCCGTCCGCCTCGGCGGCTTCCGCGACGCGGGCGCGCGCGAGCATCGCGGACGAAACGTCGACGCCCGTCACCGACGCTTCGGCAAAACGTTCCCGCAGATGACCTAGATCAGCGCCGACGCCGCACGCGGCATCGAGGATGCGCGTCGGCGCAACCTTGATGTATTCCAGCCGCTCGCGCATGCGCTCCGCGATTTCGCGCGGCAGGAACGCGACCTCGTCGAAGGCGGCGGCACGGCCATCGAAGATCGCGCGCAAACGACGCGGATCATAGGCCGGACGGCTAGTTTTGGAGGGCGTTGAGGACATGTCGATCTGTTCGCGGAGAGTGCGAAGTATACTCGGTCATCCCGGAAACGACCCATGCGAAGTGCTGATACGAGGCATAAAGGCCTCCTGAAGCGCAACGAATACGCGTGTTTAGTCGCTTCGAGCCGCGATTTTTCCGAGTCACGTCCCGTGAAAGCCGAAAGCATCCGTCTTCCGTTTCAAATCCCCATGGCAGCGCGCATCGGCCGATTCGCGGCGGCAACGCGCCGGCTCGCCCGCGCCGCGCTGCCGGGTCAGTGCGTGTTGTGTGGCAATTTGTCGCAAGGACTGCTGTGCGAGGGCTGCGACGCGCAGTACTGGAACGAGCCGCGCCTGCGCTGCGCGACGTGTGCGCTGCCGCTGGCTGCGTCGTATCTGCGGCGCGAACGCGACGATGCGCGCGCGCATTGCGCCGCGTGCCTCGACGCGCCGCCCGCCTTCAACGACACGCTCGCGCTCGCCGACTACCGTGCGCCGCTCGACACGCTCGCCGTCGAACTGAAGTTCCGGGCACGGCTCGCGGCGGGCGCCGGGTTCGCGCGGCATCTGCATGACGCATTCGAGGACAGCGGCCTGCCCTTGCCGGATGTGATCGTGCCCGTGCCGCTGTCGCGTACGCGGCTGATCGCGCGCGGCTACAACCAGGCATGGGCGATCGCGCGGCCGCTCGCGCGCCGCCTGGGCGTGCGCAGCGACGCGTCGCTCGTCGCGCGCGTGAGGCACACGTCGGCGCAATCGCGGCTCGATCTGGATACGCGCCGCCGCAATGTCGCGAACGCGTTCGCCATGTCGGGCGACGTACGCGGCAAACATATCGGCGTCGTCGACGATGTGATGACCTCCGGCGCAACGCTCGACGCGCTCGCCCGCGCGCTCAAGCTGGCCGGCGCGCGGCGCGTGACCAACTTCGTGGCGCTGCGCACGCCGAAAGACTAACTTCCTTTATCTTCTGCAATCCATGTTCAACGTCGTCCTCGTCGAGCCCGAAATTCCGCCGAACACCGGCAACGTGATCCGTCTGTGCGCGAACACCGGCGCGCGGCTGCATCTGATCGAGCCGCTCGGTTTTCCCCTCGACGACGCGAAGATGCGCCGCGCCGGCCTCGACTATCACGAGTACGCCGAAATGAACGTGCACGCCAGTTGGGACGCGTTCCTCGCAAAAGAAGCGCCCGACACGGCGCGCATGTTCGCGTTCACGACGCGCGGCTCGACGCCGTTTTTCGATCACGCATTCCGCTCCGGCGACTGGTTCGTGTTCGGCGCGGAAACGCGCGGCCTCGCGCCCGAATTGCTCGAACGCTTTCCGAACGAGCAGCGCGTGCGTCTGCCGATGCGGCCCGGCAACCGCAGCCTGAACCTGTCGAACACAGTGGCGATCGTGACGTTCGAAGCGTGGCGTCAGGCGGGTTTCGAAGGCGGCGCCTGAGCGTCGAGTTCGGCGCGATAAAGCGCGAGCATGTCGTCCTGAAAGCACGCGAAGATCACGTGCGTGATCGACGGCGTCGCAGGCAAGGTCTCGATGACCGTGCGCACTGCAATCGGCACGGCTTGTTCGAGCGGAAAGCGATAGATGCCGCAACTGATCGCGGGAAAGGCAATCGAGCGGCAGCCGGCTTCTTCGGCGAGTTCGAGCGAGCGCCGGTAGCAGTTCGCGAGCAGTTCGGGTTCGCCACGCGTGCCGCCGCTCCAGCGCGGGCCGACGGCGTGGATCACGTGTTTCGCGGGCAGGTCATAGGCGCCGGTGATCTTCGCGTCGCCGGTTTCGCAGCCGCCCAATGTTTCGCACTCGCGCAGCAGCCCTTTACCGGCCTTGCGATGAATCGCGCCGTCGACGCCGCCGCCGCCGAGCAGCGACCGGTTCGCCGCGTTCACGATGGCGTCGACTTCCAGCGTGGTGATGTCCGCGATCTTCGCTTCGAGGGTGACCATCTCGCACCTCCGTGCAAACATGGATGCCGCGAGCGATGCTATTCGGCCTTCGCGTCCCGGCTGAGCAACGCCTGCACGGCATCGCGCGGCGTCACGTTTTCGAACAGCACGCGACATACCGCCTGCGTGATCGGCATGTCGATGCCGCGCGATTGCGCGAGCGCCAGCACGGCGCGCGCGCAACGCACGCCTTCCGCGACGTGCCCGAGCGCCGCGAGAATTTCGTCGAGCGTGCGCCCGCTCGCGAGCTGCATGCCGACGGTGCGGTTGCGCGACAGGTCGCCCGTCGCGGTGAGGATCAGGTCGCCCAGGCCGGTCAGGCCGTTGAAGGTCTCGCTGCGTCCGCCGAGCGCGACGCCCAGACGCGACATCTCGGCGAGCCCGCGCGTGATCAGCGCCGCGCGTGCATTCAGGCCGAGGCCCAGGCCGTCGGAGATACCGGTGGCGATCGCGAGGACGTTCTTGACCGCGCCGCCCACTTCGACGCCGATGACGTCGTCGCCCGTGTAGATGCGCATCGCGCCGTGATGAAACGCCGCGACCGTGCGCGCGCCCAGTTCCGCCGATGCGCTCGCGACCGTCAGCGCAACCGGCAGGCCCTGCCCCACTTCGCGCGCGAAACTCGGACCGGAAAGCGTGCCATGGCTGCGATGTTCCGGCAGTTCGGCCGCGACGACCTCATTCGGCAGGCACTGCGTGTCGGCCTCGAAGCCCTTGCAGAGCCAGACGATATGAGCCGGAACGATGCCGGCCCGCCGCATCGAACGACAGAGCGCGCGCAGCCCGGCGACGGGCGTCGCGACGACACACAACGCGTCGTCCGCCGCTGCATGCGAGAGCGCCGCCGTGAAGTCTGCCTCGAAAGCGAGCGTTTGCGGCAGCGTCACGCCCGCGAGATAGCGCGTGTTTTCGTGCGTGCGGGAAAGAGATTCGATGAGCGCGGCATCGCGCGCCCAAAGCTTCGTGTCGTGCCGGGTCGCGAGATGGCCCGCAAGCGCGGTGCCCCACGCGCCGGCGCCGAGAACGGCTACTTTCATGGCTCGGCTCCGGTCCGGCAGATTCAGGGATGGGTCAGTGCGTCGCGCCGTTCGCCGCGCCTTCCTGCGCGCCGGCCAACTGGGCGAGGCGCTGCTCGTACAGCGCCTGGAAGTTGATTTCCGCGAGGTGGATCGGCGGGAAGCCAGCGCGGGTGATCGCATCGGCGATGTTCGAACGCAGGTACGGGAACAGGATGGTCGGGCATGCGATGCCGACGAGCGGATCGATCTGTTCAGCCGGGATATTGCGAATGTCGAAAATGCCTGCCTGCTTGGCTTCGATCAGGAACGCAACCTTGTCCGTGACCTTGGCCGTGACGGTGCCCGTCACCAGCACTTCGAAGACGCTTTCCGCGAGGCGGTCGGCCTTCACGTCGACCTCGACTTCCACCGACGGCATGTCCTGCTCGAGGAAGATGCCGGGCGAATTCGGCTGCTCGAGCGACATGTCCTTCAGGTAGATGCGCTGGATGTTGAAAAACGGCTGGTTGTTCTCGTCGGACATGTTGATTTCCTAGGTGATTCAATTTGCGGCGCGGATTCGGCCGAAGCCGGCGCCGCAATGCGTGGTGTTTCGTCAGGCCGACTCGAGCAGCGGCACGAGGCCGCCTTTACGGTCGAGCGCGGAAAGGTCGTCATAGCCGCCGACATGCGTTTCGCCGATATAAACCTGCGGCACGGTGCGGCGGCCGGTACGCGTCATCATTTCCTCGCGACGGCCCGGCTCGCGGTCGATCAGGACCTTTTCAATGGCTTCGACCCCGCGGGACTTTAAAAGACGTTCGGCCATCTGGCAATACGGGCACACAACCGTGCTGTACATCAAAACCTTGTTCACTTGACTGCTCCTTGTTTCACCACCGGCATGCCGGCCTTCTGCCAGGCGTCCACGCCGCCTTCCAGAACATGGACCTCGGCATAGCCCGCTTCAGACACGGTGCGGCTCGCGCGCTGCGATTGTTGACCGGTCTGGCACACCAAAACGACCGGATTGTTCTTATTCTTTGCGATCTGGCCGATTTTTGCTTGAATCTCCGCGAACTCGACATTTCGCGCCGACGGCAAGTGACCCTTCGCGAATTCCGCGGCGGGCCGCAGGTCGATCACGACGGCGTTGCGGCGGTTGATGAGCGTGGTGGCTTCGGCGGATGAAATGCCGCCGCGCCCGCGCCGGGCAATGGCCGGCCAGAGGAGCAGCGCGCCCGAAACGAGCGCGATGACGATGAGTGCGATATTCGTGTAATCAGTGAAGAACTTCACGTCGAGGGCCGCCGAAATTGAGTAGGAAAAGAAGAAAGGGAAATGAGGGCAATCGGGGCATTATAAAATAACCGTTTCCCGCGATGGCCTCTGCCGTCCGGCCGATGGCGGCGCCCCGCGCGCACGGGCAGGATGACGGGGGGCGTTCGGCGCTCCGCTTTTCCAACTGACCGACCGAAATCATGTACAAGCTAGTGCTCATCCGCCACGGCGAATCGACGTGGAACAAGGAAAACCGCTTCACCGGCTGGGTCGACGTCGACCTGACCGAACAGGGCAACCGCGAGGCGCGCCAGGCCGGCGTGCTGCTGAAGGAAGCCGGCTACGCGTTCGACATCGCGTACACGTCGGTGCTGAAGCGCGCGATCCGCACGCTCTGGCACGTTCAGGACGAAATGGACCAGATGTACATTCCGGTCGTGCATTCGTGGCGTCTGAACGAGCGGCACTACGGCGCGCTCGCGGGCCTCAACAAGGCCGAAACGGCGAAGAAGTACGGCGACGACCAGGTGCTCGTCTGGCGCCGCAGCTACGACACGCCGCCGCCCGCGCTCTCGCCGGACGACGAACGCGCGTCGTTCGGCGATCCGCGCTACGCAAAGGTTCCGCGCGAGCAACTGCCGCTCACCGAGTGCCTGAAAGACACGGTGGCGCGCGTGCTGCCCATCTGGAACGAGTCGATCGCGCCGGCCATCAAGTCGGGCAAGCAGATCGTGATCTCGGCGCACGGCAACTCCATTCGCGCGCTGGTCAAGTATCTGGACAATATTTCCGATGACGACATCGTCGGGCTCAACATCCCGAACGGCGTGCCGCTCGTCTACGAACTCGACGAGAACCTGAAGCCCATCAAGCACTACTATCTGGGCGACCCGGAAGCCATCGCGGCGGCGCAGGCCGCTGTCGCCAAGCAAGGCAAGGCGGGCTGAGCGGGCCGACGCGGCATGACGAGCCGGCGGCGTCCGGCACGTCGTGCTGCCTGTGCTGTTCGTCGCGCGCTTGCGCCGACTGCCTCGTCGCATATGACGCGCCGCTGACGCCTCACCGGCAGCATCGACAGATTCTTCGAAAACGTGCGCAACCCTACGCTGCCCGGCGCCAAAGCCTCGGGCATTTAAGTTGCGTTTAAGTCGTCATTCGAGGCGAGCGGGTATACTGGCCCGTCACCTACCATGCCGCCCATTTGCTCCGACCGCACTCCTCTATGCGAAAGAACCTGAAAAATTTCGGCCTGGTCGCCGCAGGCGTTGCTGCCGGCGCACTTGCAACCCTGCAGATTTCCGCGTCCGCGCAGCAAGCTGCATCATCGCCTCTTCCGCTCGACCAGTTGAGGCTTTTCGCCGAAGTCTTCGGGCAAATCAAGCACGAGTACGTCGAACCGGTCGATGACAAAAAGCTCCTCACCGCCGCCATCAAGGGCATGGTGTCGAGCCTCGATCCGCACTCGTCCTATCTCGACAAGACCGATTACGAAGAACTGCAGGAGCAGACCAAGGGCCGCTTTGCGGGCCTCGGTATCGAAATCTCGTCGGAAGACGGGCTCATCAAGGTCATCTCGCCGATCGAAGACACGCCCGCGTTCCGCGCAGGCATTCGCCCGGGCGACCTCATCACGCGCATCAACGACAAACCCGTGCGCGGCATGACGCTCGACAAGGCCGTCAAGCAAATGCGCGGCGAGCCGGGCACGAAGGTCACGCTGACCATCTTCCGCAAGAGCGACGACCGCACGTTCCCGCTCACCGTCACGCGCGCGCTGATTCGCGTGCAGTCGGTGAAGATGAAGGTGCCGGAGCCGGGCTACGGCTATATCCGCATCACGAGCTTCCAGGAACGCACGGTGCCGGATCTCGCGGCCAAGCTGCAGGACCTCGCGCGCCAGCAACCGAATCTGAAGGGCCTCGTGCTCGATCTGCGCAATAACGGCGGCGGTCTGCTGCAAAGCGCGGTCGGCGTGGCGGGCGCGTTCCTGCCTGACAACTCGGTGGTCGTGTCCACCAACGGCCAGATCGCGGACGCAAAGCAGACCTTCCGCGACACCTACGACAACTACCGCCTGCCCTCCTTCGATTCCGACCCGCTCAAGAGCGTGCCGGAGATCTTCAAGAAGGTACCGATGGTCGTGCTGACCAACGCCTATTCGGCGTCGGCGTCCGAGATCGTCGCAGGTGCGCTGCAGGATCATCATCGCGCGCTGATCGTCGGCAAGACGACCTTCGGCAAGGGCTCCGTGCAGACGGTCCGCCCGATGACCGCGGACAGCGCATTGCGCCTGACCACGGCGTACTACTACACGCCGAGCGGCAAGTCGATCCAGAACCAGGGCGTGCGCCCCGACGTGCCGGTCGATCAATACGCGGACGGCGATCCGGACGACGCACTCGTCACGCGCGAAGTGGACTACTCGAATCACCTCGCGAATACGCAAGACCCGAACGAGAAGAAAGAGCAGGAACAGCGCGAGCAGGATCGCCTGGAGCAACTGCGCCTTCTCGAAGAGCAGAACGACAAGAAGACGCCCGAGCAGCGCCGCAAGGACCGCGAGCGCAAGCCGGTCGAGTTCGGCAGTTCGGACGACTTCATGCTGCAGCAGGCGCTGAACAAGCTGGAAGGCAAGACTGTCGTCGAGTCGAAGTCGTACAGCGAACGCAAGCTCGCGCAGAACAAGCCGCCGCGTTCGGCGTCTGCGCCGGTCGTCGCGCAGCCCGCGCTGCCGGCTACGCCGGGTTCCTCGCCGGCGTCGGGCGCGCAGCCGGCTTCGTCGCCGACCGCGCAGCAGCAATCGAAGTAATTCCGCAGCAACACGGCTTCGCGGCATCGCGCCGCGAAGCCATTCCCCCCGCGCGCGCTTAGAATATTCGGCTCAAGCGCGCCGTCTTCCCCGGCGTTCCCTTCGCGGCACTCACAGCGCACTCACAGCGCACTCAAGGCGCGAGCTCGATGAACGACGATCAACTCCTTCGCTATTCCCGCCACATTCTCGTCGATGAAATCGGCATCGAGGCGCAGCAGCGCTTTCTCGATGCGCACGCGATCATCATCGGCGCGGGCGGACTGGGCGCGCCCGCGGCGATGTATCTCGCGGCGGCCGGCGTCGGAAAAATCACGCTCGTCGACGGCGACACAGTCGATCTCACCAACCTGCAGCGGCAGATCGTGCACATGACGCGCTCGGTCGGCACGCTCAAGGTCGAATCGGCGAAGCACACGCTCAACGCGCTCAACCCCGATGTCGCCATTCATGCCGTCGATACGCGCGCCGATCAGGCGTGGCTCGACGCCAACGTGCCCAAAGCGGACGTCGTGCTCGATTGCAGCGACAACTTCGCGACCCGCCACGCGATCAACGCGGCCTGCGTCGCACATGGCGTGCCGCTCGTATCGGGCGCGGCGTTGCGCTTCGACGGACAGATCAGCACCTTCGATTTCCGTGCGCCGGACTCGCCCTGCTACGCATGCGTGTTTCCGCCGGATCAGGCGTTCGAGGAAGTCGCCTGCGCGACGATGGGCGTGTTCGCGCCGACGGTCGGCATCATCGGCGCGATGCAGGCGGCGGAAGCGCTGCGCGTGATCGGCGGCTTCGGCGAGACGCTCGCGGGCCGGCTCATGATGCTCGACTCGCTGCGCATGGAATGGAACACGATGAAAATCGCGCGGCAGCCGGATTGCCCGGTGTGCCGCACGCGTCGGCCGCGTTGAGTCTGCGTCAGGCTCGCTGCAACTGCGCGAGCGCGGCTTCGAGTTCTTTCGGCTCGTAGGCGGCGAGCACGTCGGCGACGGGTTTTTCGAGCGCCTTCAGGCTCGAGCGCAGAATCTCCTGCTTCACGACAAGTAACTGGCTCGGATGCATCGAGAACTCGGTGAGGCCGAGGCCGAGCAACAGTCGCGTGACGGACGGATCGCCCGCCATTTCGCCGCACACCGAAACCGGCACGCCCGCGCGCTTCGCCTCGCGCAGCGTGAACGCGATCAGGTTCAGCACGGCCGGATGCAGCGGATCGTAGAGATGCGCGACCGAGTTGTCCGCGCGATCGATTGCGAGCGTGTACTGAATCAGGTCGTTGGTGCCGATCGACAGGAAATCGAGACGGCTCAGGAACAGCCGCACGGCGATGGCCGCCGCGGGAATCTCGATCATCGCGCCGACCTGGATCTGGCGATCATATGCGACGCCCGCCTCGTCCAGCTGACGCTTCGCCTCGCGAATCAGGTCGAGCGTCTGATCGATTTCCTGCGCGTGCGCAAGCATCGGAATCAGGATCTTGGTCGGGCCGAACGCCGACGCCCGCAGGATCGCGCGCAACTGCGTGATGAACATCTGCGGCTCGGACAGGCTCCAGCGAATCGCGCGCAGACCGAGCGCCGGATTCGGCGCGGTTTCGTAGCCGTCGCCGCCGGTCATCGAATCGAGCGGCTTGTCGGCGCCGACATCGATCGTGCGGATGGTCACGGGCTTGCCGTTCATCAGCTCGATCGCGCGCTTATATGCCTCGAACTGCTCCTCTTCTTCGGGCAACTGGTTCTTGTGATTCATGAAGAGGAATTCCGTGCGGAACAGGCCGACGCCCATTGCGCCCGCCTCCACGGCGACCTGCGCGTCATCCGGCAGTTCGATGTTCGCGCACAGTTCGATCTTCGTGCCGCACAGCGTTTGCGTCGGTGAGAACTTCAGGCGCTGGAGCTTGCGCTGCTCCAGCACCTTTTCGCTCTGACGGTACGAATATTCTTCGAGGACGATCGGCGCCGGATCGACGATCACGATGCCGTGGTCGCCGTCGACGATGATCAGATCGTTCTGACGAATCAGCGCGCTCGCCTGCTGCACGCCGACCGACGCCGGAATGCCGAGACTGCGCGCGACGATCGCCGTATGCGACGTGCGTCCGCCGAGATCCGTCACGAAGCCCTTGAACGCCTGCGTCTTGAACTGGAGCATGTCGGCGGGCGCGATATCGTGCGCGACGACGATCATCTCGTTGTGGCCGTTGCTCGCGGCCGTGTGCACGACGAGCGACGCCGCCGTCGGCGCGCCGGCGAGCGCTTTCAGCAGACGCTCCACGACCTGCTCGATATCCGCTTTGCGCTCGCGCAGATATTCGTCCTCGATGTCGTCGAAATAGCCGCCCAGGATCTCCAGTTGCTCGGTGAGCGCCCACTCGACGTTGTAGCGGCGCGTGCGAATCAGGTCGATGGTTTCCTGCACGAGCATGGCGTCGTTCAGGATCATCGTGTGGACATTGATGAACGCGCTCATTTCGCTGGGCGCGTCGGCGGCGAGGTCGTCGCGCAGTGTTTCGAGTTCCGCGAGCACGGCCGCCTGCGCCGCGAGAAACCGGGCGATTTCCGCGTCGATCTGATCGGGTTCGATCAGGTAATGGTCCACGTCGAGCGCCGCCGGCGCGATCAGATAAGCGCGCCCGATGGCGATGCCGCGCGAAACGGGAATTCCATGCAGCGTGAAGGACACGCGCACCTCCTCTAGTTGTGATGTCCGCGGACTCTCGGTCCCCGCGGCAGGCGCAAGCCGCTCGGCAATTATAGATTCGAATGCGCCCTCAAGTCCCGGAACACCCTGACGCAGCAAGGCCGGGACGCTTGCTCGCAATCGGCTTGTGCAACCGGCCTGCGCGCACGGCGGATACAAAAAAGCCGCGTCGGTGCGCGGCTTTTCGGTGCATCTCTGCGATTGATGAAGTCGGCGCTTACTGGCCTTCGCCGAATTTGTCGGCGATGAGCGCGAGGATCGCCTGCATGGCTTCGGCTTCGTCGGCGCCTTCGGTTTCGATCGTCACCGTGCTGCCGATGCCCGCCGCCAGCATCATCACGCCCATGATGCTCTTCGCGTTGATCCGGCGGCCATTGCGGCTCATCCAGATTTCGCATTGAAAATTACCCGCCAGTTGCGTGAGCTTGGCCGAAGCGCGTGCGTGGAGCCCCAGCTTGTTCACGATTGTTGTTTCTTGTTGCAGCATGATGCTCCGAAGCGCGAGATGAATGAAATGAGCGGCGTCAGTGGCTGGCGGCGGCCTTGGCGCTCACGAGATCGGCGCTCGCCGAGCAGGCGGGATCGGGCGAGCCGGCGGCTTTGGTCGCGAGCGCGCACGGATTGAGCGGCGTGGATTCATCCAGTTCCTGAATGCCCTTCGAGCCGCCCTGGAGAATTTTCTCGGTGAGCGTGTCGAGCGGCGTCGCGCGATAACAGACCGCGCGCACCAGCATCGGCAGATTGCAGCCGGCGAGCACGCGCACGTCGGCGTCGTGCAGGCTCGCCGCGATGTTCGCCGGCGTGGCCCCGAAAACATCAGTCAAAACGATGGCGCCGTTGTCTTCCTTCAGACGATCGATTTCCGAGCGCGCGAATGCCCGGACCTCCACGGGATCGCAGTCGGGCGTCACGTCGATGACGCCGATGCGCGCGGGCAAGCCGCCGTAGATGTGCGCCACGCACTCACGTAGCGCGGTGGCGAAAGGAGCGTGCGCGATGATCAGGATGCCAGCCATGTCAGGATATTGCCCTAAGCGACTAAAATCAGACGAAAACGTCGAAGTTCGCTCGAAAGCGCGCGAGCGTCGCGGAACATGAATCTAAAGTGGGCGCGCCATGAGCGGAAATCAACCGCCTTGCAAAACGCGAGCCTGAGGCCTTCGAATTCATGCAAGCAGCTTGCGACTACATTCTTAACCCGGCTTTAAGACGCCATCTTTCAAGCGCAATTGCGCCCTGAAAAACAGCCGCCGGGAAATCAATTGTAACAGTCCCGTTGACCTGAGTTTGAGCCGGCGTCCGCGCGCGCTCCGTTCGCCGGCAGACTCAACTGGCTGCACGCTCCAGCGCGTCGATGAACATGCCGGCAACGTCGAAGCCCGTCTGATCCATGATTTCGCGGAAGCACGTCGGGCTTGTAACGTTGACTTCGGTCAGGTAATCGCCGATTGCATCGAGACCGGCCAGCAGCAAACCGCGCGATTGCAGCACCGGACCGAGCGTTTCCGCAATCTCGCGATCGCGCGCCGACAGCGGCTGCGCGCGGCCGAGGCCGCCCGCCGCCAGATTGCCGCGCACCTCGCTGCCCTGCGGAATACGCGCGAGCGAGTACGGCACCGGCTGCCCGCCGATCACGAGAATGCGCTTGTCGCCTTCCGTGATTTCGGGGATGAACTTCTGCGCCATGACCGTGCGCGCGCCGTCCTCCGACAGCATCTCGACGATCGAACCGAGATTCATGCCGTCCGCCTTCACGCGGAACACGCCCATGCCGCCCATGCCGTCGAGCGGCTTCAGGATCACGTCGCCGTGCTCGGCGTGGAACGCGCGCAGACGCGCCGCGTCGCGCGTGACGAGCGTCGGCGTGACGAACTGCGGCCACTCGGCGATGGCGAGCTTCTCGGAATGGTCGCGAATGGCCTGCGGCTTGTTGAACACGCGCGCGCCGCCGCGCTCGGCGATTTCCAGTAGCCAGGTGGAATTCACGTACTCCATGTCGAACGGCGGGTCCTTGCGCATCAGCACGGCGTCGAAATGCGTGAGCGGGAGGTGTTCCGCCTGCTCGGCCGCGTACCACGGCCAGCGGTCGCTGTTCGCTTCATCGCCGACGATCGCGATGCGCCGCACGCCCGCTTCCACCTTGTTGCCCGTGAGCGCGAGATGCTGCGGCTCGCACGCGTAGAGCACGTGGCCGCGCCGCGCGGCTTCGGCCATCATCGCGTAGGTCGTGTCCTTGTAGATCTTGAAGCGATCGAGCGGGTCGGCGATAAAGAGGATGTTCATGTGAATTCGCTTGTTCGGTGCGCGGCTTGCGAGCTTACCGCAAGCCGCCGAATCAGACCTGAATGGCTTCCGGATCGGTCTTTTCGAGCTCGACCGATGCCGCCAGCAATCCGAGCCGCGCCACCACGCCGTACATGTAGAAGCGGTTCGGCGGCGCGGCGCCCGGTTTGGCGTGCGCGTCGGGAAGCGCGGTGTGCTCGAAGCCCAGCGGGACGAAGTGCATGCCCGGCGCGTTCAAGTTCTGATCGCGCTCGCGCGCTTCGTGCACGCGATAAAAGCCGCCGACGACATACCGGTCGATCATGTACACCACCGGCTCCGCGACCGCGTTCTCCACGCGCTCGAACGTGTGCACGCCTTCCTGCACGATCACGTCGTGCACTTGCAGACCTTCCTTCGCGTCGTTCATCTTCGCGCGTTCGCGCTTGGTGAGCGCGGCGACTTCGCTCGCGTCGTGCACGGTCATGACACCCTTGCCGTAAGTCCCGGCATCCGCCTTGATGACGACATACGGCTTCTCGCTGATGCCGTACTCGCGATATTTCTTGGCGATCTTCCTGAGCACGCCGTCGATGGCCTCGGCGAGCGCTTCCTCGCCGGTGCGCGCTTCGTAGTCGACGCCTTCCACGTGGGCGAAATACGGATTCACCATCCACGGGTCGATCTCGACGAGCTTCGCGAACTTCTTCGCGACGTCGTCATAGCAGGAGAAATGCGTCGACTTGCGGCGCACCGCCCAGCCCGCGTGCAGCGGCGGCAGCACGTACTGCTCGTGCAGGTTTTCGAGCACGGGCGGAATGCCGGCGGAGAGATCGTTGTTGAGCAGGATCGAGCACGGATCGAAGTTCTTGAGACCCAGACGCCGCGGCGTGCGCTCGAGCGGTTCGAGCACGATCTTCTGGCCGTCCGCGAGCGCGATGGTCACGGGTCCGTGGATGTTTTCGTCGAGCGTGCCGAAGCGGACGTTGAGTCCGGCCTGCCGCATGATCAGCGCGAGCCGCGCAACGTTCTCGAGATAGAACGCGTTGCGCGTATGCCGCTCCGGAATGACGAGCAGATTCTTCGCGTCCGGGCAGATTTTCTCGATGGACGCCATCGCCGCCTGCACCGCGAGCGGCAGCACTTCCTGCGGCAGATTGTTGAAGCCGCCCGGAAAGAGATTGATGTCGACGGGCGCGAGCTTGAACCCCGCGTTGCGCAGATCGACGGAACAGTAGAACGGCGGCGTGTGCTCCTGCCATTCGAGACGGAACCAGCGCTCGATCGCGGGCATGGCCTCGAGAATTTTCCGCTCGAGATCGAGCAGCGGGCCACTTAACGCCGTAACAAGGTGCGGAACCATTGATTTCTCGCGGTGCTTTGCATGGGACCGGTGTCATGCGCTCGCGCGCCCGCTCCGGCCGACAAGGGAGGAAAAGATTGTAGAGCAATTGCCCTGCCTAACTGGGGATGAACCGTCAATTCCCAAGGTTTCCCGAGCCTTGCCGCACGGCCGTCTTGCGCAATTCCGCCTATCGGTGCGATAGGTTCCGCGTGCCTCGCTGCCGCGCGCTGGACGAAAACACGACGAAAGCCGCGTCGCCCAAAAAAATGCCCGCCATGAAGGCGGGCAAAGTCGCTGCGCTCGTTCTCGACACCGGGACCGGGACGCCCTCTCGCGGCGCCCGGTCGCGGCGCAATCCTTATTCGACGTGCTCGCCGTGCAGCGTGACGTCGAGACCTTCGCGTTCCTGTTCTTCCGTGACGCGCAGACCCATGGTCATGTCGATGACCTTGAGCAGCACGAAGCTCACGACGCCGCTGTAGACCAGCGTGACGAGTACGCCCTTCGCCTGCACGAGCACGCTGCCGTCGAAGCCGCCGATGTCCTTGACCGCGAACACGCCCGTCAGCAGCGCGCCGATGATCCCGCCCACGCCGTGCACGCCGAACGCGTCGAGCGAGTCGTCGTAGTTGAACTTGTGCTTGAGCCAGGTGGCCGACCAGAAGCAGACCACGCCCGCAACGATGCCGATCACGATAGCGCCCGTCACGCCGACGAAGCCCGATGCCGGCGTCACCGCCACGAGACCCGCGACCGCGCCCGAGATGATGCCGAGCACCGACGGCTTGCCCTTCGTGATCCACTCCGCGAACATCCAGCCGAATGCGGCGAACGCGGTGGCGATCTGCGTCGTCAGCATCGCGAAGCCGGCACGGCCGTCAGCCGCGACCGCCGAACCCGCGTTGAAGCCGAACCAGCCCACCCACAGCATCGATGCGCCGATCAGCGAGAGCACGAGGTTGTGCGGCGCCATCACTTCGCGGCCGTAGCCGACGCGCTTGCCGAGCACCAGACAGCACATCAGGCCCGCGATACCGGCGTTGATGTGAACCACTGTGCCGCCTGCGAAGTCGAGCACGCCGGCCGTCGCGAGCCAGCCGGTCGGTTCCCAGACCATGTGCGCGACCGGCGAGTAGACCAGCAGCGACCACAGCGTCATGAACACGAGCATCGCGGAAAACTTCATGCGATCGGCGAACGCGCCGGTGATGAGCGCCGGGGTGATGATCGCGAACGTCAGCTGGAACGCGAAGTAGACCGACTCCGGAATCGTCGAGGCGAGATGGCTCACGGAGAGCGTCGTCGCCTTGTCGCCCTTGATGTAGGCCATGCCGTGCAGGAACACGCGCGAGAAGCCGCCGATGAACGAGCCGCCCGGCGTGAACGCGATGCTGTAGCCGACCACCGTCCAGAGGATCGTGATCAGACAGCAGATCGCGAAGCTCTGCATCGCGGTCGCGAGCACGTTCTTCTTGCGGACCATGCCCGCGTAGAAGAGCGCGAGGCCGGGAATCGTCATGAACAGCACGAGGGCGACGGAGGTGAGCATCCAGGCGGTGTCGCCGGAGCTGATCTTCGACGAATCGACCATGAACGGCTCGGTCGGCGCGGCAGGGGCGGCGTCCGACGCGCCCGAAGCTGCGGCCGCCGCCGACGCGGCATCCGCGGAAGACGCCATCGCCGTGTTGGCGCTGGCCGGTGCGCTTGCCGATGTGGAAGCTGCGGCATCGGGCGCCGGTGCGGAGGCTGCGGCCGGAGCGGACGCGTCCTGAGCGAGGGCTGTGCCGACATTCGCGCCTGTCAGCGCGGCGGCCACCATCAATGACATCAAAAAGTTGCGCATTCTTCTGGTTCCTCTTATCGCCAAATACTTCGCAAGTTTCTTTTTTAGAGAGCGTCCGCGCCGGTCTCGCCGGTGCGAATCCGAATGACCTGTTCGATCGCGGTCACGAAAATCTTGCCGTCGCCGATCTTGCCCGTGCGCGCCGCGCGCTCGACGGCCTCGATCGCCTGATCGACGATGTCGTCCGACACGGCGGCCTCGATCTTCACCTTCGGCAGGAAATCGACGACGTACTCCGCGCCCCGGTACAGCTCGGTGTGCCCTTTCTGTCGGCCGAAGCCTTTCACCTCGGTCACGGTGATGCCCGAGACGCCGATGGCCGAGAGCGCTTCGCGCGCTTCGTCCAGCTTGAACGGCTTGATGATTGCGGTAATGAGCTTCATGTATCCCTCGCTGTGGTGTGCTGATCCTTCGATGCCTTCTAAAGCGGGATGCGCTGGGTGCTACCGCCACGTCCGCCCTGCCGGGCCGCTCAGAGAAGCGTGCAGAAAAGGTCCGCGCCTCTTATGCAACTCGTATGCCATGCGAGTATTCATGCGGGTTCGCGCGATTTCGGGAAACTCCCGCGCGCGGGGTCTGCCGAACGGCTAACGCGCGCCGCGCCTGCTGGCGCCGGGGTGGGTTCGTTGCTAGAGTGCTCGCAAGGTCCCGCAAAAAGGGGCAAGGGCGGAAAACGCGAGGGCGCGGCGGCGCTAAAATCGCGGCGCCTCGAAGGTGCTCCGAGGCGCGCCGGCAAGTCGGCGACGCGCACCAATATCGAACATTCGATATTTCGGGGCACTGACCTAACAACGAATGCACTAATTTTGTGCAAGGGAGAAAAAACGATGAAGCAGCCCAACGACGTTTTCAACGATCTGCAGCAGAAAATGAGCGATCTGTTCAAGAATTCGCCCGCCAAAGACGTCGAACGGAACATGAAGGCCATGTTGTCGCAAGGCTTCTCGAAGCTGGATCTCGTCACGCGCGAAGAATTCGACACGCAGACGCAGGTGCTCGTACGCACGCGCGCACGCCTCGAAGAGCTCGAAAAGCGCGTCGCGCAACTGGAGCAGCGTCTCGCGAGCGGGGGCTCCTCCGCACAGGACTAAGGTTCCGAACCGCTCTTTCGCTTACCTCGGCTAGCGGCCGTGAGTTCCTAGTTTTATTGCCGGCGCAGTTATCGCGCCGTTTCAGGTGAAATCATGTCGCTTGCCGTGGTACGCAGCCGCGCGCCCGCTCCTGGGCGCGCGCCCGAAGTCGTCGTCGAAGTTCATCTCGCCAACGGGCTGCCGTCGTTTTCCATCGTCGGCCTGCCCGATCTCGAAGTCCGCGAAAGCCGCGAGCGCGTGCGCGCCGCGCTGCAGAACTGCGGCTTCGACTTCCCCGTGCGCAGAATCACCGTCAATCTCGCGCCCGCCGACTTGCCGAAGGAATCGGGCCGTTTCGATCTGCCGATCGCGCTCGGCATTCTCGCCGCGAGCGGGCAAATCCCGGCCGAAGCGCTGGCGAATCGCGAATTCGCGGGCGAGCTTTCGCTCACCGGCGCGCTGCGTCCGATGCGCGGCGCCTTCGCGATGGTCTGCGGCGCGGCGCGCCACCACGCAGCGGCGCCCGAACGCGGCGAGCGCGCGCCGGAAATCTACCTGCCGCTCTCGAGTGCGGCGGAGGCCGCGCTGGTGCCGGGCATCGACGTATTCGGCGCGGCCGATCTGCCGACGCTCTGCGCCCATCTGAACAGCGTGCCCGACGCACGCCTGCGACCGGTGCAAGCTCCAGCGCTCCCCCAGACCGCCGCGCCTTCGCCGGACCTCGCCGACGTGATCGGTCATCCCGCCGCGCGGCGCGCGCTCGAAGTCGCGGCGGCGGGCGGACATCATCTGTTGATGGTCGGGCCTCCCGGCGCCGGCAAGTCGATGCTCGCGGCGCGGCTGCCGAGCCTCCTCCCGCCGATGAGCGACGACGAAGCCCTCACGTCCGCCGCGATTCTTTCCGCGAGTTCGCTCGGCTTCGCGCCGGAACAATGGCGCAGGCGGCCGTTTCGCGCGCCGCATCACTCGTCGAGTTCTGCCGCGCTCGTGGGCGGACGCAATCCGCCGCAACCCGGCGAGATCACGCTCGCGCACCACGGCGTGCTGTTCCTCGACGAACTCCCCGAATTCGACCGCAAGGTGCTCGAAACGCTGCGTGAGCCGCTCGAAGTCGGGCACATCACGATTTCGCGGGCCGCGCAGCAGGCGGAATTTCCGGCCGCCTGTCAGCTGATCGCAGCGATGAATCCGTGCCCGTGCGGTTGGCGCGGCGATCCGAGCGCGCGTTGCCGCTGTTCGCCCGATATCGCCGCGCGTTATCTGCGCAAGTTGTCCGGGCCGTTGATGGACCGCATCGACATTCAGATCGAACTGCCGGCGCTCACGCCGGCGGAATTGTCGGCACGCGGCGCCCGGCGCGGCGAGTCGAGTGCCGTGGTCGCTGCACGCGTCGCGGCGGCCCGCGACATTCAGACGCAGCGTCAGGGCAAGACCAATCGCGAACTCGACGGACGCGAGGCCGACGACGTCTGCCGTCCCGACGCCGCCGGCGAGGCGCTGCTGCGCGCGGCAGGCGAGCGCTTCGGCTGGTCGGCGCGCGCCTACTATCGCGTGCTCAAGGTTGTGCGGACCATTGCCGATCTCGCCGCCGCCGGCACGCCCGACGTCTCTCACGTCGCCGAAGCGGTGCAGTATCGCCGGGCGCTGTCGGTTGCCTGAGTGCCGCCGATCGAGCGCTGCCGGGCGGAAAATTGCTTGTCAAGTCTTGACTTATGCACACCGAGTCGATCCGGGACGCATTTTCCTCCGATCAAAGCCGCCGCCTGGTCTCATTTCGCAGACCATTGATTTTATTGAACTATTTAACTTGCCGAGAACGGAGGCAAACTAACGTAAACCGCACGGATCGGGCTTTTGCGCGCTACCGCACATTCTTTTCCACATAGTTATCCACAGACATTGTGGATAGTGGAAAAAGTCCATATGAATCCGGGCATTAGCCGAATGTGTTGCGACGGAACTTCCAATTTGAAATCGAGACTAAGACGATTCTTAAATCAGTACTCGCTGAATTCGAGGCCTTCCTCTAAAAGAGCTTGAAGGACGTGAAGAACTGGTCGGCCTGTTCGGGCGGCGGCATTTTGTCGGAGACGATCGCGACCTGATAGACATGCGTTCCGCGCGCAACGAAGCGCGCATGAATGGTCCGCGACTCGCGCTTTTCCCCGCTCGCCCCGTTCACTTCGATCTCGCTGCCCGCCACGCGCCCGCCCGCCGCCAGATCGATCTGGGTCGCGCGCGCCGCGGCCGTCGAACTCACGTTGCGGGCCAGTCCCTGTTGCAGGAAATCCAGTGTCGCGCGCTGCAGGGCCGGATCGGCGCTCGGCAGAATCACCGTGCCGACGGCGAACACGGCGTCACCGGCTTCGGCGGTCTGCATGCGCATGGTCATCGGCTGGCCGGCGATTTCGATCTTGCGTTCTTCGGAACGCGGCTTGGCGGGAAGCGTCACTTCGTAGCCGTCGTCGTTGTTCATCACGGTGCGCCAGTCGTACGCCGGCGTGCACGCGAGCAGCGCGCCGCATGCGACAGATGCGCACACGGCCGCGCGCAGAACGGAAAACCTCAGACGAAAAGTTCGGACGGCAAGCCCGGGAGCGCGGAAGAAAACTCGTGTCATAACAGGCGGATGCGTGAAAACCATCATTATCGCGCTGCAATTCCGGCCTTATCGGCACGTCACGACTTCATCTCGAAAACGGCGCTAAAATACGGGCACTTATCCGCCGCCTGCACCCGATCGCGGCGCCGGTTCCGGCAATCCGAGGTTCACATGTCCCAAGCCACGCAAGAAACATCCACGCGCGCCAAGAGCCCGCTGCGCTATATCGTGATGGCGCTCATCGCGGCGGTGATCGCGGGCACCGGCTACTTCGCCTTCGGCGGCCAGCAAAAAGCGCCGGACGCGACGTTCACGCTGCTGTCGGGACAGAAAATCTCCACCGCGAGCGATCTGAAGGGCAAGGTTTATCTCGTCAATTTCTGGGCGACGAGCTGCGAGACCTGCATGAAGGAAATGCCGCAGATGATCGACACGTACAACAAGTTCAAGGGCCGCGGACTGGAGTTCGTGGCGGTCGCGATGAACTACGACGCGCCGATGTACGTCAGCAATTACGCACAGACGCGCAATCTGCCGTTCAAGGTCGCGATGGACGACGGCAGCGCCGCCAAGCAATTCGGCAACGTGCAACTGACGCCGACGACCTTTGTGATCGACCGGAACGGCAAGATTCTGAAGCGCTATGTCGGCGAGCCGACCTTTGCGGAACTGGATCAGTTGCTCGACAAGGCTCTCGGTTCGGCCTGACGCACGATCGAACCCGCGAGGACAACGAAGAAGCCCGCCGGCTAACGCCAGCGGGCTTTTTTTATCGCTCCGGCGAATCGCCTTTCACGACGATCCCATACCGTTTGATCTTCTCGTACAGCGTCGCCTTGCCGAGTTGCAGGCGATCCGCCGCCACCGCCACCGCGCCACCGCACTGCTCCAGCGTCTCGCCGATCACCGCGCGTTCGTACTGCTCGGTGCGCTCCTTGAGCGATTGCGTCGAGGTATCGAGCGACGCGGCGGCGCCTTCGTCGAGAATGCCGAGCACCATGCGATCCGCCGCGTTGCGCAGCTCGCGCACGTTGCCGGGCCAGTCGCGCTGCATCAGTTCCGCGCGCTGACGGTCCGTGATGAGCGGCGCGGGACGCTCGTAGCGCACGGCGGCGTCGAGCAGAAAGTGCTCGAACAGCGGCACGATGTCCTCGCGGCGTTCGTTGAGCGGCGGCAGCGTGATCGTCACGACGTTGAGCCGGTACAGCAGGTCGCGCCGGAACGTGCCGTCGGCGACGAGTTCGTTCATGTCGCCCTTCGCGGCCGCGACCACGCGCAAATTCGCGCGCACCGGCTGATTCGAGCCGAGCCGCTCCAGCAGGCCGTCCTGCAGCACGCGCAGCAGTTTCACCTGCAACGAGAGCGGCATGCTTTCGATTTCGTCGAGAAACAGCGTGCCGCCGGACGCGGCCTCCAGTCTGCCGATGCGCCGTTTCTGCGCGCCGGTGAACGCGCCCGCCTCGTAGCCGAACATTTCCGACTCGAACATCTGCTCCGGCAGCGCGCCGCAATTCACCGCGATGAACGGCTTGTCGCGGCGCGGCGACATCTCGTGCAGACTGCGCGCGATCAGTTCCTTGCCCGCGCCGGTGTCGCCGTTGATGAGCACGGAGGCGTCGGTCGGCGCGACGTTCGCGATCAGACGCCGCACCTGTTCGATCGCCGGACTGCGCCCGATGATGCGCGGCGCGACGCTGCTCTGCCCGGCCAGTTCGCGCCGCAGCGCCTGATTTTCCAGCACGAGCTTTCTGCGTTCGAGCGCGCGGCGCACCGCTTCGATCAGGCGTTCCGACGCAAACGGCTTCTCGATGAAATCGTAGGCGCCGTCGCGCATCGCCTGCACGGCCATCGAAATGTCGCCGTGGCCGGTCACGAGAATCACCGGCACTTCGGGCGCGCGCTCGCGGCACTGCGCGAGCAGGTCGAGACCGCTCGCGCCCGGCAGGCGGATATCGCTCACGATCACGCCGGGGAAACGCGCGTCGATCGCGGGCGCGGCGGATTCGACGCTGCCGTGCCCCGTCACGTCGAAGCCCGCGAGCTGCAGGCTCTGCACGCTCGCGCGCCGCACGAGTTCGTCGTCTTCGATGAAGATCACCTGCAAACCGGTGCTCATGTCTTGCCTCAACTAAGTATTTACGCGCGCCTGAGCGTCAGCACGAACTCCGCGCCGTGCGAGTGATCGGCGTCGGCCTGGGTGCCGCCTTCGGGCCCGTCCGCGACGATCGGCGCCTCGCGGTTGCGCGCGACGAGCGTGCCGCCGTAGTCACGCGCGATCGCCGATGAAATCGCCAGCCCGAGACCCAGTCCGTGGCCCATTTCCTTCGTCGTGAAAAAAGGCTCGAAGAGGCGTGGCAGCGCATCGGCGGGAATGCCCGGACCATTGTCGCGCACGACGAGTTCGACGACATCCGCGCGCGCATCCAGTTCGATGACGATGCGCGGCCGGTCGCACGACGCCACCGCATCGAGCGCGTTGCCGACCAGATTGATCAGCACCTGCTCCAGCCGCAAGTCCTCGCAGCGCACGAAGACGGGCGCGCTGTCGCCGCTCAGTTCCGGCGCGATATCGACCACGACGTTCTTCATGCGCGGCCGCAGCATCGAGAACACGTTGCGCAGTGCGCGCGCCACGTCGGCCCGCGCGTTCTTCGGCCGCGCCTTGGTGACGAACAGCTTGAGCTGATTAGTGATGTTGCCCATGCGCTCGGTCAGCGACGCGATTGCTTCGAGATTTTCGCGCGCCGCCGCCTGATCGCCGCGCTCGATCAGCACGCGCGTGTTGTCCGAGAAACTGCGCAGCGCGGCGAGCGGCTGATTCAGTTCGTGCGTGATGCCCGCCGCCATCTGGCCGAGCGCGGCGAGTTTGCTCGCCTGAATGAGCTCGTCGTGCGCGGCGCGCAGATCCTGCTCGGCGCGCGTGCGCTCGTTGACTTCCTTCGTCAGTTGCGCGTTCGCCTCCGACAGGTCCGCCGTGCGCTCCGCGACGCGCTCGTTCAGTTCGGCATAGGCCGTCTGCAACAGTCCGCGGCTGCGGATCATCTCGCGCACGCGCGCGCGCCGCATGCGCCAGTAGAACGCGAGCAGGCACAGCGACACGAACACGAGCGCCGTGACGATCACCGCGTTCTGCGCGGCGCTTTCGACGGGATCGAGCGGCGCCATCGTGATCAGTTGCCAGTCCGGCTCGCCGATCGAACGATGCGTCGCGAGAAACGCGGGCGCATTGCGTCCGCCGCCGACGCGCACGATCTGCGCGCCGCCTTCGAGCGTCTTCACGACGGTCATCGGCAACGGCGTGATGGCCTGCTGCGCGTACTGGCGCGTCGCGTAGACGGACGCCTCGATGTTCTGCGGCAGCGGCCGCACCGTGTGATATTTCCACGCGGGCACCGACGAGAGAAAGATCACGCCGTGATCGTCGGTGACGATGAGCGGCTCGGCTGCATCGGCGCCCTGCAACCATTCGAGATTGAGCTTCACCACCGCCACGCCGACGAATTCTTTCGTCTTCTCGCGATACACCGGCTGGGAGATGTAATAGCCGGGCTCGGTCGAAATGGTCCCGATGCCGAAGAACCGGCCGACGCCACCTTTCTCTGCATCGATGAAATACGGCCTGAAGTTATAGTCCACGCCGACGAAACTGTCCGCGCCGTTCCAGTTGCTCGCGGCCACGCACAGCCCGTTCGCGCGGATCAGATACGTGACGGTCGCGTGCGCACGCGCGTTGAGATCTTCGAGATAGCGGTTCGCGCGATCGACATTGGCCTGGTCGGGATGATCGAGCGCGTTCTGCACGACCGGATGCCGCGACAGCAGATATGGCAGATATTCGTAGCGGTCGAGCGTGCTCTTGAGCGTGTTCGTCGTGCGATCGACGCGGCTCGCGGCGTTGAGCCGCAACTCGTCGATGCCGCGCTGCCATGCGACGTGCCACGTGAGCGCGCAGCACGCCACGAGCGCGGCGGCGAGCGCGAAGAACACGAGGATGCGGCGCGTCACGTGAGCAGATTCCCGTGAAAGAGGATCTGTCATTGTGGCATAGGCGCCTTCGGGATAAGCGCTTGTGGACGCCGCAAGCGGCTGCGGCGAAGCGCTCGCAGGTTGAGGCTTCGCCGCTTGCATGATTGCGTCCGGAAGAATCGAGAGCGCTTAGACCGACTTGGCTTCTTCGGTGTCGGTCACGTCCACTTCGCGCGACAACGCCGCTTTCAGCTTCGAGCGGTCGAGCTCGTGCTCCCACGCCGACACGACGACCGTCGCCACGCCGTTGCCGACGATGTTCGTCAGCGCCCGGCATTCGCTCATGAAACGATCGATGCCGAGAATCAGCACCATGCCCGCGAGCGGAATGGTCGGCACGACGGCGAGCGTCGCCGCGAGCGTGATGAAGCCCGCGCCGGTCACGCCGCTCGCGCCCTTCGACGTGAGCATCGTCACCGCGAGCAGCGTCAGCTGCTGGCCCCACGTGAGGTCGGTGTTGGTCGCCTGCGCGATGAACAGCACGGCCATCGTCATGTAGATGTTGGTGCCGTCGAGATTGAACGAGTAACCCGTCGGCACGACGAGACCCACGACCGAGCGCGAGCAGCCGAGCTTTTCGAGCTTGAGCATCAGTTGCGGCAGCGCGGCTTCCGAAGAACTCGTGCCGAGCACGATCAGCATCTCTTCCTTGATGTACGCGACGAATTTCAGGATCGAGAAGCCGACCATGCGCGCGATCGCGCCGAGCACGAAGACCACGAAGATGATCGACGTCAGATAGAACGTGCCGATCAGCTTGAGCATCGGCAGCAGCGAGCCGATGCCGTACTTGCCGATGGTGAACGCCATCGCGCCGAACGCACCGATCGGCGCGAGCTTCGTGATGATGCCGACCATGCCGAACAGGATGCTCGACAAGCCTTCGATGAACGACGTCACGACTTTGCCGCGCTCGCCGATGTGCGCGAGCACCGCGCCGAACAGAAGCGCGATCAGCAGGATCTGCAGGATTTCACCCTGAGCGAACGCCGAAACCAGCGTGTCCGGGATGATGTGCAGGAAGAAGTCGACCGTGCTCTGGCCGTGCGCCTTGGTCGCGAACGACTCGACGGCCTTGTGATCCAGCGTCGCGGGATCGACGTTGAAGCCGACGCCGGGCCGCAGGATGTGCGTTGCGGCGAGACCGAGGATCAGCGCGAACGTCGACACGATTTCGAAATACAGCAGCGCCTTGCCGCCGACGCGCCCGACCTTCTTCATGTCCTCCATGCCCGCGATGCCGGTCACGACAGTACAGAAGATGATCGGCCCGATCACCATCTTGATGAGTTTGATGAACCCGTCGCCGAGCGGCTTCATGTCCGTGGCGAGCGAAGGATAGAAGTGCCCGAGCGCGATGCCGATGATGATGGCCACGATCACCTGCACGTACAGGACTTTATGAAGAGGTTTTTTCACGATGGTTCCAGGCAATGACAAGCAGTTGGCAAAGTACAGCCAGCGGCGGGCCCTGACGCGCGAAAGCGTTGCGGTGCGCGATGATTCTGTGGGATGCGCACGCCGGATCGCGTCGCGTAAGCGATAGCCGCTTCGTCGACGGATCAGGGACGTTTGGATGCGAGAGGGGTCATCGATTTGTCTCCTTGACTTTTATGGGCGGCTCGGCGGCCGTGGCTTTCTTATTGCAAGGGCAATGCCAGCTTGATTTTTCTCTCAAACCATTGATGTTTATAGATTTTTTTGAGACGGACGCGCGCCGCAATCCGACTTTCCGGAAATCCGGAATCGAAGTGTCCGATGATCTGGAAGGCGCCGGACGGAAAAGCACGACGGCACGGCCGCCCAAAAGAAAAAACCCACGGTTTCCCGTGGGTTTGTCGTCCGGCCTGAAGTGAAGCCTGGGCGAACGTGAAGCGCACCGCTCAGACCACGCCCGCTCCGTGCGCCTGCTGATCCGCGTGATAGCTGGAGCGCACCATCGCGCCGACGGCCGCGTGCGTGAAGCCCATCTTGTACGCCTCTTCCTCGTACATCTTGAACGTATCCGGATGCACGTACGCCCGCACCGGCAGATGGTGTTCCGACGGCTGCAGATACTGGCCGATCGTGAGCATGTCGACGTCGTGTGCGCGCAGGTCGCGCATCACCTGAAGGATTTCGTCTTCCATTTCGCCCAGGCCGACCATCAGTCCCGATTTGGTCGCGACTTCCGGATGCAGCGCCTTGAAGTCTTTCAGGAGCTTGAGCGAATGGTGATAGTCCGAGCCCGGACGCGCTTCCTTGTAGAGGCGCGGCACCGTTTCGAGGTTGTGATTCATCACGTCGGGCGGCGCGGCCGTCAGGATGTTGATCGCGCGATCGAGCCGGCCGCGGAAATCCGGCGTCAGGATTTCGATGCGCGTTTCCGGCGAATGCTCGCGCACCTGCCGGATGCACTCGACGAAGTGCGCCGCGCCGCCGTCGCGCAGGTCGTCACGGTCGACGCTCGTGATCACCACGTATTTCAGCTTGAGCGCGCCGATCGTGCGCGCGAGGTTCAGCGGCTCGTCCGGATCGAGCGGATCGGGCCGGCCGTGGCCGACGTCGCAGAAGGGGCAGCGGCGCGTGCACTTGTCGCCCATGATCATGAACGTGGCCGTGCCCTTGCCGAAACATTCGCCGATATTCGGGCAGCTCGCCTCCTCGCACACCGTATGCAGGTTGTGCTCGCGCAGGATCTGCTTGATCTCGTTGAAGCGCGAATTGCCCGTCGCCGTGCGCACGCGGATCCATTCCGGCTTCTTGAGCTTTTCGATCGGAATGACCTTGATCGGAATGCGCGAGGTCTTCGCCTGCGCCTTCTGTTTCGCGGTGGCGTCGTAGGCGGGAGCCGCCGGAACGGAAGCGGTGTCGCCTGCCAGGTTTGCGGTTGCGTCAGTCATTCGGTCGATCCGGTTGTTGCAGCGGGACGGTTTGCGCCGTCGTGCCGTCTTGCGGTTGAGCGGCGCTTGCGGGGAGGCCGCCGATTTGATGTGCCAGCCGTTCGGCGAGCGTCAGGGCTACGTCGCGCCAGCCGGCGGCGACGCCGAGCGTCGCCATGTCGACCGTTTCGAGTCCCGCGTAGCCGCACGGGTTGATCGCGAGAAACGGCTGCAAGTCCATGTTCACGTTGAGGCTGACGCCGTGATAGCTGCAGCCGTTGCGAATCTTGAGCCCGAGCGCGGCGATCTTCGCGCCGGAATGAAGGCCGTGCAGACGAACGTTCGCGCCTTCGTCCGCCTGCCGCGCGGAGGCCTGCGCGACGTAAATGCCGGGCGCGCCGGGCTTGCGGCCGGTCGCGAGATTATACGATGCGAGGGTTTCGATCACGGCCTCTTCGATGCGCCGCACCAGCTCGCGCACGGCCAGCTTGCGGCGGCGCAGGTCGATCAGCAGATAAGCGACGATCTGTCCCGGTCCGTGATACGTGATTTGTCCGCCGCGATCCACCTTGACGAGCGGAATGCCGCTGTCGGCGAGCAGCAAGTGCGCGGGATCGCCCGCAAGGCCGAGCGTGAACACGCGCGGATGCTCGACGAGCCAGATTTCGTCGGGCGTGTCGGGCGTGCGGGCGTCGGTGAACGCGCGCATGGCGTCGAAGCTCGACTGATACGGTTCGAGGCCGCGCCAGCGCAACGTGACCGGAAACTCACCGGACTCGAGCACGGTGTCGGACGCGTCGCGGATTTCTGGCGGGAGTGCAAGCGGGGTGGCGGACATGGTGCCGGTAGTTTACCGAAATCGAACCATGCCCGCCGATGGTGAATTCGCATGCCTTCGATGACAAAAGCGAATACTTGCGTCAGACGGTGCGCCAGCCCGCACGCAACCGCTGCGTCAGACGCTCGAAGCCTGCCGAGAGCCAGCGCACCGCGCGTTCGTCGCAGCGCGGCAGAATCGTGAAAACGACATAGGCCGCACGGTCGCCCTCGACGGAAAGCCACAGGCGCTCGCGTTCGCGCAACTTCAGATGATCGCCGGGCGTGAGCCAGTAATCCTCGATGTCGTTGCTGCGCGTCGCCCATACGGCGCTGCCGTGCACCGCGAGACGCGTGCCGCGCGCAATGCGCATCGGGATGGTTTCGCCGGGCTTGATTTCGAAGGTGACACTTGTTGATATTTCTCGCATGATCGACTCCGCCAAAGGAACGTTTCGATGACTACAATCCTAGGCGTGGCAAGGCATCAGGCAAAACGATCAATTTTCACGGCTATGTGAGTTCTATTGACAACGACCTCTGCGACCCTACACATGGACCTCCGACAGCTTCCCGCCCTGAACGCGCTGCGCGCCTTCGAGGCCGCCGCCCGTCACGAGAGTTTCTCGCGCGCCGCCGACGAGCTTTTCGTCACGCACGGCGCGGTAAGTCACCAGATTCGCGCGCTGGAGTCGGAGCTCGGCGTGCCGCTCTTCGCGCGCGACGGCAAGCGCGTGCGCCTCACCGATCGCGGCCGGCAGTACGCCGCCGAAGTGCGCGCGGCGCTCGTCGCGCTGGCCGAGGCGACGCGCCGCATCCGTTCCGGCGATCGCGACCGGCGGCTGATCGTGTCGATGCTGTCGTCGTTTTCCGCGCGCTGGCTGACGCCGCGCGTCGGCAGGTTCATCGAAAAGCATCCGGAAATCGACCTCGAACTGCTGTCGACCAACGCGCTCACCGATTTCAACCGCGACGACGTCGATGTCGCGATCCGTTTCGGCTACGGCAAATACGCGGGCCTGCACACCGAGGAATTGCTGGACGAAGTGTTCTTTCCGGCGTGCTCGCCGAATTTCCGCGGCGGCGACTTGCCGCGCGTGCCGCGCGATCTGGCGAACGTGCCGCTGCTGCGCTCGGACGAGGAACTGTGGCGGCCGTGGTTCGACGCCGCCGGGCTCGCGGATCTCGCCGAACCGAAACGCGGCGTTTTATATGAGGATTCGTCGAATTTGCTGCAGGCGGCCATGGACGGCCAGGGAATCGCGCTCGTGCGGCGCTCGCTCGCGATGCAGGAGATTCTCGCCGGGCGGCTCGTGCGGCTGTTCAATGTGGACGGCCCGAGTCCGTGGAAGTACTACTTCGTGTGCCCGACCGCGCTGCTCGAAACCGCGCGCGTGCAGGCCTTCCGCAACTGGGTGGTCGGCGAGGCCGAACAGTTCAGGCTGCTTTACGAGCGCACGCCGGCCGTGTGCGATGCGCCCGCGGACAAAGACAAGGAAACGGACAAGCTCAAAGCACTACCTTGACCATCGGATGGCCGGTGAGCGCGCGATAGATATCGTCGAGATGGGCGCGATTCTGCGCGCGCACGGTGCAGGTGAGGCCCGTGTAATTACCACCGGACGACGGCCGCGCCTCGACGCGCGAGGCGTCGAAATCCTGGTCGAACGCCTTGAGCACGTCGACGATCGTGTCCTGGAAATCCGGATGCGACTTGCCCATCACCTTGATCGGGAAGTCACACGGAAAGTTGAACAGTTCGTCGGCGCTGTGTGCGGCGGCGTCGGTCGGATCGGTGGCCTGGGGCTTCGATTCGGGCTTCGATTCGGGTTTGGATTCGGACATGGCTTTCTCCTTCACTTCGCGCTTCATTTGGCCCGCGCGGCCTCTGCGGCGAACTCGCGCGTCTTGGCTCGCTGGTAAGCCTCGAACAGCGCAGCATAGACCGGACCGGGCCGGCCGCCGCCGACACTCTTGCCGTCCAGCGTGGTGATCGGCATGACTTCCTTGGTCGCGGAGCTGATCATGATTTCGTCGGCCGAGCGCAGTTCGGCTTCGGTGATGTCGCGCTCCTCGAAAGCGATGCGGGCTTCCCGCGCCAGTTCCTCGACGAGTCCGTAGCGGATGCCTTCCAGAATGCGCGGACCGCGCGGCGCGCCGAGCAGCGTGCCGTTCTTCACGACCCACACGTTCGACGACGACCCTTCGGTCAGCAAGCCGTCGCGCAACTGAATGGTTTCCAGCGCGTCGTTTTCGGCGGCGTGCTGCGCCATCAGCACATTGCCGAGCAGCGACACCGATTTGATGTCGCAATGCAGCCAGCGCTTGTCCTCGGCGGTCACGGCCACGGCGCCGCGCGCGCGTTCTTCCGTGCTCGGGAACACGAGCTTGCTGAGCATGATGAACACCGTCGGCGTGAGGCCCGCCGGAAATGCGTGCCCGCGCCGCTTCGCGACGCCGCGCGTGACCTGGATATACACGAGCGCGTCGCCCGCGCCCGCGTTTTCGTCGATCACGCGATCGATCAGCGCGCGCCAGCCCGCGTCGTCGAACGGATTGTCGATGCGAATCTTGCCCAGACTGCGATTGAGCCGCGCGAGATGCTGCGTCAGCCGGAACGGCAGGCGCGCGCCTTCGGCCTGTGCATAGAGCGGCACGACTTCATACACGCCGTCGCCGAAGATGAACCCGCGGTCGAGCACGGGAATGCGCGCTTCGGAAAGCGGCCCCCACTCGCCGTTCAGATAGACCGTCGGATCGAACACTTCAGCCTGGCTCATCGAAACCGCTCCTTTTCAGTCGGTGAATTACTTACGCTTTTGCCACATCAGCAACGCCGAATCCCACAGGCGGCCGAACAGGCCGGCTTCCGGCACGTCCTGCAGCGCGACGAGCGGGAACTGCGCGACGTCCTTGCCGTCGGCAACCATCTTCACGGTACCGATCTGCTGGCCCTTCTTGATCGGCGCGACGAGCAAGTCGTTCTTCGTGACGGTCGGCTTGACCTTGTCGCCCAGGCCCTTCGGCACGGTGATGTATTGATCCGTCATCACGCCGGCCTGCACGCTGTCGACCGCGCCCTTGTACACGCGCGGCGTTTCGATCACCTGATTCGCCTTGTACAGACGCAGCGCGTCGTACGCGGTGTAGCCGTAGTTCAGCATCTTCAGGCTGTCCTGCACGCGATTGATTTCCTTCGGCTCGCCCATCATCACGGCGACGAGACGGCGGCTCGCATCCGGCGTGCCGACGAGCGAACGCTTCGCGGTCGCGATCAGGCAGTAACCGGCAGCCTTCGTGTGGCCGGTCTTCAGGCCGTCGACGGTCGGATCGAGCCACAGCAGACGATTGCGGTTCGGCTGCTTGATCTTGTTGTACGTGAAGTCTCTCACCGAGAAGATGCTGTAGTACTCGGGGAAGTCGCGGATCAGGCGCGTGGACAGCACGGCGAGGTCGCCGGCGGTCGTGTAGTGCTGCGGATCGGGCATGCCGTTCACATCGGCGAAATTGGTGTTCTTCATGCCGATGCGCTTCGCCGCCGCGTTCATCAGCGTGACGAAGTTGCCCTCGCTGCCGCCGACGAGTTCCGCGAGCGCGATGGCCGCGTCGTTGCCCGACTGCACGATCATGCCGTAGACGAGATCGTGCACGGTGACCGGCTTGTTCGCCTCGATGAACATGCGCGATTCGTCCGTCCGCACGCGGCGCACGGCCTCGCTCGGCATGACGGTCTGATCCATGTTGATCTTCTTGGACTTGAGCGCGTCGAAGACGAGATACGCGGTCATCAGCTTCGTGAGCGACGCCGGTTCGACGCGTTCATCGGGATTGCCCGAGGCGAGCACCTGATTGCTGGTGGCATCGACGAGCACCCACGAGCGCGCCGTCACGTCGGGCGGCGGGACTTGCGCGAACGCGCTGGCCGCGGCCAGCACGGCGGGCAGCACGAGGGCGGTCTTGAAGGCGCGGCGATGAACGGTGGAAACGGATACGGAAGAAACGGTCAGGCCGGGAGGGACAAAGCGCATAGGATCGATCGGCGGAAAAAGCAGGCTGCGACGATAGAGATCGGGGATCGGAAGATCGGCGAAGCACGGGTTGGACAGGCAGACCGTCGCTCTCGGGTCGGGCATTCCGCCATGACAGCGGCACGCACGGCGCCGCGGCGAAACTGCGCTCGTTCGACTGACGGACGCGAAAACGGTTCTCGGAAGCAGGCGTTTCGCGGACTGCGGGAAGTTTTAGCTACGACATCGCGCGGCCGGAAACAGCAAAAAAATTCTGCGCCATTATACGCGCGGGCCGCCGCCGTTTTCCTTTGAATCTGCGCCGTTGCCGCTCGTTTTAACGTTTTTCAGGGTACGCCTAGCCGGTTTTACCGATCAGGCAGCGCACGCGCTCGGCAGCCCTTCAGAGACCTTGCGGCGCGCGCCGGCCGTGGCGGGCTTCAGCGCCATGCATCGACGATCACGCGCTTCAGGATATGCAGCTTGCGGTGGAAGAAATGCTCGCCGCCCGGAATGACGACCACGGGCAGTTCCTGCGGACGCGCCCAGTCATAGACGGACTGGATCGGCACGGTTTCGTCCACTTCGCCGTGAATGACGAGCGTGGTGTCGGGCACCGGCGCGACTTCCCAGCGACTCGCCGCCGTACCGACGAACACGATCCGCTCGATCTCGCGGCCCGCTTCGAGCATGCGTTTCGCGACGTGCGACAGCACGAACGTGCCGAAGGAAAAGCCCGCGAGCACGATCGGCACGTCGGACTGGCCGGGCTGGGCGCGCATGTGATCGATCAGCGCGAGCAGATCGTCCTGTTCGCCGATGCCGTTGTCGTGCTCGCCCGCCGTCTGCCCGACGCCGCGAAAATTCGAGCGGTAAGTCACGTAGCCCAGCTGGACCATGGTGCGCGCGAGCGTCTGCGCAACCTTGTTGTCCATCGTGCCGCCGAACAGCGGATGCGGATGCGCGACGAGCGCGATGCCGCGCGGCGCCGACTCCGCGCGGTCGAGCGCGCACTCGATCTTGCCGACGGGCCCGTCGATCAGAAACTTCTCGGTTTGTGCGTTCATGCCGGCTGATCGATCAGAAGACGTTCGACGATCTTGCCGTTCGCGAGATGCGAATCGACGATTTCATCGATGTCGGTTTCATCGACATACGTGTACCACGTGCCTTCCGGATACACGACCACGACCGGTCCCAGTTCGCAGCGGTCGAGACACCCGGCCTTGTTGATGCGCACCATGCCTTCGCCGGCGAGGCCCAGTTTCTTCACGCGTTTTTTGGCGTGCTCCTGCATGGCCTGCGCGTTGCAGTTTGCGCAACTCGGCCGCGCCGCGTCGGGCTCGCGCTGATTCAGGCAGAAGAACACGTGATACTTGTAGAAGGAATCCATGAGCGTGGGCGGTGAGAATGTCGGTCGATTATAGCGAGCGATGTTTGTGCCTGCTGTCGGCGGAAGTCCGGTCTCGCGACGTGCGCCGCGTGCGCTAGGCCCGCCGCGCGCGCCGGCGCGCGAGCCACGCATGCTCCGCCGCCGACGCGAGCCAGCCGAGCGCCGCATACGGCCACACCCACGAGAGCCAGTGCGCGAGCCCGTTGAAGTGCAGATAGCGGCCCTGCCGCCAGTCGGCGAGCACGATGTCGAAATACGGATTCACCGGCAGCAGATTGACGAGCGCGAGCGACAGCACGAGCGCCGCGCCCGCGAGCGCCGCCCTCAGACCGCGCGGCAGCGACACCGACAGCACGCCCGCCACGGTCGCGATACCGATGCCCTCGAGCGCGCCGTCCGTCGCCCAGTCGAAGGTCAGGCCCGCGCGCGACTGCAGGAACGCGGCGCCCGCCTTCGCGACGAGCGTCGTCGCGATCAGGCCGAGCATCAGGCGGATGCGCGGCGCGCGCGTTCGCGTGAGCAGCGTCGCGAGCACGAGCGCGGCGAACAGGCTGCTCGACGTGATGAGCGCCTCCCAGGAGTCGTCGGGCAACAGCGCGCCCAGCCGGTCCGGCCAGCTTTCGATGTCCCACGCGGCGGGCGTCCAGGCGAGGATCGCGTCCTGCATCGCCGGATCGAGGCCGTCCCACAGCACGCGCGGCAGGTCGCCGCCGCCGAACAGATACGGCGCGGGAAACAGCGCCGCGAACGGCCAGAGCGCCGATAGCCCGATGACATACGCCGCGTCGCGCTCGAACCAGGTGAAGCGGATGCGCCGCAGCAGCCCGCGGTCGAGCAGCGCGCTCGTCGCGGGCGCGGTCAGCACGCCGCCGACCAGCGCGCCGAACGCATTCGCGGCGAGATCGAGGTTCGAGGCGACACGCGTCGGCAGATAGGTCTGGATCGCTTCCATCGCACCCGACAGCAGCGCGCCGCCCGCCAGCGCCGCCAGCACCGCGATCGTGCCGCGAAAGCGCGGATAGAGCGCGAGCACGATCAGCGCGCCGAGCGGCATGTAGCCGAGCACGTTGGTGACGACATCGAACACGGTCAGATACTGCGGCAGCGGATCGGTGAGATACGCGAGCGGACTCAGGCCCAGCGAACGCCAGCCGGAGAACGGATACAGCGAGCCATAGACGACGAGCGCCGCGTAGGCTGCGAGCGCCTGCCGGGAAAACGCCGACGGGCGGCGCTGCCACTGCTTGATCGTCATGAGCCGCCCGGACGCAGCCGCGCTGGGCGGCGGGTGCAACAGCCGAAGGTCATCGTGAAGCGGCGAGCGGTTGCGCGGCGAGCCACGCGGAAAGTTGCGCGATCACATCGTCCGATGCGGCGGCGAGCGCCCGCGCGCCGCCCGATGCATCGGCGCTCGACGCGGGCGCGTTCGCGGCAAAAGTGCGCTGGCTGAGCACGCGCCCCTGCTGCGTGAGCGTCGCGCGCACGGCGACGGCGCCGTGGCTTTGCTCGGGCGCGTCGAAAACCTGCTCGAAGCTCGTCAGCTCGACTTCGAGCAGCGGCACCGCGCGCACCGGATCGGCGCCCGACAGGATCGGCCCGCGCGCCGCGAGCGCCTCGCGCAGACGCTGCGTCAGGAGTTGCGCGGGCGGCATCGTCCAGTGGCTGTCCGAGTAGGTGCCGGCGCGCTGCGCGTCGACGTAGCTCAGGCGATACGTGAACGCGTCGGTTTCGAGATTGCGCGGCGCGCTCACCGCCAGCAGCTTCACGGGCGGCATCGGCATGGCGCCAGGCGTCGCTGCCGCGACCGGCGGCATGCCGAGGTCGTAATGCGCGTTGGGCATCGCGGCCGGAGTCGATGCGCAGCCCGCGAGCATCGTGGCGCAGGCGAGCACGCATGCCGCGAGCGCTCTCTTCATGTCGATGTCTGCCATGTTCTTATCCAGATCCGTTCCGTTCTCTCGATCAATGCGCCGGCTGCGCGGGCCACGTGAAACCCGGTTCGCCCGGCCCGGGCGCCTGGCGCGGCGCGCCGAACAGCACGCTGCGCGGATTGGTGCTGAAGGCGTCGGCGGCGCGGTCGACCGAGCGGGCGGCGGCACTCACGTCGTCGCTGAACGAATAGAAGCGCGGCAACGCCTCGAAACCCACGCGCGCCGTCACGAAGCGCAGCGACTCGTTCATGTCCGCGAGCGCCGCGCTCGCGTCCTCCGCGGCCTTGCCCGCCTTGTTCAGATTGGCGACGAGCGGACCATCCGGACGATTCAGGTTCTGCACGAACTGATTGGTCGAGGCGAGCGTGGTGTTGAGCTGCCTGAGCGTCTGCGGCAATTGCGCCGTCGCGGGCTGGACCTGGCTCGCGAGCGTCGCGATGCCGTCGGCCGCGCCTTTCAGGCTCTTCGTCGTTTCCAGAAGCTGATTGCGCACGTCGTCGGAGAGGAATTTGTCGGCGTCTTCGGACAGGCGCTCGAACTTCTTCAGGATCACGTCGCCGCGCTGCTGCAGCTGCTCGAACAGGCCCGGGCGCATCGGCACTTCGGCCACGTGTTGCGGCGACGACGCGAGCGGCGCCGTGTTCGCGCCGGTGTCGTCGAGCTGCACGAACGCGATGCCCGTCACGCCCTGAAAGCCGAGCGTCGCGAAAGTGGAGTGCGTCATCGGCGCGTTCTGGTCGACGAGAATGCGAATGCGGATCTGCCCCGGATGCGCGCGATCGAAGCGGATCGATTCCACCTTGCCGACGCCCAGCCCGCGGTAGCGCACGGCGGCGTCCGTGAAGAGCCCGGTCACGTTGGTGCGCGCGATCAGGTCATACGGCACGCGCACGGTGCGATCCACGTTGAAGAAAAACACGGCGAACGCGATGGCCAGCACGAGGGCGATCGTGAACAACCCGGTCCAGAACGCATGTGATTTGTTTTCCATCTGCAGGTTCCTTTGACTTCCCGGCGGCGTCGGCCGCGCAACGCGTCATGCGGTTTGCGATCTGCTGCTGGCTATTTGTTGACGGCGATCGGCGCGTCCTCGAGCGCGGCCGCGGGCAGTTTCGCACGGCGCTCGGGCGGCAGCGCCTGCAACGCGCGGCGTCCGCGCCGCCCGAGAAAATACTCGCGGATGAACGGATGATCCACCGCGCAGGCTTCCTCCACCGGCGCCGCGACCAGCACGCGCTTGTCCGCCAGCACGGCGACGCGCGTGGACAACGCGACCATGGTGTCGAGATCGTGCGTGACCAGGACGACGGTCAGCCCCAGCGCGCGATGCAACGTGGCGATCAGGTCGACGAACTCGTCCGAGGCCTTGGGATCGAGACCGGCCGTGGGTTCGTCGAGAAACAGCAGTTCGGGTTCGAGCGCGATCGCCCGCGCGATGCCCACGCGCTTCACCATGCCGCCCGAGAGCGCCGACGGCATCTTGGTCGCGTGCTTGCACGAGAGGCCGACCATTTCGAGCTTGAGCATGACGAACTCGCGGATCAGATCTTCGGGAATCTTGCCGAGTTCGCGAAACGGCTGCGCGATGTTGTCGTACACCGTCAGCGACGAAAACAGCGCGCCTTGCTGGAACATCATGCCGGAGCGCGTGCGCAGCATCTTGGCGGTTTCCTCGTCCATCTGCGCCCATTCTTCGCCGAGCAGGCGAATGGTGCCCGAACTCGGCGATTCGAGTCCGAGAATCTGCCGCACGAGCGTCGTCTTGCCCGAGCCCGAACCGCCCAGCAGCGCGACGATCTCGCCGCGCCGCACGTCGAGATTCAGATGCTCGTGGATCACCGTGCGCCCGTAGCGCTTGGTCAGGTCGCGCACTTCGATCACCGGCTCCGCGATCACGGGCGGCGGCTGGCGGCGAACGGCGGTGGCGAGCGTAGTGGACATTGCGTTTATAGCCCGACGTTCTGAAACAGGATCGCGAACACGGCGTCCGCGAGAATGACGACCGTGATCGATGTGACCACGGAAGTCGTCGTGCCTTCGCCGAGACTTTGCGAGTTCGCCTTGATGCGAAAGCCGAAATGACACGCGGCGAGCGCAATCAGCATGCCGAACACGACGCCCTTGCCGAGCCCGATCCACAGATTGGCGATCGGCACGACAGAGGGCAGCGAGCGCACGAAGAAGTTCACGTCGATGGACAGCACGAGCTTCGCCGCGAGCGCGCCGCCCGTCAACGCGATGATGTTGGTCCACATGACGAGCAGCGGCATCGCGATGCCGAGCGCGATCACGCGCGGCAACACGAGGCGCAGGCCGTGCGGAATGCCCATGACCTGCATCGCGTCGAGTTCTTCGGTGACGCGCATCACGCCGATCTGCGCGGTGATCGCGGAGCCCGAGCGCCCGGCGACGAGAATCGCGGAGAGCACGGGCCCGAGCTCGCGGATCACGGAAAGCCCGAGGATGTTCACGATGTACTGATTCGCGCCGAATACGCGCAGTTGTTGCGCGGACAGATAACTCAGCACGATGCCGATCAGAAACGCGACGAGCGCGGTGATCGCGAGCGCCTGCGCGCCGGCGCTGTAGATGTTGGCGGAAATTTCGGTCCACGGCGTGCGCTGCGGACGGCGCACGAGGCTGGCGAGATCGAGCACGAAGCCGCCGAACATCGCGAGGCCGCCGTAGAGATGATCGAAGAAGCCGAAGATCAGCTGGCCCAGGCGCGTGACGGGATCGACGTGATCGACGGGTTCGGGCTCCTCGCGCTCGGCATCGAGCAGCGCGACGCGTTCGAATATTTCGCGCTGCGTGTCGGACAGCGCGATGGTTGCGGGCAGCTTGCGCCCCCAGACGCGCCAGAGCGCCTGACCGCCGACGTGATCGAGCCGTTCGACGGACAGCAGATCCCACTGGCTGATCGCCTCGCGCCCGATGGCGCGCAGCCTTCGCGTGACGCCGCTCTTCGCGCGGTCGCGGGCGAGCGCGAGCGCGGTCCACTGGCCCGAGAGCCGGACCACCTTGCCCTGCTGGCCGGCTTCCACTCTTAGGCGCGGCGGCGTGTCGAAGTCCAAGGATCGATGGCGCGGTGAGACGCGGTTAAAGGGGAAAGGACATTGTAGCGAAGGTTGTATGGCGGGCGCGGGGATGGTGCGTGCTGCATCCGGATATCGGCTTATATCGAATGGCTGACTGTTGCAAAGCGATCGATTCGAGAAGACTGAGGTGCATCGCTTCCCCACGCAATGTAGCAAATATGCTAACCTCCGATGATCACACCTGGACGATAACCTACTTCGACGAGCAACTTCGGGATGAGATTTATGTCCTGCCGGCCGGAATTCGCTCGGACTACTGGCGGCTCGTGGATCTCATGAGAATCCACGGAGCGAATTTGCGCATGCCCCATTCGAGATCAATGGGCGAAGGCCTGTTCGAACTTCGACCACACGGTCAGGAAGGTGTGGGCCGCGTTTTCTATTGCGCGACCATCGGCAGGCGAATCGTCATGCTGCATGCCTTTGTCAAGAAGACCAGGCGAACGCCCGACGACGAACTGCGGATTGCGCGAGCCCGAATGAAGGAGGTGAAGAGAAATGGCTAAAGCCCGATTGCAACGCGAACTGGAACGGCGGTATGAACCGGTCACTCACACCGACGAAGACACCCGGCGCATGCTCGCCGACCCTGAATTCAAGGCCGCATACGACGCCCTCGGCCCCAAGTACGAAGCGCTCGATGCGCTGCTTCGCGCGCGCAAGGAAGCGGGACTGACGCAAGCGCAAGTCGCCGAGCGCATGAAGACGACTGCGTCGGCCGTGGCGCGACTCGAGGGCTCCCTGATCAGCGGAAAGCATTCGCCTTCGCTCGATACCCTCCACAAATACGCCGTGGCCTGCGGCAAGACATTGCGTATCGAGTTCGTGTGACATTCTCGCGGGCGTGACGCTCCCGACCCACGGCTACAATATCCGCCATGAACCCGACCTCTCCCTTCGCCCCCGACGCGCCCTGGCGCATCGACCGCGCGCGGCTCGCCGCGCTCGCCGAACGCCCCGCTCGCGACTGGACCATCGACATCGTCGACGAGACGGGCTCGACCAATGCCGATCTCATCGCGCAACTGCGCGGGCTTCCGCGGGACCGCGCGGCGCAAACGCCGCCCGCGCCCACCGTGCGCGTCGCGTATTCGCAAACCGCCGGACGCGGGCGGCGCGGCCGGACCTGGCTCGCCGAACCGGGCAACGCATTGCTGATGTCGGTTGGCTGTGTGCTCAAACGCCCCATCGAAGGGCTGTCGGGCCTGAGCCTCGCCATCGGCACCGCCGTGCTCGATGCACTCGCGCGGCTGCCGCTCTCCGCGTCCGCGCGTCCGGCGCTGAAATGGCCGAACGACGTCCTCCTCGACGACGGCAAGCTTGCCGGCATCCTCATCGAAACTGCCTGGAACGCACCCAACGCGACGGCGGTGGTCATCGGCATCGGCACGAATCTGCATGGCGCGGAACAGCTCGCCGCACAGGTCGACGATGCGAACCGGCTCGCCGCGTCGCCGGTGCCGGGCACGGCGCCCGCCACGCTTGCGCGTGCATGGCCCGACGCGAATCTCACCGACACGCTCGCCGCGCTGCTCAACGCACTCGACTCCGCCCTGCCGCGCTTCGAACTGGAAGGCTTCAGGCCGTTCCGCCAGCGCTGGCTCGACGCCCACGCGTGGGCCGGACGCGAAGTCCTGTTGCTCGATCAGGGCAGCGAAGTGACGCGCGGCATCGCATCGGGCGTCGACGAAAGCGGCCAGTTACTGATCGACGCGCCCGAAGGCCCGCGCGCGGTCGCGACCGGCGAACTGACGCTCAGGCTCGCGAAGGAGCGTCCGTGAACGCGTCGGCAAACGAGGCGCCGTATCTGCTGATCGACGCCGGCAACAGCCGCATCAAGTGGTCGCTCGTCGACGAAAACGGCGCGGCGCTGGCGAGCGGCGCATTCGAGCACGCGCATCATTCGAGCGCGGCCGACGAAGCCGCGCTCGGCGCCTGGTCAGAACTGGCCTTGCCGGCGAGCGCATGGATCTCGAACGTCGCGGGCATGCCGGTGCAGAACCGCATCCAGCGGCTGATCGACGCGCGCTGGCCGTCGCTGCCGCGCACCGTCGTGCGCGCGAAGGCCGAGCAATGCGGCGTGGTCAATTGCTACGCGGAACCATCGCGGCTCGGCAGCGACCGCTGGTGCGGCATGATCGGCGCGCGCGCGGCGTATCCGGGAGAGCACTTGCTCGTCGCCACCTTCGGCACCGCGACGACGCTCGAAGCGCTGCGCGCCGACGGCGTCTTCACGGGCGGGCTGATTGCGCCCGGCTGGTCGCTGATGATGGAATCGCTCGGCAGCCACACGGCACAGTTGCCGACACTCGACGCCGCATCCGCTCGCGAAGTGCTCCACGAAACGCACAGCCTGTTCGCCACCGACACCGCCGCCGCGCTCTCGGCCGGATGCCTGCTCGCGCAGGCGAGCCTGATCGAGCGCGCGTGGCGCGACTTGCAGGCGGACTGGCAAGCCGACGTCCGTCTCGTGCTCGGCGGGGGCGCCGCCGGCGAAATCGCGGGCGCGCTCGGCGTGCCGCACACCCGCCATGATTCCCTCGTGCTGTCCGGCCTCGCGCTCATCGCGCGCGACGCGACGGCACGCCATTCATCCTGATCTGCTGAGATACGGACTTAAGGACGGAGCCCAAGAAATGCTGCGCTGGCTGATCGCCTTTTTGATTTTCGCCAACCTGCTGATGTTCGCGGTCATGCGCGGCGTCTTCGGCCCGCTGCCGGCCGCGGGCGCGCGCGAGCCGCATCATCTGTTGCAACAGGTTCATCCCGAAGCGCTGGTGACGCGCGCGATTCATCCCGAGGAGTCGTTCGACCAGCCGCGCGTCGGCGGACCGGCGCCCGCCGCGAACGTGCAGACGGCGCCGCTCGGACAATGAGCGCGCGAGCGGATCAGGACTGCGCGCGGACCTTTCTGAGCAGCGCGGTCGTCGACCGATCATGCTCGAACGCGATGGCGAGCGCCTTGCCGCCCCAACTGCGCACGAGCGCCGACTCGGCCAGCTTGTCCATGTCGTAATCGCCGCCCTTGACCAGCACGTCGGGGTGCAACGCACCGATCAGTTCCAGCGGCGTCGATTCCCCGAACTTCACCACCCAGTCGACGCTTTCGAGCGCCGCGAGCAACGCCATCCGGTCGTCCTCGTGATTGATCGGGCGATCGTCGCCCTTGCCGAGCGTGCGCACGGATGCATCGCTGTTCACGCCGACGATGAGCGTCGCGCCGAGCGCCTTCGCGTCCGCCAGATAAGTGACGTGCCCGCGATGAAGAATGTCGAAGACGCCGTTGGTGAACACGACCGGACCGGCAAGCGTCGGACGGAGCGCGGCGAGCGCGTCGCGCGTGGTGATCTTGCGTTCGAAAATGACGGACATGGCGGCGCTCGTTGCGGTATTCGTTGCGGGGTTCGGGAAGCGCGCATTGTGCCACGGCGGCTTGCGCACGGACGGCGGTAGAACGCAGACGACGCAAAACGGCCCGCCGATGTTACGCGGCGGGCCGTCTCGTTTTCGATGCCGGAAGCCTCAGGGAAGCCTCGGGAAACTTCAGGCCGGCTGCTCGGCCGCACCGCCCGGCGCGGCGGCTTGCAGGCGCTGCACCACTTCCTTGCGATAGCGGTTCAGTTCCTGCGCGGTCACGAACGAACGCTCGAACAAGATGGACAGGTTATGCAGAATGCGTTCGACCACCTTCCTTTCCCAGCTGTCGTCGAAACGGATCTGGTCGTCGAGCCAGCGCTCGAGCCATTCCGGATCGGGCAGACGCGACTGCACGGTATCGCGCGGGAAAAGCGCCTGATTGACGTGCAGGTTGGTCGGATGCAGCGGCTTTTCCGTGCGGCGCGCGGACGCCATCAGCACGCCGATCTTGGCGAAGGCGGCGCGTGCGGTATCGCCTGCGTTCGCGAGCGCCTTCTTCATGTAGCGCAGATACGCGCCGCCGTGGCGGGCTTCGTCGCGCGAAATGGTTTCGTAGATGTGCTTGATGACCGGCTCGGTATGCCATTCGGCCGCGCGGCGATACCAGTGATTCAAACGGATTTCGCCGCAGAAATGCAGCATCAGCGTTTCCAGCGGCGGCGCCGGATCGAACTCGAAGCGCACCGCGTGCAGCTCCTCTTCGCTCGGCACGAGATCGGGCTTGAAGCGCCGCAGATACTCCATCAGCACGAGCGAATGTTTCTGCTCTTCGAAAAACCACACGCTCATGAAAGCGGAGAAGTCGCTGTCGTGATGGTTGTCACGCAGGAACATTTCGGTTGCGGGAAGAGCGGACCATTCGGTGATCGCGTTCATCTTGATGGTCCGGGCCTGCTCGTCGGTGAGCAGGGACGCATCGAATTTGTCCCAGGGAATATCCTTCTCCATATCCCAGCGGACGGATTCCAGCGATTTATAAAGTTCCGGATAAAGCATGGTGTTCATAGTCCACCCCTGATGCCACTTATGCGACGTTATATCTACAAGACGTTCGGCCGTCGCGTGCAGGCGATTCATGCACGCGAGCAGCCAAGCTTTCAATTTTACGCGGGATTCGGTCGGCCTAAGACGAAAAGCGACAACGAAGCGCCGGAAATAGCGCTGCGGCAACGCGTCGGGTCCCGCGAAAACACTGCACTTGCCGTGCAAATGTTGCGTGTCCTGCGTCTTGTTCTACCGTGGGTGAGGAGCGAAACCTGTGCCTGAGGTATGTTCAACTGGCGCCGAGCCTGCCGCCGGCACTGCGCCGGCCGCGCAGTATGGCGCGGCTGCGTGACAACCGTGCGATGCAACCGTCTGCAGCGATACACCACGCGCATGCGCCGACGCCCGCCCTGCGAGCGTCTCTCATCTTAGCACGGGGGTTTGACGCCAATCCGCGACAATTTCGTCGATTGGCGTCAGCCCTTCGATGTGATGCACGCCGTCGTTGAACTTGCGGCGCAGCGCCGGACTGCTGCCGCCGACCCAGACACGCACGTGCGGCGGCAACAGGCCGCGCAAGTCCGCGAGGCCGTTCGCGATGGACTGCGCGGGCAGCACAGCCGTAAACGACAGCGCGACGATATCGACGTTGTGCGCCGCCACGGCATCGACGATATCGTGCAGCGGCGTCTGCAGGCCGAGCTGGACGCACTCGCACTCGGAGAGCGTAAACATGGCTTCGGCCATCAGGATGCCGAGCCCGTGGCCTTCGCCGGACAGCGTCGTGAGCAGCACGCGCGGACGGCCGCCGCGACCGCGCAGCGCATCGGACAGCGGGCGCATCAACGTGCGCAGCGTGGTCTGCAGCGCCTCGCTGAACAAATGCTCGTGATAGACCTGCAAGGTGCCCGCGGCCCACGCATTGCCGACGCGCGCCGCGAGCGGCGCCGCCACGTCCAGAACGAAGCGTTCGAGCCCGTCGCGGGTCGCGCGTTTCAACAGTTCGAAGCGAAACTCTTCGAACGAACTGGCGCGCAGCAGTGAAATCAGACGATCGAGTTCCACATCCGGCGCGTCCTGACCGATGCCGGAACTCTCGGCGAGCTGCTGCAAGACCTCGATCGACTGTCCGAGCACCTTGCTCGGCCGATGCCCCGCGTCGAGAAGACGCTTCACGAGACGCAGCTTCGACACCTGCTCCTGCGGATACAGCCGCTCGCCGCCGGGTGAGCGCATCGGCTCCGGAAAGCCGTAACGGCGCTCCCAGACACGCAGCGTGTCCTTCGTCAGACCAATTTCCTGCGCGATCGCGCCGATTCCGATTCCGACCGCCGCGGACGCCCTGGCGCGCCTCGGCACGGGCTCCGGCAGCGCCGCGCCGTCGGAAACCGGGTCGGAATCGAACTCCTGTTCTGGTGAATTTGTCATGGACAGATCGATCGAATGGATTACGTCTCTATCGATGCAGGTTGCATGCCCGCTCCGCGAGGTGGACAAATTTCAGCGCCGTCCAGTTTTCATCATAGACAAAATTGAAACGATTAGCGGCATCGGGATGCGTTTCTGCACGCTTCATGTACGAAGCGGCCGCGCGGACGGATGCAAACGACAGGAATGACACGGGAATGACGCAGGACGCGCTTCGATGCAGCCATGCGCATCGAAGGGATTCGGCGGATGCGGCGGCGCGTGACGCGCCGCCGGCGAAATTACTCGGGTTTCTTGCGCGGCGCGGACTTTTTCGCGGGCGCCTTCTTCGTGGCCGCGCTTTCGGATTTTTCCTCGCTGCCGGGCGCCGCCGGATGCTGCGCGTCCGGACTGCCGGCGGCGGCCGGGGCGTCGTCCGTTGCGCCGAGCGGGCCGGTCATGCCGGGCTGAATCATCGCGAGATGCGCGAGCTGGTTGAACTGCGACTGCAGCACGTTCCACCAGCCGGCCGGATCGAAGCCGGGCGGCGGCGCGGATTGCCCGCCGGCCGCTTCGTCGCCGTCCCGCTCCGCGGCGGATTCCTGGGCGGCCGCCTCTTGTTTCGGCGTCTCCGGTTTCGCGGCGGCTGCGTTCATCGGCCAGCCGGCGGCCGCCGATTTCGGCTTTTCGCTCGCCGTGTTCTGCGCGCTCTCCACCGATGTCTGTGCGAATGCGCCGAACGCGCGCAGCGTCGCGAGCGTCGCGCGCTGCACTTCCAGCGCCTGAATGGCCGATTGCAGCATGTTCAGGTTGAGCTTCAGCCAGTGCTCGACGGCGCGCATGTCGGTCACGCGCTTGTCGAGTTCCTCGATGTTGGTGAGCGGAGCGAGCATGTCGGACATCATCGAAAGGGAAGGACCCACGCCCTGCCCGCCGCCCGGCATCGCGGCGGCGAACGGATTCAGGCGCATCAGTTCCCACATCTTGCCCATCATGTCCGCCTGGCCGAATCCGGGAAAACCGGGAATCGTATAGGGCGGCGTGCCGCCTGAGTGATCGGTCATTCGCCTCTCCTTGTTTTAGTGCGTGTGTGGTCGCGTGGCTCAGAACGGCGCGCCGCCCGGAAAATCCGGCGCGCGTCGCTCGCGCAGCGAACGCATGCCTTCGTGCACGTCCGGCCCCGCGAAACCCATGAATTCCAGTGCAAGCGAGGTATCGAAGGTCGGGCCCGCCGAGCGCAGCCAGTTGTTGAGCGCGTACTTCGTCCAGCGGATCGCGGTCTGCGAACCGAGTGCGAGCCGGTTCGCGACTTCGATCGCCTTCGGCATGAGTTCGCTCTCCTCGACGGCGAGCGACACCAGCCCGATGCGCTCCGCTTCCTCGCCGCTCACCGGCTCGCATAGCAGCAGATAGTACTTGGCCTTCGCCATGCCGCACAGCAGCGGCCAGACGATCGCCGCGTGATCGCCCGCCGCGACGCCGAGCCGCGTGTGCCCGTCGATGATGCGCGCCGACTTCGAGGCGATCGAGATATCCGCGAGCAAGCCCGCGACGAGCCCCGCGCCGACCGCCGGGCCGTGCATCGCGGAGACGATGGGCTTGCCGCAATTGATCACGTTGTACACGAGATCGCGCGCCTCGCGCCAGACCCGCGCGCGCACGTCGAAGTCGTTCGCCATCTCTTCGACGAGCCCGAGATCGCCGCCCGCCGAGAAGCCCTTGCCTTCGCCGCGGATCAGCGCGACGCGCGTGTCCGGATCGCGGTCGATGTCGCGCCAGATGTCCGCGAGTTCACGATGCATGTTGGCGTCGGCGGTGGAGAGACCGCTCTTGTTCGCGCCCGTGCCGGGCATCACCACTTCGAGCACGCCATGCGGATGGCGGCGCAACTGAAGCGATTGATAGCCCGCATAAAGAGAAAGATCGCTCATGTCGTCAAGCCCTGGTTAGCGCGGCTGATAGATCCATTTGCCGTCGCGGATCTCGACCATCACGCGCGCGCGCTGATCGAGGCCGATGTGATCGTTGGGCGTCATGTTGACCTGCCCGTTGGTGTCGGAGAAATTCTTCGTGCCTTCGAGCGCGTCGCGCAATGCCTGACGAAACGCGGGCGTGCCCGGCGCGTCCGCTTTCAGCGCAATCGGCACCGCGCGGTTGAGCAGCATGCCCGCGTCCCACGCATACGAGCCGAATGCCGATACGCTGCCCGCGCCCTGCTTCGCCTCGTACAGTTTGATGTATTCGAGCGCGAGGCGTTTGGCGGGATGATCGTCCGGCAGTTGCGCGGCGACGAGCACCGGGCTCGCGGGCAGGAAGGTGCCGTTGCAATCCGCGCCGCACACGCGCAGGAAATCGCGGTTGCCGACGCCGTGATTGTGATAGATCTTGCCCTTGTAGCCGCGCTGCGCGAGCGTTTTCGGCGGCAGCGCGGCGGGCGTGCCGGCCGCGCCTACAACCACCGCATCCGGCTTCGCCGCGAGAATCTTGAGAATTTGCCCGGTCACGCTCGGATCGGTGCGGTTGAAGCGCTCGTTCGCGACCACCTCGATCTTGTGCAGTTGCGCGAACTTCGCGACTTCCGCGTAGAACGTCTCGCCGAGCGCGTCCGCCTGGCCGATGTATGCGAGCGTCTTCACGCCGTGATTGCTTGCGTGCTCGGCGATCGCGGAAGCCATCATCGCGTCGGTCTGCGGTGTCTTGAAAACCCAGCGGCGCTTCTCGTCGACCGGTTCGATGATCTTCGCCGACGACGCGAGCGAGATCATCGGCGTTTGTCCTTGCGCCACGACATCGATCATCGCGAGCGAGTTCGGCGTGATCGACGAGCCGATGATCGCATCGACCTGATCTTCGCTGATGAGCTTCTTCGTGGTCTGCACGGCTTGCGTGGTGTCGGAGGCGTCGTCGAGCACGATGTAATCGACCGGCCTGCCGCCCATTTCCTTCGGCAGCAGCGCTACCGTGTCGCGCGCGGGAATGCCGAGCGACGCCGCCGGACCCGTAAGCGAAAGCACGAGCCCGATCTTCACGTGCTGCGCCGTCTGCGCGAATGCTGCCGTCGTCGCGGCGAGCGCGAACGCCGCGCCCGCCAGGAATTTCCACCTGCCTGCCGCCATCGAAGTCTCCTTTTTTTTGATAGTTCTTCTGCCGCGCAAACGCAGCCCGGCAAAGTGTAAGGCGAGGCCCGCGGGCGTCGCATCGGGCTAAACCCGTTGCAAAGCGGTTGACCCGGCGCGCGTTCAATCCCCGGGTTGAACGACGGCCTGATCGATCGCGCCGAACACCGACTTGCCCTCTTCGTCGAACATCTCGATCTTCACGCTGTCGCCGAACTGCATGAAGGGCGTCTGCGGCGCGCCGTGTTCGATGGTCTCCAGACAGCGCTTCTCGGCGATGCAGCAGTAGCCGCGCGTCGCGTCCTTGTTGGAGATCGTGCCGGAGCCGACGATCGCGCCCGCGCGCAGATTGCGCGTCTTCGCCGCGTGCGCGATCAGCTGGCCGAAGTGGAACACCATGTCGACGCCGCAGTTCGGCTGGCCGACCTTCTTGCCGTTCCAGTGCACAACCATTGGGCGATGCACGCGGCCTTCGCGCCATGCGTCGCCGAGTTCGTCGGGCGTCACGGCGACGGGCGAGAACGCTGTCGCTGGCTTGCTCTGGAAAAAGCCGAAGCCCTTCGCCAGCTCGGCGGGAATGAGATTGCGCAGCGACACGTCGTTGGCGAGCATCAGCAGGCGCACGCTGCGCAGGGCTTCGTCGGGCGTCGCGGCCATCGGCACGTCGGTGGTGATCACGGCGACTTCCGCCTCGAAGTCGATGCCGTACGACTCCGTCGCGCACACGATGTCGTCGGTTGCGCCGATGAAGTCGTCGCTGCCGCCCTGATACATCAGCGGATCGGTCCAGAACTCGGGCGGCATGTCCGCGTTGCGCGCGCGCCGCACCAGTTCGACGTGATTCACGTACGCCGAGCCGTCCGCCCACTGGAACGCGCGCGGCAGCGGCGCCATGCATGCCTTCGGATCGAACGGGAACGGGTTGCGCGCGCGGCCCAGATTGAGCGCTTCGTAGACATCCATGAGTTGCGGCGCGTAGAAGGTCCAGTCGTCGAGCGCGCGTTGCAGCGTCGACACGATTCCATCGGCGATGGCCGCCGTGCGCAAATCGCGCGAAACGACGACGAGCTGGCCGTCGCGGGTGCCGTCCTTCAGCGTGGCGAGTTTCATAGAGCGAATGTCGGTGAGATGACGTTAAGGGAAATCTATTTTACGATGGTGAATCCCCCGGCTGTCCTGAACGCTCGATGCCACCGCTCCAATCCGCCTTGCCCGACGACGAAGACCCGCTCGACGCCGCTGATTCCGCCGACGCCGCCGAAGAAAAAACGCGCTCCGGCATTCAGTCGATCGAAGTCGGTTTCCGGCTGCTCGACGTGCTCACCAACGAGCCGCGCGCGATGATGCTGCGCGACCTCGCGCAGCGCGCGGGCATGAGCCCGGCGAAGGCGCATCGCTATCTCGTGAGCTTTTTGCGGCTCGGGCTCGCGTCGCAGGATCCGGTTTCCGGGCGCTACGAACTCGGCGGCTTCGCGTTGCAGATGGGTCTCGCGCGACTCGCGCGCGTCGATGGCGTGAGGCTCGCGCGCATCGCGCTGGCGGAATTGCGCGACCGGCTCGATCAGACGGTCGGCATCGCGGTGTGGGGCAATCAGGGGCCGACCGTCGTGCACTGGATGGAATCGAGCCATCCGGCGAAAGCCTCGCTCAAACTAGGCGACGTGATGCCGCTGCTCTCGTCGGCCACAGGCTTGCTGTTCGCCGCGTATCTGCCGCGCAGCAAGACCCAGCCGATGCTCGATCGCGAACTCGCCGCGCTGAAGCAGACCATGGCCGACGTCGAGCCGCTCATCGCCGAGGTGCGCGAACGCGGCGCGGCGCGCGTCGAAGGCATGCTGCTGCCGAGCATCCACGCGTTCTGCACGCCGGTTTTCGATTCGACGGGCGAACTCGCGCTCGGGCTGATCGCGCTCGGCCACGAAGGCGCCTTCGATACGCACTGGGGCGGTGAAATCGATTCCGCGCTGCGCGAGTGCGCGCGCGGATTGTCGTACGAACTGGGATACAAGGCCGAAACACGCTGAACGCACGGATTGCTCGCGCGAGGAACATCGCTTCCGTCGCGCGTGTCGAAAACCTTCCGCCTCCGCGCGCCCTGTTCCCGCCCTCTGCCCTCCGTCCGATGCCATTTTTCCCGTTCCGCCGTCCTCGCCCGACTTCCGGCGAGCCGCCCGACGCCGCTCCCGATGCCGCCGATGCCATCGCTGCGCGCCGCTGGTGGCGCTGGGTGCTGGCCGTGCTGATCGTGGCGGGGCTGCACTGGGGCGCGATGCGATGGATCGAGCACAATCGCCAGCCCACGAATCCGCCGCCGGAAACGCCGCCCGTGCAGATCGAGCTGCTGACGCCGAAACCCGTCGCGCCGCCGGTGCCGGTGCCGCCTGCACCGGCACCGGCACCGGCGCCTGCGCCTAAGCCGACGCCAGCGCCCGCGCCTCCCAAACCCACGCCCGCGCCCGCCGCTCCGGTCATGAGCGCAACGACGCCCCAGCCGGACGCGACTGCGACCGCGGCGACGCCTGCCGCTTCCGCGCCTTCGGCAGCGCCTGCCGCGGCGGCGTCCGGTCCCGCACAGGCCGCCGCCGCTGCTTCGCCGCCTGCCGCATCGCAGCCTGCCGTCGCATCGGGCGATAAATTCGAGGTTCCGCCCACCGGCGACCTGCGTTACGACACGCTCGTGAACGGCGTGATGAATCAGACCGGCACGATCCACTGGACCAACGACGGCCAGCATTACGAAATGGTCGTGTCGATTCCGCTGCCGTTCGTCGGTCCGTACGTGTATTCGAGCAAGGGGCATATCGACGGCTTCGGCATCGCGCCGGAGCAGTATTCCGAGCAGCGCGGCCGCCGCGCCGCCGATATCGCCGTCTTCAATCGGGAAACGAAGCAGATCGTCTATACGAAGACGCCGCAGAGCCAGCCGCTCGCGGACGGCGCGCAGGACCGCTTCAGCGTCGTCATGCAGCTCGCGAGCCTCGTGCGCGGCGCGCCGGACAAATACAAGCCGGGCGTCACGCGGCAATTCAGCGTCGCCGACAACGACAGCAACGAAATCTGGCCGATCGAAACCGTCGGCGACGAAACCGTGCAGATGCGCGACGGCTTCACGACAGCGCGCCATTTCACGCGTCTGGCCCGCCGCGACGGCGACCGGCGCAAGCTCGACATCTGGCTCGCGCCTTCGGTCGGCTGGCTGCCCGTGCGGATTCTTCAAACGGAGCCGAACGGATTGCAGGTCGAACTGCTCTGGGCCGGCAAGATCGCGCCGCCCGCCGCGCCGGGTCCGCGCGCTGCGGCGGGCACGCAAGATGCGTCTGAGGAATCCGCGCCCGCGCCGTCGCAACCGGACAAACCGTAACGCGGCCGTAACGACAAGCCGTCACGCGGCCGTAACACAACGTGACATCGCGGGCGAAAGACGACGCAAAAACGCGCGCGTCAGCCGATTCATGCAGTCAATCAGAAACCGCATCTCAACCCGCATCAATTCCGGAGCAGATATGCAGTTGACGATCAATCGCATCGACACACGCTATGTTCTCGACAACGAAGGCGGCGGCCCGTGGCTCGTCTTCATCCATCAGCTGGCGGGCGATCTCGCGGTCTGGGATCAGATGGCCGGCTACTTTCGCCACGATTTCACGGTGCTGCGCTACGACCTGCGCGGCCACGGCGAGACGGCCGTATCGCCTGAATCCTTCTCGATCGACGACCTCGCCGACGATCTCGCCACGCTGCTCGACAAGCTCGGCGCGCCTTCCGCGCATGTGGTCGGGCTGTCGATCGGCGGCATGGTCGCGCAGAAGCTCGCGATCAACCATGCCGGCAAAGTGGAGACTCTGACCGTGGTCGGCGCGCCGGCCTTCATACCCGGGGACGCGCGGCCGACCTTCGCGCAACGGGCCGCTTCCGTGCGCGAAAACGGCACAGCGAGTATCGTGGATGCGACGCTCGAACGCTGGCTCACGCCCGAATTCCGCCAGGCGCACCCCGAAGTGGTCGAGCCGATCGGGGAAACCATCGCGCGTACGCCCGCCGAAGGGTTCGCGCGCGCGGCGGAGGCCGTCAGTCGTTTCGATGCGCGCGACAAGCTCGCCTCCGTTGCAAAACGCACGCTGGTCGTCGCGGGGGAGCATGACGTTGGCACGCCACATGCTGCTTCCCGGATGATTGCGGACACGGTGCCGGGCGCGAAATTCGAACTACTCAACGCGGCGCACCTGTCACCGGTCGAGGAATCGCAGCGCTTCAGCGCGCTTCTGGGAGGATTCTTGCGCGATTCCGCTTGATTCGTATCGTTTCTGCTGCAAAAGAAAGCCTCGATACTACCGGCATCACATCGAGGCCACCCCTTGAATTCCAACCCAATCGCTCCAATTACGCATCAGGTTTTGCCACGGAGCAAACAAGGAATTAGGAGTGTCGCCATGCAAATGATCTACAACAGCCCCAACTATTGCGTCGTCGAGTTTCCGCCGCAGGACAACCATCTCGCCATGAAGGCGGGCGGATACGAGATCGTCGACAAGAACACGCAACGTGAAATTTTCATCGACGGGGCGCTCGCCGCGAAGTTTCGCGAGAGCGTGCAGCAGCTGATCAAGGAAGAACTGTCGCTCGAAGACGTCGACGAATTCCTCGGTCAGTTCGATATCTTGATGAATCAGCCGGTCGTGCTTCACTGACGCAGGCAGGCGCGGGCGGTTCGCCGTCCCGCGCTCTGTGCCCGCAATCGTTGCAATCGCCGCAATCGTTGCAAGTGCACGCGGCACAAGCGACACCCGCCTTCAACTGAAAGACCCCGCGCGTTACCGGCGGGGTTCTTTTTTTGCCGCCATCCCTCCTGTCTGCGGCGCCAAAGCGCCTGTCCGCCGGGGCGGCCGATGCCCGCTGCGGCTACAATGGCAGGCTATTTCATACTTGGTGCAGGCCTCGTCCGTCATGACCCAGAACGCCATTCCGAAAGCCTCCGCGCGCGCCTATACGCGCGGCGCCGCGCTGCCCGCGCTCCTCGAAAAGCGCATCCTGATCCTCGACGGCGCGATGGGCACGATGATCCAGCGCTACAAGCTCGACGAAGCCGCATACCGCGGCGAGCGCTTCAAGGACTACGGCCGCGACATCAAGGGCAACAACGAACTGCTGTCGATCACGCAGCCGCAGGTCATCCGCGAGATTCACGAGCAGTATCTGGCGGTGGGCGCGGATATCGTCGAGACGAACACGTTCGGCGCGACGCGCGTAGCGCAGGCCGACTACGGCATGGAAGACCTCGCCGCCGAGATGAACATCGAATCGGCGAAGCTCGCGCGCGCGGCCTGCGACAAATACACGACGCCGGACAAGCCGCGCTTCGTCGCGGGCGCGATCGGGCCGACGCCGAAAACGGCGAGCATTTCGCCGGACGTCAACGATCCGGGCGCGCGCAACGTGAGCTTCGACGAATTGCGCGAGGCTTACTACGAGCAGGCGAAGGCGCTGCTCGATGCCGGCTGCGACCTGTTTCTGGTCGAGACAATCTTCGATACGTTGAACGCGAAAGCCGCGCTGTTCGCGCTCGACGAGTTGTTCGAAGACACCGGCGAACTTGTGCCGATCATGATTTCGGGCACCGTCACCGACGCCTCGGGCCGCATCCTGTCGGGTCAGACCGTCGAGGCGTTCTGGAACTCGCTGCGTCATGCGAAGCCGCTCACCTTCGGCCTGAACTGCGCGCTGGGCGCGGCGCTGATGCGGCCGTACATCGCCGAGCTGGCGAAGCTTTGCGATACCTACGTGTCGTGCTATCCGAACGCGGGCCTGCCCAACCCGATGAGCGACACCGGCTTCGACGAAACGCCCGACGTGACCTCGGGATTGCTGAAGGAATTCGCGACGGCCGGCCTCGTGAACATCGCGGGCGGCTGCTGCGGCACGACGCCGGAGCACATCGCGGAAATCGCGAAGGCGCTTGCCGAAGTGAAGCCGCGCGCATTCCCCTCGCAATATCGCGAAGTTGCGTAAGCCGCGTGCCTGACATCGAATCACAGACCAAAGACACCATGACCGATCACACGATGCGTCTCTCCGGCCTCGAACCGTTCAACGTCACGGACGGCTCGCTCTTCATCAACGTCGGCGAGCGCACCAACGTGACCGGCTCGAAGGCGTTCGCGCGCATGATCCTGAACGGCCAGTTCGACGAAGCGCTCGCGGTCGCGCGCCAGCAGGTCGAGAACGGCGCGCAGGTCATCGACATCAACATGGACGAAGCCATGCTCGATTCGAAAGCCGCGATGGTGCGCTTTCTGAATCTGATCGCGTCCGAGCCGGATATCGCGCGCGTGCCGATCATGATCGACTCGTCGAAGTGGGAAGTGATCGAAGCGGGCCTCAAGTGCGTGCAAGGCAAGGCGATCGTCAATTCGATCTCGCTCAAGGAAGGCGAGGACGCGTTCCGGCATCACGCGAACCTGATCCGCCGCTACGGCGCGGCATCGGTCGTGATGGCGTTCGACGAGCAAGGACAGGCGGACACCTTCAAGCGCAAGACCGAAATCTGCAAGCGCTCGTATGACATCCTCGTGAACGAAGTGGGCTTCGCGCCCGAGGACATCATCTTCGACCCGAACATCTTCGCCATCGCGACGGGCATCGAGGAGCACAACAACTACGCGGTCGATTTCATCAACGCGACGCGCTGGATCAAGCAGAACCTGCCGTACGCGAAGGTGAGCGGCGGCGTGTCGAACGTGTCGTTCTCGTTTCGCGGCAACGACCCCGTGCGCGAGGCGATCCACACCGTGTTCCTGTATCACGCGATCCAGGCGGGCATGGACATGGGCATCGTCAACGCGGGCATGCTCGGCGTGTATGCCGACCTCGACGCCGAGTTGCGCGAGCGCGTGGAAGACGTCGTGCTCAATCGCCGCGACGACGGCACCGACCGCCTGCTCGAAGTCGCCGACCGCTTCAAGACCGGCGCCGCGAAGAAGGAAGAAAACCTCGAATGGCGCAACCAGCCCGTCGAGGCGCGGCTGTCGCATGCGCTCGTGCACGGCATCACGAACTTCATCGTCGAAGATACGGAGGAAGTGCGCGCGAAGATCGAAAAGGCCGGCGGCCGGCCGATCAACGTGATCGAAGGACCGCTGATGGACGGCATGAACGTCGTCGGCGACCTGTTCGGCGCGGGCAAGATGTTCCTGCCTCAAGTGGTGAAATCGGCGCGCGTGATGAAGCAGGCGGTCGCGCATCTGATTCCGTTCATCGAGGAAGAGAAGAAGCGTCTCGCCGACGCCGGCGCGGACGTGCGTCCGAAGGGCAAGATCGTCATCGCGACCGTGAAGGGCGACGTGCACGACATCGGCAAGAACATCGTGTCGGTCGTGCTCCAGTGCAACAACTTCGAAGTGGTCAACATGGGCGTGATGGTGCCCTGCGCGACCATCCTGCAGAAGGCGAAGGAAGAAGGCGCGGACATCATCGGGCTGTCGGGGCTCATCACGCCGAGTCTCGAGGAAATGGCTTACGTCGCCTCCGAAATGCAGCGCGACGACTACTTCCGCGGCAAGCAGACGCCGCTCCTGATCGGCGGCGCGACGACCTCGCGCGTGCATACGGCCGTCAAGATCGCGCCGCATTACGAAGGACCGGTCGTGTATGTGCCGGATGCGTCGCGTTCGGTGTCGGTGGCGTCGAGCCTGTTGTCGGACGAAGGCGCGGCCAAATATCTCGACGAACTCAAGAGCGACTACGACCGCATCCGCCATCAGCACGCGAACAAGAAAGCGCAGCCGATGGTCACCTACGACGAAGCGCGCGCCAACAAGACGAAGATCGACTGGAGCGCGTACACGCCGAAGAAACCGACCTTCATCGGGCGGCGCGTGTTCAGGAACTACGATCTCGCCGACCTGGCGAATTACATCGACTGGGCCCCGTTCTTCCAGACATGGGATCTCGCCGGCCCGTATCCGGCGATTCTCAATGATGAAATCGTCGGCGAATCGGCGCGGCGCGTGTTCTCGGACGGCAAGTCGATGCTCTCGCGCCTCATTCAGGGCCGCTGGCTCACGGCGAACGGCGTCGTCATGCTGCTGCCCGCGAACACCGTGAACGACGACGACATCGAAATCTACACGGACGAATCACGCTCGCAAGTGGCGCTGACGTGGCGCAACCTGCGTCAGCAAAGCGTACGGCCGGTCGTCGACGGCGTGATGCGTCCGAACCGGTCGCTGGCGGATTTCATCGCGCCGAAGGACTCGGGCGTGAAGGACTACATCGGCCTGTTCGCGGTGACGGCCGGCCTCGGCGTCGATAAAAAGGAACAACAGTTCGAAGCCGATCACGACGACTACAGCGCGATCATGCTCAAGGCGCTGGCCGACCGCTTCGCGGAAGCCTTCGCCGAAGCGCTGCATGCGCGCGTGCGCCGCGAGTTGTGGGGCTACGCAGCAAAGGAAACGCTCGACAACGACGCGCTCATCGCGGAGAAATACGCCGGGATTCGTCCGGCGCCGGGCTATCCGGCGTGCCCGGATCACCTCGTCAAGCGCGATATGTTCGAAGTGCTTCAGGCAGAAGAGATCGGCATGAGCGTGACCGAGTCCCTCGCGATGCTGCCCGCGGCGAGCGTCTCCGGCTTCTACATCGCGCATCCGGAGAGCACGTACTTCTCCGTCGGCAAGATCGGCGACGATCAACTGGCGAGCTATGCCACGCGCATGGCCCTGTCCGTGCAGGACGCGGAGCGCGCGCTCGCGCCGCAACGTTGAGGTTCCGGACGCGACGCGGCGCCGAGCAACATATCGCCCGCGTGATATCGAAAAAAACACCGGCTGACGGCGGGAACTTTTTGATTTCCGTAGACTTGTCAGCGCGATGGGCCGTCACCACGACGGGCACGCATTTTTTCGTCACGGAGAAAGTCGCATGAAGAAGATGACGTCCGCCGTAACCGTAGCGATCGCCGCGGCTTTGCTCGCGGCATCGAGTTCGGCCGCGTTCGCGCAGGCCAGCACCACTCAGGCGTCCTCGTACTCGCCGCCGCAGACGGAGCACAAGAAGAAACCGAAAAAGCCGAAGAAGCCGCGCACGCCCGCCAAGCCCGCTCCGGCGGAAGGCGGTCAGTCGCAGTAATGCACGGCGACGCGACTGAAGCCGTCAGACGTTACGTCGGAAGAAAAAAACCCGCATCGGCAGCGATGCGGGTTTTCTGTTTTCAGGCGGCGCGGACTCAGACGCCCCACAGAATGTCTGTGTTCGCTTTCTGCGCGAGGCGCAGCATGTCGAGAAACGGATAGGCGCGCTGCGCGAGCCCGATAGGAATTTCGTGCGGCTCGTGCCCTTCCTCGCCTTCGTGAAAGTGGCCGTCGTGCTCGGCGCGCTCTTTTTTATCGACGACGACCGCGGCTTCGAGCTTCTGGATCGCCGACGGCAACTCTTCGTGCGTGATGACGCCCCGTTCGCCGAGCGGCTTGCCGATGATGCCGAGCAAGTATTCCGCAAGGTTTTCCAGCATCATGACGTCCGGTGCAGCGCTGGTTTTGAATGTGATCAGCATGGCATGGTCCTTTTGCTTATGTTGGGTTATAGGCGGTTTGCAAATGCAACGCGCAGACGAGCCGGTCTCCCTGACTACATGACAACACCCTGATTCGACATATTAGCACCTGCTAAAATCCCCACTTTGCAGGGTTATAACCGAGTAATCCGGTATCGATCCGCGACGCATCGCGGATGTCGCGAGTGAGGTTCGTCGCTCCGCACGCCAACCTCAATCCATTCGCCCGACCAACGGAACCGACGCTTCGGCCCCGCTCCACTGGATCATATTCAGCATGCTGCCCGCACACAAACACACTCTCGAAACGCTTCTCACCGACGCGGTCAAGCAGGTCGCGCAAGCCACACAGGGCGCCAGCGAAGCGGCGTTCGTCACACCCACGATCGTACTCGAACGGCCGAAGGTCGCGGCGCACGGCGACGTGGCGTCGAACGTCGCGATGCAGCTCGCCAAGCCGCTGCGCGCCAATCCGCGCCAGCTCGCGCAGCAGATCGTCGACGCGCTGCTCGGCCATCCGCAGGCGCCAGGTCTCGTCGAGGGTGCGGAAGTCGCGGGTCCCGGCTTCATCAATCTGCGTCTTGCAGCGACGGCCAAGCAAGCCGTGATCCCGGCCGTGCTCGGCAGCGGCGCGGCCTACGGACACTCGACGCGCGACGCCGGCAGGCACGTGCTCATCGAGTTCGTGTCGGCCAATCCGACCGGCCCGCTGCACGTCGGCCATGGCCGCCAGGCGGCGCTCGGCGACGCGCTCTCGAACCTGCTAGAAACGCAGGGCTACGACGTGCATCGCGAGTTCTATTACAACGACGCGGGCGTGCAGATCAACAATCTCGCCACGTCGACGCAACTGCGCGCGCGCGGCCTCAAGCCGGGCGACGCCGAATGGCCCGAGGCCGCCTACAACGGCGAGTACATCGCGGACATCGCGCGCGATTACATGGCGGGCGAAACGGTCGCGGCGAAGGACGGCGAGCCGGTCAAGGGCGCAGGCGACGTCGACGATCTCGACGCCATCCGCCATTTCGCCGTGGCGTATCTGCGTCACGAACAGGACATGGATCTCACCGCGTTCGGCGTGCGCTTCGACCAGTTCTATCTGGAGTCGTCGCTGTACAAGGAAGGCCGCGTCGAGAAGACGGTCGCGGCGCTCGTCGACGCAGGCAAGACCTACGAGCAGGAAGGCGCGCTGTGGCTGCGCACCACCGACGACGGCGACGACAAGGACCGCGTCATGAAGAAGTCCGACGGCACTTACACGTACTTCGTGCCGGACGTCGCGTATCACGTGGCCAAGTGGGAGCGCGGTTTCACCAAAGTCATCAATATTCAGGGCTCGGACCATCACGGCACGATCGCACGCGTGCGCGCCGGTCTGCAGGGACTCGGCGTCGGCATTCCGAAGGGCTATCCCGACTACGTGCTGCACAAGATGGTGACGGTCATGCGCGACGGCCAGGAAGTGAAAATCTCCAAGCGCGCGGGCAGCTACGTGACGGTGCGCGACCTGATCGAATGGTCGGGCGGCCTCGCGCCGGGCCACGAAACCACGCCTGATCAGATCGATCCGGACACCATCCGCCGCGGCCGCGACGCCGTGCGCTTCTTCCTGATCTCGCGCAAGGCCGACACCGAGTTCGTGTTCGACATCGATCTCGCGCTCAAGCAGAACGACGAAAACCCGGTCTACTACGTGCAATACGCGCACGCGCGCATCTGCACGATTCTCAACGACTGGAAGGAGCGCTACGCCGGCGATCTCGCGCAAGCCGCACAGGCCGACCTCTCGCCGCTGTCGAGCGACCGCGCGATGGCGCTGCTCAACAAGCTCGCCGAGTATCCGGAGATGCTGGAACACGCCGCGAGCGAACTCGCGCCGCACGCGGTCGCGTTCTATCTGCGCGACCTCGCTGGCGAATTTCACTCGTTCTACAATGCGGAGCGCGTGCTCGTGGACGACGAAAAGGAACGCACCGCGCGCATCGCACTGCTCGCGGCGACGCGCCAGGTCCTCGAGAACGGTCTCGCGACAATCGGCGTATCCGCTCCCCAAAAGATGTGAACGCCTGCCGCGCATTCCCGGACGCACACCCGCAAATAGGAATTTTCGGCGTGTGCGGACGGAAGCCTGGCGCGGGTTCGCCTTGAGCCGCCGCTATAATCGTCGGCCAACCAGAAGACTTTCTCGCAGGTGATTCATACGATGGCAAAACCAAGCCGCACGCCCAGGCAGTCCAAGCAGTCGAAGCAAACCGGGGGAACCTTTCTCGGCATCGTACTCGGGCTGATCGTCGGCCTCGCGATCGCCGTGATCGTCGCGCTTTACATCACGCGTGCGCCTACGCCGTTCGTGGCGAAGGTCGCGCCGCCGGCATCGGATGCGAACTCCGCGCCCGCCGCCGCGCAGCCTTACGACCCGAATCGTCCGCTGCAGGGCAAGACGCCGGGCCAGCCGGTGCCGCAAGCCGCGCAGCCCACGCCGCCGAATACCGCGCCGGGCCAGACCAACAATCAGACGCAGTCGTCGGGCATTCTCGACGAACCGCAGATCGTCGAAGTGCCGCCTTCGGGCGCCACCTCCACGCCGAAGTCCGCCAGCACGACGGCCGCGAAGAAGCCCGAGAACGCACCGAACGCGAGCAGCAACGCCGCCGCTTCGACACCGAAGGGCGCGTCGGCGCCGGCCACCGCGAAGGGCACGCCGCCCGCGCCGGGCGACGTGAACACCGGCTACTTCCTGCAGGTCGGCGCGTACAAGACGCAGGCCGACGCCGAGCAGCAGCGCGCGCGTCTCGGCTTTCAGGGCTTCGAATCGAAGGTCACGCAGCGCGATGCGGGCGGCGTGACGTACTATCGCGTGCGTATCGGTCCGTTCGCGAAGTTCGAGGACATGAACACCGCGCGTCAGCGCCTGTCCGATGCAGGCGTCGATACCGCCGTAATCCGCTTCTCCAAGCAATAAGACAGCAAGCGAAGTCGAGATGCCTGCGCAGTCGGCCGACGGCGCAGGCGAGCAAGAGGGACGGTGCTGCGGAATCTCGCCGCGCCGGCCCGACTCAAGCGGGACTCGAGCAGCGCCGAGTGTGGCTTAAGCGTGGCTTAAGCGTGGTTTAAGCGTCTTATGTCCCACTTACGCACCAGCTTTCGTTCCCTTCGCGTGCCATCCGCGTATCCATTGCGTTCATTCTCCAATCATGAAAAAACTGTTTAGCGCGTTTGCTCTTTCTCTCGGCATCGCCGCCGCCACGCTGAGCGTCGCGGGCACGGCCGCGGCCCAGCCCGCCGCGGGCAAGGACTACACGGTACTTCAGGCGGCGCAGCCGGTCGGCGCGCCGGCGGGCAAGGTCGAAGTCATCGAATTCTTCTGGTACGGCTGCCCGCATTGCAACGAGTTCGAGCCGTACATCGAGGCATGGGAGAAGAAGCAGGGCCCGGACGTCGTGTTCAAGCGCGTGCCGGTGGCGTTCCGCGACGACTTCATCCCGCATTCGAAGATGTATCACGCGCTCGACGCGCTCGGCGTCGCGGAAAAGGTCACGCCGGCCGTGTTCAACGAAATTCACGTGAAGAAGAACTATCTGCTGACGCCCCAGGCACAGGCGGACTTCCTCGCCACGCAGGGCATCGACAAGAAGAAGTACATGGACGCGTACAACTCCTTCTCGACGCAAAGCGCCGTCCAGCGCGACGCCAAGCTCTTGCAGGACTACAAGATCGACGGCGTGCCGACGATCGTCGTGCAAGGCAAGTATGAAACCGGCCCGGCGATGACCAACAGTCTGCAGGGCACCACGCAGGTGATGGACTTCCTCGTCCAGCAAGTCCGCGACAAGAAGCTGTGATCCCCTTCCCGTCTCGCGCGCCGGCATGAATGCAGTTCGCCTGAAGGTCTTCATCACCGGCGCATCGAGCGGCATCGGCCTCGCGCTGGCCGAACACTATGTGACGCGCGGGGCCGCAGTCGGCCTCGTCGCCCGCCGCGCCGATTCCCTCGCGGCCTTCGCCGCCCGCCATCCGCACGCTTCCATTTCGATCTATCCCGTCGATGTCCGCGACACCGGCGCGCTCGCCGACGCCGGCCGCAGTTTCATCGCGGAACATGGCGCGGCGGACATCGTCATTGCGAACGCGGGCATGAGCCGCGGCGTGCTGACCGGTCACGGCGATCTCGACACCTTCCGCGCCGTGATGGATGTCAATTATCTCGGCATGGTCGCGACGTTCGAGCCCTTCATCGCCTCGATGACGGCCGCGCGGCACGGCACGCTCGTCGGCGTTGCAAGCGTCGCGGGCGTGCGCGGGCTGCCGGGCTCGGGCGCGTACAGCGCGTCGAAAGCGGCGGCGGCCAGATATCTGGAGGCGCTGCGCGTCGAGATGCGGCCGCTCGGCGTGTCCGTCGTCACGATCGCGCCGGGCTACGTGCGCTCGGAGATGACCGCGCACAATCCCTATCCGATGCCCTTCCTGATGGACGCCGACCGCTTCGCCGCGAAGGCCGCGGGCGCGATCGAGCGCAAGGTGCGCTACGCGACGTTCCCGTGGCAGATGCGCGTCGCGGGCATGTTCCTGCATGTGCTGCCGCGCTGGCTCTACGACGCGCTTTTCGAACGTGCGCCGCGCAAACCGCGCGCCGCCGAGTGACGCAGCGATAAAAAAAACCGGCTGCGCGGGTGCGCAGCCGGTTTTGTCGTCGCCAGGCAAATCTGCGAAAGGTCAGAACGCCACGTAAGCCGGACTGTTCGGCAACTGGAATCCGACATAGACATGCCGCCCGAAGAAGAACGGCAGGCCGAAGTCGAACATGTTGTCGAGACCCAACTGGCCGCCGAGACTGTTGAACGCGAAATTTGAGCCGTTCTGCGTCAGCGTGCGCGCGTTGACGAGCTGGAACGGAACGACCGCGCTGTTGCCTTCGGTGCCGCGGATCGTCGCCGACAGCGACTGCTCCGAACTCGGGCAATAGAACGCGCTGGTGGGCGAACACAACGGATAGCTGTCCGGGAAGAAGTTGCCGTTCGATCCGGAATCGAAGAACGTCGTGTACGTATTGCCCTTGTACGTGCCGGTCAGGTCGCCGTATTGATCCGTGCCGTACTTCGTCACGCCCGCGAGCCCGTTGTTGCTCTGCGTGCCGATGCCGAATATCAGCACGCCGGTCGCGCTCGCCTGGCCGCCGTCCGGCACCGGAGGCAACTGCACGATCACGCCGTTGTTGTCGACGGGAAACTTCGTGGCCGGATTGGTGACCTGCTGCGCGACCGGCACCGTGGTTCCGACGCAGTTCGTGCCGTTGGTGCACGAGAAATACATGCCGTTGAGCGCGGTGCTGGCGCAGCCGGTGTTGCAGTCGTACGTCTGCGGGCCGATGCCGAGAATGCCGTTCGCGCCGATATCGGCGGTGGAATTTTCGTCGTTGCCCGAAGGACAGCCGTTCACGCCGGTTGGCGCCGCCGCCGCATCCAGGTCGCCGATGATCTGAATCGGCACGGCCGCCGCCACTTCCGTGCCGATCCTCACGTCGGCGGTGCGCACGGTGCCCCACGTATAGCCGTCGGCGAAACCGGCGCATTCCGCGAGCTGCCCGCCGTTCGCCGCGCGCGTGCCGGGCAGGTTGCCGATCACGGACTGCGCCGCCGAGTTGAGGATGCGCAGGCCGAACGACGCCGTATCGACCTGAATGTTGTCGATCGTCTGACATACCGACGTGTTCGGCGCGCACACCGTCACGCTGACGTTCGGGATGTTGACGAATTTCGCGACGCCCGAGTTGACGTTGATCGGCACCGCGTTCGTGCCGTTGGCCGCGGTCGGCTGCGCGTTCGCGGTGCTGGTGGACGAGCTTCCGCCGCCCGAACCGCCGGAGCCTCCGGAGCTGCCTCCCGACGAGCCGCCGCTGCTGGAACTGGAATTGTCGCCGCCGCCCCCGCCGCATGCGGCCAGCATGACTGACAGAAGGAGCACGCCGAGCCAGCGCACGATGCCGCCCGTGCGTGCCGAAGTGAAGGCGGGAAGGCCGAGTGTCGTTCGATGCATACTGGGTTCTCCCGTCGCTTACTGGATATCGCTGGCAGACACGCCGGCGGGCAGGGATTGCGGCAGATACGCGCTGCCCGCGAATGAGCCCATGTGTCCGCCCGAATTCACGACGAGTCCGGGATCATCCACGCTAACCGGCCCGCGGCCGCCGCGCGCGGCGCGCTGCGCCAGAAGCCCTTGCTGATACTGCGGAAAATAACTCCCGAGCAGAGTGGGGAGATTCGGCACGCGCGGCCCGTGCCATGCGATACCGAACACGATGCCCTGGGTGGACAAATATTCGTTGACGATAGTGCCGCTCGCGAGCGTCGTCGTGCGCACGGTGTAGTTCGACGCCTGTGTCGCCGATGCGCCGCTGGCGCTCGCCGCATGCGCGACGGCCTTGGCGGACGTGGCGGTTGCGCCCTGCGGCGCGTTCATCGGTTCGCCGCCGAGCACGGCGTAGGCGGGCGCTGCGGCGCACACGCTCCATGCGCAGGCCGCAAACGCCAGCGACTTTGCCAGATGCCCATGTCGGGATTGCTTCGGTGCCTTCACTGGGCCTCCTATCATTTTCACGCCGTCCGACCCTCCCGAGCGGCCGACCCATGACGATTGAGTGACAGATGCGTCACCTCGTTTTCGCCCTGTCTCTCTCAGGACGAATACCACCAGTATGCCAGCCGTCTGGAATAGTCCTAACGTTCGCGAACGCACACAAAAAAAAACGCGAGGCGCATTGGTATGCGCTTCGCGTCTTTTGTCGACTTTGAGTACGTCGAAATGATGCGTGCCGATCGACCTCAGAAGCCGAGGCTCGCGAGCAGATCGTCGACTTGCGACTGATCCTGCACGACGTCGCTGCGTCCTTCGGGATTGATCTGCGGTCCGTTGAGCAGGCCTTCCGGACTGCCGCTCGTCAACGACGACGACATCAGCGCCGCCGCCGACGCCGCGAACTGCTCGCGCCGCTCGGGCGCGATGTTTTCCAGCAGCACGCCCAGCAACTGCTGCTCGATCAGATACACGACGTCCGTAATCTTCTTGATCACCTGCCCGGTCAGATCCTGAAAGTCCTGCGCGAGCATGATTTCCAGCAATTGCGCGTTGGTCGCCTGGGTGCGTTCGGGCACGCTTTGCAGGAACGTGCGCGTCTGCGCCAGCAGCGCGCCCGCTTCGGCTTGCGCGAGCGGCGCGTCGTACCAGCGGGCCCAGCGTGCGTCGAGCGCCTGCGCTTCGGTCTGCATCGCTTCCTGCACGGGCTTGGCGAGCTCGATCGCGTTGAGCGCGCGCTCGGCGGCCTGCTCGGTCATCGTGGCGACGTACTTCAGGCGGTCGCGCGCGTCGGGCACGGCCTGCGCGGCGGCTTCGACCTGCTTGTCGAGGCCGAGCTCGCGCATCGAGTCGCGCAGCGTGCGCGTCAACTGGCCGATGCGCGCGAGAATGCGATCGCTCGACGGATCGCCGTCGCTTTCGCTTTCGGCAACCGCGGCTGCCAGTTCAGTGGTCAGATCGTTCACGATCAGCTCCCGGCCTTGGCCATCTTCTCGAGAATCTTCGTGAGCTTCTCGTCGAGCGTGGCGGCCGTGAAAGGCTTCACCACATAGCCGTTCGCGCCCGCCTGCGCCGCCGCGATGATGTTTTCCTTCTTCGACTCGGCCGTCACCATCAGCACCGGCAGATGCGCGAGCGCCGCGTCCGCGCGAATCTGCTGGAGCATCGACAGGCCGTCGAGGTTCGGCATGTTCCAGTCGGTGATCACGAAGTCGAAGCCGCCGCCGCGCAGGCGCGCGAGTCCCGCCGCGCCGTCTTCGGCTTCATCGACGTTCGAGTAGCCCAGTTCCTTGAGCAGGTTGCGCACGATACGGCGCATCGTCGGAAAATCGTCGACGACGAGGATCTTCATGTTCTTGTCCATCATCACTCCCGTGTGTTCTCAATGCGGCGATGCCGCGTAATCCAAAAAAGTCAGACGCGCTGCACGCGTTCGCCCATCGAGGCAAGCCGCGCCATCACGCGCCGGCTCATTTCCGCGAGCGGCGCCACTTCGCTCGCGCCGCCCATTGCAATCGCTTCGCGCGGCATGCCGAACACCACGCAACTCGCTTCATCCTGCGCGAGCGTGTAGGCGCCCGCCTGCTGCATGTCCAGAAGACCGGCGGCGCCGTCGCGGCCCATGCCGGTCAGGATCACGCCGATCGCGTTCTTGCCCGCGTGCTGCGCCGCTGAGCGGAACAGCACGTCGACCGACGGCCGGTGCCGGTTCACCGGCGGCGCATCCGAAAGATGCGCGACGTAGTTCGCCCCGCTTCTCGCGAGCACCAGATGCGCATGTCCCGGCGCGATATACGCATGCCCCGGCAACACGCGCTCGCCGTGTTCCGCTTCCTTCACCGTGATGCGGCACAGGCCGTTCAGACGCTGCGCAAACGACTTCGTGAAGCCCGGCGGCATGTGCTGCGCGATGAGCACCGCGGGCGCGTCGGGCGGCAGCGGCACGAGCACTTCGCGGATCGCTTCCGTGCCGCCCGTCGATGCGCCGACGATCACGAGCTTTTCCGTCGACACGAGCGGGTTGTTGAAATGCGGCGCGGGTTTGTGCGCGGCGGCATTCGCCGGTGCGCTCGCCGCGTGCGTGGCCTGCTTGACGCGCGCACGCGAGGCGGCGCGGATCTTGTCGGCGAGCTTCTCGGCGTAGTCGAGCATGCCGTCGCGAATGCCGACCTTCGGCTTCGTGACGAAATCGACCGCGCCGAGTTCCAGCGCGCGCAGCGTGATTTCGTTGCCGCGCTCCGTCAGCGAAGACACCATCACGACCGGCATCGGCCGCAGGCGCATCAGCTTTTCCAGGAAGTCGAGGCCGTCCATGCGCGGCATTTCGACGTCGAGCGTGAGCACGTCCGGGTTATGCAGCTTGATGAGTTCGCGCGCGACGAGCGGATCGGGCGCGGTCGCGCAGACATGCATGTCGGGCTGCGAGTTGATGATCTCGGTCATCAGGCTGCGCACGAGCGCCGAATCGTCGACGCACAGCACTTTGATCTTCGGCGCTGCCTGCGCCCTGGTATTGACGGCGTGGCCGAGTGTCATGCTTCCTCCACGGTCTTCATGCGCGACGTGAACAGTTCCGCGCGCGGGCGCTTCATGGTCGACGCATTCGTCGTGAACAGCTCCGCGCGCGGCTTCGCGGCCGTCGCGCTCGACTGGAACAATTCGACGCGCGAGCGCGCCTTCGCAAGCCGTTCCGCGCGCTCTTCGGGCGTACGCTGCACGAGCGCCTGTTCGCGCTCGACAACCACCGGATCGTGCTGCGTCTTCAGCTTCTTGACCATCACCTGACCGGAACGCGGCATGAACGCGACCTTGCGCGGATGCATGCCCTGCAGGTCCTCGGCGACGATGCGAATCTTTTCCAGCGCCAGATAGCGCCGCACGAATTCCGAGTTGCGATCGCCGATGTTGATCGTCGTCATGCCGGCGAGCACCGCGCCGCCGCCGAACACCTTCGCTTCGAAACGCTCGCGCCGCCCGCCGCGCTTGATGAGTTCGTTGATGAGCACTTCCATCGCGTACGCGCCGTAGCGCATCGAGTCGGACGCCGCATGCGATGCGTCGGAGCCGTCGTCGGGCAGCATGAAATGATTCATCCCGCCGATGCCCGCCGTGCGATCGTTGATGCACGCCGCGACGCACGAGCCCAGCACCGTGACGAGCACCATGTCCTCGCTCGTCATGTAGAACTCGTTGGGCAGGAGCTTCACGCCCGGCTTCTTGAAGTGATTGTCGTAATACAGATTCGACGCGATCGGCAGTCCGCTCATGCCGCCTCCCCCGCGAGCGCGCGCTGCGGCTTCGCCGCCGGCTTGAGGTCGCGCGACAGCTCATACACGGTCTGGCCGCGAAGCCTGAACGCCTGCGACACGTACGTGAAATTTTCCGAGTGGCCCGCGAACAGCAGCGCGCCCGGCTTCATCAGCGGCTCGAAGCGCGAGAGTACTTGCCCTTGCGTCGGCTTGTCGAAGTAGATCATCACGTTGCGGCAGAAGATCGCGTCGAACGGACCTTTGACGTCGTAGCGCGCATCCGTCAGATTGACGCGACCGAAGTTCACCATCGCGCGCAATTCCGGACGCACCTTCACGAGTCCCGCGTGCGAGCCCGTGCCTTTCAGGAAGAAGCGCTTGAGCCGCTCGACCGGCAGCGCCTTCACCTGATCGAGCGAATACACGCCCGCTTCCGCCTTCGCGAGCACCTGGCTGTCGATGTCGCTCGCGAAGACCGTGCACTGACGCGCGGCGTGCTCGCCGAGCGCTTCGACGAGTGTCATCGCGATGGAATACGGCTCCTCGCCGGTGGACGCCGCCGAGCACCACACCGAAAACGGCCGCGGGCGGCGCTTGACGAACTCCGCGAGAATCGGAAAGTGATGCGACTCGCGGAAGAACGCCGTGAGATTCGTGGTCAGCGCGTTGACGAATGCTTCCCACTCGGCGTTGTCCTCGTGCGTTTCGAGGCGGTCGAGATACTGTTTGAACGTATCGATGCCGCATGCGCGCAGACGGCGCGCGAGGCGGCTGTACGCCATGTCGCGTTTATGGTCCGACAGCGAAATGCCCGCGCGCCGATGAATCAGCTCGCGAATGCGGGCAAAGTCTGCTGCCGTGAATTCGAAATCGCGCTCGACTTCCGGGCCGCGCACGCTGGCGGGCAAGTCGGCGCGCGCGTTGGGCGTTGCCATCATGATGTTTCGTGCGTCCTTGGCGTGTCGATCGCGCTCGCGGCTTGCGATGCATGCGAAGACCATGCGCACGCGCGCATCCCGTGCGCTTCGACGAAGCGCCGGTTGCCGGTTTCATTGCGCTGTGCTTGCATGGTCGTCTCGTTTCACACTCGGTCAGAAGGTTTCCCAGTCGCCGTCGTCGGCGGTCGTGGCTTTGGCGCGCGGTGCAGGAGCCACGGCGCGCGGCGCGGGCTTCGCGACGCTGGCCGGCTTGCTCGCGGTCTTGCGTACTTCCTTGTCCGCTTCCTTGCCTGCTTCCTTGATATCGGCCGTATCCGGCGCGACGTTAGGCTGCGGCGCAACTTTCGCGGACGAAACCGCATTCGCGTGCTTCACCGCTCGCGGCGCGCCGACAGGCTCGATGCGCGCCGCCGGCGCGAGCCGGGCCACGGCGGCCGATGCGCTCGTGCGCACGGGCACGGCGCCTTCCAGACGCCATTGCGCGACGACTTCCTTCAGCTGACGCGTCTGCTCTTCGAGCGACGCCGCAGCCGCCGCCGCCTGCTCGACGAGCGCGGCGTTCTGCTGCGTCACGCTGTCCATCTGCGTGACGGCGAGATTGACCTGCCCGATGCCGTCGGACTGTTCCTCCGACGCCGCGCTGATCTCGCCCATGATGTCGGTCACGCGGCGCACCGCCTGCACGATTTCGCCCATCGTCTGACCGGCGCGCGCGACCAGTTCCGTGCCGCTGTCGACCTTCGCGGCCGAATCGCCGATCAGCGTCTTGATTTCCTTCGCCGCCGCCGCACTGCGCTGCGCGAGCGAGCGCACTTCGCCCGCGACCACCGCGAAGCCGCGGCCTTCCTCGCCCGCGCGCGCCGCTTCGACGGCCGCGTTCAACGCGAGAATGTTGGTCTGGAACGCGATGCCTTCGATCACCCCGATGATGTCGACGACCTTGTTCGAACTCGATGCGATCGCGTGCATGGTCTCGACGACCTGCTCGACGACCGCGCCGCCGCGCGACGCGATATCGGAGGCGTTCACCGCGAGCTGGCTCGCCTGGCGCGCGTTGTCGGCGTTCTGCTTCACCGTGCTCGTCAGTTCTTCCATGCTCGACGCCGTTTCCTGCAGCGACGCCGCCTGCTCTTCCGTGCGCTGCGACAGATCCGTGTTGCCGCTCGCGATTTCATGCGCGCCGACATCGATCGAATCGGCGCCGCGATGCACCGCGCCGACCATCGCGGTCAGATTGCCGCGCATGCGCTCGATGCCCGCGAACAGGCGGCCGATCTCGTTGGTCTTGTCGGTTTGCGCGGACTGCGTGAGATCGCCGCGCGAAATGCGGTCGAAGTGATCGACGGCGTCGTTGATCGGCTTCACGATCAGGCTGGAGAGCGCCATGCGCGTGCCGATGAGCATCAGCACCGCGAGCGCCAGCACCGCGCCGATCGTCATGTTGAGCGCCGCGATGTGCGACGCCGTGCCCGAGCGCGAGCTTTCCGCGTGCTCCTGGTGCGACGCGACTGCGGCCGTCACGGCCTGATCGAACGCGACGAACATCGGGCTGATCTTCGTGTCGGCGATCGCGTGATACGCGGCCATGTCGTTCGCGCGGATCGCGGTGAACTCCGGCTCCACGCCGCTCTTCATCAGCGTGTCGTGCTGCGCGACGAGCGCATCGAGCGTGTCCTTCGGCAGCGTGGGCTTGGGCGTGTCGAGATAGACCTTCCAGTTCTCGTTGCTCTTGTCGAGCAGATACTGGCCGCGCTCGATCGCCTTCTTCGCTTCCTCGGCGTTACCGGCTTCGGCGAGCGAGCGCACGCGGTCGAGCGTGATGCGCGAGCGCAGCAGATACGACGACGTCTCGGCGAGCGAACGCATCGCGACCATGTCCTGCTGCGCTAGCGAGGTGAGCGCGTTGCTCGCGGAGCTGAGCCCGGCGAGCGCGAGCGCGCCGATCACCGCGGCGCATCCGGTGAACAACAGGCCGACGAGCGTGAGCGTCGTGCGGATCGACAACTTCTTCAGCATGGCTTGGTCCCTTGATGCTTATACGGCGACGGAGTCGATCAGCTCCATCTCGCGGCTCGTCATGAGCTTTTCGATGTCCATCAGGATCAGCATGCGGCCGTCGACGGTGCCGAGCCCCGTCAGATATTCGGTGGCGAGCGTGCCGCCGAATTCGGGCGCGGGCATCACCTGTTCCGGCGTGAGCGTGAGCACGTCCGAGACGCCGTCCACGACCATGCCGACCACGCGATGCGCGACATTCAGGATGATCACGACCGTCTGGTTGTCGTACTCGACGCGGCCGAGATTGAACTTGATGCGCATATCGACGATCGGCACGATAATGCCGCGCAGGTTGATCACGCCCTTGATGAAGCCCGGCGCGTTCGCGATGCGCGTCACGTTGTCGTAGCCGCGAATCTCCTGCACCTTCAGGATGTCGATGCCGTATTCTTCGGCGCCGAGCGTGAAGACGAGGAATTCCTGTCCGGCCGCTTCGGCGTGTTGCGCATCGCGGCGCATGGCGCTGGACGACGTTGCGTGATGAATCGATTGAATGTCTGCCACGAGAGCTCCCTTTGGCCTGTCGTTGGTCTGGTGGTATGAGTGGGATCAGTGCGCGTGCGCGCCGTGCTGCACGCGCGATTCGCGGTTGAGCGCGGCCACGTCGACGATCAGCGCGACGCTGCCGTCGCCCAGAATCGTCGCGGCGGAAATGCCGTGCACCTTGCGATAATTCGTTTCGAGGTTCTTCACGACCACCTGCTGCTGGCCGACGAGTTCGTCGATCAACATGGCGAAGCGCCGTCCCTCGGTCTGCATGATCGTGACGATGCCTTGCGTCGGCTCCGTGCGCGCGTGCTCGACGTCGAACACCGCGTGCAGCGCGACGAGCGGCAGATATTCGCCGCGCACGCGCACGACGCGCTCGCCGTTCGCGACCGTGTAGATGTCTTCGGCGACGGGTTGCAGCGACTCCATCACGAAGTTGAGCGGCAGGATGAAGATCTCGTTGCCGACCTTCACCGACATGCCGTCGAGAATCGCGAGCGTGAGCGGCAGCACGATCTTCGTGGTCGTGCCCGCGCCCTGGCGCGACATGATTTCGACGTGGCCGCCCATCGACTGGATGTTGCGCTTCACGACGTCCATGCCGACGCCGCGGCCGGAAATATCCGTGACCTGCTCGGCGGTCGAGAAGCCCGGCATGAAGATGAGCTGCCACACTTCTTCGTCGCTCATCGATTCGGAAACCTGCATGCCCTGCTTCTGCGCCTTCGCGAGAATCTTGTCGCGGCGCAGGCCGGCACCGTCGTCGCTCACCTCGATGACGATGTTGCCGCCGTGATGCGCCGCCGACAGCACAAGCTGGCCGGTCGTCGACTTGCCCGCCGCGCGGCGCGCTTCCACGGTTTCGATGCCGTGATCGAGCGAGTTGCGCACGAGATGCGTGAGCGGATCGATGATGCGTTCGATCAGGCTCTTGTCGAGCTCGGTCGCCTGACCGAACGTGACGAGTTCCACTTCCTTGCCGAGCTTGCCGGCGATGTCGCGCACGAGACGCGGGAAGCGGCTGAATACGTAATCCATCGGCATCATGCGGATGGACATGACGGCCTCTTGCAGATCGCGCGCGTTGCGTTCGAGCTGCGCCATGCCGTTGAAAAGACGGTCGTGCAAGGCGGGGTCGAACGTGCTCGTGGTTTCCGCGAGCATCGCCTGCGTGATGACGAGTTCGCCCACCAGATTGATGAGCTGATCGACCTTCTCCACGCCGACGCGAATCGAACTGCCTTCCGCCGATGCCGCGGCTTGCGGGCGCGCCTTCTTCTCGGCGTCGCTGGCGGCCTTCTGCGCATCGCGGGGCGTTGCGGCGGCCGGTTGCCCGGCCGCCGTCGCCGCTTCTTCTTTGACTGCTTCGTTGCTGGCCGCGGATGCAGGCGAATCGACCGCCTGCGATTGCTTCGGCTCTTCCCGTAGGCCCGGTTGCACGGCCGATGTTGCCGGTTGTGCCGCCGCCGGTGCTGCCTGAGATGCTGCCTGAGTTGCGGCCTGATCGCCGCGGCCGATCGTGATCTGCGTTTCATCGATCACGAAGCAGCACACGGCGACGATATCGTCGGCCGGAACGTCCGAGTCGAGCCAGACGACATACTCGGCGTCCGTCTTCTTCTCCCCGACGATGCTTCCCAGATTGCCCAGTTCCTCGATCAGAGTCGCCAGGTCCTTCTCGCCCACCCCCCGTAGCGTAATTTTCAGGTGGGGTCCAACTTCCGCCGCCGCTGCGCCGGTGTGTCCCGGCGTTGCATCGGCAGCGGTTCCTGCATGCGTCGATTCATTCGTGAGTTCGAAGGCGCCGTCCCAGTTGCCGTCGTCCTCGATGGCGTCCATCGCCTGCGCGAGCACGTGCGCGGGCGGCGCGTTCACGCCTTCGTAGGCCGGCGCGAGCTTCGCGGGCGCCGCATCGGCCGTCGTGCCCGGCAGCGCGGGCGGTTCGATCTGCGCCGCCGGCGTTGCTTGCGTGGCCTGCGTCGCGTCCACGCCTGCCGCGCTTTCGTTCTTCAGGCGCTCGAGCTTCGCGCAGATCGCGGCGGCGGCGGCCGCATCCGGCTCCGCGCTCGCACGATACGCGGCGAGCTGGTCGGACAGCACGTCCTTCGTCGCGAGGAACGTGTCGATCATGTCGCGCCGCAGAACGAGTTCGTTGTTGCGCGCGCGATCCAGCAGCGATTCGAGGATGTGCGTGGTTTCGGTCAGCGCGGTGAAGCCGAAGGTCGCCGCGCCGCCCTTGATCGAGTGCGCCGCGCGAAAGATCGCCGCGAGGTCTTCCGGGTCCGGATTCGCGATGTCCAGAACGAGCAGCAGTTGTTCCATCTGCGCGAGCAGTTCATCTGCTTCGTCGAAGAAGGTTTGATAGAACTGGGTAATGTCGAGTGTCATGCTTGAGTCACCGCAGAAATGCTGTTCAATCGGCGCCGTTGTGCGCTCTCTTTCATGCTGTATTCGTGTTGCCGTTCAGTGCTGCGTACTTTCCGAGAGGGTCGCGACCAGTTCGGTCAGCAGGTCCGGATCGAGCGGCTTCTCGATCCAGCCGGTCGCGCCCGCCGTGCGCGCCGCATCCTTGAACGGCTCGCCGCCTTCGGTCGTGAGGACCAGGATCGGCGTCGCCCGGTAGGCGTGGTTCGCGCGCAGCGCCACGATCAGATCGAGCCCGCTCTTGCCCGGCATATGCTGGTCGGTCAGAACGAGATCGAAGCGCTCGGCGAGCGCCCACTCCAGCCCTTCTTCGCCGTCGGACGCGACGGTCACTTCGTAGCCCGCCGTCGCCAGCGTCGCCGAGATGATTTGCCGCATCGCGGCTGAATCGTCGATTGCCAGAATGTTCTTGATCATGTTTGTCTCTTGCCCTGATGACGGTCGAAACGGGTCGAGTCTTGAGCGTATTTTTTGAGCAATTTGCCGGCGCGATGCATTCAATGCGCGGCAGGCCTCGCGGCCACGCCCGGAATGAGCTGGCCGAGCGCCGTTGCGGGCGTATCCGCTTCGTCCGTGCCGTTGTCGAGCGTCGCGCGCGGCCCGCCGTCGTCGCGCAGCATCGACATCTCGGTCTTGCGGTTCAGCACGATCACGCTGATGCGCCGGTTCTCCGGATCGAGCGGATCCTTCTTGTTCAGGTTCTGCGTCGAGGCGAGTCCGAGCACGCGCAGCACCTTGGCTTCGTCCATGCCGCCCGCGACCAGCTCGCGCCGCGACGCGTTGGCGCGGTCCGCGGACAGCTCCCAGTTGCTGTAGCCCTTCTCGCCGCCCGCATACTTCACGGCGTCCGTGTGTCCCTGCACGACGATGCGGTTCGGCACGTCGTTCAGCGTCCTGCCGATTTCGCGCAGGATGTCGCGCATGTACGGCTGCACGGCGTCGCTGGAGAGCGCGAACATCGGGCGCTTCTGCGTATCGACGATCTCGATGCGCAAACCCTGTTGCGTCGACTCGATGCGGATCTGCTGCTTGAACTGGCGCAGCGTCGGATTGGCCTCGATTGCGGCCATCAGCTTGACTTGGAGGTCGTGCAGGCGCGCCTGCTCGCGGCGTTCGAGTTCGCCCTGCGCGGCCTTGAGCATTTCCTCGTCGCGTTCCGCGAGTTGCGCGCTGGCGTTCGTCCTGCGCGCCGCGCCCGCTTCGGTGCTGGAAATATCGCGCCCGCCGCCCGTGAGAATGCTGTTGTCCATGCCGACCGACTTGCCGCCGACCATCGCGGCCTTGAGCGGCATGTTGAAATACTCGGCAATGCCGCGCCGCTGCACGGGCGACGTCGACGACAGCAGCCACATCAGCAGGAAGAACGCCATCATCGCGGTCATGAAGTCCGCGTAGGCGAGCTTCCACGCGCCGCCGTGATGCCCCTTGCGGCCGGCGACGACGCGCTTGATGAAGATGGGACGTCCGCTCTCGTTGCTCATTGCTGTGCCCTGATCGTTGGATCGTTTGCGAAGCGGTCCGTCACTTCGACTTGACCCGGCGCACGTGTTCTTCCAGTTCGGAGAACGACGGGCGCTCCGTCGAGAACAGCACCTTGCGGCCGAACTCCACGGCGATCGCGGGCGCGTAGCCGTTCAGGCTCGCGAGGATCGTCACCTTGATGCACTGGAACATCTTGGTCTGCTCGGCGACGCGCTGCTCCGCGACGTTGGCGAGCGGCCCGATGAAGCCGTAGGAAAGCAGAATGCCGAGGAAGGTGCCGACGAGCGCCTGCGCGATCATCTCGCCGAGAATCGCGGGCGGCTGATCTGCGGACGCCATCGTATGGACGACGCCCATCACCGCCGCGACGATGCCGAACGCGGGCATCGCGTCGCCGACCTTCGTCAACGCGTGCGCGGGCGCTTCGCCTTCGACGTGATGCGTTTCGATCTCCTCGTCCATCAGGCTCTCGATCTCGAACGCGTTCATGTTGCCGCTCACCATGAGGCGGAGATAGTCCGTCAGGAATTCGACGATGTGATGGTCCGCGAGAATCTTCGGATGCTGGCTGAACACCGGGCTCTTCGCGGGATCCTCGATATCGGCTTCGAGCGCGAGCGTGCCTTCCTTGCGCGCCTTCGCGAGCAGCACGTAGAGCAGGCCCATCAGCTCCATGTACGTGTCCTTGTCGTACTTCGCGCCCTTGAAGAGCGTGGGAAGCACCAGCACCGTCGCCTTGATGGTCTTGACGTTGTTGCCGAGGATGAAGGCGCCGACGCCCGCGCCGGCGATCATCAGGATTTCGACGGGCTGCATGAGCGCGCCAAGGTGGCCGCCTTCGAGCGCGTAACCGCCGAAGACGGACAGCAATGTCACGAGCGTTCCAACGAAAATCAGCACGGGTGAGTCCTCTTTCGACGCGAAGAGACTGCGGTCAGATGCGCAGTTATGTCCGTTAACGGCACTCGACTGAAAAACTTTGGGGCGGCGTCGGGCGCGGCCCAGCGCGTCGTCATGGAAAGCCGGGAGAGCAGCCAGAAGGAATAAATAACTGACTAAAGGCAGTATGTAGAAATAATTTTCTCCAATCCCCACAAATATTCACGTTCGCTGTCGATAATGCGAACACGCGCCTAGGATTCGTCCGAAAAAGACGCGAGAACTGAGAGAAGGGAGAGATTGATGACGAAGGCAATGAAGCAGATGGGCGCGCTCGCCCTGACGATGACCGCAAGCTCGATCGCGCACGCGGGCCTCGATTGCAGCGGCTCGCACGGCGGCTGGCGCATGCAGACGTCGGATGACTGGACGGGTTCCGACAAGCTCGTCCATCTGGTCGCGTCGGCCCCGTTCGGCGCGCTGGGCGCCTATCTGACGCGCGACACCGAGCATCCGGTGATTTACGGCACGTTGATCGGCACGGCGCCGGGCTTCGCCAAGGAAATTCTCGACGGCACCTGCCGCACCGACGGGTTTTCCTACAAGGACCTCGCCGCCGACGCGCTCGGCGCACTGATCGGCGCATCGCTGACGCACTGGGCAATCATGTATCAGCGCAATGCGCACAGCATGACCATCGGCCTCAAGTATTCGAGCCGCTTCTAGACGCGCCCTTCAGGCCGCCATGCGCCGCGCGAGCGCGCTCTCGCCCGCCTTGCGCGTCTTGCCCGCGCGCGAAGGCGGCTGACACAGACCGCAGACATAGCCCGCGCGCAACTCGTACGCATGCGCGACGAAACGCCCGCCGCAGCGCGTGCAGGCGTTCGTCTGGAGCATTCCGGATTCGAAATAACGCACGAGGGTCCAGGCGCGCGTCAGCGAAAGCACGGCTTCGTCGCCGTAAAGGGCGACATGCTCGAGATAAAGCCGGTAGCTTTTGACGATCACCTGAATCGTGCTCTGAACGCCGTCCGCGCCGCCATGCTCGCCGATGAATCGGTAAATGCCGTGAAACAGCGACGAATGGATATTCGGCTGCCACGTCATGAACCAGTCGGTGGAAAACGGCAACATGCCCTTCGGCGGCGAGGCGCCCTTCAGCTCTTTGTAGAGCTTGATGAGCCTGTCGCGCGACAAGCTCGTCTCCGCTTCGAGCAATTGCAGACGTGCGCCCAGTTCGATCAGCTCGATCGCCAGGGTAATCTCGCGGACTTCCGCAATTACGCTCTTCGTCGCCATCGGCCGCCCGGGTGCGTGCGTTCAGCCGATTTGCGCGACGGGTGCATCCGCCAGCAGGATCGCGGCACGCGCCTGCGTGAGCGCCGCGCTCTTGTCCTTGTCGGCGAGCGAGGAGAGGATCGTGTGATCGTCGAAGCGGAAACGGCACAGCAGATGGCTCGACGACGCCACCTTCACCGCCTGCGCGAGCGTCAGCGACGACAACACCTGCGCGACCTGCGCGGAGAGCCCGAGCCGGTACATCGCTGAAACGCGGTCTTCATGCAGAAGCCGCTGCGCGAGGAGCAGGTACGACAGATTCACCTCGCGGATTTCCGCGAGCGTATTCGTATGACTGGTCGTCATCTTTTCCCCGAATCGATACATGGCTGGTCAGGCCTGGCGGGGAACGTTTGCTCGGTTCGCAACGGACAGGCGAATCCGGCCCCGCGCGCGGTTTTGTGTCGATTCGATTGTCGCCGAAGCCCGTGGCCGCGCCTGTCGGACAAAGCTTCCGACGCAGCGCCGGATTTTCGCGAAGATTCGTGTAGGAATTTTTCCTACATCGCGCGAGGACATCGGCCATTATTGCCGGTCAGCAAAATTCTTTAACGGCAGTCAATCGTCTGACTTAATGGCAACGCCTCCCGTTTTGCCGGACGGGGCGCCGAGCAATCCCTCTTCGGCGCCCCGTCCGCACGGGCAGGAACGTTCCGTGCTCACCTATGCCTCGCGGCCTTTTTCGCGCTTCACATTTGCCTCCATCGCCCGCATCGGTGCAATTTCTGACTTCGTAACAGCAGTTGTTTCGCGCTGTAACAACGATAAGCGATTGAAAAATGAAGTGAAATGCCGCTCTCGATCCCGATAATGGTCAGTAAGGGATAACCCGGTCGCGATGTTTCCTTCATCTCCGGGCCGATCTCGGGCGGCGTCTCACTACGCGCGGCCCGCCCGAATGGCATGTGTTGAGCGCTCGACCGGAGCGTGACTGCAATGCCCACACATATGGCCTCAACAGGCATGAGACCGGAGTCAGACGCCACCGCGCCAACTCTGATCGATACAGGAGAGTCACGTTATGCGAATCGCACAAATTGCACCGTTGCACGAAGCAGTACCCCCGAAGTTTTACGGCGGCACTGAGCGGGTGGTGTCGTATCTGACCGACGCGCTCGTCGACCTCGGGCACGATGTCACCTTGTTCGCCAGCGGCGATTCGCAAACCAAGGCGACCCTCGAAGCGGCCTGGCCGCGCGCACTGCGCCTGGATCCGACGATCCGCGATGCGCTCGCCCCGCACATGCTGCTGCTCGAAAACGTCCGCCAGCGCGCGCACGAGTTCGACGTGCTGCACTTCCACCTCGACTACATGCCGTTCCCGCTGTTCACGCAGATGGACACGCCGTTCTTGACGACGCTGCACGGCCGTCTCGACCTGCCCGAACTGCAGCCGATCTTCGACACGTTCACGAAGGCGAACGTCATCTCGATTTCGGACAATCAGCGCGGACCGCTGCCGCAAGCGAACTGGCTGAACACCGTGTATCACGGTCTGCCGGATCAGTTGCTCACGCCGCAGCCGCACAAGAAGCCCGAATATCTCGCGTTCCTGGGCCGCATCTGCCCCGAAAAGCGCGCCGATCTCGCCATCAAGATCGCGGCCCAGAGCGGTCTGCCGCTCAAGATTGCCGCCAAGGTGGACAAGGTCGACCAGGACTACTTCAAGTCGACGATCGAGCCGCTGCTGTCGCACGCGCACGTCGAATTCATCGGCGAGATCAACGAAGCGCAGAAGCCGGAATTCCTGTCGGGCGCGAAGGCGCTGCTGTTCCCGATCGACTGGAACGAGCCGTTCGGCCTCGTGATGATCGAAGCGATGGCGTGCGGCACCCCGGTGATCGCGTTCAATCGCGGCTCGGTGCCGGAAGTGATCGATCACGGCGTGACGGGCTTCATCTGCGAGGACGTGCAGGGTGCGGTCGGCGCGCTGCAGCGTCTGGACGAGTTGTCGCGCACGGAAATCCGCGCACAGTTCGAGCGCCGTTTCAGCGCGAAGACGATGGCGCAGAACTACGTCGACAGCTATACGGCCATGCTTCAGGCCGCGAAGCGCCCGGTGCTGCGTCAGGTTGCCGTGGGCTGATTGATCGCCGTTCCGGTTTGCTGCACCCATGCCGCCCGCTTGCCGGGCGGCATTTTTTTGTGGCCTCCCGGACAAGGAAGAATCCGAAGATTCTGCTCGATACCTGTGAATTGACCGCCGATCGACCATTTTTGACAGTTCGTTGACGACACCGCGCTTAAACTGCGCTCCGCAAGTCCGTCACACGTTCTTGTTTTAAATCAACGGCTTTTATCTTTTCACGAAGGCAGAATCATGCATTTGTCGAAGCGTCTCGGCGCTGAAATTTTCGGTACTTTCTGGCTCGTGCTGGGCGGTTGCGGAAGCGCCGTGCTCGCGGCGGCCTTTCCTGAACTGGGCATCGGTTTCGCAGGCGTCTCGCTGGCATTCGGTCTCACCGTTCTGACGATGGCCTACGCCATCGGTCACGTCTCCGGCTGTCACCTGAATCCGGCCGTCAGCATCGGCCTCGCGACCGCCGGACGCTTCCCAGTGCGCGATCTCGTGCCGTACATCGTGGCGCAGGTCATCGGCGCGACGCTCGGCGCATGGGTCATCTACCTGATCGCCACGGGCAATCCGGGCTTCGATTTCTCCACCAGCGGTTTCGCCGCGAACGGGTTCGGCGAACACTCGCCGGGGCATTTCTCGATGATCGCGGGCCTCATCTGCGAAATCGCGATGACGTTCTTCTTCCTGTTCGTCATCCTCGGCGCCACCGACGACCGCGCGCCGAAGGGTTTCGCGCCCCTCGCCATCGGCTTGTGCCTGACGCTCATCCATCTGATCTCGATTCCGGTCACGAACACGTCGGTGAACCCAGCGCGCTCGACGAGCCAGGCGTTCTTCGTCGGCGGCTGGGCACTGGATCAACTGTGGCTGTTCTGGATCGCGCCGATCGTCGGCGCGATCGTTGCCGGCCTGCTGTATCCGTGCCTCACGCGCGAGAAATAAGCACCGACGCAATCAAACTGCAGTCGATAAAACGGGCGCCGGTCAGCTGAACCGGCGCCCGTTTTTGCTTTTGCGCCACGGCGCGCGGTCCGAATGATTAAACCGGCGCGACAAATGTAATGCCGAATTACGCAGCATGCTTATGATTTGCCGCGAGACGCAATTCCGCGCGCGGCCGAATGCCGCACGAGGCCCGTCCGGCAAGGCTCCCGGCGATCACGCCGCTCAGCCGCATCATCCATTTCTCCTTACGCCGCCCTTGCACACGGTAACAAGTCGTCGAAGCGTGTAAGACGACGCGCCCTTACATTGGACTCATGCGACACACGTCGCGAAAAAGGAGAAACACAATGAAGCGCATCGTCACCCATATGCTCGTCGCGACCGGTCTGGCAATCGGTGCAGTCGGAGCGGCTCAGGCTCACAGCGATCTGCACATCGGCGTTTCGCTCGGCGCGCCCGCTTATGTGGCGCCGGCTCCGGTGTACGTGCGTCCGGCGGCACCTGTCTATCGCGCGCCGTACTATCGCCATGAGGCGCCGCGCTGGCACGGCGGTTACGGCGGCGGCTATGAACACCGCACCGGCTGGGATCATCGCGGCAATGGCGGCTATGGCAACAACTGGGGCCATCGCGGATAAGAGTGAGGCGGCGCCCGGGTGATGTTCGGACGCCGCTGAAACGGGTTCGGGCGGTTCGTGCAACGAGAGCAACGCTCGTGCAACGTCCGGCGACTCGGTCGACTCGAACAACGCTCGGGCGCCGCTCGAACCAGGCCGCCGGAAAATGCCGGCAGCCCGCCTCGTCAGCCGCCGGGCGCTCAGTCCGGCGCCTGTCCCGGCGACGCCAGTTCGTCGCGAATGTCGAACAGCTTGCGCAGTTGATGTGCGACGCCCGCCTCGAAGTTGTTCCCGACGCGCGGCACATTCGGCAGCCGCTTGATGAGATCGGGATTCGCGTTGTTCATCATGAACGGATGCCCGGCGGTTTCCAGCAGGTCGATGTCGTTCATGTTGTCGCCGAACGCGACGCACTGCGCCGCATCGACATCGAGCCGCTCCAGCACGCAACGCAGCGCCCGGCCCTTCGAGACGTCGGCGGTCATGACTTCGAGACAGTCCGGCAGCGAGTACGTGACGTACAGCGAGTCGCCGAATTCGCGCTCCAGATTCGCCGCCGTTTCCTTGAGATCGGCCGGCTCGCCGATATACAACACCTTCGCGATGTTCATCCCGTCATGTTCGCGCAGATCCATCACCTCGTACTTGAAGCCCGAATCCTGGTGAAAGACCAGCAGTTCGGGCGCGTGGCGGTCGATGAGCCAGGCGTCGTCGGCAAACAGGTTGACGATGACGCGGCCTTCGCCGCCCGCCAGTTCCGGCTGCACGAGACGGCGCACGGCGGCGGGGTCGAGATCGCGCGAATAAATCCGCTCGTCGCCGGGTGCATGAACGCGCGCGCCGTTGGACGTGATCAGATAGGCGTCGACGCCGAGCAGATCGCGGATGCCGGCGACGTCGCGGTAATGCCGGCCCGTCGCAATGACGATGGGCACGCCGCGCGCGGCCAGCGTGCGCACGGTTTCGGCGGTGAAGGGATCGAGCTGATGGTCGCTGTTCAGAAGCGTACCGTCGAGATCAGTAGCGATGACCGAGTACATGACTGCCTTTGTTGTGCGCCGGATGAGCGGACGGGGTTTGCTGCGAAGCCCGTCATTTTATCGCGACGGGCTCGCCCCGCCCGCCAATGCCGATGCCGCGCGCCGCGCCAGTTCGAGCGCGCCGGCGGCCGAATCGGCGCGCGGCGCGCGCATGCGCTCGCGCAGCGCGGCCGGAACGAACGGCTCGTAAGGTGCCGCGAGGCCCCCGCACAGCGCGACCGGCAAGGTGCCGCGGGGATCGAGCGCCGCGACGAGCCGTTCGATTTCCTGTCCCGCCTGATTCAGCAGATGTGCCGCGTCGGAATGATCGCGAAATTCGAAGACTGTCGGCGCGAGCGTTGCGTACGCAGTCTGGTTCGCGTTGCACAGCCACACGACGAGACTGTCGCGATCCATCGCGCCCGTTCGCACGAGCATCTCGCGCGACCAGCCGTCGTCCGGCGCGCGGCCGTCGAGCACGCGCTGCAGATGAACCACGGCGCGCAGGCCGAGCCACGCGCCGCCGGCTTCGTCGCCGCTCGGAAAGCCGTATCCGCCCGAAATGCGGCAGACGCCCTTTTCATCCAGAGAAGCCGCGATGCTGCCCGTGCCCAGCGCGACGATCACACCGGGCTCGCCGCCGTGCGCGCCGAGGACGGTCGTGTAGGCATCGCTTTCGACGTGCAGCGCGCGCGCGTCGGGCGCGGCGGCGAGGAAGGCCGCGAGCCAGTCCGCGTTGTTGACGCCCGCGAGCCCGCAGCCGAGCGAACACGTGCGCCAGTCGAACGGCAGCGCGGCGGCGTCGAACGCGCGGCGGCAGGCATCTTCGATGGATTGCCAGGCCCGCTCGACGCCGAGCCCGAGTCCCGACGGCCCGCCGCTCGCGCGCGCGAGTTCGACGCCGTGCGCGTCGGCGAGGATCACGCGCGTGCCGCTTCCGCCGCCGTCGATGCCGAGCAGAAAGCCGTCCAGTGCCGAAGAAGTCGAGAAAGTCGAGGAAGTATTCATGGCCGCAAGCTTACCGGCCGCGGCGGCGCGCGCCAATTGGCCGAATGGCATAGCTGGCGCGGCGCGCGCGTTCCGCTATGCTGGCGCGATCCAAAAATGACGGGAACGCACAATGGCAGACACCGGACACACTCGCTGCGCGTGGGCCACGACCGACGCAATGATTGAGTACCACGACCACGAGTGGGGCGTGCCCTCGCACGACGATCAGCATCTGTTCGAAATGCTCGTGCTCGAAGGCGCGCAGGCGGGACTTTCCTGGTCGACGATCCTCAACAAGCGCGAAGGCTATCGCGCGCTGTTCGCGGGTTTCGATATCGACAAGGTGTCGCGCTTCACGGACAAGGATATCGAGCGGATCGTGCTGGACGCGCGCATCGTGCGCAACCGCGCGAAGATCGCGTCGGCCGTGCTCAATGCGCGCGCGGTCAGGCAGATCCAGCAGGAACACGGCTCGTTCGCGGACTTCGTGTGGTCGTTCGTCGGCGGAGCGCCCATCGATACACCGCGCGACGCCAAAAACCCCACACCGGCATCGACGCCGGAATCCGACGCGCTGAGCAAAGCGCTCAAGAAGTACGGCTGCAAGTTCATCGGCACGACGATCTGTTACGCATTCATGCAGGCAACCGGCATGGTCAACGATCACGCCGCGAATTGCCTGTCCCGAGGGAAACCTAAGACAAAAGCGAAGAAGTCAGTCAAATCTACAGATTGAGGCCATTCCTAAACGAAAGATTTTTGCTTTTTGACAACATACTTGAGAGCAAACGCAGAGACTCAGGGTAAATCCCGATAGAAGGCAATTTTTTTGCAGTGAAGCACGCCCAAATCCCCGATCTGAAAGGGTTTTCGGCGGGTTTTCCGCACTGCACGAACGTGCGGTCCGTGTAAAAATGGCGTCCTCGCGTGCGCTGGCGCACCTTTTTACCGGACCAAACCGTTATAACTGGCGGTGTACGGATCGTTCACTGAGTGTAGAAATCCGACGCGAGCACAAAGGGCGCAGTGAGACCGAGCGCCCAGGCCGGGAAACAGCCGTGCTCGATGCAGTGTCCGGGCGACGAAGCGTTCATTCAGGTTGCGGATATTCGCAACGACGCCGCCGCTCCGGTGCAGGCAAGCGCAGGTTCTCGAATATCTAAACGCATGGCCGCTGCGCAGGGGCGCAGGGGAGAAGATCATGAAAAGCTTGAACTTCCTGACCCATCAGGAGATTTTCAACAGCGCAGTACAGCATCTTTTCGTGCAGGGGCAAGCGGCATTGCTGCCTCACGGAGGCGGCGCGTATCGCGGATACTGCGGCGGTTGCCCCGTCGGCCGTTTCATCAAGCCGCGCGACTATGTCACCGCGATGGAAGGCGTGCCCATCCGCTACATCGCCAAGCCGCCCGAACAAGTGCCGGCCTATATGGATGTCGGTGTCGCGGCGCTCAAGCGCGCGCTGCTTCGTGCACGCATCAACGTGTTCGATCCCAATACCGTCGAATTGCTCTCTTGCCTGCAGAACGTCCATGACGTCTTCGGCAAATGGGAATGGCGCGAGCGTCTCACGTCGATCGCGCGTCAGTTCGGGCTGTCCGCCGAGCTTTTGAAAACGGCTGCTTGAGAACGCAGGTGTTGTGATGTTGAGCCCTATCACGATGTTGAGCCCGAAGGACATCTACGAGCGCGTCAGTTCGCACTTGCTGATGCAGCGCGCGGTTTCGGAAGACGACAACGGTTCATGCCGGCTGCGCAGTCCGGAAGGCCGCAAGTGCGCGATCGGCTCGCTGCTGCACGACGACCTGTACGACCCCGCGCTGGAAGGCGTCGGCATTTCCTACTACCGGCATGCGCAGGACGGCCAACTGCTGCGGGCGCTCTACGCGTCGAACGTGAATGCGTACGATCCCAACATCATCGATCTGCTGATCGAACTCGAGCAGGTTCACGACGACTCCGACGTCACGGAATGGCCGCATCTGCTCGCGGCGCTCGGCCGGCGGCACGCGTTCGTCTGAACCCGGCAACGGCGGCAATCCGAAGCAAAAAGCAAAACGGCGGTGCACCCGGATGGGTCGCACCGCCGTTTTGCTTTCACCAGCGAGGACGGAACCTCGCCGGCCGAAGACGCTTGTTTAGTGCATCTTCTTCGGCAGCATCTGGCTGCGCAGGCGCTTGCGCAGACGTGCGACGGCGGCTGCCTTCTTGCGCTTGCGCTCGGTGGTCGGCTTTTCGTACGACTGGCGCTCACGCAGTTCGGCGATCAGGCCGTTGCGCTCGATGGTGCGGCGGAAACGCCGAATCGCGACATCGAACGGCTCGTTTTCTTTGAGGACGATAGTGGTCATGTAAATCCTGTTTTGCTAAACGTATTTCTAAACGCGCGACGACAAAACCGCCGCGCCCCGGCACTCCGATCGTCCGCCGGATGCGAACCGCGCGGCGGACACGAGCAAAGCGGCCACGGAGGCCGGAAAAGAGAGAGTTGGGATTCAACCGCCGAAGCGGCTTGCGCCTTCGAAGGAACTACCTGAACGCGCATTTCGGAGCCGTTCGACGCAGGCAGATGACGATGTCATTCCCGGCGGCGAAGGCAGAAAATCGGGCACATTTCTCGATTCGGGCGCGATGTTACCAGAACACCGCACCGTTGCCAACTCCCCCGATCCATCCAACTCATTGATGCAACAGATTTATTTCTGCCAGGCGCTGGCTTCGTCGAGGTGTTTCACGTCTTCGTCGGCGAGTTGCAGGCGCGTCGCGGCCGCGAGGCTTTCGAGTTGCGCGACCGAGGTTGCACTCGCGATCGGCGCCGTCACGCTCGGGCGCGCGATCAGCCACGCGATGGCGATCGTCGCGGGCGTCGTGTCGTTGCGCTTCGCGACTTCGTCGAGGGCATCGAGAATTCCGAGACCGCGCGCATCGAGGTATTTCTCCACGCGCGAGCCGCGCGCCTTCCTGAGCGTGTCTTCCTTCGACCGGTATTTGCCCGACAGAAAGCCGCTCGCAAGCGCGTAGTACGGCACGACCGCGATCTCGTGCTTCTGCGCGACGGGTTCGAGACCCGTCTCGTACGCTTCGCGGTCGTACAGGTTGTACTCGGGCTGCAGGATCTGATAGGCGGGCAAGCCCGACTCCTTCGCGGTCTGCAGCGCCTCTTCGAGCCGCTCGCCCGTGTAGTTCGACGCGCCGATCACCCTTACCTTCCCCGCCTTGATGAGCGCCTGATACGCCGAGAGCGTTTCGTCGAGCGGCGTTTTGTCGTCGTCGAAATGGGAGAAATAGACGTCGATGTAATCGGTCTTGAGACGCCGCAGCGAATCGTCGACGGCGGCCGTGATGTTCGCCGCCGACAGCCCGGCGCGCGTGCTCAGCTTGCCGACTTTCGTCGCGAGCACGACGCGATGGCGCTTGCCGCTTTCCCTGAACCACTTGCCGATGATCGTTTCCGATTCGCCGCCGCGATGCCCGTCGACCCAGGCGGAATAGACGTCCGCGGTGTCGATGAAGTCGAGGCCGTGATCGACGAACGCGTCGAGGACCGAGAACGACGTGCGCTCGTCGGCGGTCCAGCCGAACACGTTGCCGCCGAAGACGAGCGGCGCGACCTTGATATCCGATGTGCCGATGCTGCGTGTCTGCATGTGTGCTCCGAATGATGAAGTTTTGCCCCGCCCAAACGCTCCGCGCGACGGCGAGCAATCGCTGTTCCGCGCGCCTGCATCACACGAACAGGCGGTGATTTGGCGCTCAGTTCCGTCCTTTAGGAATGGACAGGCCGGCCGATAATTCCGTCAACCCAAGAATACCTCCTGTCCATTCATGACCACGTCGATCGAACTCCACTCCGCCCCGTCCGCCGCCTCCGAGCCGGAGTTCGAAAGCGCGCTCGCCGAAGTCCTCGGCGCCGCGATCGAACAACACGGCGCCCAGCAACTGGACGAGGCACAAGCGCTCTACGAAATCGTGCTCGACGCCGCACCCGCGCACGCGGTCGCGAATTACAACCTCGGCGTGCTGCATATTCAGCGCGGCGACCCGCAATCGGCGATTCCCCGCCTGGAAGCGGCCATCGGCGCACAGCCGGACGAGTTGCAGTACTGGGCCAGTTACGTCGATGCGCTGGCGCAGTCGGGGCAGTCTTCCAGCGCGTGGCTTGCGCTCGAAATGGCGCAGAAACAGGGCCTGCGCGGGCCGGCCATCGACTCGCTGATCATGCGGCTCACCGCGCTCGACGCCGCGAAAGTCGAGGCACCGCAAGGCGCCCGATCCGCTGCGAAGGAGACGGGCATCGCGCTGTCGCACGAAAGCGCGACCGATCCGGCGACCCGCCCGGAGGCTTCGACAATCGCGGCGGGCGCGACGGGCGCCGAGAGCGCCGAGAGCGCATCGGCGGCGAGCAAGCCGTCCCGCCAGCAGATCAGCCAGCTGACGACGTACTTCAATCAGGGACGTGTCGAGGAAGCCCTTGCACTCTCGCGCTCGATGACCGTCGAATATCCGCGCTTCTTTCTCGGATGGAAAGTGCTCGGCATCCTGCTGCATAAAACGGGACAAACGGTCGAGGCGATCCGCACGCTGCAGACGGCCAAGCAGTTCGAGCCGGAAGAAATGGAAATTCGCCGGGTCTTGTCCGACTCGCTCAGGCTTCAAGGCTACGCGCAGGAAGCGGAGCAGGAATGCCGCGAGATTCTCGAGGCTCGGCCCGACTATGCCGAGGTGCACCGCATCCTCGGCATGACGCTGCAGGATCTCGGAAGGCTGGAGGAGGCGCTCGCGGCGCTGCAGAAGTCGATCGAACTCTTGCCCGATTTCGCTAACGGACACAGCACGCTCGCCATCGCACTGCTCGAAGCCGGAAGAATCGCCGAGGCCGAATGGCACTCCCGCCGGGCGCTCGAACTGAGCCCGCGCGCGCCGCATGTCCACGAAGCGCTGCTCTTTTGTCTCACCCATAAGCAGGACGTCGATCCGGCCGCGCTCTTCGCCGATCACACTTATTTCGGCGCGATGTGCGAGGCGCCGCTGCGCGCGTCGTGGCCGCGTCATCGCAATGGTCGGGATCCGGAGCGGCAGCTCAGCATCGGCTTCGTGTCGGGCGATTTCATCCGTCACCCTGTCACTGCGTTCATCGAAGCCGTCATCACGCATCTCGCGCGCGACCCTTCCATGACGATTCACGCCTATTCGAACCATACAATCGAAGACGACGTCACGGAGCGCATGCGACGCGCCGTGCCGAACTGGCATTTCGTCGCGGGCATGAGCGACGAAGGACTCGCGAAGAAAATCCAGGACGACGGCATCGATATTCTGATCGACCTCTCGGGGCACACAGCGCGCAATCGCCTGATGACCTTCGCGCGCAAGCCGGCGCCGATACAGGCAAGCTGGATGGGATATCTCAACACGACCGGCCTGCAGGCGATGGACTATTACTTCGCCGACCGCTACTACGTGCCCGATGACGCCGCCGCCCGGCAGTTCACCGAAAAGATCGCCTATTTGCCGGCTTTCGCCTGCTTTCAACCCGAGCTTCTCGCGCCGCCCATCAACACGCTTCCGGCCTTGCACAACGGTTACGTGACGTTCGGCAGCTTCAACCGCGTGAACAAGATACGGCCCGCCGCGATCAAGCTCTGGTCGACGCTGCTGCACGCCGTGCCGACTGCCCGCATGCAACTGGCCGCCATGCCGAACGACGGCAAGCACGAGCAGATCGTCGAATGGTTCGCCAACGAGGGCATCGAGCGCGCGCGGCTGGATTTCCGTCCGCGCGCCGCGCTTCCCGTGTATCTCCAGCAGCATCATCAAGTCGATATCTGTCTCGACACCTTTCCGTGGGCCGGCGGCGTCACGACCTTTCAGGCCATGTGGATGGGCGTCCCGACGCTCACGCTGCCCGGCCCGCTCGTGGCGAGCCGGGGCAGCATGTCCGCGCTGTCACACGCGGGACTCGAAGCGTTCGTCGCAAATGACGAAGCCGACTTCGTCGCCAAAGGTGTGTACTGGGCGAATCATCTGAATGAGCTTGCAGAAGTGCGCGCGGGAATGCGCGAGCGCTGCGCTCAGTCGCCGTCCTTCAATGCGGAAGTGATTTCCGCCGGCCTCGCGGCATCGCTCCGGACCATGTGGCGGCGCTGGTGCGCCGGCGAAACGCCCCGCACGGTGGCGTTGCCGGGCCATTCCGGTTGAGCCGCGGTTCGCGCGCGCGGCGCGCGGCGGGCCGCCTGCGAAGGCAGCCGGCCGCGCGCAGATCAACAAGCAATCAATCTGTCTAAAGTTTCTCTCACCCGGGCCGAAAACCTAAACAAGCGGCCAGCAATGACGTCGCTTCCGCCAAAACAGGCGTTGTTCATTCAACGAACGGCCAGCAAGACTGGAGAGAACAAATGATCGGTATCAATAGCAACATCAACTCGCTGATCGCTCAGCAAAACCTCAACGGCACGCAAAGCGCGCTGTCGTCGGCAATCACGCGCCTGTCGTCCGGCAAGCGGATCAACAGCGCAGCGGACGACGCAGCAGGTCAGGCGATCGCATCGCGCATGACGTCGCAGATCAACGGCCTGAACCAAGGCATCTCGAACGCGAACGACGGCGTGTCGATGACCCAGACGGCATCGAGCGGTCTCTCGCAGATCACCGACAACCTGCAGCGTATTCGCCAGCTGGCCGTGCAATCGGCGACCGGCTCGCTGTCGCCGAGCGACCAGGCCGCGCTGCAGAAGGAAGTGACGCAGCGTATCGCCGAAGTGAACCGTATTGCTTCGCAAACCACGTACAACGGCACCAACGTGCTCGACGGCACGGCCGGTCAAGTGACCTTCCAGGTCGGCGCGAACGTCGGCCAGACGATCTCGATCGACATGAGCCATAGCGTGTCGGCTGCGAAGCTCGGCACGGGCCTGCTCGCATCGGGCTCGCAAGTGGCCACGCTGTCGGGTCTGTCGCTCGACTCCTCGGGCGCTGCGACGACCAACGGCGCGAAGCCGTCGGTCACGTCGATCAACGTGCTCGCAGACGGAAAGGGCGGCTTCAAGTTCACCGACCAAAACAACGTCGCGCTGTCGAACACGGCAGTGACGTCGCTGTTCGGCACCGCCACGGGCGGCGCAGGCACCGCGCTGACGCTGCAAGGCGCATCGACCGGCGCACTGGGCAATATCACCAGCACCCCGGCGGCCGCGAGCGCGAACGTGTCGGCAGCCGTTTCCGCGATCAACAGCGCGAACGTGGCCAACGGTTCGACCGTCGCCGGCCGTGCAACGAGCGGTCAGGTTCTCGGCACGATCTCGGGCCTGAGCCTCGACAGCAACGGCGGCTTCATCGCAGCGAACGAAAGCGGCGCGACGATCACCTCCGTGGTCGTCAAGTCGGACGGCGCAGGCGGCTTCTCGTTCGCCGACCAGGACGGCAACAGCCTGTCGACGTCCGCGCAAAACGCGATCTTCGGCACGGGCACCGCAGCGACGACCACGGCAGGCGGCGCACTCGCACTGCAAGGCACGATCGGTACGGCCACGACGAACATCTCGACGAACGGCAAGGCCGCTTCTGCCGGCATCAGCCTCGCGAACAGCGCCAACGTGCCGCCGCGCGTCGCCGATATCGACATCAGCACGACCGCAGGCGCCAACCAGGCCATCGAAGCAATCGACAACGCACTGAACTCGGTCAACGGCATCCAGGCTGACCTCGGCGCAGCGCAGAACCGCTTCTCGTCGATCGCTGCCACGCAAACGGCGCAATCGACCAACCTGTCGTCGGCTCAGTCGCAAATCACCGACGCGAACTTCGCGCAAGAAACCGCGAATCTGTCGAAGGCTCAAGTGCTGCAACAAGCTGGTATCTCGGTGCTGGCTCAAGCGAACTCGATGCCGCAGCAAGTTCTGAAGCTCCTCGGCTAAGCAACCCGGCCGACGCTGTAACCGGCGCGCAAGGTCAGTACGATGCGCGCCGGATGTAAGCAGAAAGTGCAGCAGAAGTACCGCAGTCAGCGCACCGGGAGCTCGTCTCCCTGTGCGCGTTTTCCGGAAGCCTGGCGCTTCCGCCCCATTTCAAACGATCGCGAAGCATCACGACCGGAGCGCACATGACCACCGTAGCCACGACATCGAGTTCGACTGTCGATCCAAACAGCGCCGTCCAGCAGGCCGCGCAGTCGATCATCAGTGGCTCGACGAATTCCACGATGGACGTGAACTCGCTCGTCAGCGCGATCGTCAACGCGAAGGTCGCAGGTCAGACCGACGCGCTCAACAACAAGAAAACGGCCGACAACACGCAGCTCACCGCGATCGGCACGTTGAAGTCGATTCTTTCGCTGCTGCAGAGTTCGCTCACGAATCTCGCCAACGGCACGACGCTCTCCGCCTTCACCGCGACCGCCGACGGCAAGGGGCTCACGGCCACCGCCGCCAGCGGCGCGGTCGCGGGCAGCTATGCGGTGAACGTGCAGAACATCGCGACGGCGCAGTCGCTCACGTCCGGCGCCTTCAAGTCGGCCGACACGCTCGGCACCGGCTCGATGACGCTCAGCGTCAACGGCAAGACCAGCACGATCAAGATCGACAGCACCAACAACACGCTCTCGGGCATTGCCTCGGCGATCAACTCGGCGTCCGACAATCCGGGCGTCACCGCGACCATCGTCAACGGCACGGACGGCGCGCACCTCGTGCTGCGCTCCTCGTCGACGGGTCTCTCGAACGGCATCAACATCGCGGTCAACGCCGACGACAGCAGCTCGGCGCTGAACCAGCTCGCCGTCAAGACGACGAGCGTACCCGCGAGCACGACGACCGATCCCAACGATCCGACCAAGACCATCTCCACGCCCGCGCGCACGGCGATCGACAACACGGCCGGCTGGACGCAAAGCACGGCCGGCCAGGACGCGAATCTGACCGTCGCGGGAACGGCTGTTTCGAGCGCGACCAATTCGATCAAGGACGCGATCACGGGCGTGACCATGACGCTCACGTCGGACGCGGTCGGCACGACGCAGACCCTCTCGATCGCGCAGGACGTGGCGGGCCAGAAGACGGCGATCGACTCGTTCGTCACCGCGTACAACAACTTCATCAGCACGGCGCAGTCGCTGACGTCGTTCGATTCGACGCAGGCCAAGGGCTCGCAAGGCGGCGCGCTGCTCGGCGACTCGATGATGAACACGATCAAGAACACGATCGCGAGCACGATCAGCAAGGCGGTCGGCTCGGGCACGAGTCAGGTCAACCTCGCGTCGATCGGCATCGCGCTGCAGCCCGACGGCACGCTCAAGACGGACGAAGACGCGCTCACGGATGCGCTCACGAACAATTCCGGCAAGATCGCGTCGCTGTTCAATTCGACCAATGGCGTGGCGGCGCAGCTGAACACGAGTCTCACGTCGTTCCTGCAGACCGGCGGCATCATCGACACGCGCACGACCGCGCTCAACGACGATCTCACCAGCATCGCCGATCAGCAGACGCAGCTCACCTCGTACACCGCGCAGTTGACGACGGCGTATAACGCGCAGTTCACCGCGCTCAATGCGCTGATGTCGCAGATGGCGACGCAATCGAACTATCTCACGCAGTTGTTCGGCGGCACCAACAGCGCGGGCGCGCTGGCCACGAACTCGAAGTAACCGGAAGCGATGAACCGAACCATGAACCAGCACGATCTGATTCAAGACGCGTGGTCGCTGACCGAGGCGATCGAAAGAGCGGTGAGCCATGAAGACTGGGCGCGCGCCGCCGAACTCGCCGATGCGCGCGCGCCGCTCGTGATGGCGCTTCAGGCCGAACAGCCGGCCGATGCGCTCGAGATCATCCGCAAGATCCAGGCGAGCATGGACGCGGTGGCCGCACGCGCGCAGGACGCGCAGGCCACGCTCGCGGCGACGTATCGCCGTTCGATGGAAGGCGCGAAAGCCGCCAGCCGATATCATCAGGCCGCGCGCTTCTAAAGTTTTTTCCGCGCGCGCCGATAACTCTTCCAAGAACAACAAGAACAACGCGCCGGATTGACGGCGTGCTGCTTCGCTCTTGATGCCCGCTTCGGCGGGCATTTTTATTTGCAGCGCCGCGCGGGTGTTTCAGCGCACCGACGTCAGCGCGCCGACGTCAGCGCCCCAGCGTCAGCGCGAGATAGGCGGCGTACAACACGCCGTTCCCGAGCAACGCCCAGAGCGCGACGCCATTCGGCTTCGCGTTGAACCGCAGCCACGCCGCCGCCGCGAGCGTGATCAGCACGCCGGTCAGCACTTCCACGCGCGGCTCCCACGGCGTCAACATGATCCCGATTCCCGGCAGCAACGTGCCCTGGAACACCATCGCCCCGGTGATGTTGCCGAACGCGAGCGTGTCCTTGCCTCTTCGCGCCCAGAGAATGCTGTTCACCTTCTCCGGCAGTTCTGTTGCGATCGGAATGATGATGAGCGACAACAACAGCGCCGAAATGCCGAGCGCGCTGGACACGCCTTCCACGCCGTGAATGAACCCTTTCGCGCCGCCGACCAGCAACACGATGCCGATCAGAAACTGCAGGGTGATCGTGCCGAGCGTCGTCGGCAATCCGACGCGTGAAACGAACAGCGCTTCCGGTGCTTCCGTCGCGTGTCCGCTCTCGACGAGACCCGCCGACGCCCTGAACGTCGATATCACATAAACGACGTACAACGCGACGAGCCCGACCGCGAACAGCGCGCGCACCTGCCACGCGTGATGCGGCACGAACATCGCCGCGCAGGCAATCAGGAACGCGATCAGAAAGAAGTTGAGATCGCGCGTGAAGCCGCTGCGCTCCGGCATGATGCGGCCACGTAAGCCGCGCGACTTGAGGATCGCGACTGCCATCAGGCAAGTGGAGAGCGTCGCGAGCATCAGCGGCGCGCCGAGAATCGCGCCGACGCCGATCTCCTCGTTGACCGCGCGGCTGGGCGTGCCGCCGAGCAGCGCGATGATCGGCACCGTCGTCTCGGGCAGCGCCGTGCCGACCGCCGCGAACAGCGAGCCGGTCACGCCTTCGGAGATGCCGAGCCGCTCGCCGAGATGTTCGAGCGCATTCGTGAAAAGTTCGGACGCGATCAGGATGATCGCCAGCATCAGCGCGAGTTCGAGGAAGAGCATCGTCATGCGGCACCTCGCATGAATCGATGCGAAAGGAGCGCGGGCGAGAGCACACGCGCGCGCGAAAGACGGGGATGTTGTAGTTGTGGGGACACGATGATTCCATGGCCGGACGTCGAGCGAACCACGATGCACCAGGCGCCGTCCGGCCAGGAACGACATGGTGCATCGATGGTCTCGCCAAACCGTTCCGGTCGAACGCGCCACGGCAGCAGAGCCGAGGATGTTGACGCGTTCTCCTTCGCACGCGAAGGAAGGCTACTCCCCAAAGACGCGCAAGTTTAGCCCGGCGCGCGCCTTTTGGGCAAGTCGCTCATAAGCGTATGCGGATCGAATCGTTGTCGGCGGCACGCGCATTCGCTAATCTAGCCGCGCCGGGCGCGCCGCTTGCCGCGCGCCACGCAATTCCACGAACAACAAAGAACGAAACGTAGTGTGACCGTCCGGTCACGGGAGATCTCATGCGCCTGAAACTTCTCGCCGCAGCGGCCCTGCTCGCCGCACCGGTGCTCGCGATGTCGAAGCCCCTCACCGTCTGCACCGAAGCGAGCCCGGACGGCTTCGACGTCGTGCAGTTCAATTCGCTCGTGACGACCAACGCGTCCGCCGATGTCATCTTCAACACGCTCGTCGTCTACGACGAAGCCGCGAAGAAGGTCGCGCCCTCGCTCGCCGACAAATGGGACGTCAGCAGCGACGGCCTGAGCTACACCTTTCATCTGCGTCCGAACGTCCAGTTCCAGACGACCGACTACTTCAAGCCGACGCGTCCGCTCACGGCCGACGACGTCGTCTTCACTTTCGAGCGCATGCTCTCGGAGAGCAATCCGTGGCACAAGGTCGCCGGCGCGAGCGGTTTCCCGCACGCGCAGTCGATGGGACTCGTCAAGCTGATCAAGAGCGTGTCGAAAGTCGATGACCAGACGGTCAGGTTCGAGCTGAACGAGCCGAACGCGACCTTCGTGCCGATCCTCACGATGGGCTTCGCGTCGATCTATTCCGCCGAATACGCGGACAAGCTGTTGAAGGCGAATCAGCAGACCGATCTGAACAGCAAGCCGATCGGAACCGGTCCGTTCATGCTGAAGAGCTACACGAAGGATTCGATCATCCGCTACGACGTGAACCCCGCGTACTGGGGCGCGAAGCCGAAGATCGATCGTCTGATCTACGCCATCACGCCCGATGCCGCCGTGCGCGCGCAGAAGATCAAGGCGGGCGAATGCCAGATCGCGCTCTCGCCGAAACCGCAGGACGTGCTCGACGCGCAGAAGGACAAGGCGCTGAAAGTGAGCGAGGCGCCCGCGTTCATGACGGCGTTCGTCGCGCTCAACACGCAGAAGAAGCCGCTCGATAATCCGAAAGTGCGCCAGGCGCTGAACATGGCGTTCGATCGCACGACCTACATGAAAACCGTGTTCGACAACACCGGCACGCCCGCCGTGAATCCGTATCCGCCGAACACATGGAGCTACGACAAGAACATCGCGGCGTACAAGTATTCGCCTGACGACGCGAAGAAACTGCTCGCCGACGCGGGCTTTCCGAACGGCTTCGACACGACCATCTGGGTGCGCCCGAACGGCAGCGTGCTGAATCCGAACCCGAAGGCCGGCGCCGAGTTGCTGCAGGCCGACCTCGCGAAGATCGGCGTGAAGGCGCAGGTGAAAATCATCGAATGGGGCGAGCTGATCAAGGAAGCGAAGCAAGGCCAGCACGACATGTTGTTCATGGGCTGGGCCGGCGACAACGGCGACCCGGACAACTATCTGTCGCCGCTGTTCAGCTGTAACGCGGTGAAGTCGGGCATCAACTTCGCGCGCTTCTGCGACAGCCAGCTCGATCGCCTCATCGCCGACGGCCGGGCCACGCCCGATGTCGCCAGACGCACGAAGTCGTATGTCGATGCGCAGAAGATCATCCACGATCAGGCGCTGTGGATTCCGCTCGTGTATCCGACCGCCGCCGCGCTCACGCGTGCGAACGTCAGCGGTTACAGCGTGAGCCCGTTCGGGCGAGTGAATCTCGGCAGCGTATCGGTGCAGTAAGCGCCTAACAAGCCGCGCGGCGGCTCACGCGACTCAGGCCGGCGAGAAGCGGATCACGCCGTCATCGCCGGTCTTGCGCGTGAGCGTGCCATCGAGCCAGAGCAGGTTCAGATGCGCGAGCGCTTCGCCCAGCGCGAACGTCATCTGATGAATGTCGAGCTTGCGTTTGAACATGATCGGCACGATGTCCGCGGCGCTGCATGCCTGCTGCGCGCATGCCTCACGCACTTCCGACAGCCGCGCGCGATGATGCTCGCGCAATTGCCCGATGCGCGTCTGCACGCCGCGAAACGGCTTGCCGTGCGAGGGCAGCGCGAGCGTGTCGGCGGGCATTGATTCGTAACGTCCGAGCGATTCCAGATAGAGCGCCAGCGGATTGCCTTCCGGCTCGATCGCGAACACCGACACGTTTGTCGAGATGCGCGGCAGCACCATGTCGCCGGAAATGAGCAGCTTGTCGGCGGCGCAGAACAGCGCGCTATGTTCAGGCGAATGGCCGTAGCCCGCCACGACTTCCCAGTTGCGCGAACCGATACGAATGACGTCGCCGTTGCGAATGCGGCGATATTCGTGCGGAATCGACGGCACAAGCGTCGGGTAATAGCTGTCGCGCTTGCGCAGTGCATCGAGCGACGCTTCGTCGGTGAGACCGTGCGCCGCGAAATGCGCCGCCGCGCGTTCGCCGCCCGCGTTGGAGCCGTCGCCGGCGCCCATCACGCGGCCCATCGCATATTCGCCGAGCGACATCCACAGGCGCACGTTCCAGCGTTTTTTGTCGCCGCCCTTGCAGATCCAGTCGGCGAGACCGAGGTGATCCGGATGGCAATGCGTCACGATCACGCGCAGCACCGGCAAGCCGTCGAGCACGGTGTCGAACACGCGCTCCCAGTTTGCGCGGATCGTGTCGCTCGAAATGCCGCAATCGACGACGCTCCAGCCCTGCACGCCGTCGATCTCGTCGCGCAGCAGCCAGAGGTTGATGTGATCGAGCGCGAACGGCAACGGCATGCGCAGCCAGAACACGCCCGGGGCCACTTCCCTGACGCCGCCGGACTCGGGCAATGCGTCGGCGAAAACATAGTCGAGCTGGTGTTCGAGTGCGTTCATTCGGTCCGTGCCTCCGGGTTTGCGCCGCGTTGCAATTTGGCGAAGTTGACGATAACGTAAACGTCCATTCTAACGTTGTGCGCGCGTTTGCGCTGCCGGCCCGCGATGACTCAATCCACGCATTTCACGATCACCGACCTGGCGCGCGAATTCGACGTCACGCCGCGCGCCATTCGCTTCTACGAGGATCAAGGCCTTCTCGCGCCGAGCCGCGAAGGCTCGAACGGCCTGCGGCGCGTGTATTCGGCCCGCGACCGGACGCGCCTGAAGCTCACGCTGCGCGGCAAGCGGCTCGGCTTCACGCTGTCGGAAATTCGCACGCTGCTCGATCTCTACGATTCGCCCACCGGCACGGCGACGCAGTTGCAGGCATTCGTCGACACCATCGCGGCGCATCGCGAAGTGCTCACGCGTCAGCTCGAAGATCTGAACACCACGCTCGCCGAACTGGCGGCTTACGAAGAACAAGGGCGCGCGCTGCTCGCGGCCGGCATTGAGAAGCGCGCGCGCAAGGTCAAGGCGGCATGATCTGAAGGCAAACACACGAAGCGCAGGGCCGACATGAATCACTTTCCCAAGCTGCTGTCGTCGCAAATCGGCTTCGACGTCGCGCAGACGATGCTCGAAGGATTCGATCGCCATTACCGTGTGTTTCGCGAGGCCGCGATCCGGGCCAAGCATCTGTTCGAGCGCGGCGACTGGCTCGCGTTGCAGCAACTCGCGCGCGAGCGCATCACGTCGTACGACGATCGCGTCACGGAATGCGTGGCGCTGCTCGAAGACGAATACGACGCCGAGAATATCGAAGACGATGTCTGGCAGCAGATCAAGCTGCACTACATCGGCTTGCTGATGACGCACCGGCAGCCCGAATGCGCCGAGACGTTCTTCAACTCGGTGTGCTGCAAGATCCTGCATCGCTCGTACTTCAACAACGATTTCATCTTCGTGCGGCCGGCGGTATCGACCGAATACATCGAGAACGACGAGCCCGCGGCGAAGCCCACGTACCGCGCGTATTACCCGGAGAAAGACGGGCTCGCCGCGACGATCGAGCGCATCGTCACCAATTTTCAGCTGGAGCCGCCGTTCGAAGATCTGGCGCGCGACGTGCAGTGCGTGATTCAATCGGTCCGCGACGCTTTCGGCGACCTGACGCCCGCGCCCAACTTCCAGATTCACGTGCTTTCGTCACTGTTCTTCCGCAACAAGGCGGCGTATATCGTCGGGCGCATCATCAACGGCGATGCGCTGCTGCCGTTCGCCATCGCCGTGCGGCACACGCGGCCCGGGCTGCTCGCGCTCGATACCGTGCTGCTGTCGCGCGAGCAGGTGCTGATCATCTTCAGTTTTTCGCACTCGTATTTTCTCGTCGACATGGAAGTGCCGTCCGCGTACGTGCAGTTCCTGTGCACCATCATGCCGCGCAAGCCGAAAGCGGAAATCTATACGTCCGTCGGCCTGCAGAAGCAGGGCAAGAATCTGTTCTATCGCGACCTGCTGCATCATCTGTCGCATTCGAGCGACCGGTTCATCGTCGCGCCGGGAATCAAGGGGCTCGTTATGATCGTCTTCACGCTGCCTTCGTTTCCGTACGTGTTCAAGCTCATCAAGGATGCGTTTCCGCCGCCGAAGGAAACCACGCGCGCGAAGATTCAGGACAAGTACCAGCTCGTGAAGCGGCATGATCGCCTGGGCCGCATGGCCGACACGCTCGAATATTCGAGCGTCGCGCTGCCGCTCGCGCGCCTCGACGACGCGCTCATCCGCGAACTGGAAAACGAGGCGCCTTCGATGATCGAATACGAAGGCGACAAGCTCGTGATCCGGCATGTGTATATCGAGCGCCGCATGGTGCCGCTCAATCTCTTCCTGCAAAACGGCAGCGACGAGGACATCGAGCACGGCATCAGGGAATACGGCGACGCGATCAAGCAACTGATCCAGGCGAACATCTTTCCCGGCGACATGCTGTACAAGAATTTCGGCGTGACGCGCCACGGCCGCGTGGTGTTCTACGATTACGACGAAATCGAATATCTGACCGATTGCAACGTGCGCCGCGTGCCGCCGCCGCGCTACGAGGAAGACGAGCTGTCGGGCGAACCGTGGTATACCGTCGGGCCGCACGACATCTTTCCCGAGACGTACGGCACGTTTCTGCTCGGCGATCCGCGCGTGCGCGCGGCCTTCATGCGCCATCACGCCGACTTCTTCGATCCGGCGCTCTGGCAGCATCACAAGGAGCAACTGTTACGCGGCGAACTCGCCGATTTCTTTCCCTACGACCGCGAAGCCCGATTCTGCATCCGTTATCCGGAGCGTTTCGCCCCTTCCGGCCAACCGGACGCGCGTGCCGCCTGACGGCATGCGCGTCGTGTTCCGACCATCGAACATGAACCACACTGACGACAACAACGAAGCCCCGAATCCGCTTGCTCACCTGTTCGCGAACAATCAGAACTGGGTCGAAGGCAAGCTTGCCGAGGACGCGGAATTCTTCAGGCGCCTCGCGCATCAGCAGGCGCCGGAATATCTGTGGATCGGCTGCTCGGATTCGCGCGTGCCCGCCAACGAGATCATCGGCCTGCCGCCGGGCGAAGTGTTCGTGCACAGAAACATCGCGAACGTGGTGGTGCACTCGGACCTCAACTGTCTTTCCGTCATCCAGTTCGCCGTCGATATGCTGAAGGTGAAGCACATCATGGTCGTCGGCCACTACGGCTGCTCGGGCGTGGGCGCGGCGCTCATGGGGCGGCGCGTCGGCCTCGCCGACAACTGGCTGCGCCACGTCGAGGACGTGCGCGAGAAGCACGCCACGCTGCTCGACGACTGGCCGATGGGCGATGCGCGGCATCGGCGGCTGGTGGAACTGAACACGATCGAGCAGACCATCAACGTGTGCCGCACGACCGTCGTCAACGATGCATGGGCGCGCGGCCAGGAACTCACCGTGCACGGCTGGACCTACGGCGTGCACGACGGCCGCCTGCGCAACATGGGCATGATGATCAGCGCACCGGAGGAGATCGATCCGGTGTATCAGTCGGGCATTGCCGCGCTGACTCGCGGCGGCGCGCATTCCGCGGAGAACGATGTCCTCGCGTCCGATGCGGCGCGCCTGGGCGACGTTCCTGCAATCGTTCAAGGCGTCATCAAGGAGCTGAAACATGAGTGAGAGACACACGGACCCGGTCGTCATCGTCTCGGCGGCGCGCACGCCGATGGCCGCGTTTCAGGGCGACTTCGCCACGCTGACCGCGGCGCAGCTCGGCGCGGTCGCGATCGCCGCGGCGCGCGAGCGCGCGGGCCTCGCGCCGGAACTCGTCGACGAAGCCATCATGGGCTGCGTGCTGCCCGCGGGACAAGGACAGGCCCCGGCGCGGCAGGCCGCGCTAGGCGCGGGCCTGCCGCTCGCGACCGGCTGCACGACCGTCAACAAGATGTGCGGCTCCGGCATGCGCGCCGCGATGTTCGCGCACGACATGCTGCTCGCGGGCTCCGCCGACGTGATCGTCGCGGGCGGCATGGAGAGCATGACGCAGGCGCCGTATCTGCTGCCGAAAGCGCGCGGCGGCATGCGCATGGGCCACGGACAGGTGCTCGATCACATGTTCCTCGACGGCCTGGAGGACGCGTACGAAAAGGGCCGCCTGATGGGCACGTTCGCGGAGCAGTGCGCGTCGTCGTATGCGTTCTCGCGCGAGTCGCAGGATGCATTCGCGGTCGAATCGCTGCGCCGCGCGAAGCAGGCCAACGAGGACGGCTCGTTCAAATGGGAAATCGCGCCGGTCACGTTGCAGGGCAGAAAAAGCGATACGCTCGTCGAGCGCGACGAACAGCCGTTCAAGGCGAACATCGAGAAGATTCCGTCGCTCAAGCCCGCGTTCGCGAAGGACGGCACGGTGACGGCGGCGAATTCGTCGTCCATTTCGGATGGCGCGGCGGCGCTCGTCATGATGCGCGAATCGACCGCGCAGCGCCTGGGCGTCACGCCGATCGCGCGCGTGGCCGGACACAGCACGTTCGCTCAGCAGCCGGCGCTGTTCACGACTGCGCCGGTCGGCGCGATCCGCAAACTCTTCGAGAAGAACGGCTGGCGCGCGGGCGATGTCGATCTGTACGAGATCAACGAGGCATTCGCCGTCGTGACGATGGCCGCGATGCGCGAGCACGATCTGCCGCACGACAAGGTCAATGTGAACGGCGGCGCATGCGCGCTCGGTCATCCGATCGGGGCTTCCGGGGCGCGGATTCTCGTGACGCTGATCGGCGCACTGCGCGCGCGCGGGTTGAAGCGCGGTGTGGCGAGCCTGTGTATCGGCGGCGGCGAAGCAACCGCGATGGGCGTCGAGCTGGTTTGAATTCGGCAGCGCCGGCCCGCGCGAAGTGCGCGGCCGGCGCGGGCGCTACTCGAAGGGATTCAGGATCTTCACGCCCGTTCTGGAAAAGTCGCGTACGTTGCGTGTGACCACGGTAAGGCCATAGAACATGGCCGTCGCCGCGATGAGCTTGTCCAGCGCCGGTTCCGGATGCGGCGCGCGAAGGCGTCCCCACACCTCGCTTATCTGCCTGCTGACAGGCAGAATTTTTCCGTCGTATCGGCGCAAGACGTCTTTCAACCACGTTTCCACCGTTTTCGCCTGCGCAACGTCGCCTCGGTGACGGAGCAGGTCGACACCGCGTCGGAGTTCGCCGACGGTCACCACGGACAGATGGACGTCGTTTCGATCGAGCCATGCCTGACGAAAAAATGCGCGTACACCTTCGTTCGTGCGATCCGGTCTTCTGGTCTCGCTAATGACATTCGTGTCAGCCAGATACATCCGCGTCTCCGATGTCCGGATGAGTCTCGGGATGTCGCGCAAAGATCGAGTCGTCGCAGTCGATCTTGGGAAAATTCATCAGGTGCTCGATGAACCTTCTGTTCAAGTCGCTCGGCTCCTCGTATCCCAGAATCTTTCGCGCCAACGCCTCCGCTTTTCTCTGAGCGGCAGTCTGCTCACGAAGCTCCTCAATCCAGCGCTCACTGATGTTGGGCGGCAGGGGATGCTGAATTATCTTTGCCGAATAGTCTTGCATGTTTTGCTCCTCGTCGAAGGGTTCCGAGGTGAATCACTTTACCCTTTTTACTTGGCATAACTACTCATCCAAACGGCCTGGTTCACAAACTCAGAACCATCATCCAATATCTGCCCATGCGCAACTTTCCCCCGCGCGCTATATTCCGAAACACACCATTCCACGGAACTTAACGCCCATGAAAACCGTCCTGATCGTCGGCGCGTCGCGCGGACTCGGCCACGAATTCGCACGCGAGTATTCCCGCGACGGCTGGCGCGTGCTCGCCACCGCCCGCGACAAGACCTCGCTCTCCGCGCTCGACGCCATGGGCGCGCAAACTTTTCCGCTCGACGTCACGCAACCCGAGCAGATCGCGGCGCTCGCCTGGCAACTCGACGAAGAACGGCTGGACGTGGCGATCGTCGTGTCGGGCGTGTACGGCCCGCGCACGGAGGGCGTCGAGACGATCAGCGCCGACGACTTCGATCAGGTCATGCATACCAACGTGCGCGGTCCCATGCAGCTGATCCCCGTGCTCCTGCCGCTCACCGACGCGGCGCGCGGCGTGCTCGCGGTCGTGTCGAGCAAAATGGGCAGCATCGGCGAGACGAGCGGCACGACCGGCTGGCTCTATCGCGCGAGCAAGGCGGCGCTCAATTCGGCGCTGAAGGTGGCGTCGCTGGAGTCGCGCCATTCGGCATGCATCGCGCTGCATCCGGGCTGGGTGCGCACGGAAATGGGCGGCCCGTCGGCGGCGATCGACGTCGCGCACAGCGTCTCCGGCATGCGCGCGGTGATCGCCGAAGCGGGCGCGATGCGCGACGCATTCAACGGCAGCTTCGTCCAGTACGACGGCACGAAGCTGGAATGGTAAGTCATACAAATCAAGGGAAAACCGCAGTGACCTATCACGTACACGGCGTCTCGGCATCGGGCAATTGCTACAAGGTGCGCCTCGCGCTCGAGCAACTGAATCTGCCGTATGTCTGGCATGAAGTCGACATGATGAACGGCGCAACCCGCACGGACGCCTTCAAGAAGCTCAATCCGAACGGCAAGGTACCGGTGCTCGTCATCGACGATCAAACCATCCTCGCCGAATCCGACGCCATCCTCTGCTATCTCGCCGACGGCTCGCCGCTTCTGCCGGACGACCGGCTGGAGCGCGCGCAAGTGCTGCAGTGGATGTTCTTCGAGCAGTACAGCCACGAGCCGAACGTCGCGGTGGCGCGCTTCATCCTGCAATTCCTGAAGCGCCCCGACGACGCCCGCCTGCCCGACCGGCTCGCAGGCTCCTATCGCGCGCTGGACGTGATGGAACAGCATCTCGCGACGCGCACGTTTTTCGTCGGCGAGCGCTACACCGTCGCCGATATCGCGCTCTACGCCTACACGCACGTCGCCGACGAAGCGAACGTCGATCTGGCGCGCTATCCGGCGATCCGCGCGTGGCTCGAACGCGTGCGCATTCAGCCGCGTCACGTCGACATGCCGGGCGTCGATCAATGAAGCCGGTGGAATGTCCTTGCGGCGGCGCGGCGCCGAATCTGCGCCCGAACGCGCCCGCGCCGCGCTTCGCGGCGTGTTGCGGGCGTTTCATCGAAGGCGGCGAAACGCCCGCGAATGCGATGGAACTGATGCGTTCGCGCTACACCGCCTACGTGCTCGGCGACACCGCGTACCTGCGCGCGAGCTGGGCCGACTCGACCTGCCCGCCCGATCTCGACGCCTCCGACACTACCGGCACGCGCTGGCTCGGCCTGCAGATCAGGCGCCATACGGTCGTCGATGCGAACCACGAGGAAGTCGAATTCGTCGCGCGCTACAAGACGGGCGGGCGCGCGCATCGTCTGCACGAAGCCAGCCGCTTCACGCGCAACGCTGCGGGAAACTGGGTTTATGTCGACGGCGAGATCCGCGAGAAGTAAATGTTCTTTTAAAAATATGCGTATTCCCGCGGTATTAATTTCCTAAGAATTTCCTTTCAGATTAAACAGTTACGGGGTACCACTTATTGTGCAGTGCAATTTTGAACGGTTAATCTGTGGTCATGTCAGGGCGCAGTCATTTCCGTGCCCGGGCACTCGCAGCGAAGCCCCGTTTTGAAGCCAAATGTCGTGCCTTTTCAGGGCATGACTCCCGGAACCGTAAGCCGATACTGCTCTTCGAGAGCGGCGCGATAGGTTTGTGACTTCAAAATCCGATGTTTGGGGCCACGCCGTTTAAACGCCAAATTGGAAGCGCGGTCGGAGTTCACGGATGGCGATCAAAACCTGGGTGGTCGGATGCAGCATGGTGTGCGCGCTCGCGACGTCACTCGTCACGTCCGCCGTGCGCGCCGAGCCGATCGGCGGCGTGCGTCAGTCCGAAGGCCTGCAGGCGCCTGCGTTTGGCCAGCCGCTCTCGCGCATTCCCGATTCGCTCGACGCAGGCCTCCCCGCTGTCGCCAATGGCCTGAACGAATCCGTCGTCCAGATTCCCGAAGCTGACATCGAACTCGAAACCACGGTGTTCAAGCCGGACGGCGCGGGCCCGTTCCCGATGATCGTCTTCAACCACGGCAAGCTCCCCGGCGATTCCCACGCGCAGCCGCGCAATCGCCCGGTTGCGCTCGCGCGTGAATTCGTGCGCCACGGCTATGTCGTGGTCGTGCCGAACCGCCGCGGCTTCGCGGGCTCGGGCGGCGACTACGCGGGCCACGGCTGCGACGTCGAGGCGAACGGCTTCGCGCAGGCGCAGGACGTCGCCGCGACGATCGCCTACATGAGCGAGCAGCCGTATGTGGACAGGACGCACGTCGTGGTCGCGGGCACGTCGCACGGCGGGCTGACAACCATTGCTTACGGCGCGCGCGATGCCGTCGCGGCACCGGGCGTGCGCGGCCTCATCAACTTCTCCGGCGGCCTGCGTCAGGACGAATGCGCGGGCTGGCAGAAAAATCTCGTCGATGCTTTCGGCTCGTACGGTGAGCATGTGCGCCTGCCGTCGCTGTGGCTCTACGGCGACAACGACTCCGTGTGGCAAGGCGATCTGTCCTCGAAAATGTACGCCGCCTACACGTCGCACGGCGCGCGCGCGAACCTCGTCGATTTCGGCAACTACAAGAACGACGCGCACCGGCTCGTCGGCGATCGCGACGGCGTGCAGATCTGGTGGCCGCGCGTGAAGGCCTTCCTCACGCAGATCGGCATGCCGACCGCCGTGCAGTATCAGGTTGCCGAGCCCGGCATGCCGAAGGCGACCGACTTCGCCGACCTCGATTCCGTGCAGGCCGTGCCGTATGTCGATGAAAGCGGCCGCGCCGGCTATCGCAATTTCCTCTCGCAGTATTCGAGCCGCGCGTTTGCCGTGTCCGATTCGGGCGCGTGGTCGTGGGCCGAAGGCGGCGACGATCCGATGGCCGTCGCCATCGCAAGCTGCCAGAAGCAGAGCGCCGATCCGTGCAAGCTCTACGCGGTGAACAATCGCGTCGTGTGGAACGATCAGGCGGCCGAAACCCGCACCGCATCGCGCTGAACGCGCCCTCCGCGCTTCGTCGAACGCCGGCTTCCACGCCGGCGTTTGCTTTTGCGCAATGGCCATCTTCCGTGTCGATCGGCCGACAACGCGTCGATTTGAGCGAAGTTGCGTGCGATAGCGCGTTTTCGCATTTCCGTTGCGCGCCCACGCATGGCGCAAATACCTTCCGATTACGGAAACCCGGGCCTCTTTTAGAGATAATTGGACGGCGCAGTTTCCCCAGCAACGCAGGCGTCCGACGCCCGCCCGAAGTATCCGGCCCGCCGCGTGCGCGGGCCCTGGAGCCGTTTTTGAACACAGAAGCCAATCAGGACTGGGTTGCCCGCTCGCTTGCCGCCGTGTGGCATCCGTGCACCCAGATGAAACATCACGAGCGCGTGCCGCTCGTGCCCATCGCGCGCGGCAAGGGCGCGTGGCTCTACGACCACGAAGGCAAGCGCTATCTCGATGCGATCAGTTCGTGGTGGGTCAATCTCTTCGGCCACGCGAACGAGGACATCAACCGCGCGCTCAAGGATCAGCTCGACACGCTCGAACACGCGATGCTCGCGGGCTGCACGCACGCGCCCGCCGTCGAACTGGCCGAGCGTCTTGCCGCGCTCACGCAACACACGCTCGGTCATGCTTTTTTCGCGTCGGACGGCGCGTCGGCGGTGGAGATCGCGCTCAAGATGAGCTTTCACGCCTGGCGCAATCGCGGACAGGGCGAGAAGCGCGAATTCGTGTGCCTCGCGAACAGCTATCACGGCGAGACGATCGGCGCGCTCGGCGTGACCGACGTCGCCATCTTCAAGGACGCTTACGATCCGCTGATCCGCCACGCGCATGTGGTCGCGTCGCCGGCCGTGGCGGGCGTCGATGCCGCCATCGGCGCGATGCGCACGCTGTTCGAGCAGCGCGCGGCGCATCTCGCGGCGGTGATCGTCGAGCCGCTCGTGCAGTGCGCGGCCGGCATGGCGATGTACGACGCGTCGTATCTGACGCAATTGCGCGCGCTGTGCGACGAATTCGGCGTGCATCTGATCGCCGATGAAATCGCCGTCGGCTGCGGCCGGACCGGTACTTTTTTCGCGTGCGAACAGGCGGGAATCTGGCCGGATTTCGTGTGCCTGTCGAAGGGCATCAGCGGCGGCTATCTGCCGTTGTCGATCGTGCTCACGCGCGACGACATCTACGCTGCCTTCTACGACGACGACGTCACGCGCGGTTTTCTGCATTCGCATTCGTACACGGGCAATCCGCTCGCGTGCCGCGCCGCGCTCGCGACGCTCGATCTCTTCGAAAACGCGAACGTGCTGGCTGAAAACCGCCGCAAGTCGGCGTTGTTGCGCGAGGCGCTGCAGCCGCTCGCGAAACACGCGCGCGTGCGCGGCTTTCGCGAACGCGGCACGATCTTCGCGTTCGACGTCGATATCGACGACAAGACGTTCTCGCGCCGTTTCTTCGCCAACGCGCTGCAGCGCGAGTTGCTGATGCGCCCGATCGGCACGACGGTCTACATGATGCCGCCGTACATTCTCGGCGACGACGAACTCCTGCTTCTCGCGCAACGCACCCGCGACACGCTCGACGCCACGCTCGCCCGAGACGTCGCATGAAGAACACTTCGCAAGCGCTGTACGCCGCGCTCGAGCAAGGCCTCGCCGATATCGACGCGCGCGGCCTGCGCCGCCGCCGCAAGACCATCGACGGCGCATGTTCGGCGCACATGACGGTCGATGGCCGCGAAATCATCGGCTTCGCGAGCAACGATTATCTCGGCCTCGCCGCGCATGAAGCGATCCGCGCGGCGCTCGCCGAAGGCGCGTCGCGCTACGGCGCGGGCAGCGGCGGCTCGCATCTGCTCGGCGGCCATTCGCGCGCGCACGCGCAACTCGAAGACGATCTCGCCGCGTTCTCGGGCGGTTTCGTCGATAATCCGCGCGCGCTCTACTTCAGCACCGGCTACATGGCGAATCTCGCCGTGCTGACGGCGCTCGCCGGGCGCGGCACGCTCGTGTTCTCCGATGCGCTGAACCACGCGTCGCTGATCGACGGCGTACGGCTTTCGCGCGCAGAAACGCAGATCTACCCGCACGCCGACATGGACGCACTCGACGCGATGCTCGATGCATCGCGTGACAGCGCCGCGACGAAACTCATCGTGACCGACACCGTGTTCAGCATGGACGGCGATATCGCGCCGCTCGCGCGGCTCGTCGCGCTGGCGGAAAAGTACGGCGCGTGGCTCGTCGTCGACGATGCGCACGGCTTCGGCGTGCTCGGCCCGCAAGGACGCGGCGCGTTGGCGCATTACGCGCTGCGCTCGCCGCATCTCGTCTACGTCGGCACGCTCGGCAAGGCGGCGGGCGTGTCGGGCGCGTTCGTCGCGGCGGATGAAACCGTCGTTGAATGGCTGATTCAGCGCGCGCGCCCGTACATCTTCACGACGGCGTCGGCGCCGGCCGTGGCGCACGCGGTATCGAAGAGCATCGAGATCATTGCCAGCGACGAAGGCGACCAACGACGCGCGCATCTCGCGGCGCTCATCGAAACCACGCGCGCGATGTTGAAACGCACGCGCTGGATGCCGGTCGATTCGCATACCGCCGTGCAGCCGCTCGTGATCGGCGGCAACGACGAAACGCTGCAGATCGCCGCCGCGCTCGACCAGCACGGCCTGTGGGTTCCCGCGATCCGTCCGCCGACCGTGCCCGCGGGCACGTCGCGCCTGCGCATTTCGCTTTCCGCCGCGCACAGCGAGGACGATCTGGCGCGCCTCGACCACGCTCTGAATACGCTATGACCGCTTTGTCCCTGTTCGTCGCCGGTACCGATACGGAAATCGGCAAGACGCTCGTTTCCTGCGCGTTGCTGCACGGCTTCGCGCGTGCCGGCCTGCGCGCCGCCGCGATGAAGCCGATCGCCTCGGGCGCGGCCCTGCGCGACGGCGTGCTGCACAACGAAGACGCCGATCAGCTCGACGCCGCCGCGAACGTCGCATTGCCGCCGGACATCCGCACACCGTTCATGATGCGCGAGCCGATCGCGCCGCATATCGCGGCGGCGCGCGAAGGCATCGCGCTGGATATCGGGCGGATCGTCGCGGCGCACGAGACTGCGTCGGCGAAAGCGGATATCGTCGTCGTGGAAGGCGTCGGCGGCTTTCGCGTGCCGCTCGACGACACGCACGACACCGCCGATCTCGCGCTCGCGCTGAATCTGCCGGTGGTGCTCGTCGTCGGCGTGCGGCTCGGCTGCATCAGCCATGCGCTGCTCACCGCCGAAGCGATCGCCGCGCGTGGGCTCACGCTCGCGGGCTGGGTCGCGAATCGCGTCGATCCGGACATGCTGTATCCCGATGAAAACATCGCGACGCTCACGAAACGCATCAAGGCGCCGCTCATCGGCGTGATTCCGCATCTCGCGCCGGCGGATGCCGCGCGCGCCGCCGGTCATCTCGACATCGGCCTTCTGACACACTCGCTTCACCAAAAGGATTGAACTCATGACGCAGCAAACCGCCACCCACACCGCCGTCTCCGAATCTGCCGCGCATGCAGAAACGCCCGCGCGCTGGCGCGTCGCCGATGTCGTCGCACTGTACGAGTTGCCGTTCAACGATCTGCTGTATCGCGCGCAGACCGTGCATCGCGAACATTTCGATCCGAACGCGGTGCAGTTGTCCACGCTGCTGTCGATCAAGACGGGCGGCTGCGAGGAAGACTGCGCGTACTGTCCGCAATCCGTGCATCACGACACGGGTCTCAAGGCCGACAAGCTGATGGCCGTCGACGAAGTGCTGAAGGCCGCCGAAGTCGCCAAGGCCAACGGCGCGACGCGTTTCTGCATGGGCGCGGCGTGGCGCAATCCGAAGGACCGCCATCTCGAACCGATCAAGGACATGATCCGCGGCGTGAAGGCGATGGGCCTCGAAACCTGCGTGACGCTCGGCATGCTGGAAACGCATCAGGCGCAAGGGCTGCGCGAAGCCGGCCTCGATTACTACAACCACAATCTCGATACGTCGCCGGAGTTCTACGGCCAGATCATCTCGACGCGCACCTATCAGGACCGGCTCGACACGCTGGAGCGCGTGCGCGACGCGGGCATCAACGTGTGCTGCGGCGGGATCGTCGGGCTGGGCGAATCGCGGCGCGAGCGCGCCGGGCTGATCTCGCAGCTCGCCAACATGGACCCGTATCCCGAATCGGTGCCGATCAACAATCTCGTGCAGGTCGACGGCACGCCGCTCACCGGCACCGAAGCGCTCGACCCGTTCGAGTTCGTCCGCACGATCGCGGTTGCCCGCATCACGATGCCCCGCGCGATGGTGCGCCTCTCGGCCGGGCGCGAGCAGATGGACGAAGCGTTGCAGGCGCTGTGTTTCGCCGCCGGCGCGAACTCGATCTTCTACGGCGACCAGTTGCTCACGACCAGCAATCCGCAGGCGGAAGCGGACCGCAAGCTGATCGGCCGGCTGGGCATGCGCGCGGAGACCGCTCAGAATGTCGGCGCGGAGAATGCGGAGCGCTCATGCGGACACGCACACGCGCACGCGAACTGAAACGAACTGCACGGGCGCGGTCATGAAAATCATCTTCTACGAACAAGGCGCCGATCTCGCCGCGTGGCTGGGCGGCCTCAGGCGCGAGTTGCCGGATGCGGACCTGCGCGTCTGGGAGCCGGGCGACACCGCGCCCGCCGATTACGCGATCGTCTGGCGCGCGCCGCGCGAGCTCTTCGCGAATCGCCCGGATCTGAAAGCCGTGTTCAACCTCGGCGCGGGCGTCGACGCGATCCTCGACGTCGAGCGCAAGGAACCGGGCACGCTGCCGCCGAACGCGAAGCTCGTGCGGCTCGAAGACACCGGCATGGCGCAGCAGATGGTCGAATACGCGACGTATTGCGTGCTGCGCTACATGCGCCGCTTCGACCAATACGACGCCCTGCAGCGCGCAGGCCGCTGGGAAAAGCTGCCGCAGCACGCGCGCGAGACGTTCACGGTCGGCGTGCTCGGGCTCGGCGTGCTGGGCGCGGAAGTCGCGAAGGGCTTGCGCGCGCTCGGCGTGCCGGTGCGCGGCTACAGCCGCTCGCCGAAGACAATCGAAGGCGTGCAGGTCCACGCGGGCCCGGAACGGTTCGACGCTTTTCTTGACGGCGTGAAGGTGCTCATCAACCTGCTGCCGCACACGCCGGACACCGAAGGCATTCTGAACGCGCGCACGTTCGGCAAACTCGCGCGCGGCGCGTATCTGGTGAACGTGGCGCGCGGCCCGCATCTCGTCGATGCCGATCTGCTCGCCGCCATCGATGACGGACAGATCGCCGCCGCGACGCTCGACGTCTTCCACACCGAGCCGCTGCCCGCCGGGCATCCGTTCTGGACGCATCCGCGCGTGTCGGTCACGCCGCATATTTCGGCGGAAACGCTGCGCGAGGAAAGCATCGTGCAGATTTCGGCGAAGATCAGGGCGCTCGCGCGCGGCGAGCCGATCAGCGGTATCGTCGATTTCAGGCGCGGATACTGAACGCATCGCCATTCAAACCATAGGGAGACAGCCATGATTCCGGCCAAAGTGAAAATCGTCGAAGTCGGGCCGCGCGACGGCCTGCAGAACGAAAAGGAGTTCGTGCCCACCGAAACCAAGATCGAACTCGTGAACCGGCTCGCGCGCGCGGGCATCGCGAATGTGGAAGCCACGTCGTTCGTCTCGCCGAAATGGGTGCCGCAGATGTCCGACGCCGCCGCCGTGATGGCCGGCATCGAGCGCCGCGCGGGCACGATCTACTCCGTGCTCACGCCGAACATGCGCGGCTTCGAAGGCGCGCTCGAGGCGAAAGCCGACGAAATCGTGATCTTCGGCGCGGCGAGCGAGGCGTTCTCGCAGAAGAACATCAATTGCAGCATCGCCGAGAGCGTCGCGCGTTTCGAGCCGGTCGCGAAAGCTGCGAAAGACGCGGGCATGCGGCTGCGCGGCAGCATCTCGTGCGCGCTCGGCTGTCCGTATCAGGGCGAAGTCAGCGTGGCGTCGGTCGTGGATGTCGTCGAACGCATGAAGGCGCTCGGCTGCGACGAAATCGATATCGCGGATACCATCGGCGTCGGTACGCCCAAACGCACGCGCGAAGTGCTCGCGGCGGCATCGAAAGTGTTTCCGCGCGAGCGCCTTTCCGGGCACTTCCACGACACATACGGACAGGCCGTCGGCAACATCTACGCGGCGCTGCTCGAAGGCATCGAGATTTTTCACGCGTCGGTCGCGGGGCTCGGCGGCTGTCCGTACGCGAAGGGCGCGACCGGCAATGTCGCGACGGAAGACGTCGTGTATCTGATGAACGGGCTCGGCATCGAGACGGGCATCGATCTCGATCAGCTGGTCGAGATCGGCGATTTCATTTCACGCGCGATCGGCAAGCCGAGTTCGTCGCGCGCCGGACGCGCGATCTTCACGAAAAAGCGCGACGGCGCCGCGGCCTGCGCCTGACACACGAAGGGAAACGATGATCGATCAATTACCCGATTCCGCGCGCCGCGTCGCGCTGCTGCTGAAAGAACGCGGGCATCCGCACGATGTCGTGATGCTCCCCGAAACCGGCAAGACGTCGGCCGAAGCGGCGGCCGGGCTCGGCTGCGCGGTCGCGCAGATCGCCAAGTCGATTCTCTTTCGCCGCCGCGAAGACGACGCGCCCGTGCTCGTGATCGCGAGCGGCGCGAATCGTGTCGATGAAGCGAAGGTCGCGGCGCGCGTCGGCGCTCTGGCGCGGGCCGACGCGAAGTTCGTGCGCGAGAAGACCGGCTACGCGATCGGCGGCGTGTGCCCGATCGGCCACGCGGTCGAGCCCGTCACGCTGATCGACGAAGATCTGCTCGCGCTCGACAGCCTGTGGGCCGCGGCAGGACACCCGCACGCGGTGTTCAATCTGTCGCCGCAGGAGTTGCTCGAACTGACGGGCGCGCCCGTCGCCGACGTCGCGCTGCGCGAGAACGTGACATGAGGCGGGCCGGCGCATGAGTGACGTGGCGTCGCCGTGCATCGACGTCTGCCGCATGAATCCGCAAACGGGTTTCTGCGACGGCTGCTTTCGCACCATCGACGAAATCGCTGCGTGGGCGTCTTCCGGCGACGACGACAAACGCGCCGTGCTCGCGCGCGTCGAGAGCCGTCGCCAGGGCGCGCGCGTGGTCGTGATCGGCGAATCGTTCGAGGCGACGCTCGCGCTGCCGCCTGAATCGATCAGGCATTTCGCGACGCTCGTCAACGATCTCAACCCGCTGCATCACGACGACGCCTACGCGCGCGCGAGCCGTTTCGGCACGCTGATCGCGTCGGGCACGCAGCCGACCGCGCATCTGATGGCGATGCTCGCCGCGCACTTCTCGCGCAATGCGCAGCCGCTCGGGCTCGAATTCGGCATCAAGCTGACGCGCGCAGTCAAAGCCGGCGACGTGCTGACCATGCACTGGCAGGTCACGGAAGCGAAGTGGAAGGCGAGCCTCGACGGCGACCTCGTGAAGCTCGAAGGCGGCGCGCGCAATCAACTCGGCGAGACGGTCATGAAGGCGACGGCGACCATCGTCGTGATGCCGAAGGAGAACGCGACGTGAACGTGCTGCCGGAAGCCATGCGCGCTTCGATGACCGTGTTCGAGCGCGGCTGGCTCTCGTCGAACAACGTGCTGTTCGCCGGCGACGACGGCACCGCGATCGTCGATACGGGCTACGCGTCGCACGCGCCGCAGACGCGCGCGCTCGTCGCGCAAAAGCTCGGCGCGCGCAGGCTCGATCTGATCGTCAATACGCATCTGCATTCGGATCATTGCGGCGGCAACGCGCTGCTTCAGGAGACGCACGCGTGCGCCACGCTGATTCCCGCGAGCGAAGCGTCCGCCGTGCGCGACTGGGACGAAGAAGCGCTCACCTTTCGCGCGACCGGCCAGCGCTGCGAGCGCTTCGGCTTCACAGGCACGATCGAAAATGGCGCGACGCTCGCGCTCGGCGGCTTCGACTGGAACGTGCTCGGCGCGCCGGGCCACGATCCGCATTCGCTCATGCTCCATTGCCCGGAAATGCGCGTGCTCATCAGCGCGGATGCGTTGTGGGAAAACGGCTTCGGCGTGATCTTTCCGGAACTGGAAGGCGCGAGCGGCTTCGCGGAAGAGCGCGCAGTGCTCGATCTCATTTCGACGCTCGACGTCGATGTCGTGATTCCCGGCCACGGCGCGCCGTTCACCGACGTGGCGCGCGCGCTCGACGCGGCGTACTCGCGGCTCGACTATCTCGCGGCCGACCCCGCGCGCAACGCGAAGAACGCGCTCAAGGTGCTGATGGTGTTCAAGCTGATGGAAGTGCGCGCGATGTCCGTCGACGCCCTGCTCTCGATGACGACGCAGGCCCGCGCGATGCGCGCCGCCGCCGACATGCTCGCGCCGCCGGCCGAACGCGCGGCGCTCGTCGGGAAGATCGTCGGGGAACTGGCGCGTGGCGGCGCGGTGCAGATAAGCGGCGAAACCGTGTCGGTGGCCTGAAGCGAATCGGGCGCACCAAAAGCACGCCACAAAAAGAAAGCCGCTTGTCAGCTACGGCAAGCGGCAGAATCATAGGACGTGATCAACGTCCAGCGTATCGTAGCGCGACACTTTTTCACGTGCATCGGTGCTTTCCCTACAAATCTGTAACCGTCGGCTGAAGCCGCGTAAGAACGACTGCCGGCGCGGGTTTCAGGGCGCATCGGACTCGAAGAACGCGAGCATCTCGGCGAGCAGCGCGTCCGGTTGTTCCTCGGGAATGTAGTGGCCGCACGGCAGCGCGCGGCCGCTCACGTCGCGGGCGACGCGCCGCCATTCGTCGAGCGCGTCGAAACATCGTTCGATCACGCCTTCCTTGCCCCACAGCACGCGCAACGGACACGCGATCTTCAGCCCGCGTTCGAGATCGGCGCGATCGTGTTCGAGATCGATGCCCGCCGATGCGCGATAGTCCTCGCAGATCGCGAAGATCGCACCCGGCGACGCGAGCGCATCGCGATACGCCTTGAGCGCATGCGGCGCGAACGGCGCGAGGCCCGCGTGACGATTGCCCATCACGCGGTCGATATACGCGTTCGGATTGCCGCCGATCAGCAGCTCCGGCAACGGCGACGGCTGAATCAGAAAGAACCAGTGGAAATACGCGGTCGCGAATTCGCGGTCGGTGGCTTCGTACATCGCGAGCGTCGGCGCGATATCGAGCAGCATCAGACGATCGACGGCATCGGGAAAATCCATCGCCATGCGATGCGCGACGCGCGCGCCGCGGTCGTGCGCGCAAACGAGGAAACGGTCGAAGCCGAAGTGGCGCATCACGGCGACCTGATCGGCGGCCATTGCGCGCTTCGAGTATGGCGCGTGGCGCGCGTCGCTCTTCGGCTTGCCCGATGCGCCATAGCCGCGCAAATCGGTGGCGATCACGGTGAAATGTTGCGCGAGTTCACCGGCGCACTTGTGCCAGATCTCGTGCGTTTGCGGATGTCCGTGCAGGAGCAGCAGCGGCGGCCCGTCTCCGCCTCTCATTCCGGCTATTTCGACGCCGTCCGCATCGACACGAAACGGCGCGTAGTCTCCGAAAGACATGATGTTTTCTTGTTCGTGGCGTTGCGGATCATTGTAGGCGGGCTCGCGCGATTGCTGATGCTCCGGCGACGCGCAAAGCCCGAAACCGAGGACTTCCTCGGGAACGTCCCGAGTGTCACAAACTGTGCTTTGCTTATAATCGAACGATCGTTCGCTGTCCGGACACACGCGTTTTTTCCACAATGTTCGCGCGTGCCGGTTTGCGGTTTTCGCTCGTAGAATGGCTCAACGCTGCGCGCACACACTCAGGAGATTCGTGCCATGGCCCTGCCCGCCATCTTGCAGCACCTCGCGTTGCCGGTCGTCGGCTCGCCGATGTTCATCGTCAGTTATCCGGAGCTCGTGCTCGCGCAGTGCAAGGCGGGCATCGTCGGCTCGTTTCCCGCGCTGAACGCGCGCCCGGCCGGCGTGCTCGACGAATGGCTCACGCAGATTCAAAGTGAACTCGCCGCGCACAAGGCGGCCCATCCCGATGCGCTCATCGGGCCGATCGCGGTCAACCAGATCGTGCATCAGTCGAATGCCCGGCTCGAAGAAGACGTGCGCGTGTGCGTCGAGCACAAGGTGCCGATCTTCATCACGAGCCTGCGCGCGCCGGTGCGCGAGATGATCGACGCGGTGCATTCGTACGGCGGCATCGTGCTGCACGACGTCATCAATCTGCGGCACGCGCAGAAAGCACTCGAAGCGGGCGTGGACGGCCTCATTCTCGTCGCCGCGGGCGCAGGCGGCCACGCGGGCACCACGTCGCCGTTCGCGCTGGTCGGCGAAGTGCGGCGCATGTTCGACGGCCCGATCGTGCTGTCGGGCGCCATCGCCAACGGCGGCTCGATTCTCGCCGCGCAGGCCATGGGCGCGGACCTCGCCTACATGGGCACGCGCTTCATCGCCACGAAGGAGGCGCACGCGCACGAAGACTACAAGCGCGCGATCGTCGATGCGAACGCGGCCGACATCATCTACACGAATCTGTTCACCGGCGTGCACGGCAACTACATCCGCGAGAGCATCGTCAACGCGGGGCTCGACCCGGACGCGCTGCCCGTCTCCGATAAAACCGCGATGAATTTCGCCGACAGCCGCGCCAAAGCGTGGAAGGACATCTGGGGCGCCGGGCAAGGCGTCGGGTTGATGAGCGACGTGCCGAGCGTCGCCGAACTGCTCGAGCGCCTGAAAGCCGAATACGACGACGCCAAAGCGCGGCTCGCGATCGGTTGAAGCGGTTGAAGTGGTTGAGGCGACTGCAGCGCCTCGCACGCCGCGTTGCGTCCGCAGACGAAAAAACACCGCGCCCTGGAGCGCGGTGTTTTCGTTTGAAGCGTAGACGAGACGCGCGTCAGAACTTCGCGCGGATGCCGACGCCGAACGTGTCGCCCGACGAGATGCCGGTGTACTTGTCGTTCAGGTACGCGGCGTAGACGTCGGTGCGCTTCGACAGCGGATAGTCGTAGCCGAGCGCCCAGCTCTTGTGCGTCTGGTCGAGGCCGCCGTTGCTGCGCGAGTACGCGTACGACGCCATCACCGTGCCCGGGCCGAGCGGCACGGTCACGCCGCCTTGTCCGGTGTTGACGTGGAACGTGCCGACATCGATATCGTTCTTCGTGTACATGTACTGCGCGAAGAACTTGACGTACTTCATGTCGTACGACGCGCCCAGTTGCGCGACGCTCTGGCTCTTGAAGCCGGGAATAGTGAAGGCGTTGGACGTCGGCAGGTCGCCCGGCGTGTTGTTGAAGTTCACGTACTGATAGACGCCGGTCGCCGCGAACGGGCCGTGGAAGTACAGGAACTGCGCGCTGTACTTCTTCGAGCGGCCGTCGCCCGCGTTGTTGCCGAATGCGTACATCACGCTGCCCGACAGGCCGTTGAAGTCAGGCGAGGTGTACTGAACCGCGTTGTTCCAGCCCGAGTCGCCCGTGACGCCCTGGTCCGTCGTGTAGGTCGGGAACGTGCCCTGACCCAGGAACACGTGGGAGACCATCGGCGAGAAGACATACGAGTCGATGAACGGGTTGAACAGAATCGTCGAGACGAAGAGTTGCGTGGTCAGACGGCCGGCCGTGAACGTACCGATCGGACCTTGAATGCCGACATACGAGTTGCGCGCGAAGAAGGTGTCGCCCTGGAAGCGGCCGTACTGGCCGTTCTGCGCGCGGAAGAAGCTTTCCAACGTGAAGATCGCCTTGTAGCCGCCGCCGAGATCTTCGGCGCCCTTCAAGCCCCAATACGACGTCGACATGCCGCCGCCGCTCACGTTCCATGCGCGGTCGCTGCCCGGGAATTTGGTGGCGCCGACCCATTCGTCGACCTGCCCGTAAAGCGAAACGCTCGATTGCGCTTGCGCGGACCCCGCCGCGAAGAGGCCGAGCATCGCTGCGGCGACTGCGGTGGCCTTGACCGTTGCTTTCACCGTATTCTTCGGCGCACGGTTGACGGTTGGCTTCATGAACTCTCCTGTCTTTTGTCGAAAATTGAAGGCTTGGCGGGCGAGGGACGTTGCACTCGCCTCGTCTGACCGGGCTGACGGTTTTTTGGGCGAGAGAGGCATCGCGTGTGGAGCGGCACCATCTTTACGGACCATTTTTCCGGTCAAAAATGTTTTTGGTTATTGCGGGTATAGCGGTTCGAATACTTCCGACTGTGCTTGCATGAAGCCAGGCGCAATGGATCGCATGCATGCGTCGGCCCGCCGCGTAAATCGTCAGCGGGCACAGCCAGCGCTGGCGCGCTTGTCCGAGTCTCGAAAGCCAATCGAAATATCTGAAAAACGACATTCTTCCGGGCAGGGCGCATTGTCCGTGCACGGAAAAAAGAGGGGAATGTTTATGAAGACATCGATGCGTAACTGTGGCGTGGTTACGTCATCGTGACAGCGAAACTGGACGCGCAAATAATTTTTCGTTCAGCCGGCCGTTGAATTGGACGTCCGGCCGAATAAAACGACATGCGTTTTCAACGGCGATTTTCAGCCGCGCTCGATGCGGTGGAAACGGCGGAAAAATCAGTTGCGAAAGTTCGCATTGGTGGGCGTGCGACCGTCATCGGACGGGCGGCCCGGCGGGCGCGGAACACTGCGCTCTTCGTTATAGCGGGTGATGTCGGCGCGAATGGAACCCGAGCCGCGCATCGGCACGGCCTGATCGACATGCGGACCCGGACGCACTTCGGCGCTGACGGGCGTGAGACCGTCCTTGGCCGCGACCGGTGTGTAATGCAGCGATTGTCTGCTGTTCGCGGAATTGTCGAACACCGCCGGCGACAGCCATTCGACGCGCGGCCCCGCAAGGGCGAGCGAACCCGCCACCGCGAGCGCGCCGAGCGCAGCGGATGCGAAAAGCCGGGTAGTCTTGCGAATGCCAGTGAGCGCCATGTCGAAACTGCCTGCGTCCGACTTATCCTCGTCCCTGGAGTTCGCATCGGCGCATGGCCGAACGATCCAATCGGACAACCGGCGGTAGTCGGAACATTCGAGCGTTGGCATCTGATGCGATGCGCAAAGCAGCCAGCCGGTGTATCCAACAATTTATTTCGCTCCGCGGCGACAGTCGAGCCAAAAAGTGTTAGGCCTGCACCATGGTTGTAACACCATGTTACGTCAGAGTTTTTTCGATTCCGCCGGGCGTTTTGGGCGGCGAATCATGTGACGAAATTTCTGCTGTCCCGATGAATTTCGGCGCGCTCAGAATGACCGTTCACGGCCCGTTCCTTGCTCGCCCAAAACTCCGGCCCGCGCTGGGGAATTCCGGCGGTCCATGCGCTTTGGTAATCAATCGATCCAAGAAATGAATTTGCCAATTTAATCGGACCCGAGCGAAAATCATGGTTTTTCCTGACTTGACGCCGGAAACGCCCGCCACGGCTGCCCTGCACGTCCAAGCGCGAGATCTTTGAATGGCAAGGCCCAAACTTCTTCCCGACAATTTCACGCTGGCGCTGATCGGCACGGTCATCGTCGCCAGTTTTCTGCCCTGCCGCGGCAGCGCAGCCGTTGCGTTCAACTGGATCACCAATGTCGCCATCGGCTTGTTGTTTTTTCTGCACGGAGCGAAGCTTTCGCGCGAGGCGATCGTCGCCGGGGCGACTCACTGGCGCCTGCACCTCGTCGTCCTGCTGAGCACCTTCGCGCTGTTCCCGCTGCTCGGCCTCGTGCTCAAGCCGGTGCTGATGCCGCTCGTCACGCCCGCGCTCTATACCGGCATCCTGTTCCTGTGCACGCTGCCCTCGACCGTGCAATCCTCGATCGCCTTCACGTCCATGGCCAAGGGCAACGTGCCGGCGGCAGTGTGCAGCGCCTCGGCGTCGAGCCTCCTCGGCATCTTCATTACGCCCGCGCTCGTCGGGCTGGTCGTGAGCAATCATGGCGCGACCACCGGCTCGCCGTGGCACACAGTCGGCAATATCACGCTGCAACTGCTCGTGCCGTTCATCGCCGGACAACTGCTGCGTCCGGCGATCGGCGTGTGGATCGACCGGCACCGCGCAATTCTCAAATTCGTCGATCAGGGCTCGATTCTGCTCGTCGTGTACGTTGCCTTCAGCGAGGCCGTGAACGAAGGCATCTGGCATTCGATCTCGCTTTCCACGCTCGCCGGCCTCGTTGCGGTGAACATTCTGCTGCTGGCGGCGGCCCTCTTCATCACCGCGTTCACCGCCAAGCGCCTGGGTTTCAGCCGCGCAGACCAGATCACCATTATTTTTTGCGGCTCGAAAAAGAGCCTCGCGTCCGGCATCCCGATGGCGAAAGTCATCTTCGCGTCGCACGCCGTGGGCGCCGTCGTTCTCCCGCTGATGCTCTTCCATCAGATCCAGTTGATGGTGTGCGCCGTGCTCGCGCAGCGCTGGGGCGCGCGCAAAACCGCCGCCGAACCGGCGCGCGAAGGCAAGAGCGTGGCCGCGCCCGCTCGTCGCTGATCTGTTTTTCATCGCCCGATCTCCTTCCCGAAGGCCGCCGCGTGCGGCCTTTGCGTCATTTGAGCCCGGCTGCGCGCCGGCGTCGATTCGGCCGAATGGCATAGGCCCGAAACCCTGCTCTATCGCAACGAAGTAGCGGCACACCATGCCCGACGTCCGTCGCTTCGACCTATGCCTTCTGGCCGAGTAGCGGCCGGGCATGTGCCTTGCCACACTCTTGCTCAGGATCATGCAAGAAGCGGACACAGGACCAGCCATGCGGACACGACTCTCTCCACGCCGCCCGGGGCAGAAAGAATGAACCGGGCTATCTCTACATCGAACGCCACCATGACCGGCCCGCCCGCGACAGCGCCCGCCCTGCGCGCCTTCCTGAGCGAAATGCCGTTCGAGCGTGGAAGCGCGCAAGCCGTGGGAGACGCGCTGCGCGCACTGATCGACGCGCGCCTCGACCGTCCGCCCTTGCCGGGTCACGGCGACACAGCCGAACGATGGCGCGCGCTCGGCGCAGTCGCGGCGTTCGATCTGTCGCTGGTCAAGTTGTACGAAGGCCATACCGATGCACTCGCGATCCTCGCGGAACTCGCCGCGTGGGAGGCGCCGGAAGGCAGCGCCTGGGCCGTGTGGGCGGCGGAGCCACCGAATGCGCGCGTGGCGGCATTGGGCGACAGCCGCGACGAGACCCTGCGGCTGCAGGGCACGAAGGCGTGGTGCTCCGGCGCGGCGTCCGTGACGCACGCGCTCGTGACCGCGTGGAACGAGCAGGATGAGTCCGTGCTTGTCGCCGTCGAGCTGAGTCATCCCGGCGTGCGCGTCACCGGTTCCGGCTGGCGCGCGGTCGGCATGCGCGCGAGCGCGAGTGTCGACGTGCATTTCGAGCAGGTGCCCGCCCGGCGCATCGGCTTGCCGCGCGCGTACGTCGAGCGTCCGGGATTCTGGCAGGGCGGCGCGGGAATCGCCGCCTGCTGGTTCGGCGCCGCCGCCGCCATCGCGGAGTTCGTCGCGCGCGACGCGCAGCGTCACGCAGGTCCGTACAAGCTCGCTCATCTCGGCGCAATCGACACCACGTTGCGCGCCACGGCCGCGCTGCTGCGCGAGACGGCCGCGCTCATCGACCGTAATCCGCAAGCGGATGCCATGATGCACGGGATGCGCGCGCGCCTCGCCGCCGAGAACGCGGCGGCGTGCGTGGTGGAACGCGCCGGCCGCGCGCTAGGCGCGGGGCCTTTGTGCCGCGACGCGCATTTCGCCCAGCTCATGGCCGACTTGCCCATATTCATTCGACAAAGCCACGCCGAGCGGGACGAAGCATCGCTTGCCGAGCGGGTCATCGAGGAGGAACAGATTTCATGGCAATTGTGACCACCAGCACGACGACGGGCCGGGGCCCCCATGACCGCGAGATCTCGGGCGACGGCACGCCCGAATCCGCATGGCAGGACTGGGCGCGGCTCAGCGCGCTACCCGCGGTGGACCCCGGAGAACTGGTTCCGCTCGGCGCGCGCGCGGTCGTCGTAGCGCCTCATCCAGACGATGAAGTGCTGGGCACAGGCGGCCTGCTCGCGCGTCTCGCGGAGATCAGCAGGAACATACTCGTCGTCGCGGTCACGGACGGCACCGCCAGCCATCCCGATTCGCGCGACTGGCCGCCCGAGCGGCTCGCGCGCGAGCGGCCGCAGGAAACGCGGGAAGCGTTTCAGCGCCTGAATCTGCGCCACGTGCAAGTCGTACGGCTCGGCCTGAAAGATGGCGACGGCGAACGCCTCGAGGCTAATTTATCAGGACTTCTATCAGAACATCTCCAACCCGGCGACATCGTTTTCACGACATGGCGCTATGATGGCCATCCCGATCACGAGGCGGCCGGGCGCGCCGCTCAATCTGCTGCAGGCGCGCTCGACCTGCCCTGCGTGGAAGTGCCGCTCTGGACGTGGCACTGGGCGTCGCCGGACGACACGCGCGTGCCATGGAGCCGTGCTCGCCGCATCGTTCTCGACGAACACACCCACGCTCGCAAACTCCGGGCGATACAGGCTTTCCGCAGCCAGCTCGAATCCGACGCAACAACGGGCCGATCGCCGGTGTTGCCCGCGCATGTGCTGGCCCGGCTGACCCGGCCATTCGAAATCGTTCTCATATGAAAATCGAAAATAACGATATTAAGCAGTACTTCGATAATCTGTATCGAGGCAGCGAAGATCCCTGGAAGATCAGGCATCGCTGGTACGAACAGCGCAAGCGCGCCCTTACGCTCGCCGCGCTTCCCCACGAACATTACGCGCGCGCCTTCGAGCCCGGCTGTGGCAACGGCGAACTGACTGCGCTGCTCGCACCGCGCTGCGGCGAACTGATCGCGGCGGATATTGCCGAAGAGGCCGTCGAACTCACGCGCAGGCGCGTCGCCGAATTTGCGAACGTGACCGTCGCAGCGATGTCGACGCCCGACGACTGGCCGGACGGCAAGCTCGATCTCGTGTTGATCAGCGAGATCGGCTATTACGTTGACGAGCCGCAGCTATGGCGCATCGTCGAGCGCATTCATGAGAGTTTGTCGGCGGACGGAGCGGTCGTGGCGTGTCACTGGCGCAGGCCGATCGAAGGCTGGACCCAGACCGGCGACGAAGTGCACGCGAAACTGCGCGGCCGCATGAATCTGCCATTGCTCGGCCACTACTGGGACGACGATCTCGTGCTCGACGTGTGGACCGCGAGCTCGCAAAGCGTCTTCGAACGAGAGACATCCGCCTAGCGTTTCTGATTTTTACTAAACAAACAAATTGCAAGAAATCGTATATACAGCAATGGTCTAGTGGTTTTCTCCAGTCCCGTACGGGGTAATTTTGGCCATGTTTTACTATACAATCGCCTCGATCAAGCGAATAGGGCGGCAGCGGTAAACATCGCGCCGCCGAAACAATAGCCGTAAAGGCGGAGACGGAGAACACCACGATGGCCACCACCATTCGCGATGTCGCGCGTGCGGCAAGCGTCTCGATCGGGACGGTTTCGCGCGCGCTCAAGAATCAACCGGGTTTGTCGGAAGCCACGCGCGCACGGGTCGTCGAGGTCGCGCAACAGCTTGGCTACGACTCAGGACAGTTGCGCACGCGCATCCGTCGCGTGACATTTCTGCTGCATCGGCAGCACAACAATTTCGCCGTCAGCCCGTTTTTTTCGCATGTGCTGAACGGCTTCGAGGAAGCGTGCCGCGAGCGCCGGCTGGTGCCGTCCGTACTGACCGCCGGCCCGACTCAGGATCTCGCGCAGCAGATGCGCCTGCACGCGCCCGATGCGATCGCGGTCGCAGGTTTCGTCGAACCGGAATTGCTCGCGCATCTGCATTCGCTCGCGCGCCCGACCGTGCTGATCGACCTGCGAGCGCCGGGCTTCCGCTCCGTCAACATCGACAACGTGAAAGGCGCGTCGCTCGCGATGCAGCATCTGTTCGCGTCCGGACGGCGGCGCGTCGCTTTCATCGGCGGCTCGCTCGCGCATCACAGCATCGCGCAGCGCGCGCTCGGCTATCGGAAGGCGTATTTCGATGCAGGCCTGCTTTTCGATCCGACGCTCGAAATCATGACGCAGCCGGGCCTGCCCGCCGATCTCGCCGCCGCCGACGCCATGGAGCGGCTGATCGCCGACGCGCGCGCGCAATCCAGTCCGCTGCCCGACGCAGTTTTCGCCTATAACGATGCAGCGGCCCTCGCCGCGATGCGCGTCTGTTTCGCGCACGGTCTGCGCGTGCCGGAGGACGTCGCGTTCGTCGGCTTCGACGATATTCCGGCCGCCGCGCAAAGCACGCCGCCGCTTTCGACCGTGACCGTCGACAAGGAAGCGCTCGGGCGGCGCGGTGTCGAATTGCTGCTGGAAGATCAGGCGAGTCAGGCGGGTCATTCCGGGCCGCCGGCTCAGGCCGATACGCTCGTTGCAGTCAACTTCGTCGCCCGTGCGAGTTCGGGGGCGAGTTCGGGCCCGGGTTCGAGCCCGAAACGCGACGAGAAACTGCACGCGAAACAGGACATCAGCACGCCATGAACATGACCGCCTCACCTGCCCTCGCGGAAGAAGCGCCAGTGGAACGCGCGACCGATTTCCGCAGCCGCGACTTCCTGCTCTCGCACGTGCGCGACACGCTTGCGTTCTACGCGCCCAACGCGCGCGATCCGTCCGGCGGCTTCTTTCATTTCTTCAAGGACGACGGCCGGGTCTACGACCGCACGACGCGCCATCTCGTCAGCAGCACGCGCTTCGTCTTCAACTACGCGATGGCGTACCGCCACTTCGGCGACGCCAGCTATCAGGACGACGCGCGTCACGCTTTCAGATTCCTGCGCGACGCGCACTGGGACGCGGCGCTCGAAGGCTACGACTGGGAAATCGAATGGCGCGACGGCCGCAAGCGCACGCTCGACGGCACGCGCCATTGTTACGGCCTGGCTTTCGTGCTGCTCGCGTGCGCACATGCTGCGATGGCGGGCATCGACGAAGCGAAGCCGCTGATCGACGAAACCTTCGCGCTGCTGGAGCGCCGCTTCTGGGACGCCGAAGCCGGCCTCTACGCCGACGAAGCCACGCCCGACTGGCAGCTTTCGGACTATCGCGGGCAGAACGCGAACATGCACGCGACCGAAGCGCTGCTCGCCGCGTATGAAGCGACGGGCCACGTCATCTATCTGGATCGCGCTTCGACGATTGCCGGCAATATCACGCTGCGGCAGGCGAAGCTGTCGAACGGGCTCGTCTGGGAACACTTTCAGCGCGACTGGTCGGTCGACTGGCATTACAACGAGTCGGACAGTTCGAATATCTTCCGTCCGTGGGGCTTCCAGCCGGGCCATCAGACCGAATGGGCCAAGCTCCTGCTGATTCTGGAGCGGCACCGCGCGCTGCCGTGGCTCGCGCCGCGCGCGATCGAACTGTTCGACGCGGGTTTCGGTGGTGCGTGGGACAGTCGTCACGGCGGCCTGTTTTACGGCTTCGGCCCCGACGGCACCATCTGCGACCACGACAAATATTTCTGGGTGCAGGCAGAAAGCTTCGCGGCGGCGGCGCTGCTCGGCGCGCGCACGGGCCGCGAGCGCTTCTGGGATTGCTACGACGAACTCTGGCGCTATAGCTGGTCGCACTTCGTCGATCACGAATACGGCGCGTGGTATCGCATTCTCACGTGCGACAACCGCAAGTATGGCGACGAGAAAAGTCCCGCCGGCAAGACCGACTACCACACGATGGGCGCATGCTACGAAGTGCTGAACGCGCTCGGCCCGATTTCGACTTCACGGTGACAAGCATGGCAAGCGAGCAAACCCACTTCCCCCAATTCGTCTCCGCCGGCGACATCCTCACCGACATGATCCGCACGGACGTGTCGAGCTGGCTCTCGCGGCCGGGCGGCGCGGGCTGGAACGTCGCGCGCGCGGTCGCACAACTCGGCCTGCCGACCGCCTGCGCGGGCTCGCTCGGCACCGACAATTTTTCCGACGACCTGTGGGACGCGAGTGTCGCGTCGGGCCTCGACATGCGCTTCATGCAGCGGGTCGAGCGTCCGCCGCTGCTGGCCATCGTCCACAAGACACAGCCGCCGACGTATTACTTCATGGGCGAAAACGGCGCGGACCTCGCGTTCGACCCGTCGAAGCTGCCGCAAGGCTGGATGGAACGCGTGAAGTGGGCGCATTTCGGCTGCATCAGTCTCGTGCGTCAGCCGCTCGGCGCCACGCTCGCGCGGCTGGCCGCACAGTTGCGCGAGCACGGCGTGAAAATCAGCTTCGATCCGAATTACCGCAATCTGATGGAACACGGCTACGAGCCGATCCTGCGCAACATGGCGGGACTCGCGGATCTCATCAAGGTATCGGACGAAGATTTGCACATGCTCTTCAAGGGCATGTCCGAGGCCGACGCGCTCGCGGCCGTCCGCGCGATGAATCCGCAGGCCACCGTGCTCGTCACGCGCGGCTCGGCGCAGGCGTCGCTGTATGCCGGCGATCAGCGGTACGACGCGCGTCCGCCGAGCGTGGAAGTGGCCGACACGGTCGGCGCGGGCGATGCGTCCATCGGCGGCTTGCTCTACAGCCTCATGGCGCGCCACGGCGAATGGCCGGATCATCTGAAGTTCGCGCTCGCGGCGGGCGCGGCGGCGTGCCGTCATTCGGGCGCGCATTCGCCGACGCTCCACGAGGTCGAGGAACTGCTGAAATGATCGGACCGAATCGCGCCTGAACGCCGCTGAAATCCGGCCGAATACCGGCCGAAGCGCAGTCGTACGCATTACATATCAGCGTGCTAGCATGGATTCGTCCTTGCCGGAGGCGAATCCAACATGGAAGACACGACCTACACGAAAGGCATCTACACCGCGACGATCGGCGTGCGCGCCATCGACGGCGGGCAGTTTCAGGGGCTCGTCTCACTGACGCGCGACGACGGCGAGGAAGCCGACGCGACACTCTACGAAGTGGAGGCCGCGTCGGGCAACGAGGAAGAAGCGCTCGAAGAAGCGCGCGCGCTCGCGCACCGCATCCTCGGCGAAATCGAACTGTAGGCGGTCACGCGGCGTCCGGCGCGTGAGCGTCGTGGCGCCGAGCGGCTGCATCGGAGGGCATCATGCCTGAGCAGATCTTCCTTTACGGCGTCTACGCGATCCACGTGCGGCCAGTGGAGCTACAGGGCTCGCGCTGGGACGCGGAATACGAAATCCGCCATCACGACAAGGCGGTCCAGCCATGGTCGACCGTCGGCGGCGACGACGGTCTCGCGGACAAGGCCGAAGCCATCGAACTCGCGCACCAGCGCGCCGTATCGGATATCGAGGCCGGCGCCGGCATCCCGAAGCCGCGCGCGTTTCCCTGATTCCGGCGTCTCGACACTCAGGATTGCGATTCCTCCGCGCTGTGCGCGACGCCCGCGTGCGGCCTGAGCGCCAGACGTTCCGCCTCGCGATGATCGATCGCGGATGCGCGCTCGTAACCCTCACGCGCGAGCGCCCGTTCGACGTAATCGAACAGCACGCCCTGCGGCTCGACCAGTTTCGCGATGAACGCGATCTGCAGCGTGCTCGCCGCGAGAATATCGGCGGCGGTGAACTGTTCGCCGAGCAGCCACGGCCCTTCCTCCAGTGCGCCTTCGATCGCGTGCTCCACGCGTCCCAGATCGCCCCAGCCGAAGCTCACCGTGTTGCCGCGCGCGCCGGTGATGCGCTCGGCCATCGCCGGTTCCAGGCATGAGCCGGTGAAAAACATCCATTGCAGGAAGCGGCCGCGCGCCGGATCGTCGGGCGGCACGCCCAGACCGGCTTCCGGATAGCGGTCCGCGAGATACAGCAGCACCGCGCCCGACTCGGCCACGCGCACGACGCCGTCTTCCAGCGCGGGCAATTTCGACATCGGATTGACGCGGCAGAAGTTCGGATCGTTCTGCGCGCCTGCGCGGATGTTCACGAATTCGAGCCGATACGGCACGCGCATTTCTTCGAGCATCCACAGCGCGCGAAAGGCGCGCGTTTTCGGCCAGTAGTAGAGCTTCATCGGCGTGGCTTCCCTGACAGATTCCCCGAGTTTCAGGCGTTCAGATTAGCCCCGATGCATGCGCATTCTCGCTTCGGGTATACGCGTAGCGCCGCCGGATCGAGAAGATTTCTCTCGCTCGACGCGAAAACCAGGGCGTTGCTTGCCGATGCGCGCCGAATCCGGGCGAGTGAGCAAAAACATTCCGCATTTGTCGGCAAAGAATGTCGCATTGCCTCACATACATAGAACGAGACGAGAATCCATGAACGCACGCGTCCCCGCTGATGCCTTTTCTCCGCCCGCGCTGTCGGATTACCAACTGAGCGACAACCTGAGTGCCACGACCGGCCGCATCTTTCTAACCGGCACGCAGGCGCTCGTGCGGCTCGTGCTGATGCAGCGCGAAGTCGATCGCGCGGTGGGTCTCAACACGGCCGGGTTCGTCAGCGGCTATCGCGGTTCGCCGCTCGGCATGGTCGATCAGCAATTGTGGAAGGCGAAGAAACTGCTCGCATCGCACGATGTGCGCTTTCTGCCCGCGATCAACGAGGAACTCGGCGGCACGGCCGTGCTGGGCACGCAGCGCGTCGAATCGGATGCGGAGCGCACCGTCGACGGCGTTTTCGCGATGTGGTACGGCAAGGGCCCGGGCGTCGATCGCGCGGGCGATGCGCTCAAGCACGGCAACGCGTTCGGTTCGTCGCCGCACGGCGGCGTGCTGGTGGTCGCGGGCGACGACCACGGCTGCGTGTCCTCGTCGATGCCGCATCAGAGCGATCAGACGATGATCTCGTGGCACATGCCGGTGGTGAATCCGTCGAACGTCGCGGACATGCTGGAATTCGGCCTCTACGGCTGGGCGCTGTCGCGGTTTTCGGGCGCGTGGATCGGCTTCAAGGCCATTTCCGAGACGGTCGAATCCGGTTCGACCGTCGATCTCGACGCGATCCGCACCGGCTGGACCGCGCCGGAAGACTTCACGCCGCCGCCGGGCGGCCTGCACAACCGCTGGCCCGATCTGCCGAGCCTGACGATCGAAGCGCGCCTCGCCGCGAAGATCGACGCCGTGCGCCACTTCGCGCGCGCCAACAGCATCGACAAGTGGATCGCGCCGAGCCCGCGTGCGAATGTGGGCATCGTGACGTGCGGCAAGGCGCATCTCGATCTGATGGAAGCGCTGCGCCGCCTCGAACTCACCGTCGACGATCTGGATGCGGCGGGCGTGCGCATCTACAAGGTCGGGTTGTCGTATCCGCTCGAAACGACGCGGCTGGAAACGTTCGTCGAAGGCCTGAGCGAAGTGCTCGTGATCGAGGAGAAAGGGCCGGTCATCGAGCAGCAGATCAAGGATCATCTGTACAACCGCGTCGACGGCGCGCGGCCGGTCGTGATCGGCAAGAACGCGCGCGACGGCGCGCAGCTTCTGAGCGCGCTCGGTGAACTGCGTCCGTCGCGCGTGCTGCCGGTGTTTGCCGATTGGCTCGCGCGTCACAAGCCGGCGCTGGATCGCCGCGACAAAGTGGTCGATCTCGTCGCGCCGCAAATCCTCTCGAATGTCGCCGATGCCGTGAAGCGCACGCCCTACTTCTGCTCGGGCTGCCCGCACAACACGTCGACGAAAGTGCCGGAAGGATCGGTTGCGCAGGCGGGCATCGGCTGTCACTTCATGGCGTCGTGGATGGAGCGCGACACGACCGGTCTCATCCAGATGGGCGGCGAAGGCGTCGACTGGGCGTCGCATTCGATGTTCACGAAAACGCCGCACGTTTTCCAGAATCTCGGCGACGGCACGTACTTCCACTCGGGCATTCTCGCGATTCGTCAGGCCGTGGCCGCGAAGGCGAACATCACGTACAAGATTCTCTACAACGACGCCGTCGCGATGACGGGCGGCCAGCCGGTCGACGGCAGCATCTCGGTGCCGCAGATCGCGCGGCAGGTGGAGGCGGAAGGCATCGCGCTGCTGGTTGTCGTGAGCGACGAACCCGAGAAGTATCAAGGCCACGAAGATCAGTTTCCGCGCGGCACGACGTTCCATCACCGCGGCGAACTCGACGACGTGCAGCGCCGTCTGCGCGACACGCCGGGCGTCACCGTGCTCATCTACGATCAGACCTGCGCCGCCGAGAAGCGCCGCCGCCGCAAGAAAGGCGAGTTTCCCGATCCGGACAAGCGTCTCTTCATCAACGAAGCCGTCTGCGAAGGCTGCGGCGATTGCGGAGTGCAGTCGAATTGTCTCTCCGTCGAGCCGGTCGAAACCGAACTCGGGCGCAAGCGGCGCATCGATCAGTCGTCGTGCAACAAGGACTATTCCTGTGTGAACGGCTTCTGCCCGAGCTTCGTCACGCTCGAAGGCGCGAAGCTGAAGAAGGCCGCGGGCCACGCGTTCGATCCCGCCGAACTCGCGCGCCGCGTCGATGGGCTCGCGCTCCCGCAAGGTCATCTCGACCACGCGCCGTACGACATTCTCGTGACAGGCGTCGGCGGCACGGGCGTCGTGACGGTCGGCGCGCTCATCAGCATGGCGGCGCATCTGGAAGGCAAGAGCGCGTCGGTGCTCGATTTCATGGGCTTCGCGCAGAAAGGCGGCTCCGTGCTGTCGTTCGTGCGCTTCGCCGCGACCGACGCGCTGCTGAATCAGGTGCGCATCGACACGCAACAGGCCGATCTGCTGCTCGCGTGCGACATGGTCGTCGGCGCGAGTCCGGAAGCGCTGCAGACGGTGCGGCACGATCGCACGAAGATCGTCGTGAACACGCATGCGATTCCGAACGCGAGCTTCGTGCAGAACCCGGAAGCGAATCTTCATGCGGATGCGCTGCTCGACAAGATGCGTCACGCCGCCGGCCCCGATGCGCGCGATGCCATGCGCAGTTGCGACGCGCAGGCGCTCGCGCAGCGCTTTCTCGGCGACACCATCGGCGCGAACATTCTGATGCTCGGCTTCGCGTGGCAACTCGGACTCGTGCCGCTGTCGCTGGCGGCGCTGATGCGCGCGATCGAGCTGAACAATGTCGCCGTGACGGCGAACAAGCTGGCGTTCGGGATCGGCCGTCTCGCGGCGGCGGACATGGCGTCGCTGGAGGCGCTGAGCGCGCAGGCGCTGGCCACGCGCGTCACGCTGGACCGGATGTCGCTGCCCGAGTTGATCCGCGATCGCGAGGAACGGCTCCTCGCCTACGGCGGCGCGAAGTATGCCACGCGTTATCGCAAGCTGGTCGATGCGGCGGCGGGACACGAAGCCGTCGCGCGCGGCATCGCCATTTCGTTCTACAAGCTGCTCGCCGTGAAGGACGAATACGAAGTCGCGCGCCTGCACGCGGACCCGGCGTTTCGCGCCGCGCTCGCCGCGCAGTTCGAAGGCACGGCGGGCGAAAGTTATGCGGTGAAGTTCAACCTCGCGCCGCCGGCGCTTACGCATTCGGCCAACGGCGGCGCGCCGAAGAAGAAAGTGTTCGGCCAATGGATGTGGCCGGTGCTCGGCGGCCTCGCGAAATTCCGTGCGCTGCGCGGCAGTGCGCTCGATGTCTTCGGTAAGACGCTCGAACGCCGCATGGAACGCCAGCTAGCCGACGACTTCGAAATCACGATGACACGCGCACTCTCGACGCTCGACGCCGGCAACGCGCGCGACGTGCAGGCGCTCGCCGCACTGTTCGAGCGCGTGCGCGGCTATGGTCACGTGAAGCTCGCGAACGTCGCGATGGTCAAGCGCGGCGAACGCGACATCGCCGCGCGCATCGGCATCGAGGCCGCGACGGGCGATGCGGTCCGCGCCGCCGTCGACACGATGAAGGGCGCGGCATCGCTGAAGGGCATTCCGGTCGTCGCGGTGAAATAAGGCCGCGCGATCACTCGGCATCGTCGGGAAGCCAGTCGATGTCGCCGCACAGCACGCAGCGCTTGCCTTCCGAGCGCGTCTCCACCGACAGCGTGACGCACGGCATCGCCTCGTTGATCGACAGATACGGCTTCGTCACGTGCACGCGCTCCGGATCGCCGAGCGCCGCGCGGAAGTACGGACGGCGCAGCCAGTTCGCGCCCTGCGCGTCGATGAGCGGCAGAAAACGCGCTTCGTGCGCGGCGCGGTCGGCGCGCAGCACGACGTTGCGGCCCGCCTGCCGGCCGTTCTGATCGAGCAGGAAGCAGCGCGCGGCGTTGTCGAGCGCAAGGAAATTCCAGCACACTTCTTCGAGCGGCTCGCCCGCCGCGAGCCGCTCGGCGGCGCGCTCGAACGCGCGCAGATACGGCTGTAGACGCGTGGCGACGCGCCGCTCGCGCGCTTCCGTCTGCAGCCGATAGCGCTCGGTCAACTCGCCGATCACCGTCTGCGCGTGCACGCTGTCCGCCGGCCCCGGATGCGGCCGCGCGAAGAAAAATCCCTGCACGAAGTCCGCGCCGCTCGCGAGCGCGAGTTGCGCCTCGTGTTCGGTCTCGACGCCTTCGATCAGCACGAGCTTGCCCGCCTCGTGCAGGAGCGACACGATTCCCGAGAGCACCGCTTCCATGTTCTGCCGCTGCTTGCGCGTGCGCGGCGAAAGCGGCGCATGCACGTTTTGCCCGGCGTGCGAGAGCATCACGCGATCCAGCTTGACGATATCCGGATCGAGCTGCCAGATACGCTCGATGTTCGTGTGCCCCGCGCCGAAGTCGTCGAGCGCGATCAGAAAACCCTGCTCGCGGAACTGCTGCACGGCGAGCGCGAGCCGCTCGACCTCCTCGGCGTTCTGCTCCAGCACTTCGAGCACGACGCGGCGCGGCTCGATATGCAGGCGCTTGAGATTCGCCATCAATGCGGCCGCGTGATACGGCTCGGTCAGCGCGCCCGGATGCACGTTGAGAAACAGCCATTCGGTCTGCGCGCCGAGCATCTTGAAGTTTTCGAGATGCAGCGCCTGCGCGAGCCGGTCGATCTGCAGCGCCTCGCCGACGCGCGACGCCTGGCCGAACACGTCGAGCGGCGACACCGGCCGGTCGAGCGCATCGTGGGCGCGCAACAGTCCTTCGTAGCCGACCGCCCGCATGTGCGAGAGGCTGAACACCGGCTGAAACACGCTCGATAACGTCAGCTCGCCGTGTTCGACCGAATAGCGGTCGAGTCCGGACATCACGCCGAGCTCGAAGCTGCGCGCGGTCAGCGTCGTCTTTTCGGGATTTGCGATCACCATGTCGATGCCCTCGCCTGCGAGCCCGGGCGATGCGCCACCGACCTGCGCGTGCCTTGCGTCGTCACTGCCACCGGATCCGCGGCGGATCCGCCCCAAACCATTTTCATAGAACAGCCCTCGATGATCTCGTCGGGAGTCTCAGTGTCCCGTGGCTTTCGATAAAGCAAGCTCCATGCGCAGCGAGAGGCGCGCCGCGACGCGATTCGTCGGCCTTTTGCCCGCGTCATGCACCGTGGGCAGGCGATTCGACGTGCACACGCACCGTCGCGGTGCGAAATCGATAAATGATGTCAGGCGCGACAAGGGCGCGGCACGGGTCGCTGAACACTGCGCCGGCACGGGCTAAACTTTCCGCTCATCGAAACAATCGTAGACGCCGCGTGCGCCGGACGCTCGCGTGCGTCGTGCTGTAGCGCACACATGGAAATCGTTTTTACCGTCCTCATTCTGCTGCTCGCGGTGGCGCTCTCCGGACTCGGGCTGAGCTTGCTGCCGGTCAAGCTGCCGCTGCCGCTCATCCAGATCGCGATCGGCGCGCTGCTGGCATGGCCGCGCTTCGGGCTGCACGTCACGTTCGATCCCGAACTCTTCATGCTGCTGTTCATCCCGCCGCTGCTATTCGCGGACGGCTGGCGCATTCCGAAACGCGAGCTCTACATGCAGCGCCGCGCGATCCTGATGCTCGCGCTCGGGCTCGTGTTCATCACGGTCGGCGTGCTCGGCTTTTTTCTGCACGCGATGATTCCGTCGATGCCGCTGCCGGTCGCGTTCGCGCTCGCCGCCGTGCTCTCGCCGACCGATGCCGTCGCGCTGACGGGCATCGCCGGGCGCAATCGCATTCCGGCCAACCTGATGCACGTCCTCGAAGGCGAAGCGCTGATGAACGACGCGTCGGGCCTCGTCGCGCTGAAATTCGCGATCGCGGCCGCGCTGACCGGCGTGTTCTCGCTGCGCGACGCAACGGTCAGCTTTTTCATCATCGCGGCGGGCGGGATCGCGATCGGCGCGGTGATCAGTTGGGCCGTGACCGAGATTCCGTCGCGCCTGCTGAAATTTTCCGAAGACGACGACCCGGCGGCCGGCGTGATCCTCACGATCCTGATTCCGTTCGCGGCCTATGTGGTCGCCGAGCACACGGGCTGCTCGGGCATTCTGGCGGCGGTGTCGGCGGGCATGGTGATGAACATCCAGAGCCTGCGCGACAGCGTTCCGAGCGCCGTGCGCGTGCGCATGACGAGCACGTGGACGATGATCGAATTCGTCTTCAACGGCATGGTGTTCATCCTGCTCGGGCTGCAGTTTCCGCACATCATCGGGCAGGCGCTGATCGAGGCGCACCACGACGGCAACGCGCAGGTCGGGCTGTTGCTCGGCTATGTGTTCGCGACGCTGGTCGCGCTGTACGCGCTGCGTTTCGTGTGGGTGTATTCGCTGCGCTGGGTCGCCGCGCGCAGAACGGCCAAGCAGGGGCTCGACAGCGCCGCGCCCGGCTTTCGCACGCTCGCACTGACGACGATCGCCGGCGTGCGCGGCGCGGTGACGCTGGCGGGCGTCCTGTCGCTGCCCGTGGCGCTCGAAAACGGCGCGCCGCTCGCCGGGCGCGATCTGGCGATCTTCATTGCGTCGGCGGTAATTCTGGTGTCGCTGCTGATCGCGGTCGTGGCGCTGCCGCTGATGCTGCGCGGCATCGCACGCGAGCGCAATCCGCATGCGACGGAGGAGCGCATGGCGCGCCGCCGCGCGGCGCAGGCGGCGATCCGCGCGATCGACGACACGCACGACGAGCTCATCGAGCAAATGGACGAAGCCGCGTCCGCCCGCTGCGCCGATTCCACCGCGCGCGTGATGGGCATGTACCGGCGCCGTCTGGAATCGCTCGGCGACGAAGAAGCGCCGCGCGTGGCCGCGAAGAAAGGCGAGATGGTCGAGACGCGGCTGAAGATGGCGGCGCTGCGGGCCGAGCGCGCAGAGCTGCTGAAACTGCGCGCGGTGCAGGAAATCAACGACGAAACACTGAACAAGCTGATGCGCGAGATCGATCTGTCGGAGACGGCGATCGTAAACCGCAAGCGCGGAACGGGCGGGTGAAGCACGCGCGACACGAATGAAGCGCGGAAGCCGGACACATCGACTGGCAATGCATCCGGCTTCGGGCGCTCATGCTCTCAGGTGCTCGGCACTCGCCAGGCTCAGTTGAACGTATGCGTCATCCCGACGACCGCGCCGACATCCGGCGACGACAACGTCGGTGACAGCGTCAGGCCACCGTTCACGCGCCAGCGGCCATCTTCCGAGGTGCCGCCCACGCCCATCGCGAGACCCATCTGATTGTGGTAGTAGCCCGTTGCGACCGCCGCAGAGATTTTGCCGGGACGATCGTCGTAGCGCAGACCGGAAATCGCGATGGCGGCAGCCGTCCCGCCGTACGACTTCTTCAGGTTGTCCGTGATCTGATTCTGCAGATTGCCGAGACCCGCGTTCATTTGATTCAGATTGACGGCATCGGTCCCGTTCACGGCCGCCGCGACATTGGTCACACGGCGCTCGCTGCCTGCCGCGCCGACGGAAACCGTGTTGGACTCGTTCGCGACCGAGTTCGCGCCCAGTGCGACCGAGTTGTCCGCATTCGCCGCCGCGCCGTTGCCGAGTGCCGTGCTCGCCTGAGCGGACGCGACCGCGCCGTTGCCAACTGCCGTGCTGGCCTGGCCGGACGCGACCGCGCCGTTGCCAACTGCCGTGCTGGCCTGACCGGACGCGACCGCGCCGCTGCCGACGGCCGTGGCGTTGGCGCCCGTGGCGATCGGAGCGGTGTACGTGTCGGGATTGCCGGCCACCCACACCGCGCCAACCGGACTGACGTTGATGATTGCCGCACTGATCGCGCTATTCAGTTGCTCGACGTTGACCGCGTCGGTCAGATCGATGCCGGCCGCGACGTTGTGCAACGTGACGGCGCCGGCCATGGGTCCGACCAGCGTGACGTCGTTCGACACGGGTTGTCCGTTGGCGCCCAGTCCGACAGTGGGGGCGGCTGCCGTGGAGAATTGCAGCGGCGCGTTGTTCTGCAGGGCCGCGATGGAATTATCCACGCCCGAATACGATTGGCCATACACGCTGTAGTTGGACGCACCGACCGCGCCGGTGTTGGGATCGTATCCAGCGCCTCCGCCCAGCGATGCCACCACGCTGCCGCCCAGGGTGTCGATCTTGGTGTTCAGGGCGTTGAGCTGGGACACGTTGACCGCGTCGGTCAGATCGACACCGGCCGCGACGTTGTGCAGCGTGACAGCCCCGGCCATGGGTCCGACCAGCGTGACGTCGTTCGACACGGGCAAGCCGCTGGCGCCCAGTCCGACCGTGGGTGCCGCCGCCGTGGAGAATTGCAGGGGCGCGAGGTTCTGCAACGCGGCGAAAGCGTCGCCGACATTCGACTGCGGCTGTCCGTAGATGTTGTAGGACGGCAGGGTGAACGTACCGTCCGCCGGATTGAATTGCGCGTTGCCTCCCAAGGCCTGCGCCGCGCCGCTGCCGAACGCGTTCACTTTGGTGTCTTCGGCCGCCAGTGCGAGATTGGTCGCGTTCAGTTGCGAGCCGTTCACGGCGTCCGTGCTGTTGGCGTCGACGCGGCCGGCCGCGACGTTGGTCAGCGTACGTTCCGCGCCGTCACTGCCGATGCTGACCGTGCTGGTCGGAGCCGTGCCCTTGAAGTCGTACGTCTGGCCGTTGATGGTCACCGAGGACGTTCCCACGGCTGCCGCCGTCACGCTTCCGATGCCGAGCGCGACGTCATTCGGGTTGAACGCCTGCGAGTTCACCCCGAAGGCCATGGCATTGACGCCCAGCGCCTGCGCGTTCGACCCGAAGGCCATGGCATTGGCGCTCAGCGCCTGCGCGTTCGACCCGAAGGCCATGGCATTGGCGCCCGCCTGCGCATTCATCCCGAAGGCCATGGCATTGGCGCTCAGCGCCTGCGCGCTCTCGCCGAACGCCATCGATGCGGTCCCTGCTGCCCTCGACTTCGCGCCGAACGCCAGTGCGTAGTCGGCCAGGGCTTTGGCGCCCGAACCGTTGTCCTGGTCGCCGCCGAACGCCATCGAACCGTGCCCGGTCGCCTGCGACGATGCGCCAATGGCCACCGAATAGTCGCCGTTCGCCGTCGTGTCGTCGGAATACGGATGACCGCCGATCGCGATGGCGTTTTCCCCCCGGGCTTTCGCGCCATCGCCGATGGCCACCTGAGAGCCTGCGCCGGTCGCGTCCGCGCCGGGGCCGATCGCGACGGGCGACGCGCCGCCGGGAGCGGTCGTGTCGGCGTGCGCCTGCCAGCCGAACGCGATGCCGTTATTGACGCCGCCGGCCGTGTTGTTTGCAGTCGCACCGTTGCCCTGCACCACTGCCTGACCATGGCTGCTCCCCGCAAAAGCCAGCCCCGCCACGGAAAAAAGCGCTGCGAGGATACGCGGAACTCCCGACGCGCGAGACGTTCGCGCCGACACCGTAATACGCCTCACCGAAGCCCGCGCTATTCCGTTCGAATCACGCTTTTGCACGCGTCTCAGTTCACTCAACATCATTCGCACTCCATATTATTATCATGGCGCTATCAAGGAAACTGCGTGCTGGCCATGGATAATGAAAGACTCTAGCGAGCAACTTCGCGCCACAACACTCGAAAAGTCCGAATGAGTTGCCGAATGACGAAGAAATAGACTGCCGTGTGCGCATTTAAGTGCGCCACGGCAGTCATGAACGAGAGATCGTTATATGGAGAGATGCGATTCTGCAGATAGTCTGACTGGAAGCATCACGCACGCCGCGAAGCGCGCGCGTCAGACCACACCCGCGCCACGACGGCGCAGCAACGCATAGAAGATGATCGCGCCGAACGTCGCCGTGCCGATGCCGCCGAGCGCGAAGCCGCCGAGCTTCAGCGTGAAATCGCCGGTGCCGAGCACGAGCGTCACCGCCGCGACGATCAGATTGCGGTTGTCCGAAAAGTCCACCTTGTTGACGACCCAGATCCGCGCGCCCGTCACTGCGATGAGCCCGAACACGACGATCGACACGCCGCCGAGCACCGGTCCCGGAATCGTCTGAATGAGCGCGCCGAACTTCGGCGAGAAGCCGAGCACGATCGCGAACAGTGCCGCGATTACAAACACAAGCGTCGAATAGATCTTGGTGACGGCCATCACGCCGATGTTCTCGGCATACGTCGTCACGCCGGTGCCGCCCGCGAAGCCGGACGCGATCGTCGCGAGGCCGTCGCCAATGAACGCGCGTCCGATGTACTTGTCGAGGCTCTTGCCGGTCATCGCGCCGACCGCCTTGATGTGCCCGAGATTCTCAGCGACCAGGATGATCGCGACGGGCGCGAGCAGTGTCATCGCCGGGGCTTCGAACACGGGCGCCGTGAAATGCGGCATGCCGAACCACGCAGCGTTCGCGACGACCGCGAAATCGATCGGCTTGCCCATGCTCATGCCGTTGGTCAGCACCGCATAGATGATGTAAGCGATCGCCAGTCCGATCAGGATCAGCAGACGCTGCGCCATGCCGCGCGCGAACACCGCGACCGCGCCGACGCACAGCACGGTGAGGAGCGCCATCCACGAATCGAAGCTGCTGCCCATCACGCCCTTCACGGCGATCGGCGCGAGATTGAGCCCGATCACGCAGACGATCGCGCCCGTGACGACGGGCGGCATCAGTGCTTCGATCCACTTCGTGCCGACCGCCGCGACGATCACGCCGATGATCGCGTAAGCCACGCCGCACGCGATGATCCCGCCGAGCGCCACCGAAATGTTCATGTTCGGGCCGTGCCCGCCGTAGCCCGTCACCGCGATCACGAGACCGATGAACGCGAAGCTCGAACCGAGATAGCTCGGCACGCGCCCGCCGACCAGCACGAAGAACAGCAGCGTGCCGACACCCGACATGAAGATGCACAGATTGGGATCGAAGCCCATCAGCAGCGGCGCGAGCACGGTCGAGCCGAACATCGCGACGACGTGCTGGATGCCCATCGCGATCATCTGCGGCCAGGCCAGGCGCTCGTCGGGCGCGACGACGCGCCCTTCTTCGGCATCCGGCTGGACGGGCCAGCGCGGGAAATAGGAATCAGACATGAGGCGGGCCTCCTTCGCGGCGGTGTAGCGCCGTTCGGGCGGCGCGCGGGATGAAAAAACTGGCGCGAGTGTACGGAGCACGCTGCCGGGTGGCAAGCGAACCGATATTACGACCGTTTGGTCATCCTTCGCCCGCGCCGTGTCATTTCGCTCAGGCGCCGCGCGCGAGTTCGAAGACCGCGACCGCGCTCTTCAGCTGCTCGGCCTGATCGGCCATGGCGCCCGCGGCGGCGGCGGCCTGCTCGACGAGCGCCGCATTCTGCTGCGTCACCTGATCCATCTGCGCGACGGCGCGGTTGACCTGCTCGATGCCCGCGCTCTGCTCGTGCGACGCCGACGAGATCTGCGTCACGATGTCGGTCACGCGCTGCACGGCCTGCGTGACTTCGGCCATCGTCGTGCCGGCGCGCTCGGCGAGCGCCGCGCCGCTGTCGACGCGCGTCGTCGATGCCTCGATCAGCTCCTTGATTTCCTTCGCCGACATCGCGCTGCGCTGCGCGAGCGAGCGCACTTCGCCCGCGACGACCGCGAAGCCGCGGCCTTCCTCGCCCGCGCGCGCCGCTTCCACGGCGGCGTTCAGCGCCAGAATGTTGGTCTGGAACGCGATGCCCTCGATCACGCCGATGATGTCCGTCATGCGCTTGGAGCCCGCCGCCAGTTCGCGCATGTTGTCGACCACGTCGCCGACGAGTTCGCTGCCGCGCGCCGACACGTCCGACGCACCGCGCGCAAGGCCGCTGGCTTCGTCGGCGTTGCTGGCGTTCTGGCGCACGGTCTGGGTGAGCTGCTCCATGCTCGACGCCGTTTCTTCCAGCGACGCCGCCTGCTCCTCGGTGCGCTGCGACAGATCCGTGTTGCCCTGCGCGATTTCGCGCGACGCATACAGGATCGATTCGCTCGACTGCCGGATGCCCCCGACGATATCCGCGAGCTTCGCGCTCATGTTGCCGAGGCTCGCGAGCATGCTGCTGGCGTCGCCGGGACGCGTGGCCACGCGCGCCGTCAGATCGCCGCGCGCGATGCGATCGGCGATATCGGCCGCGTACGCCGGCTCGCCGCCGAGCTGCGCGGACAGGCGCCGGCCGATCAGCACCGCGAGCAGCGCGCCCGCGACCATCGCGCCGAAGACGAATGCGAGCATCACGACGCGCATCGTTTCATATTCCGATGCCGCGTCGTGGCGTGCATCAGTCGCGCGCTTGCGCTTGAAATCGGCGAGACGCTCGAGCGCGTCGCGGGCTTTCTCGCTCGCGGCGATCGCACGCGAAATAAGCCCCATCTGGTCGACGTCGATCGGCATCGGCTTCTTGCCCATCTGCATCAGCACGATGTCTTCCCACGCGGCGACCGACTGGCTCGCGGCGTCGTAGAACGCAATGCCCTCGGCGGACTTTATCGTCGGGCGCATGCGCTCGAACGCGCGGTGCATGCTGTCGAGCGAGCGCGCCATGTCTTCCTTGAGCTTCGTCCGGCCGGCGTCGTCGGCGAACGTGAGGTTGGCGGCCGCGAGATCGGTATTGAGCTTGTGCTTGTTGACTTCCTCGACCCAATAGAGCCCTTCCATATGACGGTCGCCGATCTCCTCGATCAGGCCGTTCATCTTCGCGAGCGAAAACACGCCGGTGGCGCCCACGCACGCGGTAAACAGGATCACCACCGCGAAAGACAGCAACAGCTTGCTGAGCACGGACAGGCGGTCAAACCATTTCATCGATGTCTCCTCTGCCGATCAGAACCACGCCTGAGCGTCCGGCTCCGATCGCGCACCCCGCAGACGGCGTCCGCGGACGGCGCAGCGCGAACCCGCTTCGCGCACAGTGTGGCTTTACGGCGCCCGGCCGATTTTTCTTGAGCGCGTATGAAGGAGATAACGACGGCTGGATGGACGCCCGCTTTTCGCGAAAGAGTCGCGAAAGGACCTCGAAAGCGACGAACGATAGAAAGTTGCCAAAAAACAGAAAAGTAAGCGAATTCTTAATTCAGAATTTTCTCATATGGACATAAAAGTCTGCCCCGTATGCTGTCTGCATGCGTGTCCTCATGTTCGCGCATGTAGTCGTTGCAACTCTCCGATTACCGCCCTTGACACCCGGCTTGGGCGGTTCTTTTTTGGGCGATCGCTTTTGCGCACGGCGCACTCGGGCGTGAGCCGTTTCCGTCGACCGTGTCCGTCGACCACTGCCATCAAAATGAAATCTCGCGCGCCAGGCGTTTGCCTGGGCTTGCCTCGGCACGCGTGTCGGCCCTGCGCGCGAAATACGTGGCGTGCGCAGGGCTGCCGCGCTACTGACGCACCGGCTTTTTGGCCAGCTTGCGCTGCAAGGTTCGCCGATGCATGTTGAGCGCACGCGCCGTCGCGGAAATATTGCCGTTGTTTTCGGCGAGCGCCCGCTGGATATGCTCCCATTCGAGCCGCGCCACCGAGAGCAGCGTCGGATTTTCGATCGCTTCCTCGGCTGTCTGCTCGCTCGCCTCTTCCTGCAGCGCGGCGAGAATCGTTTCGACGTTCGCCGGCTTCGCGAGATAGTTGTCGGCGCCGTCCTTCACGGCCTGCACCGCCGTCGCGATGCTGGCGTAACCCGTGAGCACGAGAATGCGCGCATCGGGCTGCAGATCGCGCAGCGGCGCGACGAGGCGCAGGCCGGAATCGTTGCCTAAATGAAGATCGACCGTGATCTGGCCGAACTTGTGCTGATTGGCGAGCTTCAGCGCCTCGTCGCCGTCGTGCGCCTGATGCGCGGTGTAGCCGCGCCGCGCCAGACCGCGGGCCAGAATGCCCGAGAAAACTTCGTCGTCGTCGATGATCAGAAAGTTGGTATCGCTCATGCCTTTTTTCTCCGTGATTCAACCCCGGCGCCCCTGATTTCGAGTTCAGGCAGCGCCGCTTCGTTCAGTCCGTGCCGCCTGCGCGGGGACGGCCGCGCCGCGGTTCGGCAGGCGCAACACCGCGCGCGTGCCGCGCGGCTCGCCATCGATGAGTTCGATCGAACCGTTCAGGCGCGCCGCCGCCGCGAACGCCAGATACAGTCCGACGCCATGTCCGCCCTGCGTGCTGTCCACCGGCCCCGCGCCGAGCGACGCGCGCAGCGCGGGCGGAATGCCCGGGCCACGGTCGCAGACGTCGAAGCGCACCGTATTCTTCCCGTCGATTGTTTCAGCCGATGCCTGCAGCGTCACCGATTCGCTGCTCGCGCGCGCGGCGTTGTCGAGCAGGATCGTGAGAATCTGGCCGACGGCGACGGGATCGTCGATTGCCGCGTCGGCCGGCGTCGAGCCGATCTGCGCGAATTTCACCTGCGGATGCCGCAGACGCCATTGCTCGATGAAACTCGCGAGCCATTCGTCGAGCGCCTGGCGGCTCGACGGCCCCGTCGCGCGGCTGCGCAGGCGCGCCAGCGCCGACGTGCACAGCGCCATCTGCTGTTCGAGCAGTTCGAAATCGGCGGCGTAGGGCGCGAGATTCTTGTCGTGCGCGGCGGAATCGCGCAGTTCCTCGGAGAGCATGGCGATGGTCGAGAGCGGCGTGCCCATCTCGTGCGCGACGGTCGCCGCCTGCACGCCGAGCGCGACAGCGCGTTCGTCGCGCAGATGGCGCTGCTGGGCATCGGCGAGCGCGGCGTCGCGCACGCGCAGCGCCCGCGACATGCGCGCCACGAACCAGCCGATCAGCCCGACGCTCACCATGAAGTTGACCCACAGCCCCATGCGGAAATAATCGAACAGATTGGCCGGATTTTCGATATTGAGCGGCACGTAGTTGTAGCTGAGGAGCGCATAGCACGCGACGGCGAAGAGCGCGAGGCACGCCATCATCATCCACGGCAGCACGGCGGCGGCGATCGCGAGCGACGGCAGATAAAGCGTCACGAACGGATTGGTCGCGCCGCCGGAGAGAAACAGCAGCGCCGAGAGCGCGCCGAGATCGACGCACATCTGCCCGAACAGCTCCATGTTCGTTTCGGGCCGCGCCCGCGAAACACGCAGCCACGTGAGCCCGTTGAAGAGCATTTCGAGCGCGATGACGAGCAGCATCGCGGGCAGCGGCAGCTTTGCGCCGTAGAAAATCTGCACGATCGCGATCGTCAGCAACTGGCCGATGATCGCGAGCGAGCGCAGCCAGAAGAGATGACCGAGGTTGACGCGGCCGGTGGTGGTTATGCGATGCATCTGGTTTGAGTGCCTGTCGACGCCTGCATGCGCGCCGGACGGGATTGGCGCGCCATGCGACATTATCCCGCTTGCGCCGGGCGCGCTGCCGCATCTGGCGCGATTTGTCGCACCCGCAGCCGGCTTCTCAGGCGGGCCGGGACGCGCGCCCGCTCTGCGCCGTCAGCCGCGTCAGACACGCCGGACACAGACAGGCCGCGCCGGGCGACAGCATGTCGTGCGGCAGCGCGGGCAGCGTCGCGCACCAGCAGGAGGCATCGCCCGCGAGCGTGCCGCAGCGAAACGCCGCGCCGCAGCGGGCGCAGAGTTGAGCGCCGACTTCGGCACCGGCATCGGCGCGAAGCGGCTGCGCATCGTTCTGTTGGACGGGGTCGTTCATCATCTTGTCATCGATTCGCCGAAACGATGATCGCACGCCCGCCGCCCCGCTGGAAAACGCGCGACGGCCCGCGGCAATTCGTCCTGCTGCGTTGCGTCAGTCCTGTACAATTCGGCGTGTTTAAACGCTCCTCGCCTCATTTGCCGCCATGTCCGAGCTACCCGACCTCACGCAAATCGCCCCGACCCTGAAGGCTGAAATCCTGGCCGAGGCGCTGCCCTACATCCGTCAGTATCACGGCAAGACGGTCGTGATCAAATACGGCGGCAATGCCATGACCGAGGAGCGCCTGAAACAGGGCTTCGCGCGCGACGTCATTCTGCTGAAGCTGGTCGGCATCAATCCGGTGATCGTGCACGGCGGCGGCCCGCAGATCGATCAGGCGCTCAAGAAGATCGGCAAGCAAGGCACCTTCATTCAGGGCATGCGCGTCACCGACGAAGAGACCATGGAAGTGGTCGAATGGGTGCTCGGCGGCGAGGTGCAGCAGGACATCGTCACGCTCATCAATCATTTCGGCGGCCAGGCGGTCGGTCTGACGGGCAAGGACGGCGGCCTGATCCACGCGCGCAAGCTGCTCATGCCGGATCGCGATAATCCGGGCCAGTTCATCGACATCGGTCAGGTGGGCGAAGTCGAGGCGATCAACCCGGCCGTCGTGAAGGCGCTGCAGGACGACGCGTTCATTCCGGTCATTTCGCCGATCGGCTTCGGCGAAGACGGCCTCTCGTACAACATCAACGCGGACCTGGTCGCGGGCAAGCTGGCCGTCGTGCTGAACGCGGAAAAGCTCGTCATGATGACGAACATCCCCGGCGTGATGGACAAGGAAGGCAATCTGCTCACGGATCTCTCCGCGCGCGAAATCGACGCGCTCTTCGCGGACGGCACCATTTCCGGCGGCATGCTGCCGAAAATCTCCTCCGCGCTCGACGCGGCGAAGAGCGGCGTGCGCTCGGTGCACATCATCGACGGGCGTATCGAGCATTCGGTGCTGCTCGAAATCCTGACCGAGCAGCCGTTCGGCACGATGATCCGCTCGCATTGAGCTTCGTATCCTTGATCCCGACGCCCGCCCACGCGCGGGCGTTTTCTTTGGCGCAACGCAAAAGCCCATGAGACCGCATCGTCCCGCTCGCCGCCGCCGCGTGAAAACGCGCGGACCCGTCTGGCTCTTCGATCTCGACAACACGCTGCACCACGCGTCGCACGCGATTTTTCCGGCGATCAATCGCGGCATGACGCAATACATCATGGACCGGCTGAACGTCGACATCGACGAGGCGAACCGGCTGCGCGTCGGCTACACGGTGCGTTACGGCGCGACGCTGCTCGGGCTCGTGCGGCATCACGGCATCGACGCGGCCGATTTCCTGCGCGAAGTGCACACCTTCGCCGATCTCCCGTCGATGCTGCGCGCCGAGCGCGGTCTCACGCGCATGCTGCGCGCGCTGCCGGGACGCAAGATCGTGCTGACCAACGCGCCGTCGCTCTACGCGCGCACCGTGCTCGCGGAACTGGGCATCGGCAGGCTGTTCGAGCGCGTGATCGCCATCGAGGACATGCGCGAAGGCAACCACTGGCGTGCCAAGCCCGACGCGCCGATGCTGCGCCGCGCGATGCGTCAGGCGCACGTGCGTCTCGCCGACGCGATTCTCGTCGAGGATACGCGCGGGCATCTGAAAAGCTATCGGAGGCTGGGCATCCGCACCGTGTGGATCGTCGGGCATCTGCCGGTCGCGCGGACGTCGAGCGGCGGCATGTCGGTGCGCCTGCCGGGCGCGGGGCGGCCGCACTACGTCGATCGCACGGTGCGCTCGCTACGCGCGCTCACGCTGGGGATGCGCGGCGGCGTGCCGTTATGACGTTTTCCGCTATACTTCAGCGCTGACGAGATAATCTCGACACACCAGAAACGCGCCGATTTGCTGACTCGATTGCGGGCGCGCGAACCTTGGGCTTCATGCCGGGCGTTCACTACAAATGCGGCTAAAGAGGTCGTCAGCTGCGCCATCTTTTGTTTCCTCCGCGCTTCGCCGACACCGTTTAGCCGCTCAATCAAGGCGGAATGAATGGAATCGATCGGCATCGTCACTCCCCAAACACTGCGCTTCGCCGAGCCGCTCGCCATGCAGAACGGCTCGACGCTCGCCGACTACGAACTCGTCGTCGAAACGTACGGCGAACTCAACGCCGCGCGCTCGAACGCCGTGCTCGTGTGCCACGCGCTGAACGCGTCGCATCACGTCGCGGGCGTGTATGCCGACGATCCGAAGAACGTCGGCTGGTGGGACAACATGGTCGGTCCCGGCAAGCCGCTCGACACGAACCGCTTCTTCGTGATCGGCGTGAACAATCTCGGCTCGTGCTTCGGCTCGACCGGACCGATGAGCATCGATCGCACGACCGGCAAGCCTTACGGCGCGCGCTTTCCCGTCGTTACCGTCGAAGACTGGGTGCACGCGCAGGCGCGGGTCGCGGACCGCTTCGGCATCGAGCGCTTCGCCGCCGTGATGGGCGGCAGCCTCGGCGGCATGCAGGCGATGGCGTGGAGCCTGATGTATCCGGAACGGCTCGCGCACTGCATCGTGGTGGCATCGACGCCGAAACTGTCCGCGCAGAACATCGCGTTCAACGAAACCGCGCGCTCGGCGATTCTCTCCGATCCCGATTTCCACGGCGGCGACTACTACGCGCACGACGTAAAACCGCGCCGCGGCCTGCGCGTCGCGCGCATGATCGGCCACATCACGTATCTCTCCGACGACGACATGGCCGTGAAGTTCGGCCGCGCGCTGCGGCGGGCGGAAGGCGCGCTCGATGCGTACAACTTCAACTTCGACGTGGAATTCGAAGTGGAATCGTATTTGCGCTATCAGGCCGACAAGTTCGCCGAATACTTCGACGCCAACACGTATTTGCTGATCACGCGCGCGCTCGACTACTTCGATCCCGCGAAAGCCTTCGACGGCGATCTGACGAAAGCGCTCGCCAATACGCAGGCCAAATATTTCGTCACGAGCTTCGCGACGGACTGGCGTTTCGCGCCCGCGCGCTCGCGCGAAATCGTCAAGGCGCTGCTCGACAACAAGCGCACGGTGAGCTACGCCGAAATCGACGCGCCGCACGGCCACGACGCCTTCCTGCTCGACGACGCGCGCTATCACAACCTGATGCGCGCCTATTACGAACGCATCGCCACGGAGATCGGCGCATGAACCAGAACACTCTCGATTCGCTCGCGCTGCGCTCCGATTTCCGCGCGATCGCCCGCTGGGTGGAGCCGCGCTCGACGGTGCTCGATCTCGGCTGCGGCGACGGCTCGCTGCTCTCGCTGCTCGGCGAAGAGCTCGAAGTGAAGGGTTACGGCATCGAGATCAACGATGCGGGCGTGCTCGCGTGCGCGCAGAAGGGCGTGAACGTGATCCAGCAGAATCTCGAAGACGGCCTGCGTCTTTTCGAAGACGACAGCTTCGATTTCGCGATCCTCTCGCAGACGCTGCAAACCATTCATCAGACCGCCGCGATCCTGCGCGAAACGGTGCGCGTCGGGCGCGAATGCATCGTGTCGTTTCCGAATTTCGGCTACTGGCAGCATCGGCTTTCGGTGATTCAGGGTCGCATGCCGGTGTCGAAATCGCTGCCTTATCAGTGGCACAACACGCCGAACGTGCGCGTGCTGACCATCAAGGACTTCGAGGCGCTCGCGCCTGAAGTGGGCATCGAGATTCAGGACCGCGTGGTGCTGCACGGCGGGCAGTCGGTCCGTTGGGGCGCGAACTGGCGTGGTAGTCTTGCGGTCTATCGCGTGAAGCGCCGGTAACGACTGCCGGATTCATCACGCATCGACTACTGCCCGTAATACGACATGCCCGATACGCCACACGAGGCGCCCGCTCTAACTGCTCACGAAGATCATCCCGGCTGGCGCGCGTTTCTCAACGCGCGCATCCTCATTTGCGTCTTTCTCGGTTTCACGTCGGGATTGCCGCTTTTCACGCTGTTCAGCCTGCTGCAGGCGTGGCTCACGACCGCGCACGTCAACGTCAAGGAAATCGGCCTGTTCGCGCTGATCGGCCTGCCGTACACGTGGAAATTCGTCTGGTCGCCGCTGATGGATCGCTACGTGCCGCGCTTTCCGGGCTGGTCGCCGGGGCGGCGGCGCGGCTGGATGTTCCTCACGCAAGTGCTCGTCATGGTGGCGATCGGCTCGTTCGGCTTCTTTTCGCCCGAAAAGAACCTGTGGGCGGTCGCGGCAGTGGCCGCGCTCGTCGCGTTCTTCGGGGCAAGTCAGGATATCGTCATCGACGCCTATCGCCGCGAACTGCTCGCCGACACCGAGCAAGGGCTCGGCAACGCGGTGCACGTCAATGCGTACAAAGTGGCCGGCCTCGTGCCCGGTTCGCTGTCACTGATTCTCGCGGGCTTCCTGCCGTGGAAGACCGTGTTCATCATCACCGCCGCGTTCATGCTGCCGGGCCTCGTCATGACGCTCGTCGTCAAGGAGCCGGCGATTCACGGCGCGCCGCCGAAAAGCCTGCGCGAGGCGATCGTCGAGCCGTTCCACGAATTCGTCACGCGCGACGGCTGGCGCGCGGCGCTGCTCGTGCTCGGCTTCATCTTTCTCTACAAGCTCGGCGACACGATGGCCACCGCGCTCGCGACGAAGTTCTTCATCGACGTCGGCTTCTCGCTCGCGCAGATCGGCGTGATCGCGAAGGCGGTCGCGTTCTGGGCGAGCATCGCGGGCGGTTTGCTCGGCGGCATCGCGCTGGTGAAGATCGGCATCGCGCGCGGACTGTGGATCTTCGGCTTTCTGCAGATTGTCGCCACGCTGGGCTTCGCCTGGCTCGCGAAGATCGGGCCGTCGCCGATGGCGCTCGCCGTGCTGTACGGCTTCGAAACCTTCGCGACGGGCCTCACGCTCGCGACCTTCACCGCGTATATCGCCAGCACGACGGATCCGCGCTACACCGCGACGCAGTTCGCGCTTTTCACGAGCCTTGCCGCCGTGCCGCGCACGTTCGCCGCGGCCGGCAGCGGCTTTATCGTGAGCGAAACGGGCTGGTTCCCGTACTTCATGATCTGCGTCGTGCTGTCCATTCCGGGCATGCTACTGTTGCCGAAAATCGCGCCCTGGAGAACTCAACGATGACGGTTTCTTTCAAGTTTCGCGCCTCGGTTTGCGCATGGGCACTGGCGTCGCTCGCGCCTTTGTCCGCGCACGCTCAGGACGAACAGAAGACGCCGCCGCCGTACAGCGCACCGAACAACCAGATCCGCTTCGGCAATACGGCGCTGTTCCGCAACCTGATTCCGCCCGCAACGCTCGAAGCGCAGGCGGCGGGCGAATACGCGCAGATCATCCACGACGCCGAGCGCGACAAGACACTCCTCCCGGACAGCAATCCGCTCGTGAAGCGCGTGCGCGAGATCGCGAATCACGAGATTCCGTTCGCGCTCAAGTGGAACGATCGCGCGAAGAACTGGAAGTGGGAGATCAATGTCATCAAGTCGTCCGACGAACGCATGTTCTGCCTGCCGGGCGGGAAGATCGTCGTATATAGCGGGCTCATCGACCGCCTGCATCTGAACGACAACGAGATCGGCATGATGATCGGCCACGAAATCGCACACGCGCTGCGCGAGCATGCGCGCGAACGGCTCGGCCGGCAGCAGGCCGCGCAACTCGGCGCCGGCGGCATGCCGCAGCTTTTCGGCTTCTCGAATTATTCGTCGCAGCAGCCGGATATCGGCGACGAACTGCTGTCGATGCGCTATTCCCCCGCCGACGAAACCGAAGCCGACGTGATCGGCAGCGAGATCGCGTCGCGCGCGGGCTACGATCCGCGCGCTGCCGTCACACTGTGGAACAAGATCGATTCCGGCACGCGCCGCGCGGATGCCGGCTTCATCTGGATGCATCCGTACGGTCCGGATCGCAGGCAGGACCTGCTCAAGCGTATGCCGGACATGATGCCGCTCTACGCGAAGGCCCTCGGCAAGACCATCGACCAGTTGCCGAATTATGCGGGCATGGGGCGGTTCAAGAAGAGCGGGCGCTAGCCTTACTTCTTCGCCTTCGCGATCTTCCAGTCGTAATCGATGGTCAGCGGCGCGTGGTCGCTGAACTTGATATCCCTGAAGATCGACGTCTTCTTCGCGGTCGCCGCGATTTCCTGCGTCGCGATCTGATAGTCGATCCGCCACCCGACATTCTTCGCATACGCCTGGCCGCGATTGCTCCACCACGTGTATTGCTCGGGCCGCTGGTCCAGCGTGCGGAATACGTCGACATAGCCGACGTCGTCGAACAGCTTCGTGAGCCACGCGCGCTCTTCCGGAAGGCAGCCTGAATTCTTCTGGTTGCTCTTCCAGTTCTTGATGTCGATTTCCTTGTGCACGATGTTCACGTCGCCGCACAGGATCACTTCGCGCTCGTTCGAAAGCGCGTCGAGATGCGGCATGAACTCGTCCATGAAACGGTACTTCGCCTGCTGACGTTCGTCGCCGCTGGAGCCGGACGGCACATACACCGACACCACCGACAGCTTGCCGAAACGCGCTTCAACATAGCGCCCTTCCGGATCGAACTCTTCCGAGCCGAAGCCGATGATCACGTCATCCGGCTCATGGCGCGTGTAGAGGCCCGCGCCGCTGTAGCCCTTCTTCACCGCATGCTGGAAATAGCCCTGAAAACCGTGCGGCGCGAGAAATTCAGGCGTCAGATCGTCCTGCGAGCATTTGATTTCCTGCACGCACACGACGTCGGACTTCTGTTCGCCGAACCAGTCGAAGAAACCTTTCTTGGCGGCCGAACGGATGCCGTTGAGATTGGCGGTAATCACGCGAAACATACGCTTCCTCTTTTATCTGTTTTGATTAGTCGACCTTCACGCCCTTCAGCGATTCCTTGGCCGGCGGAAATTCGAGCTTCATGTCCTGCATCGTGCGCAACAGGAGCTCCGCGACCATCACGTTGCGATGCGTCTTGGAATTGCCCGGAATGATGTACCACGGCGCGTATTCCGTCGACGTCGCGCCGAGCGCGTCCGCGTACGCGGCCTGGTAGTCGTCCCACTGCTTGCGCGCTTCGAGATCGGAGACATCGAATTTCCAGTGCTTGGTCGGATCGTCGATGCGCGCCTGCAGCCGCTCGCGCTGCTCGTCCTTCGAAATATGCAGAAAACATTTCACGATGGTCGTGCCGCTGTCCGCGAGCAGCGACTCGAACTCGCGAATGTGACGATAGCGGCGCTCGCATTGATCGGCATCGATCTGCTTCAGCACGCGCGGCACGAGCACGTCTTCGTAGTGGCTGCGGTTGAAGATCGCGAATTCGCCGGCCATCGGCGCCTGCGCGTGCACGCGCCACAGGAAATCGTGCGCAGCCTCGCGTTCGGACGGCGCGCGAAACGGCACGATGCGCAGGCCGAGCGGATCGACATCGTGGAACACGGCGCGCACGGTGCCGTCCTTGCCGCTCGTGTCCATGCCCTGCAACACGAGCAGCACGCGCTGGCGGCGCTGTGCGTGCAGTTTCTCCTGCAGGTCGTCGAGCTGCGCGCCGATGGCCGCGAGCCGTTCGCGGTCCGCGTCCTTCGCGCCGAGCGAAAACGGCTTCGCGGACGGATCGACCGCGCTCAGATCGAAGGGCTTCGGCTTTTTGCCGGCATCGAAGAAAGGTACGCGGAAGTCGTCCAGCCCGGGTTTCTTTGCCATGTCTCTTTTTTCCACTTTCGCCAATGAAAACGGGCTGCTGCCGGGCATTACCGGCAGCAGCCCGCGAGTTATCCGCGTCGGAGAATCAGGATAACTTTTTCTTCAGCAGTTCGTTGACCTGCTGCGGATTCGCCTTGCCCTTGGTCGCCTTCATCGCCTGGCCGATCAGCGCGTTGAACGCCTTCTCCTTGCCCGCGCGGAATTCTTCGACCGATTTCTGGTTCGCCGCGAGCACTTCGTCGATGATCGCTTCGAGCGCGCCGGCATCGGAAATCTGCTTCAGGCCCTTCGCCTCGATGATGCGATCCGCCGCGCCTTCGTCCGTCGCCTTTTCGTCCCAGATCGCCTGGAAGATGTCCTTCGCGATCTTGTTGGAGATGGTGCCGTCGGCGATGCGCTGAATGATCAACGCGAGCTGCACTGCCGACACCGGCGATTCGCCGATATCGAGCGATTCGCGGTTCAGTTGCGCGGAGACGTCGCCCATCATCCAGTTTGCGGCGATCTTCGCCTGGCTCGCGCCGGCCTTCTGCACGAGCGCTTCGAAGTACGACGCCATCGCCTTCGACGACGTCAGCACGCCCGCGTCATACGGCGTCAGACCGTACGTGTCGACGAAACGCTTCTGCATGTCGGCCGGCAGTTCGGGCAAGTCGCCCTTCACGCGCGCGATCCAGCTTTCCTCGATCACGAGCGGCATCAGATCCGGGTCGGGGAAATAGCGGTAATCGTGCGCGTCTTCCTTGCTGCGCATCGAACGCGTTTCGCGCTTGTCCGGATCGTAGAGACGCGTTTCCTGAACCACCGTGCCGCCGTCTTCGATCAGTTCGATCTGACGGCGCACTTCGTATTGAATCGCTTCTTCGAGAAAGCGGAACGAATTCAGGTTCTTGATCTCGGCGCGCGTGCCGAACTCCTTCTGGCCGACCGGCCGCACCGACACGTTCGCGTCGCAGCGGAACGAGCCTTCCTGCATGTTGCCGTCGCAGATGCCGAGCCACACGACGAGCCCGTGCAGCGCCTTCGCATACGCGACCGCTTCGGCCGCGCTGCGCATTTCCGGCTCGGTGACGATCTCGAGCAGCGGCGTGCCCGCGCGATTCAGGTCGATGCCCGTCATGCCCGCGAAGTCTTCGTGCAGCGACTTGCCCGCGTCTTCTTCAAGATGCGCGCGCGTCAGATTGACGGTCTTCTCGTACGCTTCCTTGCCTGCCTTTTCATTGGCCGGAACCTGGATCGTGATCTGGCCGCCCTGCACGACCGGAATCTCGTACTGGCTGATCTGATAGCCCTTCGGAAGATCCGGATAGAAGTAGTTCTTGCGCGCGAAGATGCTGCGCGGCGCGATGTGCGCACCGATCGACAGGCCGAAGCGAATCGCCCGCTCGACGGCGCCGCGGTTCATCACCGGCAGCACGCCGGGCAGCGCGAGATCGACGGGACTCGCCTGCGAGTTCGGGCTCGCGCCGAACTGCGTGGGCGCGCCCGAGAAAATCTTGGAGACGGTGGAAAGCTGCGCGTGCGTTTCCAGACCGATGACGACTTCCCACTGCATGTTCACACTCCCGATGCCGATGGTGCCTGACGGTGCCAGTCGGTCGCGCGCTGGAACGCGTCGGCGACCTGGAGCATCCGGGCTTCGTTGAAATAGTTGCCGATGATCTGCAGGCCGACCGGCCGATCCGCGTTCGCGCCCGCGCCGAAGCCGCACGGCACGCTCATGCCGGGCAAGCCCGCGAGACTCACGGACAGCGTATAGATATCGGCGAGATACATCTGCACGGGATCGTCGGCCTTCTCGCCGAGATTCCACGCGACCGTCGGCGCGACCGGTCCCATGATGACGTCGCACTGCCTGAACGCTTCCTGAAAGTCGCGCGCGATGATGCGGCGAATCTTCTGCGCCTGCAGGTAGTACGCGTCGTAATAGCCGTGCGACAGCACGTACGTACCGACCAGAATCCGCCGCTTCACTTCCGGCCCGAAGCCTTCCGCGCGCGACTTCTTGTACATGTCGAGCAGGTCGCGGTACTCGGCCGCGCGATGTCCGTAGCGCACGCCATCGAAGCGCGACAGGTTCGACGAAGCCTCCGCCGGCGCGATGATGTAGTACACGGGAATCGACAGCTCGGTCTGCGGCAGCGTCACCTCGACGAGCGTGGCGCCGAGCGCTTCGTACTGCTTCAGCGCGGCGTCGATGGATGCGCGGACGTCGTCGGCGAGACCGGCGCCGAAGTACTCCTTCGGCATGCCGATGCGCAGGCCTTTCAACGGCTTGCCTGCATCATCGGAGCCGCTCCACGTTTTGCCGATATAGCGCGTGTAGTCTTCGTTGTCGCGTTGCAGGCTGGTCGAATCGCGCTCGTCGAAGCCGCCCATCGCGTTGAGCAGCAGCGCGCAGTCGGCGGCGGTTTGCGCCATCGGGCCGGCCTGATCCAGCGACGACGCGAACGCGATCATCCCGTAACGCGACACGCGGCCGTAAGTCGGCTTGATGCCCGTGATGCCGGTGAACGACGCAGGCTGGCGAATGGAGCCGCCGGTGTCGGTGCCGGTCGCGGCGGGCGCGAGACGCGCGGCCACGGCCGCGGCCGAACCGCCCGACGAACCGCCCGGCACGGCTTTCAGGTCCCACGGATTCTTCACGGCGCCGAAGTACGAATTCTCGTTGGACGAGCCCATCGCGAATTCGTCCATGTTGGTCTTGCCGAGGCACACCATGCCGGCGTGCTTCAGACGATCGACGACGGTCGCGTCGAACGGGCTCGCGTAGTTTTCGAGCATGTGCGAGCCGGCCGTGGACGCCCAGCCGCGCGTGACGAACACGTCCTTGTGCGCGACCGGCAGGCCGGTGAGCGCGCCCGCGCCGCCTTGCGCGATGAGCGCGTCGGCGGCTTTCGCCTGTTCGAGCGTGAGTTCGCGATCGACGCCGATGAACGCATTCAGGCCCTTCGCGGCCTCGATGCGCTGCAGATAAGTCTGCGCCAGCTCGACTGCGGAAATTTCCTTCGAGTCGAGCGCGGCGCGCAATTCGGTCAAGCTTTTTTGATGCATTGCAGTTCCCTGATCAGTTCCCTGATGAGCGCGGCCTTTGTTTTCGCCGCGGTATCGCTGGACAGGCGACCGTTATTCGATCACCTTCGGCACGAGATAGAGCCCATCTTGCACGGCAGGTGCCGAACGCTGGAACTCTTCGCGCTCGACGCGCTCAGAGACAGCGTCGTCACGCAGACGCAGCGCCACTTCCTCGATCTGCTCGATCGGGTGCGCGAGCGGCTCGATGCCGGTCGTGTCGACGGCCTGCATCTGCTCGACGAGACCGAAAAAATCGTTGAGCCGCGCGAGCGTGGGTTCGGCCTCGTGGTCGGGCAATTCGAGCCGCGCCAGATGCGCGATGCGTTTTACGTCGGTCAGGGTCAAAGACATGGGATCACCGGAGAAAAGCGTGGACAGCCCCAGTTTCGAAAACCTTAGCTGTGACAGCCAGTTACGAACTTGGAAGGAGCCCTCGGAAACAGGTCTTGCGATGGCAGAAGATGCCATCCTTTTCCTATAGATACCCCCAAATTATAAGGTATCATTACACGTTCGACTCACCTCTGGATCGGTCTCTCAGCGGCTTTCTCCCTGAATCAAGGTATTGCGAGAAACGTTTGCGTTGGGCGTTCCATTCTGCGGTAGATTTCTTCCCGGTTTTGCATCTCGCGGCGAGCGTTCGCCGCCCCGGCAAAACCGTTATTTTTTCCGCTGCCGTCCCCGGCGCTACGAGCGAGGAACGGCCCCCAGCGAGACAGGATTTTTGAATGTTTGGTTTTTTGCGCAGCTATTTTTCGAACGACCTGGCGATCGACCTCGGCACCGCCAACACGCTTATCTACATGCGCGGCAAGGGCATCGTTCTCGACGAGCCGTCGGTCGTTTCCATTCGCCAGGAAGGCGGTCCCAACGGTAAGAAGACCATTCAGGCGGTCGGCAAGGAAGCCAAGCAGATGCTCGGTAAAGTGCCGGGCAATATCGAGGCCATCCGCCCGATGAAGGACGGCGTGATCGCCGACTTCACCGTGACCGAGCAGATGATCAAGCAGTTCATCAAGACCGCTCACGAATCCCGCATGTTTTCGCCGTCGCCGCGCATCATCATCTGCGTGCCGTGCGGCTCCACCCAGGTCGAGCGCCGCGCCATCAAGGAAGCGGCGCACGGCGCGGGCGCGTCGCAGGTCTATCTGATCGAGGAGCCGATGGCCGCCGCGATCGGCGCGGGCCTGCCGGTGTCGGAAGCAACCGGCTCGATGGTCGTCGACATCGGCGGCGGCACGACCGAAGTCGGCGTGATCTCGCTCGGCGGCATCGTGTACAAGGGTTCCGTGCGTGTGGGCGGAGACAAGTTCGACGAGGCCATCGTCAACTACATCCGCCGCAACTACGGCATGCTGATCGGCGAGCAGACCGCCGAAGCCATCAAGAAGGAAATCGGTTCGGCGTTCCCCGGCTCCGAAGTGAAGGAAATGGAAGTCAAGGGCCGCAATCTTTCCGAAGGCATTCCGCGCAGCTTCACTATTTCGAGCAATGAAATTCTCGAAGCGCTGACGGACCCGCTGAACCAGATCGTGTCGTCGGTGAAGATCGCGCTGGAACAGACGCCGCCGGAACTCGGCGCGGACATCGCCGAACGCGGCATGATGCTGACGGGCGGCGGCGCGCTGCTGCGCGACCTCGACCGCCTGCTCGCGGAAGAAACCGGCCTGCCGGTGCTCGTCGCCGAAGATCCGCTGACTTGCGTGGTGCGTGGCTCGGGCATGGCGCTCGAGCGCATGGACAAGCTCGGCAGCATCTTCTCGTACGAGTGATCTCCGCCAGGCCGTTCGCGGCCGGTTTTCGGCGCGCGCGCGGCCTGCCGCGCGACAACTGAAATGACCCGCGTCACGCGACGCGCGCGCGGCCCGGCTCCAGTCCGGGCCGTTGTCGAAACAGCGTAGGGCAGGCTCCGCCACGGCGACCAAGTCTGCAGCATCGATCCATCCGTTCACGCCCTCGGCGCCGACCATGGAATACAGTCCGCCGCCACTTTTCAAGCAAGGCCCCTCCGCGCTCGCGCGCCTGATCTTCTTTGTGGTCCTCGCGATCGCATTGCTCATTTCGGATGCCCGTTTCAATACGCTGGAAATCGCACGCGGCATGCTCGGCGCGGGGCTCTATCCGTTGCAGCGCGCGGCGCTTGTGCCGCGCGACATCTTCATGGGCGCGGCGGATCTCGCCGTGACGAGTGCGAACCTGCGCAGTGAGAACCAGAAGCTGGCCGACAAGAATCTGCAACTCTCCGTCAAGGCGGGCGATGCGGCGCAACTCGCGATCGAGAATGCGCATTTGCGCGCGCTGTTGAACCTGCAATCGCGCGCCACGACCGATGAAACGCCCGCCGAGATCCAGTACGACACGCGCGATCCCTTCACGCAGAAAGTCGTGATCGGCAAGGGTTCGCAGCAGAACATCCAGGACGGCGCGCCGGTCGTTACCGAAGACGGTGTAATCGGCCAGGTGACGCGCGTCTTTCCGATGCAATCGGAAGTCACCTTGCTGACGGACAAGGATCAGGCCGTGCCGGTGCAGATCGCGCGCACGGGTCTGCGCAGCGTGATCTACGGCACGCCGAAGGGCGACACGCTCGATCTTCGCTTCGTGCCCATCAGCGCCGACGTGCAGGCCGGCGACGAACTCGTGACGAGCGGCCTCGACGGCATCTATCCGCCCGGGTTGCGGGTCGCGAAAGTGCTGCGCGTCGACAAGCAGGCGGATACGGCGTTCGCGCGCGTCGTCTGCGTGCCGATCGCGGCGGTGCGCGGCGCGCGCCAGTTGCTCGTGCTGCACTACAACGTGAACGTGCCGCCGAATCCGATCGAAGTGGAAGCGGCCGCGGCCGCCAAGGAAGCGAAGGAAAACAAGGGCAAGAAGAAGCCGGCGGCAAAGGCCGCGGCGCCCGCGAGCGCGAGCGGCGCATCGGCGGCGGTACCGGGTTCGGCGCCCGCCGCCGCCGAAAAACCCGCGGAGAAACCCGCTGAAAAGCCCGCGGCGAAGGCCACGGCACCCAAAGCGGCATCGGGCGCGGCGGCGAGGCCGTCGAAGAAGGCGCACATGCCCAAGCCCGCTTCTTCGGGAGCCGCGCGATGAACCGCCCGCAATACATTCTTCAGCCGGTCAATCCGTACTTCATCACGTTCAGTCTCGCGGCCGCGTTCCTGCTGAATCTGATTCCATGGGGACGGCTCGTCGGCGTACCGGATTTCGTCGCGCTGGTGCTGCTGTTCTGGAACGTGCATCAGCCGCGCAAGGTCGGCATGGGCATCGCGTTCATGCTCGGCCTGCTCATGGACGTCCATAACGCGAATCTGCTCGGCGAACACGCGCTCGCCTATACGCTGCTCTCCTACGGCGCGATCACCATTCACCGCCGCGTGCTGTGGATGGCGCTGCCGGTGCAGACGTTCGTCGTGGCGCCGCTGCTGGTGGGCGCGCACCTCGTGCCGTTCGTGATCCGGCTGATGACGGGCGCGGCGTTTCCCGGCTGGAGCTATCTCGTCAACGGCTTCGTGGAAGCGCTGCTCTGGCCGGTCGCGAGCTTCCTGTTGCTGATACCGCAACGCCGCGCCGCCGACCCCGACGATACCCGTCCGATCTGAGCCGGCCGGCCCCGGCGCGCCGGCCCTCCGAACGCCCGCGCGCGGACTACACTTGAATCGCGATACATCGCGAAACGAATCGCGAAAGCTGCATGACCGAAATCAAGAACACCGAGCAACAGTTGTCGAAGTTCCGCCTGCGCGTCGCGGCGGCGGGACTGTTCGTGTTCGTCTGCTTCGGGCTGATCGGCTTGCGCTTTCTGTATCTGCAGGTCTGGCACTTCAGCAAATACTCGCTGCAGGCGAACGAGAACCGCATTTCCGTCGCGCCGATCGTGCCCAACCGAGGCATCATCACCGATCGCAACGGCATCGTGCTGGCGAAGAATTACTCGGCGTACACGCTCGAAATCACGCGCTCGAAGATCAACGGCACGCTCGACGAAACCATCGACGAACTCGCGCAAGTCATTCCGATCGACGCGCGCGACCGGCGCCGTTTCAAGAAGCTGCTCGAAGACTCGAAGAATTTCGAAAGCCTGCCGATCCGCACGCGCTTAACCGACGAGGAAGTCGCCAAATTCACCGCGCAGCGTTTCCGCTTTCCCGGCGTGGAAGTGCGCGCGCGGCTGTTCCGCCAATATCCGCTCGGCGCGACCGCCGCGCACGTGATCGGCTATATCGGGCGTATTTCGCAGCGCGATCAGGAGCGCATCGACGACGCCAGCGACGCCAACGATGAAAGCTCGGACCACTACGATCCGCGACTCGACGCGAACAACTACAAGGGCACGGATTACGTCGGCAAGATCGGCGTCGAGCAGAGCTATGAAACCGAGCTGCACGGGCTGACCGGTTTCGAGGAAGTGGAAGTGACCGCCGGCGGGCGCCCGGTGCGCACGATGTCGCGCACGCAGGCGACGCCCGGCAACAATCTCGTGCTGTCGCTGGATATCGGCTTGCAGCAGGTCGCCGAGCAGGCGTTCGCGGGCAAGCGCGGCGCGCTCGTCGCGATCGAGCCAACCACCGGCGACGTGCTCGCGTTCGTCTCCGCGCCGAGCTTCGATCCGAATTCGTTCGTCGACGGCATCGACCAGCAAACCTGGGACGCGCTCAACAATTCGCCGGATCATCCGCTCTTGAACCGTCCGCTGCACGGCACGTATCCGCCGGGCTCGACCTACAAGCCGTTCATGGCGCTCGCCGCGCTCACGCTGCATAAGCGCACGCCGGGCTGGGGCTTTCAGGATCCGGGCTACTTCACCTTCGGCGGCCACACGTTCCGCAACGACGTGCGCTCGGGTCAGGGCTGGGTGGACATGAACCGCGCGATCGTCGTGTCGAACGACACGTACTTCTACATGCTCGCGCGCGATCTCGGCGTGAACGCGATGGCCGGCTTCATGAAGCCGTGGGGCTTCGGGCAGATCACCGGCATCGACATCGCGGGCGAGGCGCGCGGCATCCTGCCGTCGACGGAATGGAAGCGCAAGGCGTATCGCAAACCCGAGCAGCAACGCTGGTACGAAGGCGAAACGATCAGTCTGGGCATCGGTCAGGGCTACAACTCGTTCACGATCCTGCAACTCGCGCACGCCACCGCGACGCTCGCGAACAACGGCGTCGTAATGAAGCCGCACCTCGTGCGCGATATCGAAAACCCGATCTCGAAGGAAACGCGCGCCGTCGTGCGCGATCCGAGCGACAAGATCGCCGTGCAGCAGAAGGACGTGGACTTCATCAAGCGGGCGATGGAAGGCGTGGTCACGAACGGCACGGCGGCGAAGGTGTTCGCGGGCGCGCCGTATCTGGCGGCGGGCAAGACCGGCACGGCGCAGGTCTACTCGCTGCAGGGCGCGAACTACAAGGGCCACGCGCTCGCCGAGCATCTGCGCGACCACGCGCTGTTCATCGCGTTTGCGCCGGCGGAGCAGCCGAAGATCGCGCTCGCGCTGATCGTCGAGAACGGCGGCTGGGGCGCGGAATCCGCGGGCCCGATCGCGCGCAAGGTGCTCGACTACTATCTGATCGACCGGATGAAACCGGGCGCCGAAGCGGCCGCTGTCGCCGCCGCCGCTTCAGCCACGGCCGACGAAGGCCTGCCGATGATCGGCGGCACGCAACTGCCCGCATCCGCGGCCTTGCCTGCGTCGGTGGCAAATTCATCGCCGGCGTTCTCGCCACGCCCCGACGGAAGTCCCGCGGCGGGCCAGGCCGCGTCGAGTCCCGCTGCCGGCCGGGCGGCTTCGGCTCCCGCGCTTCAGGCATCCGCGCCGAAGGCCGCGAAGCCGCGCGCCGCGTCCGCGCCCGCGCCCGCCGTCGCGCAGCCGGCCTCCACGCCGAGCCCCGCGCCGGCCCCGAAAAAGCGCCCGACGGAGCCGACGCCGACCATGGTCCGCGGCAATCCGAACGACGGCGTGCGCGTGCTGGCGCCGTCCGGCGGCATCGACGAATAAGGAAACCGCCATGCAACTGCACATGCAATTCGACAAGCGCGAGTGGCTCGAACGCGCCCGGCGCATGTTCGCGGGCTTCGACAAGCCGCTCGCGCTAATCGTTTTTCTGCTGCTCTGCGTCGGCATCGTGACGCTGTACAGCGCGAGCCTCGACATGCCCGGGCGCGTCGAGGACCAGTTGCGCAACATCATGCTGACCTTCGGCCTGATGTGGGTGCTCGCCAATATCCCGCCGCAGATGCTGATGCGCTTCGCCGTGCCGCTCTATACGGTCGGCGTCGCGCTGCTGATCGCGGTTGCCGCGTTCGGGCTCACGCGCAAGGGCGCGAAACGCTGGCTCAACGTGGGGGTCGTGATCCAGCCGTCGGAGATCATGAAGATCGCGATGCCGCTGATGCTCGCGTGGTACTACCAGAAACGCGAAAGCAACATCCGCTGGTGGGATTACATCGTCGGCTTCGTCATTCTGCTGCTGCCCGTCGGCCTGATCGCGAAGCAGCCGGACCTGGGCACCGCGGTGCTCGTGTTCGCGGCGGGCGTGTTCGTCATCTATCTCGCCGGCCTGAGCTTCAAACTGATCGTGCCGGTGCTCGCGGCGGGTGTGATCGTGGTGGTGTGCGTCGCGGTGTTTCAAAACCGCATCTGCCAGCCCGAAGTGAACTGGCCGCTGATGCACGATTATCAGAAGCATCGCATCTGCACGCTGCTCGACCCGACCTCCGATCCGCTCGGCAAAGGCTTCCACACCATTCAGGCCGTGATCGCGATCGGCTCCGGCGGCACGCTCGGCAAGGGCTGGCTGAAGGGTACGCAGGCACACCTCGAGTTCATTCCCGAAAAGCATACGGACTTCATCTTCGCGGTGTTTTCCGAGGAATTCGGGCTAGCGGGCGGGCTCGTGCTGCTCTTTCTCTATATGGCGCTGATCGCGCGCGGGCTGTTCATCGCGGCGAACGGCGCGACCTTCTTCGGGCGATTACTGGCCGGATCGCTCACGCTCGCGTTCTTTACTTACGCGTTCGTCAATATCGGCATGGTCAGCGGGATTCTGCCCGTGGTCGGCGTGCCGCTGCCGTTCATGAGCTACGGCGGCACGGCACTGACGACGCTCGGCGTCGCCGTCGGGCTCATCATGAGCGTCGCACGGCAAAAGCGCCTGATGCAGAGCTAGGCGGAGCAAGCGTTGCATCATCGCCTGAACGCAAAAGCCGCGGATTCGTCCTTCGATCCGCGGCTTTTTGTTTTCTCAGCGCGCCGTCACTGCGGCTTTTGACGTTCGAGCTCGGCGCTCAATTGCAGATATTTGAGTTTGGCCGCCGGATCGCCCTGCGCGGCCGCCGCGGCGTAATACGCGCGCGCGACGTTCAGATTCCGTTCGACGCCGTCGCCGCCGCGCTCGTAGAACGAGCCCGCGACGTATTGCGCCGTCATGTCGCCGCCTTCCGCCGCCTTCTTGTACCAGTTGAACGCCTGCTCGTTGTCGCGCGCGGTGCCGCGTCCATCGAGGAACTGATTGGCGAGCGCCAGTTCCGCCTGTACGTGGCCCTGACTCGCCGCGCGCAGGAACCAGCGATGCGCCTCGGCCGGATCCTTGTCCACGAACTGGCCGTCGTCGTACATCTTGCCGTACACGTATTGCGCGTGCGTCATGTTGGCATCGGCGGCGCGGCGCAGCCACTTCTTGCCTTCCGGCACGTCCGCGGGACCGCCTTCGCCGTTGAGCAGCATCATCGCGTAATTGAATTCGGCGAGACGGCTGCCCTTTTGCGCCGCACGGCGGAACTCCGAACGCGCCGCGCCGAAATTGCCCGCGTTGTAGTCGGCGACCGCGTTCTGCGTTGCGAGATCGGTCGGCTTGAGCGTATTGTCGGCGTTCGCCGCGCCAGAAGTCAGTGTCGACAAGCCGATCGCCAGGGCCGCCGCGATCCCGGCCCGCCTTGCGGTTTTCATGATCTCGCCTCCTGCAATGCCTGTCGCGTTGCCTTCAACAGCCACATCACGTCCGCGCCGATCGCGACGAGCTTGATGCCCGCCTGCGCGTACTGCTTCGCGCTCGCGGCATCGAGCGCGAAGATGCCGCTCGCGATGCCCGCGCGCTTCGCCGCATCGACGATCTTCGTGATAGCCGCCTGCACGTCGGGATGCTTGCCGTCGCCGAGGTGACCCAGGCTCGCGGCGAGATCCGCCGGTCCGATGAACAGGCAATCGACGCCCGGCGTCGCGGCAATCTCGTCGACGGCGTCAAGCGCCGCCACGGATTCGATCTGCACGATGGTCGCGATCTGCGCGTTCGCGGTCGTCACATAGTCGCGCCGCATGCCGTAGCCCGCCGCGCGCACCGCGCCCGCGACGCCGCGCAGGCCGTCCAGCGCCGCCTCGGTCGGATATTGCGTGAGCCGCACGATCTGCGCCGCGTCCGCCGCCGATTGCACGTTCGGGAACATCAGCGTGCGTGCGCCGGCATCGAGCGCGCGCTTGACGAGCCAGCCTTCGTTAGTGGGCACGCGTACGATCGGCTCGCTCGGCAGATGGGCGGCAGCGATTGCGCGCAACTGCGCGACGACATCGACGCTGTCGTTCGGCGAATGCTCCATGTCGATACAGAGCCAGTCGAAGCCCGCGTGCGCGAGCGCTTCGGCGGCGTCGGCGCTGCCGAGCGAAAGCCACAGGCCGAACAGCGTGCCCGGTTCGGAGAGGCGCTGTTTGATGGGATTCGTGAAGGTGCTCATCGCGCGGCTCCTTCGCGTGCAGGAAGGACGACCGCGTGTGACCGCATTGAGGAAAACGACGGGGAAAACGACGGAAGAAGTGACGGCATGCGTGCGCTCCGTGTCTCATCGCCCTGGGCGCGGGCGACTTATCGGACGATCATACCGTGACAAACGCGCGGGCGTCGGGCGTGTTCCGGGCCGCGACGCCGCCGGAAATCAGCCGCGCTCGACGTCCGCCCAGCAGTTCGGCGTCTCGTACAGACGCACGCGCGAGAGCTTCAGATTGACGCCGTAATGCGCGTCGTAGACTTCGGCGAGTATGTTGAACGCAACGGCCGCCATGTTCTCGACGGTCGGAATCCGGTCCAGCACGACAGTCTTGTGATCGGCGAGCGTTTGCAGGAATTCGCGCACTTTGACATCGCCTTCATAGACGATGAACGCGTGATCCCACTTGTTGACGAGATGCTCCATGGCGAGCGCCTTGACGTCGGCGAAGTCCATGACCATGCCGCGGTCGGGCGCGCCTTCCACGTCGACGAGATCGCCTCGCAGCGTGATTTCGAGCACGTAGCGATGCCCGTGCAAGTTGCGGCACTGGCTGCGGTGATCGGGGATGCGGTGGCCCGCGTCGAATTCGAGTTTTCGGGTAATCGTCTGCACGTCGGCTGACCGTTTAGGGGATGTTCAAGTATTTATGCGTCTGCATCGACAGGCGCCATTTCGGATGCCGCTTGCACCAGTCGATCGCCAGCTTCGTGTTGAGGTCGCGCGACGGGCCGTCCATCGGCTGCACGAGGAAGTAGTCGAAATCGAGCTTCTCGTACTCGGCGAGGCGCTGGTTGTCTTGCGGCACGACCACTTTCAGCTCGTTGCCCTTCGTCACGACGAGCGGCGCGTCGGCCTTCGGGCTCACGCAAATCCAGTCGATGCTTTCGAGCACAGGCAGTGAGCCGTTCGTTTCGATCGCCATTTCGAAGCCAGCTTCGTGCAAGGCATCGACGAAAGGCTGGTCGATCTGCAGCATCGGTTCGCCGCCGGTGCACACCACGAACTTGTGGCCCGCGCCTTCCGGCCACAGCGAGGCGATCTTCGCGACGAGTTCCGCCGGCGTTTTGAACTTGCCGCCGTTCTCGCCGTCCGTGCCGACGAAATCGGTGTCGCAAAACTGGCAGACGGCATCCGCGCGATCTTCCTCGCGCCCCGACCACAGGTTGCAGCCCGCGAAACGGCAGAACACGGCCGGGCGTCCGGCATTGGCGCCTTCGCCCTGCAACGTGTAGAAAATTTCCTTTACCGCGTACGTCATGACTGCCCTGTGAAGCTCGAATAAAAAATCAGACCGGCGCGGTGGTGACCTGCTCGCCCGCGCGATACGCCTCGTAGCCGCGCTTGCGCAGCTTGCATGCCGGACACTGGCCGCAGCCGAAGCCCCATTCGTTCAGTTCCGCGCGCTCGCCGACATAGCACGTATGCGTTTCGACGCGGATCAGTTCGACGAGCGTCTCGCCGCCCAGCGTTTCCGCGAGACGCCACGTGTCGGCCTTGTCGAGCCACATGAGCGGCGTTTCCAGCGCATAGCGCGTTTCCATGCCGAGATTGAGCGCGACCTGCAGCGCTTTCATCGTGTCGTCGCGGCAATCGGGATAGCCGGAAAAATCGGTCTCGCACATGCCGCCGACCAGCACCTTCAGCCCGCGCCGGTACGCCAGCGCCGCCGCGATCGTCATGAACAGCAAGTTGCGGCCCGGCACGAACGTGTTCGGCAGTCCGCTCGCCGTCGCCTGAATCTCGATCTCGCGCGTCATGGCGGTATCGCTGATCGCGCCGAGCACCGACAAGTCGATCATGTGATCTTCGCCGAGGCGCGCAGCCCATTGCGGAAACTCGCGCACGACCGCCGCGCGGAAGCCGTCGCGGCATTCCAGTTCGACGCGATGCCGCTGTCCGTAATCGAAGCCGAGCGTCTCGACCGTCCTGAAACGTTCGAGCGCCCAGGCGAGGCAAGTGGCCGAGTCCTGGCCGCCGGAGAACAGCACGAGCGCGCTGTCTTTAGCGTCTATCCGAGTCACCGTGAAAACTCCGTACTCCGTGAATGAGATTGGCGTCGCGCGGCGCGCAGCAGTCGCTCAGTGAGACTGATCACTCAGGCTGATCACTCAGACGATCAGGCTGTCTGCGTGGTCGGTCCATTCGATGAGCGGCGCGGGCAGCGACGCCCTGAGAGTCCAGTATAGGCCGGCGACCTTCTCGCGGACGCGCGCGCCTTTTATGCCGCCGATAGCGGAACGGGAAAGGCTCGTCGAGCGCCGCGGGATGATTTCGGCGCATCGCGCGAACGATTCGGAGCGTCGAAAAGAAAAGGACTTGCTGGTCCGAGGACGAGGCAAGTCCTTAATTCGGCGCGAATTTTAGCACGGAGCGCGATCGCGCGCCCGGCTCGGCATCGGAGTGTGGCGTGCCACGGCGGCCGCTTTTCTAAACCTCATCGCGGCAATGGTTTCTCGGCATCGGTCATCGACTCGATTCGCCGGCGAAACGTGGTTTGTCTGCAAATAGAAACATTTTTTGGACTGACACCCGTTCAGCGTACGTCCGTTATGTCCGACGAGACGCCGGTGCGCTCAAAAAACCCAGATATATCAATGTTGTACGACGAATAGCTAAGAATCGGTCAAAAGTAAATGATCAGAAAATTCGAATCGGAAATTTGAGCTTTCGACAGGGAAGAAATAGCAAATTTTTCCTTAAATGCAACCGTCGTTACATATGAATTTTCACGTTTTTATCGAGCCTATAGTAATCTTACGTCCGCGCTGCCGATTTCCGGCAATTATTGCCTTGATCAGAAGTATCGAACTGGCAATTTTGGGAAACCGGCTCAACCCTCGAAGAATCCCGCCGATATACAGGCACCGGATACCGAGGCGTCGGGTCGAATCTGCAATTTATCCCGAAGTCGTAATTCGTCTGTTTTAAGCGAACTTTGCGTGCAAACGTTTGCTGGTTCAGCGCGCCGCGTTGATTTTCGCCTGGCAGCGTCCTTCCTTCGTCGGACGATCCTGCCACTCACAGGGAACGTTCATTCGCACTCCGAATGACCTGATTCCTGCCACCCTCCCGCTGGGTTAAGCGGGATCGCTGGTCCGTTTCCGATCCGCCCGTCTCGCGGCGCTCCTGCAAACGCACCGACTTCGCCGACACACCACATCCATTAGTACTCCTTACTAATAGTATGAAGAATTCGACCCAAATCTCCTCCAGCGCCGTTCAGCGCATGATTTCCGCACCGAAGGCGAGCCTTGTGGCCGCCGCGATCGCCACCAGCCTGCTGCTCGCCGCGTGTGGCGGTGGCGGCACCAGCGACGCTTTCGACACGGCATCGACCGTCGATGCAGCACGCCGCAACACGAGCGCCTTCGCACTGGGCGCGCCCACCGCGAACGCGACCGTCTCCGGCACCGCGACGGTCAACGGCACGACCGGCTCGAAGTGGACGAAAGTCTCCGTCGTCGATACGTCGACCGGCAACAAGATCGCGCGCGACGTCACGCCCGCGAACGGCGCGTTCTCGACGACCGTCGACACGACGCGCCTCGTCGCCGGCAATCACACGTGGCAAGTCACGGCGACCGACTCGACGGGCGGCACGCGCTCGGTGCTCAACGTGAACGTCGTCGTCAACAACACGAAGGCCACCACGCCGACGACGCCCGCGACCACCAAGATCTTCTACGGCGCGAACGGCCACAACAACGAAGGCGGCGCGTACGACATCTCGAACCCGGCGCTGCAGTTGTCGCAGCTGCAGGATCTCGGCGTGAAGATGTACCGCAACGAGGTGTATAGCCAGGCGGCCGCGAACAAGCTCGCGGGCATCGCGAAGACGATGGCGGCGGGCGGCGTGACCGTGTACCCGGTAATGCTGATGGGCATCGACTTCAACAGCGAGTCCGACGCCTACAACGCGGGCTATCAGCTCGGCGTGTGGACGGCCACGGCGAACAAGTACCCGTACTACGAAGTGTCGAACGAACTCGAAGCCGAGGCGCTCGCCGGCAACGTGGACGGCGTCTATCCGCAACACTTCGACAACACGAAGTTCCAGAAGGCGCGCGGCGTGATTCGCGGCATGATCGCCGGGATCAAGTCGGTCGATACGAACGGCAAGATCATCATGGGCGGCGGCGCGTGGATGCACTACGGCTTCGACCAGATGCTCGCGAACGGCACGCAGCCGGACGGCTCGACGGGCCATCCGGTCGTGACGTGGGACATCACCGCGTGGCACTGGTACTCGGATCAGGGCGACATCACGAACGCATGCGGCGGCACGGGCTGCCACGACGTTCTCGCGGTGCTGCAACAGATGGGCAAGCCGATCTGGATCAACGAGTTCGGCGTGCGTCCGAACCTGGGTTCGGATCAGCAGATCGCGTCCTACCTCGTCGGCAACAAGATGATGGCGCAGTTCGTCTCGGTAGCGTCGAAGTACAACATCCAGGCGATCCAGACGTACGAACTCTACGATGATCCGGCCGGCGGCGAAGGCGCATACGGTCTTCTGAAGAACGACGGCAAGACGCCGAAGGCGGCCTACACGGCATTCAAGAATTTCGTCGCGTCGAATCCGAAGTAAGGATGGCGGCTCGGTCACGGGCCGCTTGTAACAAAGCAACGCCGAAACGAAAAACGGGCGGATCGCTTGCGCGATCCGCCCGTTTTTTTGCCTTCGATTTGCGGCGCAGAACGGACATGCAGAAAGGCGTCCGCCAATGAAAAAAGCCCGAGAGCATGACACTCTCGGGCTTCCTGCATTCTGGTGGCCTGGGGCGGAATCGAACCACCGACACGCGGATTTTCAATCCGCTGCTCTACCAACTGAGCTACCGGGCCAACGAAGAGGTGAAACTATAGCAGAGACTATCGCGCCCCTCAAGCCCCCTCGCGCAATTTTCTGCGACCGTTCGCGAACCGCGTCAGACCTCGTTCTTGTTCTTGCCGAGATCGACGCCCAGTTGCTTGAGCTTGCGATACAAGTGCGTGCGCTCGAGCCCCGTCTTCTCCGCGACGCGCGTCATGCTGCCGTTCTCGCGCGCGAGGTGATACTCGAAGTACGCGCGCTCGAAGGCATCGCGCGCATCGCGCAACGGAATGTCGAAAGAGATCGATGCCGTCTGTCCCGCCTGCGCGTGCGCTGTGCCGCTCGCTGCCGGGTCGCCCGATGCGCTTATCGACGACGCCATCGGCAACGCAGCCGCCACCGGCACGCCCGATGCGCCCGCGCTCGCCGGCGGCTTCGTCGCGGCAGCAGCGGGCGGCACCGCGGTGCCATGCGCCAGTCCCTGCTCGACGGCCTTCAGCAGCTTCTGCAGCGCGATCGGCTTCTCGAGAAAGTTGAGCGCGCCGATCTTCGTCGCTTCGACGGCCGTGTCGATGGTCGCGTGCCCGGACATCATGATGACCGGCATCGTGAGCTTGCCTTGCGCGGCCCATTCCTTCAGCAAGGTGACGCCGTCGGTATCGGGCATCCAGATGTCGAGCAGGACGAGATCGGGCGTCTGCTGTAGACGGTAGTCGCGCGCGTACTGCGCGTTCTCCGCCAGATCCACAACATGGCCTTCGTCGCTCAGGATCTCGGAGAGCAGTTCCCGGATCCCCATTTCATCGTCTACCACCAGGATGGTTGCCATTTACGCTGCCCTTGTCTGCACTGTTGCTTTTGTCGTTCCCTGATTCGCCGACGCACCGGCGCCCGACGGCGTCGCGCCCGGTGCTGCGGTATCGTCCGCGAGCTGCAGAAACAGAATGGATATCTGCGCTCCTTCGACCACATCCGCCGACTTCGAGCGGTTGCGTATGTCGATGCGCGCGCCGTGCTCATCGACGATCTTCTTCACCGTTGCAAGTCCCAGGCCCGTGCCTTTCGCTTTCGTCGTCACGTAAGGTTCGAACGCGCGCGACAGAATGCGTGCGGGAAAGCCCGGACCATTGTCCGACACCGTGAGCCGCACCGCGACACGCGCATGGCCCGATGCGTCGGGTTCGCCATATTCTACTGTTCTCGTTTCGAGCAGCACGCGCGGCTCCGCGACATCCGCCACGGCATCCTGCGCGTTCTGCAACAAGTTGTGGATCACCTGGCGGATCTGCGTCGCGTCGCCGCGAATGACCGGCAGTTTCGCGAGGTCGATCTTGATCGGGCTCTTGCCCTCTTCGATGCCGTAGAGCGTCAGCACTTCGGCGACGAGATCGTTCAGTTGCAGATTGCCGAGCACCGCGGGCGGCGTGCGCGCGTACTCGCGGAAGTCGTCGACCATCTGCTTCATCGCCTGCACCTGATTCACGATGGTCGTCGATGCGCGCTTGAGCACGTCGGCATCCGGCGGCGCGAGTTTATCCGCGAGCTTCATCTGCAGGCGCTCGGCCGACAACTGAATGGGCGTGAGCGGATTCTTGATCTCGTGCGCGAGACGCCGCGCCACTTCGCCCCACGCGACGGAACGCTGCGCCGAGATCACATCCGAGATGTCGTCGAACACGACGACATAGCCGGTGGTTTCGGCGTCCTCGGTCTCGCTTTCGGTCACGCCCAGCAACTGCGTGCCGCGCACGAGCAGCGTCAGCGGATCGTTCTCGCCCGGCACGCTCACCGCGACCTGCTGCTGCCAGTGCCCGCGATCGCCGACGGGATGCCCGCTGCCGACCGACGCCGCGTCGCGCTCGGCGAACGCCTTCTTCACCATCGCGCCGAACTCGGCGAGCACGCCGATCTGATCGATCGACTGATTGAGCAGCGCGGCGAACGGCTGGCGGAAGATACGCTCCGCGCCGCGATTCGCGGTCGTCAGGCGGAACTGCCGGTCGAACACGAACACGCCCGCCGTCAGATTGGCGAGGATGCTTTCCAGATACGCCTTCGAATGCTCGAGCGCCACGCGATTGTTCTCGACCGCCGCGCGCGCCTCGGACAACTGGCGTGTCATCGCGTTGAAGGACTGCGTGAGAAAGCCGAGTTCGTCACGCGAATTGATCTCTCGTTTAGGCGTGTAATCGCCTTCGGCCACCTCCTTCGTGCCCTGGGCGAGCAGGAAGAGTGGCCGCGCGAGCTGATTGCCGAGCGCGAGCGCGAGCATCATCGCGATGAACGTCGCGAGAAAGAGTGCGAGCGTCAGCGTGCCGATATACATCTTGCGCAAGCCCGTGCGCCCGAGCCGCTTCTCCTGATACTCGCGATACGCGCGCTGCACCGCATCCGCATTGCGCGCGAGTTCCTGACTGACCGGCTGCTCGATCTGCAGGTATCGATCGACGTGCTGAAATTCAGTGGTCGTGGTCGGGTCGGGGATCTTCGCGATCACGCGCAGCCGCAACGCGCCCTTCGGCCCGTTCGATTTCGGATCGCCGTCAATCTCGCCCTCGATCGCGCCATACGGATGATCCTGCGCCGCCTTGAGCATCGTGCTGCTCGGCTCGTTGGTCGGCAACAGCGCGTAGTAATTGCCCGATGCCTGCGCGACCGTGCGCAGGCCCGGCACGCGCTGCAAGCCGTTGTTCGCCGACAGATCCTCACGGTTGTACTGGTCGCGCGGGCGCTCGAACACGACCGCGTCCTGCACGCCGTATTGATCGCGCAGCCGCAGCAGCGCGAGCGTGAGACTCGACGGATCGGCGCTGGCGAGCTGATCGCTCATCTGCCGGCCGCGGTTCTTGAAGTCGGCGAGCGAAGTTTCGAGCATGCCGCGCCCGAGCGTCAGACCCGACGTGAGCGCGGTTTCCACGTTGACGTCGAACCATGACTCGATGCTGCGCGACACGAACTGATACGAAACCACATAGATGATCGCGCCCGGCACCACGCCGACGAGCGCGAAGATGAACGCGAGCTTCGCGAGCAGGCGCGTGCCGAAGCGCCCCTGCCGCACCCGCGACACGATGATCACGAACAGACTGATGACGATCAGCATGAAGATGAGCGCCACCGCAACGTTCGCGGCGTAGAGCCAGCCGTAATAGCGGTCGAAGAACTCCGTGTTCGCGCTGGCGAGCGCGAGCATCACGAGCAGCAGGACTGCCGTGAGCGCCACCGTGGAGACCAGCAACCGGACGACGAAACTCTTCATGTCCGTGCGGCCGCGTCGAAATCTATTTCGCACGTTCTGCCGCCGTAAAAGTAAAACGCTTCCAGTCCGAGGAAAGGTTCCAGTCGCGGTTGTTGACCGCGTCGATCTGGAACGGCTTGGGCATCAACGCGATGTCGAGCTGCATGCGCACGGATGCGGTATAGGTTTCTCCGGCGCGCACCTGATTGCGGTCGATGACGTGCCACGACGTCACATGCTTGATGACCGCGAGCGCTTCATTGAGCGACGCGAAGCGCAATTGCAGGCCGCCCGTCGATACGCGATATTCGTTGGTCAGCGGCTGATAAGAAAGCCGGATGCTCTGCGACACGTTGACCGGCTCTTCGTCGAACCAGTACCAGCGCGGCCGCGAGAGGTTGAAGTCGATCGTGAAATAGAGCGGCACGCTGCGGTTCACGGCTTCTTCGAGGCTGTTGTTGAGATCGAAGTCGAAATGGGCGTCGAGGCTCCAGCCGGCATTGTCCGCCTGCAGCGACGCGCGCTGCACGCCGATCGTTTCGGCGAACGCCGGTTCGGCCGCGACGAAACTCAGCCAGAGCGTCAGCGCAGTCCAGATGACGGCCGCGAGCCGAAGCGGAAAAAAGCGTTTGATCGTCACCGTTTCTGAAAGCGCGCGTAGAAGAATCCGTCGTGGTCCGCGAAAGCCCGCGCGTCCCGGCTGGATGACCGACGGGCGCCAGGCGCCTCGTCCGCAACGGGGCCCGCGAGATTTGTACCGTCCGGTGAACCTTGCGCCGCATCCGCGCTGGCGCGCGCCGCTGTCGGCAACAACTGGCCCGGCGCGTCCAATCGTACCGCATCTTCATGCGCGGCTCCAAACCAGCGCGCCTGTTCTTCGCCTTCCTCCGGAAAGATGGAACATGTCACGTAAAGCAGTTCGCCGCCCTTCGCGACGAGCGGCCACAGCGCGCTCAGGATACGCCGCTGCTCGTCGACCAATGCGACGATGTCCGACTCGCGCCGCAGCCAGCGGATGTCCGGATGACGCCGCACGATGCCCGACGCCGAGCACGGCACATCGGCGAGAACGCGATCGAAAGGCTTGCCGTCGAACCAGTGCGCGGGATCGCCCGCGTCGCCGACCTTCGTCTGCGCCTGCAGCTTCAGTCGCGTCAGATTCTGTTCGATGCGCGTCGCGCGTTGCGCATCGCTTTCGAGCGCGATCACGTCGACGTTCGCGAGTTCGAGAATGTGGCCCGTCTTGCCGCCCGGCGCGGCGCACGCATCGAGCACGCGCATGCCGTCCTGCGCGCCGAGCAGTTGGGCGGCGAGTTGCGCGCCCGCGTCCTGAACCGAGACGACGCCTTCCGCGAAGCCCGGAATGCGCTCGACGGACACGGGCGTTTTCAGGCGCACGGCGTGCAGGCCGGCCGCATCGGCTTCGATATGCTCCGCCCGCAGTCGATCGAGATATTCATCGACCGTTGCGTGACGCGCGTTCACGCGCAACGTGAGCGGCCCTTGCGCGTTGCCTGCGTGCAGAATGCTTTCCCACGCATCGGGCTGACCGCGCCTCACGGCATCGATCCACCATTGCGGATAGTTCCATCGCGCGACGGGACTCGCGCACGCTTCTTCGATGAGTGCTTCGCGCTCGCGCAGGAAATTGCGCAGGACGGCGTTCACCAGACCCTTCGCGAATGCAAATTCGCGCCGCGCGGCGATCGCGCCGACAGCCTGATCGACGACCGTGAACGGCGCGTACGCCGCGTGCGCGTCGTCGTCGGTCAGCAGCGCGAATGCGCAGACAAGCACGTTCATCACATGCGGCGGCGGCGCTTTCTTCACGAGTCTGTGCAGCAGCGCATCGGCGAGTGCGAGACGGCGCATCGTGCGATACGCGATGTCCTGCACCGCACCGCGCGCCGCCGCCTGCTTGCCCGACCCGATGACCGTCTGCAGCGCCGCCGGCAACGCAGAGCCCGCGCGCACGGCGCCCACGGCTTGCGCCGCGCAATCGAGCGCGAACGCGAGCGAATCCGGCGCGAGATGAAGCGCGCTCAGGCGGGAATGCGCGGCGGCGTGCCGCCGGGAAGGCTTGTCGGTCATGGGTGAAGCGGGAACGGTCAGTCGGCCAAGCGCGGAGCTTGCGTGAACGTGGATTGTAACGTGCAGGGGTCGCGCGCCCGATTCACGGACGCCTGCCAAGAAAAAGGCCGCTCCGGCAGAACCGGAACGGCCTTCGTGACGACATCGGACGCGTCAGAAGCGGCCGGTGCGCGCCATCTCCATCAGACGGGCGACGCGCTCTTCGGTTGCCGGGTGCGTCGAGAACAGATTCGCGATCCCGCCGCCCGACAGCGGATTCATGATCATCATCTGCGCGGTCGCCGGATGCGCTTCCGCCGTCGGGAACGGCACGCCCGTGGCATAGGCGTGAATCTTTTCGAGCGCGCTCGCGAGCGCCTGAGGATCGCCCGAAATCTCCGCGCCGCCGCGATCGGCCTCGAATTCGCGCGCGCGGGAGATCGCCATCTGGATCAGCGCACCCGCGATCGGCGCGAGGATCGCCACCAGAATGCTCGCGATCGGATTGGCCGGACGGCCTTCGTCGTCGCGTCCGCCGAAGAACATCGCGAAGTTCGCGAGCGCGGAGATCGCGCCGGCCATGGTTGCGGAGATCGTCGAGATCAGGATGTCGCGGTGCTTCACGTGCGCCAGTTCGTGCGCCATCACGCCGCGCATCTCGCGCTCGGACAGCACGCGCAGAATGCCCGTGGTCGCCGCGACCGCCGCGTGCTCCGGGTTGCGGCCCGTGGCGAACGCGTTCGGCGCGTCTTCGTTGATCAGATAGACGCGCGGCATCGGCAACTGGGCGCGCGTCGCCAGTTCGCGAACCATGCGATAGAACTGCGGCGCGGTGGTTTCGTCGACTTCCTGCGCGTTGTACATGCGCAGAACCATCTTGTCCGAGAACCAGTACGAAAAGAAATTCATGCCGAGCGCGACGATCAGCGCCAGCATCATTCCCTTCGATCCGCCGATCATCCCGCCGATCACGACAAAGAGGGCCGTGATCGCAGCCATCAGCATCGCGGTTTTGACCCAGTTGAACATATCCGGAACTCCTTCTCCCTATGCACGGTGCGCGATTTGCGCGGTTGCACCGGCCAGCACGACCGGCGCCACGATTGTAAGCAAAATGTTAGATAGAGGCATCCGGCAATAATTCAATCCGCGGTTGCGAGATTTATCGATGCGAGGTGGCGAGCTTGATGCCCAGTCCGACGAACGCGCCGCCGACGCCGCGGTCGAGCCATTTCTTCACGCCCGATTTTCCGGCGAAGCGCTCGGTGACGCTGCCCGCGATCCACGCGACGAAGCCGTTCCAGACCGTGCTCATCGCGATGAACACGACGCCGAGCGTGAGAAACGCGAGCGTTTTGTGCTGGCTGTCGGCGGCGACGAACTGCGGAAAGAACGACACGAAGAACAGCACCACTTTCGGATTCAGCACGTTGGTGACGAAGCCTTGCGCAAAAAGCTGGCGCAACGATTTCGGCGCGACTTTCTCGTTCGTCCGGACTTGCTGCGCCGAATCGTCGTGTCTGGCGAAGATGAGGCGCACGCCGAGATAAATCAGATAAATCGCGCCGGCAATCTTGATGACGGTAAACGCCGTCGCCGAGGCGGCCAGGATGGCGGTCAGGCCGAATGCGCATGCGAGCGTATGGACGATGCAGCCCGCCGAAATGCCGAGCGCCGACACGATGCCCGCGCCCCGCCCCTGCGCGACGCTACGCCCGACGATATACGCGGTGTCAGGACCGGGCGTGACGTTCAGCAAGAAGACGGCGACGAGGAAAAAAGCAAAACCGGTAATGCCGAGCATCGGAAACTCCAGACTGACGGGCGCGAAGGAAAGCGATTGACGAGCGATTTATTTTAGCGCCGCGCCTGTACGGCGTCCGTGACTCTCTTATGGCTGGCCGGCGTCCGGCAGCGCGAAGCGTTGTCCTTTCGCGAGCGGCGCGCCCGCGAGGAATTCGCGCACGGGCAGGCGCTTGCCGCCCGGCTTCTGCAATTGCGTGAGCCGGAGCGCGCCGCTGCCGCACGTCACGATGATTCCTTCCGGCGACACGTCGGCGATCGTGCCGGGTTCGCCCGCGTACGCCGCGCCATCGACCGGCAGCGCCGCCCAGAGCTTGATTGCGGCACCGTCCAGCGTGCCGGACGCGCCCGGAAACGGATCGAATGCGCGAATCTGACGCGCGAGTTCTTCAGCCGAACGGCGCCAGTCGAGCGCGGCCTCGTTTTTGGCGATTTTTTCGGCGTAGGTCGTGCCGTCTTCCGGTTGCGGCGTGGAGGCCAGCGCGCCGTCGCGTTCGAGATCGCGCAGCGCCGCCACGATCAGCTCCGCGCCGATCTGTGCGAGCCGGTCATGCAGCGTCGCGGTGGTGTCGCCGGCGTGGATCGGTGTGCGCGCCTCGCGGATCATCGCGCCGGTGTCGAGGCCGGCGTCCATCTGCATCAGCGTGATGCCGGTTTCGGCGTCGCCCGCTTCAATGGCACGATGGATCGGCGCGGCGCCACGCCAGCGCGGCAGCAGCGACGCGTGAATGTTGATCGCGCCCCGCGGCGCAATGTCGAGCACTTCCTGCGGAAGAATGAGGCCGTAGGCGGCGACGACCATCACGTCGTGCGGCGTCGCGCGTAACAGGTCGATTGCCTGCGCCGCCTCCTGCGGATACTTGCCCGCGCGTCGCAGCGACGCCGGCTGCGCGACACTCAACCCATGCTCGACGGCAAAGCGCTTGACCGGGCTTGCGGTCAACTTCATGCCGCGTCCCGCCGGACGATCCGGTTGCGTGAGCACGAGCGGCACCGCAAAACCGGCTGCATGAATGGCCGCGAGCGCGGCGGCAGCGAATTCCGGCGTTCCGGCGAATACCACGCGCAGCGATTGAGTCATGGGTTACAGCGCCTTTTCCAGCTTCTTCATCTTGCCGCGGATGCGCGTCTGCTTGAGCTGAGACAGATATTCGACGAACACGTGACCGTTCAGGTGATCCATCTCATGCTGGATGCACACCGCGAGCAGACCTTCGCATTCGATCTCGAAGGTCTCGCCCTTTTCGTTCAGCGCCTTCACGCGCGCGCGGTCGGGCCGCTCGACGAAATCGTAAATGCCGGGCACCGACAGACAGCCCTCTTCCCACTCCTTCTTTTCCTCGCTCGCCCAGACGATTTCCGGATTGATGAAGACCATCAGTTCGTCGTGCGCGTCGGAAACGTCGATCACGATCACGCGCTCGTGCACGTCCACCTGAGTCGCCGCGAGGCCGACGCCGGGCGCGGCGTACATGGTCTCGGCCATGTCGGCGACGAGTTTGCGGATGCGGTCGTCCACGACTTCGACGGGCTTCGCCACCTTGTTCAGCCGCTTGTCGGGGTAGTTGAGTATCTTGAGCAGAGCCATGATTCGGATTGTCTACGCGCGCCGCGACGCGTGTAAATCGGCCATTCGGCCAGGTTGCGGGTGAGTGGCGGCATGCCGAAGATATGCGGGTGAACCCATGGGATTCAACGCCGCCGGCAAGCGGCCAGACGGCGTCGCGGCGGGCCTGTGGAGCGGGCCGCGCGACGATTCTTTATTTCTTTCGGATCAAAAATCTTAACATGACGACCGCCGTACCGCCGACCGGGCAAGCCAACCCGACACCCGATGCCGATGAACTCCGCGCCTGGCTGCGGCTCGCTCACGCAAAAGGCCTGCGGCCGCTCGCACTGCGCACGCTGCTCGCGGCTTTCGGCGGCCCGGGCGAAGTGCTGTCGGAGAGCTTCGCGTCGCTCGCGGAGACGGCGGGCGCGAGCGCCGCCGAAGCCGTGCTCGCGCCGCCGCCGGAAATCGAGGGCGTTGCCTTCGACCACTATATTGAAGAGGCGCTGGCGTGGGCGTCCGACCCGGGCAATCACGTTCTGACGCTCGCGGATGCCGCCTATCCGCAGGCGCTGCTCACCATGCCCGATCCGCCCGCGCTGCTCTACGCCAAGGGCCGGCTCGACCTGCTGCAGATGCGCGCCGTGGCGATCGTCGGCAGCCGGCACGCCACGCCGCAAGGCCTGGAAGACGCGCGGCGCTTCGCACGCGCGTTGTCGGATGCGGGGCTCGCGGTGGTGTCGGGACTGGCGCTCGGCATCGACGCTTCGGCGCATCGGGGCGCGCTCGAGGGCGCGGCCGGCACGATTTCCGTGATCGGCACGGGCGCGGATCTCGTCTACCCGGCCGAACATCACACGCTCGCGCACGAAATCGCCCGCGACGGCGCGATTCTCTCCGAATGGCCGCTCGGCACGCCCGCGCGTCCGGCCAACTTCCCGCAGCGGAACCGGCTGATCGCGGGCTTGTCGGAGGGCGTGCTGATCGTCGAGGCGGCCATGCGTTCCGGCTCGCTCATCACCGCGCGGCTCGCCAACGAAATGGGGCGCGATGTCTTCGCGGTTCCCGGCTCGATTCACGCGCCGCTTTCGCAGGGATGTCACCGGCTCATCAAGCAAGGCGCGAAACTGGTCGAAACGCCGCAAGACGTGCTCGAAGAATTCGGTTTCCCGCCCGCACAGGTTGCAGCGGCGGGAGCGAGACGCATCAGGCCGTGTCCGGCCGATGCGTCCTGGGCGTCGGCGCATCTGCCCGAGCCGGGCGAAACCGGCGATGCCGCGCGGGTGCTCTCCGCGCTCGGCCACGCGCCCGCAACGCTTGAAATTCTCGCCGCGCGTACCGAACTGGATGGCGCGGCGCTCCAGGGCGCACTCCTGCAGCTCGAATTGTCGGGCCGCGTGGCGACGCTGCCGGGGGGCCGCTTCACGGCGCTGGAGCGCCGCTAGAGCCGCGTCGTGCTACATTCGGCAAAAAACGAGCCGCCCCGCAGTCGAAAAAGGATCCCGCCCCCGCCATGTCCGCGCTGAATCTCGATACCGATGCCGACCGCATCGCTGAGCGCATCGCCGAGCCCGACACGCTGTTCGTCGCTTGCCTGTGCGCCGACTGGTGCGGCACGTGCCGCGAGTATCGCGAAGGCTTCGACAGACTCGCGGCGGCGCATCCGGACGTCTGCTTCGCCTGGATCGACATCGAGAATCACGCCGACGTCCTCGACGACCTCGACGTGGAAAATTTTCCGACCATCCTGATCGAAGATTCGAACACGACGCGATTTTTCGGCACGGTGCTGCCGCAGGCGTCGATCGTCGAGCGCATGCTGAGAGATCTGACCGCGCTGCCGGACGTGAGCGGCGCGCCGAAGCTGCGTCCGGCGCTTGCCACGGCCTGATCGCGCGGCGTGTGGAACGGACGTTTCGCGTGTTTCGAAACGTGCACCGCGAGCCGTGCGGCGCAACGTCGTGATTCGCCCTTCGACGCCCACGGCACAAAGCCTGTGCTATAAAGCGGTCGTTAAAGCAGTCCAAACCGGGCTGCTGCCTGTTACCAACCCAATTGAGTCATGTCCAAAGCCCTGATCATCGCTGAGAAGCCCTCCGTCGCGAACGATATCGCGCGTGCGCTGGGCGGCTTCACCAAGCATGACGAGTACTTCGAGAGCGACGATTACGTGCTCTCGTCCGCGGTCGGCCACCTGCTCGAGATCGCCGCGCCGGAGGAATACGACGTCAAGCGCGGCAAGTGGAGCTTTGCCAATCTGCCGGTCATTCCGCCGCATTTCGACCTGAATCCGATCGCGAAGAGCGAGTCGCGCCTGAAGGTGCTGACCAGGCTCCTGAAACGCAAGGATATCGACCGGCTGATCAACGCATGCGACGCGGGGCGCGAGGGCGAGCTGATTTTCCGCCTGATCGCGCAGCACGCGAAGGCGAAGCAGCCGGTCCAGCGCCTGTGGCTGCAATCGATGACGCCCGCTGCCATCCGCGACGGTTTCGCGCATCTGCGCAGCGACGCCGACATGCAGCCGCTCGCCGACGCCGCCCGCTGCCGCTCGGAAGCCGACTGGCTCGTCGGCATCAACGGCACGCGCGCGATGACCGCGTTCAACAGCAAGGGCGGCGGCTTCTTCCTGACGACCGTCGGCCGCGTTCAGACGCCAACGTTGTCGATCGTCGTCGAACGCGAGGAGAAAATCCGCCGTTTCGTGCCGCGCGACTACTGGGAAGTGCGCGCCGAATTCATCGCCGCGAAGGGCATCTACGAAGGGCGCTGGTTCGATCCGAAGTTCAAGCGTGTCGAGAACGATCCCGAACAGCGCGATTCGCGCCTGTGGAGTCTCGCGGCTGCGGAATCGGTGGTCGCCGCGTGCCGTGGCAAGACGGGCATCGTGACCGAAGAGTCGAAGCCTTCGACGCAGATGTCGCCGCTGCTCTTCGACCTGACGAGTTTGCAGCGCGAGGCCAACGGCCGCTTCGGCTTCTCGGCAAAGAACACGCTCGGCCTGGCGCAAGCGCTCTATGAAAAGCACAAGGTCCTGACGTATCCGCGTACCGATGCGCGCGCGCTGCCCGAAGACTATCTGGGCACGGTCAAGGACACGCTGACCATGCTCAAGGAGAGCAACAACTATCTGCCGTTCGCCAAGCAGGTGCTCGACAAGGGATGGGTGAAGCCGAACAAGCGCATCTTCGACAACTCGAAGATCAGCGATCACTTCGCCATCATCCCGACGCTGCAGGCGCCGAAGGCGCTGTCCGAGCCGGAGCAGAAGCTGTATGACCTCGTCGTCAAGCGCTTCCTGGCCGTGTTTTTCCCGGCGGCGGAATATCTCGTGACCACGCGCATCACCGAAGTCTCGGGGCATCACTTCAAGACGGAAGGCAAGGTGCTCGTCGAGCCGGGCTGGTTGCAGGTCTACGGGCGCGAGGCCGCCGGCGAGGAAGGCAATCTCGTGCCGGTGCAGAAGGACGAGAAGGTCGATGTCGAGAAAGTCGAGGCGCACGGTCTCGTGACCAAGCCGCCGGCTCGCTACAACGAAGCGTCGCTGCTTTCGGCGATGGAAGGCGCGGGCAAGCTCGTCGAAGACGAAGAACTGCGCGAAGCGATGGCCGCGAAGGGTCTCGGCACGCCGGCGACGCGCGCGGCGATCATCGAAGGTCTGCTCGGCGAGAAGTACATGGTGCGCGAAGGCCGCGAGCTGATTCCGACCGCAAAGGCGTTCCAGCTCATGACCTTGCTGCGCGGGCTCGGCGTCGAGGAACTCACCGCGCCGGAACTCACCGGCGAGTGGGAACACAAGCTTTCGCTGATGGAGCGCGGCAACCTGCATCGCGATGCCTTCATGCAGGAAATCGCCCGCATGACGCAGACCATCGTCAAGCGCGCGAAGGAATACGATTCCGACACGATTCCCGGCGATTACGCCACGCTCGAGACGCCGTGCCCGAATTGCGGCGCGCAGGTGAAGGAAAACTACCGGCGCTTCGCGTGCACGAAATGCGAGTTCTCCATTTCCAAAATTCCGGGCGGACGCCAGTTCGAGATTCCCGAAGTCGAGGAATTGCTGCGCGAGAAAACCATCGGGCCGCTGTCGGGTTTCCGCAGCAAGATGGGCCGCCCATTCTCGGCAATTCTCAAGCTCGCCCTCGACGACGAAATCAAGAACTACAAGCTCGAATTCGACTTCGGCCAGGACAGCGGCGGCGAAGACGGGGAGCCGCCCGATTTCTCCGATCAGACGCCGGTCGGCGCGTGCCCGAAATGCCACTCGCGCGTGTTCGAGCACGGCATGAGCTACGTCTGCGAAAACTCGGTTGCGAATCCGAAAACCTGCGACTTCCGCTCGGGCAAGGTCATCCTGCAACAGGAAATCGCGCGGGAGCAGATGCACAAGCTCCTGACCGAAGGCCGCACGGACTTGCTGACCAACTTCAAATCGTCGCGCACCGGGCGCAACTTCAAGGCGTTTCTCGTGAAGCAGCCGGACGGCAAGATCGGCTTCGAATTCGAGAAGAAGGAAGCCAAACCGGGCGCAAAGACCGCGGCCAAGCGCGGCGCGACGGCGGAAGCGCAAACCGACAGCGGCGATGAAAGCGGCGACAGCGACGTCGCCGTCGCCGCCAAGACGACGCGCGCGAAACCTGCCGCGAAGAAAGCGCCTGCGAAGAAGGCCGCCGCTAAGAAGACGACGGCGCGCAAGACGGGCTGATCGCCGCGGCCGTCATGGTTGTCGGCGCGGGCCACCGGCGTCGAAAGAAAAAAACCCCGCGAAGCAAAACTTCGCGGGGTTTTTCATTTGCGCCGGGCGCGAGCCTCAGAACGGCGAGGCTGCCGGCAGGCGTCCGCGCGTTCGGGAAGGCTTGGAGAGCTTCGGCGCGAGTTCGCCGTCGATCGGACGCGAGCGCGGCGGACGTACCGCGTCTTCGTCGGCATGTTCGTAGTGCGGCTGCGCGGCGGGCGCGACCGGCTTGCCGCGTCCGTCGCGAATCCACTGCTCGCTCACCTGATGATTCGGCGTCTGGCTGAAATACTCGACCAGATGATCGATGAACGTGCGCACCTTCGCCGGCAAGTGACGGCGGCTCGGATACGCGACGTTGATCTCGACCTGCGGCAACTGATAGTCGCCAAGCAGGCGCACGAGCTGGCCTTTCGTGGTGTCGTTGCCGATCAGATAGCTCGGCAGGATCGCGATGCCCATGCCGAGCAGCGCGAACTGGCGCAGCATCTCGGTGTTGTTCGCGATGATCACGTTCTGCGGCCGCACGCGCACTTCGCCCGCCGGGCCGGTGAACACACGCTCGTCGCCCCAATATTCGGAAGGCAGGCTCAGGCACGGATGTTCGAGCAACTGCTCGGGGCGCGTCGGCGTGCCGTGCTTTTCCAGATACGCCGGCGTCGCGCAGACGGTCATGCAGCCCGTCGTCAGGCGGCGCGTGACGACGCTCGCGCTCTTCACCTGGCGCGCAATCACGATGCCGACATCGAAGCCTTCCTCGACCAGATCGACCTGACGGTCGACCAGCGTGACATCGGGAATGACCTTCGGATAACGTTGCGCGTAGGTCTGCAAGACGGGCGCGAGATTGTGCAGCCCGAACACCACGGGCGCGACGATCCTGAGCGAGCCGAGCGGCTCGTGATTGCGCGCCACCACCATCTGTTCGACGTCTTCAAGTTCGTCGAGAATTTGCCGGGCGCGCTCCAGATAAACCTGGCCGGACTCCGTGAGCGAGAGACTGCGCGTCGTGCGGTTGAGCAGACGCGTGCCGAGGCGACCCTCCAGGTCCGCGACGTGGCGCGTCGCCACTGCGTTGGAGATGTCCATCGCGCTCGCGGCCCGGGCAAAACTGCCGAGATCGGCGACGCGGACAAACACTCTCATCGACTGCAAATGATCCATAAGACAACTCCTGCCGCCGGGCGGCTCGAATTCTGCTGCAAAGCAATTCAGGATTATCCTAGGACTGGTGAAATCGTGCAGAAGTTGCCGGTAAGCGACGGAAAATCGAAAAATATCGGCCTGTTAGCCGCTTTACGCCGATGAAAGATCACTGATTGTTGTCGATCGCACAACACTCTGTCAGTTTCATGCCATCGAACGAAATATTGGAAGGGCTGGCAGCGTCAATTTTGACAGTGTATGCGCAAATAAAACGGGCCCGCAGAAGCGGGCCCGGAATAAAGGGATTGATTCGGTTTTCGGCATCAATCCGCTGTAATGCGCCGAAACATGCGCGCGATCATGGCTGCACTCAGGCCGCGAGCCGCTTCTCCATGTCGGCCTTGGCTTCGGGCAACGCGTCCGGCAGACCGTGCTTCAGCTTGGCGAACAGCTCGTCGTGGAGCGCGAGTTCGTCGCGCCAGGCGGTGTCGTTGACCGAAATCACCTGTTCGAACTGCTCGCGCGTGAAGCCGAGCGTGCCCCAGTCGATGTCTTCGTAGCGCGGCGAAATGCCGAACGCGTGCTCCTCGCCCCGCGCCGAGCCTTCGATCCGGCCGACCATCCAGTTCAGCACGCGCATGTTCTCGCCGAAGCCCGGCCACACGAATTTGCCGTCGTCACCCTTGCGGAACCAGTTGACGCAGAAGAACTTCGGCGCTTTCGCGTTCAGTGCTTCGAGACGTTCGCCCATCTTCAGCCAGTGGCCGAAATAGTCGCTCATGTTGTAGCCGCAGAACGGCAGCATCGCGAACGGATCGCGGCGCACGACGCCCTGCTGGCCCGCGGCGGCGGCGGTGGTTTCCGAGCCCATCGTCGCGGCCATATAGACGCCTTCCTTCCAGTCGCGCGCTTCCGTCACGAGCGGCACCGTGTTGGAGCGCCGTCCGCCGAAGATGAACGCGTCGATCGGCACGCCGGCCGGATTTTCCCAGTCCGCATCGATCGACGGACATTGCGACGCCGGCGCCGTGAAGCGCGCGTTCGGATGCGCCGCTTTCGCGCCCGTTTCCTTCGCGATCTGCGGCGTCCAGTCGCGGCCCTGCCAGTCGATCAGATGTGCGGGCGGCGTGTCGGTCATGCCTTCCCACCAGACGTCGCCGTCATCGGTCAGCGCGACGTTCGTGAAGATCACGTTCTCCTTGAGCGTCGCCATCGCGTTGAAATTGGTCTTTTCGCTCGTGCCCGGCGCCACGCCGAAATAGCCGGCTTCCGGATTGATCGCGTAGAGGCGGCCGTCGCGGCCCGGCTTGATCCAGGCGATGTCGTCGCCGATCGTCGTCACCTTCCAGCCGTTCAGGTCCTGCGGCGGAATCAGCATGGCGAAATTGGTCTTGCCGCACGCCGACGGAAACGCCGCCGCGACGTGATACTTGCGCCCCTGCGGCGACGTCACGCCGAGAATCAGCATGTGCTCGGCGAGCCAGCCTTCGTCGCGGCCCATCGTCGAGGCGATGCGCAGCGCGAAGCACTTCTTGCCGAGGAGCGCGTTGCCGCCGTAGCCCGAGCCGAAACTCCAGATTTCGCGCGATTCGGGGAAATGCACGATGTACTTCGTGTCGTTGCACGGCCACGGCACGTCCTTGCGGCCATCGGCCAGCGGCGCGCCGACCGAATGCACGCACGGCACGAACTCGCCGTTCTCGCCGAGCACGTCGTACACGGCGCGGCCCATGCGCGTCATGATGCGCATGTTCGTCACGACGTACGGGCTATCCGACAACTCCACGCCGATATGCGCGATCGGCGAACCGAGCGGGCCCATCGAGAACGGCACGACGTACATCGTGCGGCCGCGCATGGCGCCGTCGAACAGGCCGTCGAGCGTGACGCGCATTTCCTTCGGCTCGATCCAGTTGTTGGTCGGGCCGGCATCTTCACGACGTTGCGAGCAGATGAACGTGCGATCTTCGACGCGCGCCACATCCGACGGATCCGAACACGCGAGAAACGAATTGGGCCGCTTCTCGGCGTTGAGCTTTTTCATCGTGCCGGCGTCGACCATCTGCTGGCACAACCGGTCGTATTCTTCCTGCGAGCCGTCACACCAGACGATGCGATCCGGCTTGGTCAGGGCCGCGATACTTTGCACCCATTCGATGAGTCTTCGGTGCCGGACATAGGCCGGCGCTTCGATATCGACGGCGTATTTATTGTTGTCTTCGACTACTGCGGGCTGGTTCATCGAGCTGTCTCCGTTCTCTGCAATGAAAACCTCGACCCTTCGACGCTGCATGCGAGAGGCTTTTGCGACTCGAACCGCCGGGCGCTCTCGTGCAGTTCCGATGCGCTCTTTAATTGCACGAAATGCGGTTCGCAAGCCATTGCGGCGTCACGGGCATCAATTCCTGGCGCGCATAGCGCGTTGTATCGCGGCTTGCGTCGCCAAGGAACAAACTGTTAAAAAGAGATACTAAGCGGCCTGTCTCCTCGCGGATTACCGTGTTTTCCGCTACTTGCGCTCACAGTCTTTATTTTGGCGCGGGCGCAGGGCTCCTGAAAAATGGGAGACAAGCATAACATCGCATCGCCGGATCGCCGTGATGCAGCGCAATAACGCAGATAAAGCGCAATTTATCGGTAATTACCCGAATTTAAGTGCTCTATTCTCGCGCCCGACAAAAAAGTAGCACGTTTGATGCCTAACAAAAGCCAATCAAAGCCCATGAAAATCGCCATTCTCGACGACTACCAGGACGCCGTCCGGAAGCTCGATTGCTTCCATTTGCTCGATGACCACGAGGTAAAGGTCTTCAATAACACGGTGCGTGGTCTCGGACAGTTGGCCAGCAGACTCTCGGAAGTGGACGCGCTCGTGCTGATTCGCGAACGTACGCGCATCAGCTCTCAACTACTCGATAAATGTCCGAAACTACGCATGATCAGCCAGACCGGGCGGGCGGGCGGCGGGCACATCGACGTCGATGCGTGTACCGAACGCGGCATCGCGGTACTGGAAGGGACGGGCTCGCCGGTGGCGCCCGCCGAACTGACGTGGGCGCTGATCATGTCGGCGCAGCGGCGTATTCCGCAGTACGTGGCCAATTTGAAGCAAGGCGCGTGGCAGCAGTCGGGCCTGAAAACCTCCGCGCTGCCGCCGAACTTCGGTCTCGGTCAGGTGCTGCGCGGCGAGACGCTTGGCATCTGGGGATACGGCAAGATCGGCAAGCTGGTCGCGGGCTACGGCCGGGCGTTCGGCATGAACGTGCTCGTCTACGGACGCGAGCATTCGATGAGCGCTGCGCGTGAGGACGGCATCGCGGTCGCCGAGAGCCGTGAGGCGCTGTTCGAGCAGAGCGATGTGCTCTCGCTGCATCTGCGTCTCACGGACGAGACGCGCGGCATCGTCAAGCAGGACGATCTGATGCGCATGAAGCCGACCGCGCTGTTCGTCAACACGAGCCGCGCCGAGCTGCTCGAAGACAACGCGCTGCTCAATTCGCTGCATCACAACCGGCCGGGCATGGTCGCGGTGGATGTCTTCGAGACGGAGCCGATCCTGCAGGGCTACGGGCTGCTGCGGCTCGAGAACGTGATCTGCACGCCGCACATCGGTTATGTGGAGCGCGAGAACTACGAGCTCTACTTCGATGCGGCGTTCCGGAACATCCTCGCGTTCGATGCGGGCGATATGTCGAGCGTCTACAACAAGGAAGCGCTCCAGCACGCGCGCCGCCGCTGAGCGGGATCAGACCGTCGAGATATCGATCGACGGTTCGCAACGCACCGGGAAATTCACCGAGTTCGCGATGAAGCAGAAGCGGTGCGCCTCCTCGTGCAGGCGCGCCGCGAGAGCGGTATCGCCGCCCGCGCCGATGGTCACGCGCGGGCGCAGCAGTACGTCGGTGAAACGGCCGTCGCCCTTCGCTTCTTCCTGCATCGTGCCGATGGCTTCATCGACATAGCTCGTCACGACGACCTTGTTCGTCGCGCACAGATGCAGATACCAGAGCATGTGGCACGACGACAGCGACGCCACGAACAATTCCTCCGGATTGTGGCGCGCGGGATCGCCGCGAAATGCCGGATCGCTCGATGCCTCGATCGCCGCCTTCGTGCCGACGCGCACGAGATGATCGCGCGAATAGGCGTCGTAGGCCGAGGTGCCGGAACCGAGATTGCCGGTCCAGTCGATGCTCAGTTCATAGATGTGCTTCTTCGCCATGGTCGTGCTCCTTTGCGTTCATCGAGCGAGATGCGCTGCGGTTTGCGTGAGACGCGGCAGGCGTTCCAGAAAATCCTCGCCGTCCGCACGGCCCAGATCGTAAGCATGTTGCATCTGGGACGGACTCGTATAGTCCCAGCTCGAAATCGGCACCTTGCGCGACGGCTGAACGTAGATGCGCTGCTGCTCGCCGTGCGGCACGACGAACATGCGCTCGCGCGGATAGAGGCGCGTGACCATCACGAGAACCAGTCCCGGCGATGAATCGAGCGCGGAAACGGGCACGTTGTCGACCATGCCGCCGTCGAGCACGGGGCGGCCATTGCGGCGCAGGATCGGTGTGAACGGCGGCGTGCTCGACGATTGCAGGATGAGATCGGCGAGATCGTCGATGCTCGCGCATTCCTGCGCCCTGACGAATTCCGGATGGAAGCCGAGCGCCTGACCAAGTGTCGGATGCAGCGTCTTGCGCACGTACTTTTCGATGTTGTACGCGATGAGTCCCGCCGCGACCGCACTGCGCGCACCGAGCCAGCGCGGCAAATGCGATACGCCGATGCGGATCTCCGGCGCTTGCTGGAGTGCCGCAAAGCGCTCCGCGAAGATATCGAGCAGGGCTTGCCGGTAGATGCGGTAATGCGGAAACACCGATTGCCCGCGCAGCAGATTGCCCCAGTAGGCGTTTCGCGTGTTGTTGCGCAGCGCGTGGGCGTAGTAGTCCATCACCCAACGCGACTCGTTGGTGTAGAGCATGCAGGCGGTCGCCGCGCCCGCCGAAATCCCGGCGATGATGCGTGGCTTGAGATTCAGCTCCGGCCGGACGACGTCCCAGAAACCGGCTTGCCACCAGCAGCGGTTGCCGCCGCCGGCGAATACGACCTGATCGAACATTTATTTGCTGATGAGCGCGTAGGTTGTCGTGGCGTGCGCGGCGAGTTCGCCTTGCGCGTCGCGCAGTTCGATGTCGCCGAAGACGAGATTGCGGCCGCGGCGCTGGATGCGCGCGGTGACGAGCACGTCGCCCGCTTTTACGGGGCGCATGAACGTGGTGTTGAGCGAGACGGTGGTCATCGGCGAGAAGCCGCCCATGACGTGCGACACGGCGACGACCATCGCGGTATCGGCGGCGGCCATGAAAACCTGCCCGCAGATGACGCCGCCCGCGTGGCGCAGGTGCTCCGAATACGGCAGACGCAGTGTGACTTCGTTTTCACCGATGGATTCGGGCGCGAGGCGCAGTTCCTTCACCCACGGGGCGAGGATGCTGTCGAGCAACGCGCGGATGGCGGATTCGTCCATTTTTGCCTGTGATCGAGCTTCGAAGGATGCGCCATGATAACGGGCTGTCGGGCGCCATCCGCCTGGATCGGATGGGTGTAGAAGCGGTGCTCGGTCGAGTTCGTAAAAATTTTAAGAATTTTCCGCGCGGGGGCTTGCGCTTCAGAAAAAAACTCCGCTATAATTTCGCTTCTGTTGGGGCGTTAGCTCAGTTGGTAGAGCAGCGGACTCTTAATCCGTAGGTCGAGTGTTCGAGTCACTCACGCCCCACCACTAAATGCTTGAAAATAAAGGGATTACGAGAAATCGTAGTCCCTTTTTTCTTGTCCGAACGCGGGTTTCCGTTCTAGGCAACCCATAGGCAACCAGCCAATGACCACAAAAAGGTTGCCTGAAGGTCGCATAAACGGCCCTTTGCACGTCGCGAAGCATGCACAAGGCTGGCTTTGGTTGCCTTGAAACCCCCGTCCGGTTGCCTAGTTGCCTCGCCATAGACAACGCAACTTTCTTCCGACATCATCGATAGCGAAGCTTCCATCCTCGTCGCTATGCACCCCACTGAACTACTCTACAAACTCAAGAAGCTAGACCCGGACACACCTGTCTCAGCGGCACACGTCATTTCTTTGGTTGAAGCCCTCATTCCGCTACTGGATAAACAGCCAACGGCGCAGACCAGAAAACACGATGCTTGGGAAGACCTCCAACTGATCGATGAGCAACGACTGTCTGAGCTACTAGGTGAGTCGGTTGAGACATTGAGGAAATGGCGCAAGATCGACAAGGGACCGAAAGCCATCAAAAACCCGAAGTCCGTTCGCTACTGCCTTGCTGATGTTCGGGAATACATTGACGCCCACCGGGTTCAAAACACCTTGCAAGGCAAGAAGGTCAATCAGATGCGCCGGTTCGCATCCGGCTACAGCGTCACTCCCCTCATAATCTTCGGCACGAAGGAAGTTGAATTTTTCGAAAGTCTTGAGCTTCAGGATGACCCTACTGGCTACAAGCTCATCTTCTCCTTGGACGGTTTTTCTCTGAGCGAAGACACGCTGGCGAAGCTGGACGACATTCTTGGAGACAGAGTGTGACTGTTCTTGGGAAGCTGGAACGACTCAAAGAGGTGTTCTTCACGAACGCTGAAAAAGCAGAGCGATGCATCGCCCTCATCCCTTCCCGCGAACTGGCGAGCTTCAACATCGCCCAGTGGCTACAAGAGAAATTGTTGGACGGCTACCCGCTGACATGCCTTTCCGAAGCCCAGCACACGATCAGTTTGTTGACCGCCAACGGAAGTGACATCAACGCTTACACCAAGTCCGTGGTGTTGCAAAACGGCCAGCAACGGAAATATACGGGCACCCTAGCTCACTTTCTTGCCAACTTCGGTTACAGCAACAATCCCCGCCTCGCCCCAGCCGACAGTCATGCTTCATTTGTCCAGTTCCTAGCGGCCGTGGACAGGATGGGGCTGGACTTCGATCTGTTGGACGGCGACGAGAAAAGTGCCCTGGATCTCGCGACACTGATTGATGAGCGCGACGGCAACGCCTCCAGCATCGTCAACCGCTACATTAGATCGCGTGACCTTGCTCGCAGGCTTGAGGCAAACCTATCCACCCAAAAAGGCTTGAGCGGCAACGGCGGAAAACTATAGGCAATTCCTCAGATACCCAAAAGCAGCCTTAGATAAACAAAAAAAATGAAGCACAACGTTTGTAATAAATTCGTCAGGATCTGCTACAACACATACGGCTGGAAATTTCCATCGGGAGACGCGAGGCGTCTAGAGACCAAGAGTCACGCGTCACAAAATGGATACGGGTCCGAGGAGTGGCTGTTTCGCTACGAGTGGATGCTCTCCGGCTACGAGGGTGACGAAACTGCATATCACTATGCTTTCGTGCAACCACTCCAGAAGTTCCGCGATAGTTACGAAGACAACGAGATATCGATTCTCCTCTGGACCATTGATGAAAGAGGCAGACGCTGGATTGTTGGGAAGATTGACCATGTCTACATCCCGCCGACCGACGAAATCGAGTGGGCGCAGGAACAGTATAAGAAGAATGGCTGGCTCAGAACCATGCGAAACGAACTGAAGGCTCTTGATGTTGATACGACCTACTTCACCGAGCCATCAATAAATATTCGTTTTCGTCAGGAAGATGTCACTCTCTTTGACCCATGGATTGATGTAACGAGCACAAATCTCACCATAGCTCAAAATTCACGCTACCATCCTTACGACTACGGGTCTGACGATTTGAAGCTCGTCCTGAACCTCAACGTATCGGAAGATGAAAGTGACGCGACCCGGTCCGAGAAAAAAAGAACGAGGAAAGGTTTTGGCGGCACCACCTACGATCCACGCCACGTCCAAATACAAAACTTGCTCTACAAAACATTGCGAGACCGACACGGCAAGAAGGCCATGAAGTATGAGGACGACTTCGTGGATTTGAAAATTGACTTGCCTGGTCACATGACATTTATAGAAATAAAAACGGCATCAACGGCAAAGCGGTGCATCAGAGAAGCATTGGGTCAGGTTCTTGAATATTCATGCTACTCAAATAAACAACTAGCTGACGAGCTTCTTGTTGTTGGAGAGGCCGCACCGAACGATGAAGATAAAAAGTATCTCATCCATCTACGCAAGCATTTCAAGCTACCGCTCTACTACTCCCAATTTTTGTGGGAGAAAAGCGATTTAGATGAAAAATACTGACATCACCCCGATAACAGACGAAAATACGGGCTCAAGAATCTTGCTCGTAGCCCGTTAACACAGTGATAGTCCTGAGCTTTCGTCAAGCGGCTGATAAGAAACATGTTGGAACTCCGGCCGAGAGACCGGGAAGAACCCAAAAATGCACATTGAACAAATAGAAGAGAATGTCCGGCATCTACTGCTGAACTCTAATCAACAGTCGTTCATTTACGACCTCTTGCTCGCCTATGGCAAGCCGAAGACATCTGTTAGCCGTCTTCAGTCGACGGGACCCGGCTCCTACAACTTGTCCAAGGTGCCGGGTCAAGTACTCTGGAAGAAAACTGTTCTCTACATTCCGACTGCTGAGAGCGATCTCCACGCAAAACTTGAAGAGGCGTTGTCGAGCCAGGCCGTCTCGCGTAACCAGCCTCGCTTCATCATCGTCACCGACTTCAACGATCTCGCTGCCATTGATACTTGCACGAGAGAACGGCTAAACGTCCCCTTTGTTGAGCTTCCGAACAACTTCGCCTTCTTCTTGCCTTGGGACGGACGGGAAAAAGATCTGCCCATAAAAGAGAACCAAGCTGATGCCAGAGCCGCCGAGAAGATGGCGAAGCTCTTTGACATCTTGAAGGTCGACAACCCCGCAAACGACCCCGAAAGCAATCACGCACTAAACGTATTTCTTTCACGCGTCCTGTTCTGCTTCTTCGCAGAAGACACAGGTATCTTCGACAAAGACCTGTTCACTTTGAAGGTGAAGGGTCACACCCTGGAAGATGGCAGCGATCTTCCTAGTTATCTGACGACTCTCTTCCGCGTCCTTAACACCGAGGACAGAAGCAAGGTTCCTAGCTACCTAGTCGAGTTCCCGTATGTGAATGGGGGATTGTTTTCCGACGAGCACCCCGTCCCCAAGTTTTCTAAGCACGCACGCAGCATCCTCATTGAATGCGGCGCCGAACTGAATTGGTCAGAGATCAATCCTGACATCTTCGGTTCGATGATTCAAGCCGTAGTTGATGTTGACAAGCGCGGCAGCATGGGGATGCACTACACATCCTTCGAGAACATCATGAAGGTCATCAAACCGTTGTTCCTTGATGACCTCAACGCCGAATTTGAGCGAAACAAGAATAACAGTAAGCGTCTTCACGAGCTTGTTTTGCGCATTTCGAAGATCAAAATTTTTGACCCGGCTTGCGGCTCTGGCAACTTTCTCATCATCGCCTACAAGGAGTTGCGCAAGCTTGAGATGGAAATCTTCAAGCGCCTGGACGAGATAAACAAGCAAAGCGACTTGGGAATGTCTGGTGTACGCCTGTCACAGTTTTACGGCATTGAGCTAGATGATTTCGCTCACGAAGTGGCTCTACTTTCACTCTGGCTTGCCGAGCATCAGATGAACCTTGTGTTTCACGAGCGCTTTGGCAGGAGCGAGCCCACCCTTCCTCTGAAGCCCAGCGGAAACATCGTGTGCGACAACGCTGCAAGCGCCGATTGGCGAGCGGTATGCGACAACACCATGCCTGATCCGGTCTTCGTCCTCGGCAACCCACCCTACCTCGGAGCGAGAAATCAGACTCGTGAGCAGAAGGAAGATTTGCGTCAGGCTTTCAATGACCATGAAGACCATAAAGACAGCGACTACATAAGTGTCTGGTTGCTAAAGGCTTCGCGCTATATCTCCGGACACAACTCAAGCTTCGGATTCGTCTCGACAAACTCCATCTGCCAAGGCGAGCAGGTTTCATACATTTGGCCACGAGTGTGGAATGAAGGGCTTGAGTTGCACTTCGCTTACCAGTCCTTCAAGTGGTCAAACAACGCAAAACGTAATGCCGGAGTTACGTGTGTAATTGTCGGCGTGCGTAACATTTCCAACGCCCCAAAGACACTTTATTCCGACAACATTAAGACCACCGTCGCCAACATAAGTCCCTACCTCACCGAGGGAAGCAACATTTGTGTTGAACGCACCTCTACGATCATATCGGATCTTCCCGTAATGATGATTGGCAGCATGGCTCGCGACGGCAAGCAGCTCATCATGCTGGAAGAGACCAAGGACGAAATTCTGGCGAAGTATCCACAGGCACAGCCACTCTTCAAACGCCTCACCGGGACGAACGAGTTCATCAGTGGTGTATTTCGTTGGTGTCTCTGGATAGAAGACAGCCAATTAGAACTAGCGCGGTCGATCCCTCCAATCGCCAAGCGCATAGATGCTGTTTATGAGTTCCGTATGGCGTCGAGCGCGAAGACAACAAATCAATACGCGAAGATACCGCACAAGTTCGCACAACGACTGTTCAAGAATCAACACTCGATAGTTGTTCCTGCTACCTCCTCGGAACGTCGCGAATACATACCAGTCGGCTATCTTGAACCTGGGGTTGTCATTACCAATTCAGCCAACGCTATCTATGATGCGTCACCCTTCGTGTTCGGCATCGTGTCCTCGAAGATGCACATTGCTTGGGTGCGGTCGATTGGCGGACAACTTGAGACCCGCCTTCGTTACGCACCGGAGATCGTCTACAACACCTTTCCAATGCCCAAGGTGAAGGAAGAAACGAAGAAAGCGATTGCCAAGGCAGCAATGGCAGTGCTAGCGGAGCGGGAGCAGTTTCCAGACAAAAGCATTGAGTTTCTCTACGACCCAGACACGATGCCAGTGTCGCTGAAGTGCGCACACGACCGGCTAGACCGAGAGGTTGACAAGGTGTTTCGTGCGAAGGCATTCGAAACAGATCAGGAACGACTGGAGTTCCTGTTCAAGCTCTACGAAAGAATAACGGAGGCCGAAGTTGCCTAATCTCATCGAAGTGACCTACCAACAGACCGGCCACAGCACGAGCATCAACGAATTCGGAATGCGTGAGATGCAAGCTCGCGCATTCGAAGCTCGCCAGAATCAATATCTGTTGTTGAAGGCTCCTCCCGCATCTGGGAAGAGCCGTGCCCTCATGTTCATCGCTTTGGACAAACTTCATCACCAAGGTGTGAAGAAGGCGATCATCGCCGTGCCGGAGCGTTCCATTGGTGCTTCGTTCCGGTCGACGGCGCTGAGCGAATCCGGCTTCTTCGCTAACTGGACCGTGGAACCGAAAAACAATCTCTGCACTCCTGGTGGCGACGGCAGCAAAGTCAAAGCGTTCGTCGATTTCATGGCGGGCGACGACAAGATACTTGTTTGCACGCACGCAACGCTTCGCTTCGCGTGTGAAGCGATGGAAGACGAGGTCTTCAACAACTGCCTTCTCGCAATTGACGAGTTCCATCATGTGTCAGCAGATGGCGACAACCGTCTGGGCTACTTGCTTCGCAGCATCATGCAGAACTCGACCGCTCATGTAGTTGCGATGACAGGCTCTTACTTCCGGGGAGACAGTGTTCCAGTCCTTTTGCCTGAGGACGAATCCCGCTTCACCAAAGTAACCTATAACTACTACGAGCAACTTAACGGCTACACGTATCTGAAGTCGCTGGGTATTGGCTATCATTTTTATACAGGCGGAAAATACCTCAAGGCGATCCCCGATATTCTGGATACGGACAAAAAGACGATCTTGCACATCCCTAGTGTCCGTTCGGGCGAGGCAACGCAGGACAAATACAACGAAGTTGACCAAATCCTCGAAAGCATCGGCACAGTTGCCTTTCAAGACGAGGCGACTGGATTGCTGCATGTCAAACGGCGTAAAGATGGCAAAATTATCAAGGTTGCTGACTTGGTTTTTGACGAACCCAAAGCTCGTGACCGCATCGTGTCGTTTCTGCGTAACGTCAAGTCGCCGGATGACCTGGACCTTATCATCGCATTGGGCATGGCCAAAGAAGGCTTCGATTGGTCGTTTTGCGAGCACGCATTGACGGTCGGGTATCGCGGCTCCCTTACTGAAATCATCCAAATCATCGGCCGCTGCACGCGTGACAGCAGCAATAAGACACACGCGCAGTTCACCAACCTCATCGCACAGCCAGATGCCTCTGATGGTCTGGTGAGACTGTCGGTGAACAACATGCTAAAGGCGATTACCTGTTCTCTTTTGATGGAGCAGGTCTTGGCCCCTACCTTCAAGTTCAAAACGAAGGTCTCGGATGATGATCAGGCGGGACCGGGTGAAGTGAAGATCAAAGGCTTCAAGGAGCCGAAGTCCAAGCGAGTGAAGGAGATTTTGGACTCCGACCTTCAGGATCTCAAGGCGCAGATCCTTCAGGACGAGACCATGCTGAAGGCTCTACCTCGCAGCGTGAGTCCTGAGGTCATCAACAAAGTTCTCATTCCAAAGATCATTAAGATACGCTACCCCGACCTCAATGAAGAGGACGTAGAGTCGCTTCGCCAGCATGTGGTGGCCGATTCAGTCTTTAAGGGTAGCGAGTTCAAGGAAGACGGCAACAAGAAGTTCATCAAGATGGCGGGCAGGTTCGTCAACATTAACGACCTGCACATCGACCTCATTGACCAGATCAACCCGTTCCAAGCGGCATATGAAATTCTGTCTAAGTCGGTGACTGCTGGCGTGCTCAAGCTTATTCAGGAAACCATCGCCTCAACGCGCATCGAAATGACGGACGAAGAAGCTCTTGTACTTTGGCCGAAAATCAAAGAGTTCAATCGCATCAACGGTCGCGCACCAAACCTTGAGGCGGCCGACCCAATCGAAGTGCGCATGGCCGAGGCGCTCATTTATATTAAAACACAACGTCGCAAAGAGGGCGTATGAAGCTCGAAGACCTTCTTAGGCTAGTTGAAGATGACGACGACGGGCTGCTGCAAGTCAAGCAGCCAGCCGCATTCAAACCGCTGGGAGACGATGCGCGCCTGCTGGAATCTTTCAAGGAAATCGAAGATTTCTACGCCGCAAACGGCCGCGAGCCAGGGCCCAGCGAAACCAGTGTTCACGAATATCGCCTATGCAATCGCTTGGCGGCAATCCGCACGAGTCCGGAGAAGCTAGAGAAGCTGCGCCCGTTTGACTCTCGCGAGCTTCTGGGCAAGCCCGTTTCCAGCATTGACGACATCTTCGCTGACGACTCCATGGGGCTACTGGACGATGGAGCCGAAGACATCTTCAAAATGAAGCATGTGCCAACCGATGTGGACCTTCCAGACCGCATTGCCAAGCGCAAACCGTGCAAGGACTTCGCTGAGTTTGAACTCCTATTTAAGCAGTGTCAGGTGGAGTTGGTTGCTGGGGTCCGCGAATCCCGCAAGTTCACAGGCGAACAGCAAATCAAGGAAGGTCACTTCTTCATCGTTCATGGTGTCATGGTCTATGTGGCTCATGTCGGCGCACCCGAGCGGATTGCGAAGAACGGGAAGATGAATGCGCGGCTTCGATGCATCTATCAAAACGGCACAGAGTCCGACATCCTGCTTCGCTCTCTTGCTCGTGAGCTTTATCGAGATGATGCCGGCCGCCGCATTCTGGACAGCCGGGACAAGGCGTTGGAAGCCTTGGAAGGCATCACTGACGAGGACAAACCCAGCGGCTACATCTACATCCTCAAGTCGCTAAGCGAGAACCCCGAGATTGCAGGTATCGATCACCTCTACAAGATAGGCTTCACCACGGGGTCCGTGCAAGACCGCATCAAGAACGCCGCGCACGAGGCTACCTATCTGATGGCACCTGTGAAAGCTGTCATGGCGTTCCAGTGCTACAACATGAACACCCAGAAGTTTGAGCACCTGATTCATACCTTCTTTGGCAACCATTGCCTGAACGTGGAAGTCATTGATGCCAAGGGGCAGAAAGCTGTGCCAAAAGAATGGTTTATCGCTCCCATTCAAGCCATTGAGCTTGCTGTCCAGTTGCTCATCAACGGTGAAATCGTTCACTATCGCTATGACGGCGACAAGCAAGAGGTAGTCCTTCGCTAGAAGATTGCGAAGCACATTGACGGATCGAGACATAAGAACAAAGGAAGCTCATGGATCAGCAAGGATTGCTCTACGAGGACCGATTTCTTGAGAGTTGGGCAGGACCGATTATCACGAATCCGAGCACCGCTATCGTTGAATTGGTAGCCAACGGTTGGGACGCCTATGCAACGCAGGTTAGTATTACCCTGCCCGATGCAAAAGCCAACGTGCCCTTCTCCATCGTCGACAATGGAAAGGGCATGACGTTAGCCGAGTTCCAATACATTTGGCGCGCGATGTCGTATGACCGCATCGCCAAGTTCGGAACGACCACGGAACCACCGAGCGACGTTGTTGGCTTTCCTCGTCCAGTGTTTGGAAAGAATGGGAAGGGACGCTTTGCAAGCTTCTGCTTCGCAACCGAATATACGGTGACATCACGCAAGGATGGTGAGGAATTTACGGTCAAGGTGTCGAGAACACCCAGCAACCCTCTCGTTCTTGAAACAATTGAGCACGAAATCGAAGGTCTCACGGGTCATGGCACCGAGATTCGCGGCGTTGGGACCATCCCGCAGCTATCGTTCAGCGATGAACAGGCACGCCAACTACTCGGTAGCAGGTTCCTTGCAAATCCAGCGTTTGAAGTCTATGTGCATGACACGCGAATCACATTCAACGATATCCCGACCGAAAGCCTGTCAGTAGTTGAGGTGGATATTCCTGGAGCGGGAAAGGCAACGATTCACCATATAGACGCTCGCAAAGCTGATAAATCGACCAAGCAACATGGCATCGCATGGTGGGTTCTCAATCGCGCGGTAGGAGATTGTGCGTGGCGCAGCACCGATTACTCGCGCATCCTGGACGGGCGGTCGTCAGAGGCAAAGCGTTATACCTTCATTGTTCAAGCTGACTTCCTCAAAGCGGCCGATGCTGTGAAGGAAGACTGGTCTTGGTTTAAGGATGAAAACCCTGTCTGGGCGAAGGTGCGCCCGATCATCCAAGACAAGATTAGGGGCATCATTGCTGATACGACACGCGACGAGCTAAATGCCAAGCGTCAAAACGTGTTGGACAAGATTGGTCCATCAGTCAAGACACTCGGACCGCTTAGCAAGGAGCGAGTCAACGCTTTTGTTCATGAAGTGGTAGAGAAGTGCCCAAACTTTGGTGAACAGGAAATCCTACAGCTTTCCACCATTCTGACGAAACTTGAGAAGACGAAGTCACGATTTGGTCTTTTGGACCTCCTTCACGTTCAGGCATCATCAGACCTAGACGCTCTTCATAATATCCTCACGGAATGGACCGTGGGCATGGCAAAGATTGCGCTTGATGAAATTCAGACGCGTCTCAAACTGATTTCTGAACTTAAGGCGAAGGTGCAAGTCCCCGGTATCGATGAAGTCCACGAGCTTCAGCCGCTGTTTGAAAAAGGGCTGTGGATGTTCGGTCCTCAATTCGAATCCATTGAATTTACGGCGAACCGTGGCATGACAACGGTAATCCGCGACCTCTTTGGCGTTAAGGGGGCAAGGGGCACCTTAAACCGACCAGATTTCGTTATCCTCCCTGACAGCAGTGTCGGCTTTTATGCGTGTTCGTCGTTCGATGAGGAATACAATGAAGCGGGTGTCGCCCATGTCATCATCGTGGATCTAAAAACTACAGGTTTGGCACTCGGCTCTAAGGAGAAGGAGCAGGTTTGGAAGTATGTGAAGGAATTGAAGAAGAAGGGAATCATCACGAGATCCACCAAGGTTGATGGCTTCATCTTGGGCGACCAAATCGAGCAGGGCGAAGGAGGTGTGCGAACCGAAGACGATGACCAAGTGAAGATCCGCCCGTTACGCTACGACACCATCTTAGTTCGTGCGGAAAGGCGAATGCTCAACCTTCACCACAAGGTCAAGGATGCCCCCTTCTTGCTTGACCAGCAAATGCAACTTGAGACTTTCCTCAACCCGCAAGATGTCGTTCAAGACAGCCTCTTGGCTGAGCAGTAGCCATATCCCGAAAAAGCTCACCTTCACCCACCCGACTGGAGTGTTCATGGACTACCTGCAAGCACTTGTCGTTTTGAAGAACCCAGAGCAACACAACCCTCAAGAACTCGCTGATGCATTGACGAGTGCGCATCAAGAACTCGACCGGCTGAACGAAGCCTTGGCGGTTAGAAAGGCGGACTATAAGGTGGTTGAGCCCTATGTCCCGGTCGAAGACCTGAAGCAAGCGATACTGAACTCGGGTTCCCAGTATCCAGCAACCCTTATTCGTAGTTTTCCGAGAACATTGCCTTTTTATGTTCTCGGCATTTTCGTGGCACAACGGGAGGATCAGCCCGTTCCCGAAATCTCAACCGATGACGTGGTGGACGCGGTGAAGGGGTTGCGGGCTCTGGACAAGCTCAAAAATACTTACCAAATCTATAGATTCATTGACGACGCCAGTTCCGACAAGCTCAGCCCCGAGTTCGCGAATTCCCTTCGCAGCTTCCGCACCGAGATGTATGCGAATTTGCTCGCAGATTTGGAAGCTGACGGTCTCGCTCACATCCTTGGTGTGACAAGAAAGCCGGTTGCAAGAAGACCGGCCAGACGTCCACTTTGATACTTCGTTTTGGCTCGCCTGAAGTGTTGAGAGATCTTCAGGCGGCGTGTCATACGTGTTAGCTATCAAACAAGTCTGTTCCGATATCAATTATTTTCGAAACGTTCACTCTATTTCGATTGACGCTACATCTCTACCCTAAATACAATACATACATCAACAAGCAAGTGTTGTTTGTTGAACGGTAACCCACCTAGTGTGTCCCAACAAGAACTTTTTAGAAACAAGGACGAAACAACATGTCTGTGACCTATCTTAGCGAAAAAAATGCTGCACGTTACGAATACCTCTATGCGCGCTTCGTTGAACTCGACGGCAAAGAACTGGAAGAACTTACGAAGCTCCGCACGGAAATCCAGACGAACAAAGCGAAGCGCGGCACCGACATAGCCAAGGTCCAAAAGCAAGTGACTGATTTTGGTCTTACACTCGAAGAACTCTACGGTGCAACCCTGCCCGACGTCATTCAAGCTCAAGGCCTGAGCATCGACAAACTCTTCCCGAAAGAAGCGATTCGGGAATATGCAGTGTCTACGCTGGGTCTGGGGAAGACCACCCCCGCAAAAGCGGCAGATCGGTCTTCTGATTCTGAGTCGGCAGGTTCCCGCCGTCACTTCCTCGTGAACGGTAACGAAGTGTTCTTCGGCGGCCGTGGCATCGCAGACAACGCGCACATCGCGACAATCGTCAAGGATCTGAAAGAAGGAAAACCTCTTAAGGGTTACATCCACCAGTCCTTGGACAAGCCGAACAAAGTGATGGAGGTAATCTATCGCCTTGAACTCATCGCAAAGCAAAAGGCGAGCAAAAGCCAGCTTGACGATTTCGGCTTCAGTCGTGAAGCGGTAGACAAGGCGGGCGCGGCATACGAGAAACGTGCAGCCGAACAAGCACGAATCGCCGCTGACAAGAAGGCAAAAAAAGCGGCTCCCGAAAAGAAGGCAGCGTAGTAGCTAGCAGCACCCACAGAGAAGCCCACTTCGGTGGGCTTTTTTGTACCCGTTAGATTTACCTTAGCTTTCTAACAACAATATATCTACTAACATCATGACGAAGACGAAACCTAAGCTTCTGAATGTCTATATCTCCAAGGAAGACAACAAGCTGGAAGTCCGTGGAGCGTTCCGCATTGCCGTCACTTCACTTCATCTCAAAATTCGCGATGAACTGGTTGCCAATGGACACTGCTACCTCACGAGCCAAGAGTTCCTTCAGGTCATCTCATTGGCATGGCATCCAAGCGAACACAAGAAGGCTCTCGAAACCATCCTGAAGTTCAACCTTTGGCTCAATAGCCTGTCGCTCATCTGGTATGACATCGGCTACAAGATGGACGAGAACGGCGACCTGATTTTCGGCTACCGTGTGGAATCAACCAGACACCAAAACCCAGCCGTCTTTGACAGCCACCGCTTTCCCCGAGATGTTGATGCTCATATCTTCCACACCGATGGCACGATGCCCGTCACCGAACTGGACGAGCGCATCTTCGCCCTCATCCACAGCACCGCCCAGATGTGGCTCAATGCATGGGAAAACAGGCACAAATTGAAGCTTCCCGATGTTGCCCGAGGTCTGTAGTCGCGTAAGTCCGAAAGCCCCTGAAAACGGGGCTTCTTCATGCCTCAGATCTTCAATCCTACCCGCCTCACTTGTTTTCCTTCGTTATTCGGAAGCTGGCTGTCTAGCTTCATGCGCAGAGCCTTGGCTCTCAAGTAGATGGAGGGGTCATGCTCTCCTATCTCCGCTTGCAGCTTTTCACTCAGATGTGACTTGCCCACACCTTTGAGCCTATCGGCTGGCACCTCGTAGGCGGCACGTAACACGAAGTCATCGTTTTGCTTCAGCGACGGCATCACCGCATGAAAGGGCAAACCATTTTTCAACGCGGGTATCACAATCTCAGGGTCTGCTCTCATGGAGTTCGGGCACACGGTTGCGAGCGCATAACAGCCACAATCAGGCAGGGAGACGACACTTTTGATGAAGGACGGGTCGCTTCGCACGGAGTAATCCACGAACTGAGCCACCCGAACAGGCAAGTCCGTTGGATCGGTCAAATCGGAGCCGGCCGCCACATCACGCAGAAGCTCGTAAGCGGTTCTATGGTCCGTCAACCTTCGTTCCGTTCTTTGCAGTATCCAGTTCCAGCTTTGCTCACTCGTGTTCGCAGCCAGGGTAGCGAGTTGCTTTTCGGTCAGGTCACGGTTAGCGAATAGAACCGGAAGTTTGTCGTCAATCTTCGCAAGCTCAACGGCTTCCTCAATGCTTCGCCTTCCCTCTAGAAAAGCCAGACACTTCCGGTCGCGCTCCAGCATGGACTCATCATGTGCCGGATAGTGAAACGGCACAGCCCAAGACTCCATCCCCATCTTCGCATCGCGGACGACAACCGCATCATCCCGGACTTCAATGCGATCAACTACTATGGTCGTCGCCTTGGCGATGTTGCGCTTCGCATGTCCGAAGACCCTATCAACATCGGCATCAAGATCGGGACGCTTACTTGTGTAGCTGACATCTCTCGCGTTCAACAAGTCTCTGACTGCATCGACAGACTTGGCCTCAAGTTCAGCCATTGCCCTTGCAGCACTTTGACAGACCAAGCTAGATACATCTTCTGAATTTGAAAGATATCCGATAGTGAATACTTCATTCTCGCCATCAGTTAATCTATATATTTTATTTTTGTCAATTGTTGTTGGCATCTTAGTCTCCCGTTTACATCCACATTAACAGGAAATTACCATTTATCAACCTTGGGGAAAAAGATTGGGGCGGTCAGATATCTCAAGATACTGCACCGCGTGCCGATATAGCCGGAACGAAGCTTCACGGCTACACTCGTTGTCCTGAGGGTCACCGCCAATCAACAAAAATAGGGTCGCAAAATGGGTCTGTTTGGATCGGGCAAGAAAAAGGGAGAGGCTAGCTCCCATGGCGTTTTTGGTTTGTTCGGCTTGTTGGGCTCCGTCACGCAGTCGGAGAAGTCCCAGGCAGCACCGATGGATGAACTGGCGAATGAGACCATTCAGGAGTTCATCGGCAAGAAGCAGCGGCAATACCCCATCGTCGCTAACTACTATGCCCCGCTCTTCCACGGCAATGAGCCGATTGCAGAACTGACGAGGACGGTCTCGTCGCTCCTCACGATTTTGCGCGACATCGGGCTACGCGGCGCCGCATCCGAACCCAGCTACCGCCTTCATGCAGACCTCGTGAGCAAGAGTTTCAACGGCTTGTCCACCGACCTTCAAGCACCGTTTCACGGCTTTTACCGGGACATCCGAAGCGATGCCATTGACTCCATGAAGACAGCACTGGAGAAAAAAGGCAAAGACACCGCAGATCTCTTCAGTGAGCTTGACCTCGTGAGCGAACGTCTTGCCAAGTATGAGACGGTTCAAGCAAGCGAGCAGAAGGAGCCTCCAAGAGAGCAGCCGGCCGCAACAGTCGTTCAACCTCCAGTCGAAGAGGTGAAGACGGAACCTGAGGACGCTGAAGCGAAAGACCAGAAGCCCGTCACCATAACGGAAGTGACCGCTTTGATGCACAGAGCGATTGACCGCGTCCTTGAACCGCCGGAATTCGTTAGCAAAAACCGCGAGATGCTGGACAAGATCCTCAGCAATGGTCAAGCGGTAGCCGAGCTTTGCAAAAAGCTTCCGCCTCTCGCAACCCTCGTTGGCGACGTCAACAGCTTCTGCGCACAGGCCCGTTCGTGCGAAGACGGACACACCTGGTTCGGAACGGCCATGGTGCTCACTACGTTGTCCGAGCAGGGGGAAACTCCTCTCGTTGTTGCTGCCGAAAGGATAAAGGATGCTACAAAGTATGAGGTAGTCGCGTTCATCTTGGGTCTCTACTACGGCGCATCCAAACAGCGCGATGCCAACCTCAAGGAGTTCCTGCCCGCTCTGGTGTCCTTAGCAGTCCAGCGAGTGAATGAGCTTAACGAGACTGCGTCCAGAGAGTCGGCACCACAACCCGACCCTTACGAAGACGACGATCTGCTGCTTGCCCGCAAAGATGGCACGACCATGAGTCTGAAAAAGGACGGAATGGAAGCCATGTTCCGGGAAATTCTTGACGGCATGCCCGAGGACAAGAACAAGGAAGCAACGAGGAGGCTCAAAGAACTGACTGGTTTCGAGATGGAAGATGCGAGCGACATCCTAAAGCTCGTGAAGGCGACACCGCCAGACCAACTCAAAAAAGGCGCTCGGCAGATTTTCAACGAGAGCAAGGACGACCCGCGCCTGATTGAAGTAAACAAAGAAGCGTTTGCTGAAAAGATGACTGACAGCCGGGTTCTTGAGGCAATCTTCGAAGCCGACTTCAGACTTCAGGAACTTGCGGGAGATACGACTGAATTCCTCGAAGTCCTTAGGAACTACCCAGACGCTTCGCAATGGTTTGGCTATGCCATGCAGCTTGCAATGATGAACTATGCTCCGGACATCGCTAAGGTGCTCGCGACCGAGCAGCTTCAGGATGCAGACACCCGCCAACTGACTTCATTTTTCATCGGCGTCGCTTCTTGCTGGACAACCGATGATGCGTCGCTAAAAGATAAGGCCGTGCAAGCATTGTTGCAGGCAATCAGTTCGCGCATTGACGACCTGAGTGGTGACCCCGAGGGCTTGATCAACGATCTCGCGCTCTTTCATCTCATGCAAGATTATGAATTTGAACGCAAGATTGAGCGAAGTAAGGAAAACAAGTCACTGGTAGATGGGCTTCGCGAAGTGTATGTTGCAATCAGTCAGTCGTCGGAGATCTTGCAACAACTTGCCAAGGAGTTTGTCTTCCTGCGACCGGTAATCGGAGATATGAAGTCCTATCTGGCCGAGTTCGCGCAACGCGACAACTTTGAGTGGCTCTACGATGCCTTCTTTTCGGCAGCGGCAGTGCCCATCCGAGGCGCCGCCATTGAGCACATGAGACAGAAACTCATCTGTGCTGACAGGTATGAGTTGATCGCATACACCCACGGAGTCGCCTTCTCAGATGCAAAACACACCGAGAGTCTCGCTCAGGAGGCGTTCGCACTGATTGAGAAGAGATCTCGTCAGTTTGACGACGACGATGAAGATGAGGTTACTGATGTATCACGGACTACCTTCCTGAACATGATGGAGGCAGCAGCCTTCCAGCTTTCGATTGACCAAGTCAAGGAAGATGAAGCAGTGATGGGCAAGATGCGCAGCGCGTTCAACACCGTTGCGAACGACCCTCAAGCGCTGGCAGGAATCATCGGCAACCAAGGCTACCTGAAGCCGTTGGTGGGTGACACAAAAGCCTTCATCACAGCCTATGCAAATCAAGACGATTTGATTGACTGGTTCACCGATGCCGCCATTTGCACGTCCGAAGTCCGAGGCAAGAAGAGGGTTCTTCCACATGTGCAGTCTAGGCTTTCGGACGCCAACAAGTATCAGATCATCGCCTATAACTATGGCGTCTACTATGCCGCGGCCAACACCCAGGAACATCTAGGGCATGAGGTGTTTGACCTGGTCGAAAAGCGTGTCAGAGAAATTACGGGGCGAGAGAATCCCGAAGCAATCGTGCAACAAGCTCGCACACTGCTTTCTGAACTCCAAGAGCAACTCGGAATCAGTAGCGAAAACGATGTTGACGATGAAGCTGAAGATGAACCTGAGGATGAGTCAGCAGCCTTGCTCTCAGGCTTGCGCGAGCATATGCGCAAGGCGAACGCTAACGCGGCACCCATCCCCATCACCACAGATTTCACCCCCTACTATCCCAAGTTCAAGACGGGCTACGAGTCTTATCCTCAGCACGAGGAGCGAGCCAAGAATGTCGTTGAGGTGATGACTGATTTTTGCCGCCAAGTCATCGAAATCACCCGCGCGTTCACCTATGCACCTGGACCTCTGAACAAAGACGGCAACCCGAAATTTGAGAGTCTGGACCAAGCATACAAAGTGGCGTTCCTGCATAACCTGACAGGTTACTGGCACAGAACCGCAATGATGGGTCAAGCGGGCTTGATGAGCACCGCATTGGCGTTGTGTGAGAAGTCTTCCAAGCCTTATGTGCGCGAAGTCTTCACCATGGCGCAAGCGAAGCCGTTCTTCGCCTACACCTTTGAAAACTTCATTAGCCCTTTGATTGCTGACGGCGATCCGAAAGAGGTGGCACGCAACTTCAGAGCGAAGATGCCGCGTTCGTTGATGAACTTCTCCATGCAGCCGGAGCCCGACTGGAGCGATGAGCAAATCATCCAGAACTTCTGCCGAGCGTGTTGCCTCTACATGAGCGCTACGCTCTCGTTGGGAGCAGAAAGCGGACGCCTGAGCGCAGCCTTGAGCGACCCGGACCAAGTTCAAGCAATACTTCCTGAGGACTATCGGGATGTGTGGAGCGTGGTGAATTTCAAGAACGCCATCATTTCCGTCAAACGGATGGTGGACATGACCGGCCAGCAAGCTCGCCTCTCGGAATACCCGAATCAGGGACCGGCTTTGGCATTGATGGCTTTTCTCTATACGGACTTGCAGCAAGTCAACATTGACATGAGCAACCAGACTCTTCCGACGCAACGGCATCCAGCGGGTCCTATTGCCCGTCTGCCAGACACCCAGGAAAATTCGATGATCTGCATTCAGACGGCGACGATTTTTGAAAACTTGTTCTGACTGTGCACCAACAGCGCTACCAAGCCCACTTCGGTGGGCTTTTTATTTTCAACAAAAGAAGATATCCAAGTCGTCTTTTGCTATTGACAAAAAAATGAAATCCTTTATATATAGAAAG
>FCOH02000016.1 GCA_001544595.2 Caballeronia peredens | reverse complement strand
TTGTTCACCGTCGTGGTCGTACCGTCGGCGTTGTGAACTTCATACGTCGGCGCCGTGATCGAACCGTCGCTGTTCACCGTCGAGCCGCCGCCCATGGCCGATGCCGTCGAGCTTGCCACCGCATACAGTTGCGAGCCGTTCACCGCCTGCTTGCTCGTGTCGTTCACCGCGCCGTCGGCCACGCCGTCCAGCACGCGTGCGCCAGCCGTGCCGGTGAAGTCGACCGTCGTACCATCGGTGCCCTTCGCCACGGTGATGTTGCGCGTCGTCGCATCCTGCTGCACCAGACCGATCGAGCCGTTGCTGATCTGGTTGTTGATGTCGTTGATCGACGCCGTGTTGCCCGTGATGTCGGGCGTGTTCTTCGTCACGCGGCCATCTAGGTTTGAAATCGCGTCGCCTGCATTGTTCACCGTCGTGGTCGTACCGTCGGCGTTGTGAACTTCATACGTCGGCGCCGTGATCGAACCGTCGCTGTTCACCGTCGAGCCGCCGCCCATGGCCGATGCCGTCGAGCTTGCCAGCGCATACAGTTGCGAACCGTTCACCGCATCCGTGCTGCCGACAGCCAGCGTGCCGTCCTTCACGTTGGTCAACTGCACCGGCGTACCGGCGTTACCCAGCGTCACCTTGTCGTGCGCCGACGAGTCGTACATCACCGCGTCGCCCATCTGACCATTGATGTTGGTAATGGCCGTGTTCAGGCTGCTGATGTCGGTCGTGTTTTGCGTGACGCGGCCATCAAGGTTGTTGATCGACGTGGTGTTGCCCGCGATATCGGTCGTGTTTTGCGTGACGCGGCCATCGAGGTTGTTGATCGACGTGGTATTGCCCGCGATGTCGGCCGTGTTTTGCGCGACTTGCGTATTGACCGCGCCCAGTGCAGCGTCGACCTTGCTGAAGCCGCTGGCTACCGTGGTCGCCGCACCCGAGGTACCGGCAATGCTGTTGGCGTTCGCCAGCGCAAAGCTCGGCCCGGAGATGGCGCCGGTCGTGCTGTCATAGGACGCACCGCCACCCAGCGCCGAAGCCGTCGTGGAGCCTACGTTGTTGACCTTGGCGTCTTCGGACTGCAACTGGCTGACGTTGACCGCGTCGGTCGCGCTGGCGCCGGCAGCCACGTTGGTCAGACGACGTTCCTGGCCGGACGAGCCCAGCGATACTTCGCCCTTGGCGGTCGAGGCAATCCCCGACAATGTGCCCGCACCGGGGTTGTAACCTGCTTGGGTCAGATCGGCGGTGGTGGTCGAGCCTGCACCCAGTGCCACGCTATTGGCGGCGGAGACGCTGGCAAGCGCACCCAGCGCCATACCGTTGGCGGCCGTACTCTTGGCGGCGTTGCCCAAAGCCACGGCGTTGCTAGCCGTTGCGTTGGAGTTGGTGCCCACTGCCGTCGCATAGTTGACGGTACCGCCGTTGTCGGCAATGGATGAAGCGCCGAGCGCCATATCCGCCGCGTTCTTGGACTGGGCATTGTTACCCATGGCGATACCGTAGTTGGCTGCGGCGTTCGACGAACTGCCGACAGCGACAGAGCCGGTACCCGCAGCGCTGGACGCATAGCCCTGTGCTGTCGAGCTATTACCCGTCGCTTTGGCCGCGTAACCCGTCGCGAGCGCGTTGGTGCCGGTCGCCGAAGCCGACAGGCCCATCGCCGTCGCCTGGTAGCTAGCGAGTGCGCCGGAACCCACGGCAACACCGTTGTAGCCGCTCGTGGTCGCGTTCAGGCCGATAGCGGTGTTGTTGCCCCAGGCACCGCTACCGGTTGCGTTCGAGTTCACACCAATCGCGATATTGCCGCCGTTCCCCGTGGCGCCGCCCGATGCCGTCTGGACCGCCTGGGCGTTCGCGCCTATGGCAATCGAGCCATTGCCGGAGAGACCGGACGTGGCGGTCGCAACGGCTCCCGCACCCAGGGCCACGGAAGCGGTCTGGATAGCCGATCCACTGCTTGCTGTTGCGCTATTGCCAATGGCCACGGAGGAATCGCTGGAAGCCACGGCCAGAGGGCCAATCGCCGTCGCGTTCACGCCGCTGGCCGACGAATCGTCCAGCGTCGAATTGGTGCGGAAATACTTGATGCCGGCGCCATTGTTGATGTTGGTGATGCTGGTGTTGAGCTTGCCCAGCGCGGCGTCGACCGTGTTGAACCCGCTGCCCACATTCGTGGCCGCACCCGAGGTACCGGCGATGCTGTTGGCATTGGTCAGTGCGTAACTCGGGCCGGTGACGGCGCCCGTGGTGCCGTTGATCGCCGCACCGCCGCCCAGGGCAGTGACCAGCGGAGTGAGCTGCGAGACGTTCACCGAATCGCTACCCGCCGTGCCGTTGGCCAGACCGGTGACCTTGCCATTGTTCATCAGAACATTGGCGCCGCTGGCGGTGATGGTCAATGCATTGCCGTTGGTGTCCTTGCCGTTGATGAACTGATACCCGCCAACCGACAACGCGTTATTAGCAACGACCACGCTTGCCGTTTGCGCAGCGTTGTTATAGCCGTTGAACATTGAATTCGAGCAGGCGAGATACAGGTAGCCGTTACCGTTCGTAGCGTCACCCGAGATGCCGTTGCAGTTGCCACTGTCGGGCGAACCAAACGCGGTGTCATTGACAATAAGGGGCGCCGTGCCGGCAGGAGTCAATGCAAAAGCGCTTTCCGAAGCCATCACGCCGGCAAACAGCGCGGCCGTCACCAAGACGCTCTTTTTTGAGGCACCCTTCGTGCGGCCTTTGGCCAATTCCGAAGCGACCACAAAACGGCCAGCAGCAACATTCCAGACGATACGAAAAGTCTTATTCATGAAGTGTAAGTGATGAAAATGGTCATGCCGGACGGTGCGGCAATCCGGAACGCGGCGGACCGAACCGGACTGGGGCAAAAGGGAGGAGAAGAAACCTCGTTCGCCCGCGGAAACACTCGTTCGATCGACAGGCGCTTAAATCGCTGCCTTTAACAAATCAATTGCGTGTCTACACAGCGAAGAATAAAAAAATATTGACAAGGCTCAAATCAGATTGGTCCCATTTTGGTATGCAATTGGTATTTTTGTTTTGCAATTCGATCCGCGGCGCGTCTCGATGGCGAGGCGCGCAAGCGCTGTCGGCCAGCCTTGCGCGATGCGCGCGTGCGGAAACCGCGCCGGGCTCGTAATGGAATGGCGACGAAGGTGCGCGGGGAATGCCCCGGACGCAACGGCGCGACCGGATTAGCGGCGGAGTGCCGTCCGGTCTGGAAGGAGGAATGGGGTCATTCGTGCGGCCGCGGCGGCACGCGAATCAGAATCGAACCGAGGCCTTCAGGCCACCAGCCTGAGATTCACCGAGCGTCACGACCGCTCCGTGCTGTTCCGCGATACGCCGCACGATCGCGAGCCCGAGACCCGTGCCCGCGATGTCGGTGCGCGTGCGGTCCGCGCGTTCACCCACGCGGTAGAACCGGTCGAACACTCTTTCTCGTTCTTCTTGCGGAATGCCCGGACCGGAATCGGAGATGCCGACGCGCGGTCGGCCATCTTCCACGTTCACCGTAACATCGACGCGGCCGCCTCGCGGCGTGTACTTCGTCGCGTTGTCGATCAGATTGTTGAACATCACGCGCAGCGAATCCGGATCGCCCTTGACGGTTGCGGGCTCGCACGCCTCGATGCCGAGATCGACGCCGCGTTGCTGCGCCACGAGCACATGGCCGCGCACGCAGCTTTCCAGCAGTCCGCTCAGATCGACCTGCGTTTCGACGGCCTTGCCGTCCGGCTCCGATCGCGCGAGCGCGAGCAGTTGTTCCGCAAGCCGCGTCGCGCGCGCGATGCCTTCGTGAAGATCCTTGAGCGCATCGCGGCGCGTGTCGTCGTCGTGCGCGCGCGCGACGAGCTGCGCCTGAATCTGCACCGCGGCGAGCGGCGTGCGCAATTCGTGCGCGGCATCGGCGACAAAGGCCTTTTGCGTATCGCGCGCCGCCGACAGCCGCGACAACAGCGCGTTCAACGCCCGCACGACCGGCTGGATTTCCTGCGGCAAACGTTGATCGGAGAGCGGATCGAGCGCTTCGGGATGACGCGTGTCGAGCGCGCGCGTCACGCGCTGCAAGGGCGCGAGGCCGCGTCCCACGATCACCCAGATCGCGAGCCCGAGCAGCGGCAGGAGCAGCACGAGCGGCCACAGCGTGCGCCACGCAACGCCCGCCGCGACGCGATTGCGGATCGACAGCGGCTGCGCGAGCTGCACGACGTTATCGCCGACGATCGCGCTATACACGCGCCATTCGCCGCGCGGCGTCGTTTCGGTGGAAAAGCCGAGTTCCGCATGCGGCGCGAGCGGCACGCGCGGATGCGAGTAATACATCAGCACGCCGTTGCGATTCCAGATCTGGATGACGACGCCTTCGTCGCTTTCGCTGCGTGAAGTCAGCACCGACGAAAACGGCTCCGACGGCAGCGCGGCCGCGATCTGCTGCAATTGATAATCGAAGAGTTCGTTGGCTTCGGCGAGCGCCTGCCGATAAATGAGCCATCCGGCAAATCCCACGCCGACGATCACGAGCGCGAGCAGCCAGATCAGCAATTGCCGGCGGATCGACCGCATCAGGCGTCCTTCGCGACCATGTAGCCCAGGCCACGCACGTTGCGGATGAGATCGGCGCCGAGCTTCTTGCGCAGCGAATGGATGTACACCTCGACGGTATTGCTGCCGATCTCCTCGCCCCAGCCGTAGATCTTCTCTTCGAGCTGGCTTTTCGACAGTACCGCGCCGGGCCGCGCCATCAGCGCTTCGAGCAACGCGAACTCGCGCGCCGACAGCGACACGGGCGCGCCCGCGAGCGTCACCTGATGGCCGACCGGATCGAGCGTCAGTTCGCCGTGCCGCACGAGCGATTCGCCGCGCCCCGCGTGACGGCGGATCAGCGCACGCATGCGCGCGCCCAGTTCGTCGAGATCGAATGGCTTGACGAGGTAATCGTCGCCGCCGGCATCGAGCCCTTTCACGCGATCCGCGATGGCGTCGCGCGCCGTGACGATCAGCACCGGCAGCGCGTTGCCGCGCGCGCGCAGCGTCTTCAGCACGTCGAGGCCGTCGCGTTTGGGCAGGCCGAGATCGAGCAGCATCAGATCGTAGGACTCGCCCGCGACGGCCGTGAGCGCGGCTTCGCCGTCCTGCACCCAGTCGACTGCGAAGCCGTCCGCGCGCAGCGCACGGCGCACGCCTTCGGCGATCATCCGGTCATCTTCGACAAGCAGGATTCGCATGGCACATATCTGTTCGTGGTCAATTCGTGGTCAACGGCGCGGCCTTCGGGCTGCGACGGGTTGCGGCTCATTGTAGCCGCGCGGCTTCGCCACAGGCTTAAGCTGGTCTTAACCGCGCGCGCCGCACCGTGCATTTTCCATTCGTACGATTTCCGCAAGCCAGCTTGTCTACAATAGCCGCTTCCCGCCCGCCAAGCCGTTTGCCCATGCCGCTCGCCTTTCGCTCCGTGTCCCGCCGTTTCTCCTCATTCACGCTCTGTGCGCTCCTCGCATGCGCCGCGCTCGGCCATGCGCCCGACTCGGAGGCGCGCGGCGGCACCAAGTCCGAATCGCAGGCGCAGTCGCCGGAACGCGCTGCCAGAGGCGGCGCCAAGAACAAGCACGCGGCGAAGAACACGCGGCCCGAGTGCGCCGCGAAAGCAAGCGTGCCTGCCGGGCCGTTACCTGCATCGGTGATGGCGGCGCTCGCGCGCGCGCACGTGCCGCTTTCGTCGATGAGCGTCGTCGTGCAGCGCGTCGGCGGTCCCGTGCCGCTCGTTTCCATCAACGCAAACGAGCCGATGCTGCCCGCCTCGACGATGAAGCTCGTCACCACGTTCGCGGGCCTCTCGATCCTCGGCCCGGACTATCGCTGGAAGACGACCGCGTACGCCGACGGCCAGGTCGACCCGCAAGGCGTGCTGCACGGCAATCTGTACATTCAGGGCACGGGCGACCCGAAGCTCGTGCCGGAAGAGCTGATCGATCTCGTCGAGCAGATCCGCAAGAACGGCATCACGGGCATCGACGGCGCGCTCGTGCTCGACAAGCGCTATTTCGACGTCTCCACACGCGATCTTCCCGCCTTCGACAACGACGACGCCGCGCCTTATAACGTCGGGCCGGATCCGCTGCTCTACGCGTTCAAGTCGCTGTCGTTCACGCTGACGCCGAGCCCGGACGGGCAGGTCGCCATCGACGTGTTGCCGCAGCTCGCGCAACTGCAGATCGACAACGAACTGCGCGTGACGCGCGGCGCGTGCGTGGGCTCGCTGTCGGCGGCGTCGCCGAGCGTGGCGCAGACACAGAGCGGCTTCGTGCAGGCGTCGTTCATCGGCGACTATCCGCTGCGTTGCGGCTCGCGCACGATCAACGTCGCCGCGCTCGATCATTCGACCTTCTTCGCGGGCGGCTTCCTCGCGCTGTGGAAGCAGGCGGGCGGCACCTTCGAAGGCACGACGCGCGAAGGCCCGACCCCGTCGGGCGCGCGGCTCGTCGGCACGCATCGTAGTCCGGTGCTTTCCGACATCGTTCGCGACATCAACAAGTTCAGCAACAACGTGATGGCGCGTAACCTGTTCCTCACCATCGGCGCGGCGCAGTTGAAGCCGCCCGCGACGACCGCGAAATCCGCGCAGGCAATCCAGGCGTTCCTGCGCCGCAGCGCCCTGCCGATGAGCGGCCTCTCGCTCGACAACGGCTCGGGCCTGTCGCGCGACGAAACCATCAGCGCGCTGTCGCTCGCCGATCTGCTCGAAGCGGCGAACGCGAGTCCGGTCGCGCAGGTGTTCGTGGAATCGCTGCCGATCGCGGGCGTCGACGGCACCATGCGCAACCGGCTGACCAACGCGGGCGCGCTCGGCAACGCGCACATCAAGACCGGCACGTTGCGCGACGTGCGCGCGATCGCGGGCTATGTCGGCGCGGCGAACGGCGAGAGCTACGTGGTCGTGAGCTTCATCAACGATCCGCGCGCCGAGGCCGCACGCGCCGCGCACGACGCGCTGCTCGAATGGGTCTACGAGGGCGCGCGCAAGCCGGGCGTCGCGGATTGAAGCCTCGCTGAACATCCGCTGGACATGCCGCGCGCGGGCACGGCAAGCCGATCCGACCGAAGATTTCTTCTACGAAGTCGCCTCCGGAAAGGCGGGCGCGCCGTGTACGCTGTCGGGCACGGCGCTCGGCCGGGTACGGGTTGTCATGTAGCCGGGCGAGTGTTCCGGATCGCTTAAACTCGCGATTGCGCGGCGTGAAGATCGGGAACAGGTCGAACGCCGCGATCGAATTAGAAAACATCGAAGAACGGAGACGAGGTCCATATGAAGCAACGCTCGACGCGCGCCGCCCTGGTGCGCCTGGCTCAGGTCGCCACGGCCAGCGCCGCATTCGCCCTGCTCGCGGCCTGCGGCGGCGGCGGTGACGACAACAACAATTCCACGCCCGCGGGCGGCGTCAAGCTGCAGGTGGTGTCCTTCGGCGACAGCCTGTCGGATGTCGGCACGTATGCGCCGGTCGCGGCGGCGAACTTCGGCGGTGGCCGGTTCACGACGAACCCGGGACAGGTGTGGACGCAGAACGTCGCGCAGTATTACGGCGACACGCTCACGCCCGCGATGACCGGCGGCTTCGGCACCGCACCCGCGTTGCAACCGGGCTTCGGCTACGCGCAGGGCGGCTCGCGCGTGACGAATCCGATCGGTATCGGGCATGCGACGACGGACCCGAGCAATTTCACCGGCGCGCTCACCGTGCCGGTGGCGCAGCAATTGACCAACTATCTCGCGGCGCACGGCAGCTTCAATGCGGGGCAACTGGTGATCGTCAACGGCGGCGCGAACGATATCCTTTTCAATCTGCAAGCCGTTCAGGCCGGCCAGATGACGCCGGCTGCGGCGACTGCGGCAATCGGACAGGCGGCGCTCGACCTCGCAGGCGTGATCGGCAAGATCGTGCAGAGCGGCGCGACGCATGTGCTCGTGTCGAATGTGCCGGATATCGGCACGACGCCGCAGGGCACGATGAGCAACGCGACGTCGCGCGCCTTGCTCTCGCAGGCGTCGCTCGGGTTCAATCAGGCGCTGGCGGCAGCGCTCACGAAAACGGGGCTGATGTCGAAGGTGATTTATCTGGACATCGTGCCGCCGCTCGCGAACATCACCGCGAACGCTGCGCAATTCGGCTTCACGGTGTCGAACACCGGCACGGCGTGCAACCTGCAGGCGATGGCGGCGGCGGCGCAGAAGTTCGGCGAGCCGAATCCGCAGGCGTTCGCCACGTCGCTGTTCTGCTCGCCGGAGACGCTGACGGTGGCGGGCGCGGATCAGACCTACATGTATGCCGATACCGTGCATCCGACGACGCATCTGCATGCGCTCTACGCGCAGACGGCAGAGCAGACGATCGCGAAGTCGGGGTTGGGGAAGTAAGGATCGACTAACGGTTTGACGAGAGAAACCGCCCGGCTACGCATCAACCGGGCGGTGCTCATCAACGCTTCAGATCGCGGTAGCAGTTCTCGTGCGAGCCGATGCTCAAAAGCACGACGGTCGACGCCGAGAACTGGTACGAGAGCAAGGCTTCCTGCCTGTTCAGCTCGAACTTGTGAACGAAGACACCCGAGAGATCCCCCTCCCTTGCGACGCCCGCTTCAGGCGCTGCGAGAATCTCACGCACTGCTTCATCAAGCATCTTTCTGTCGCGCGCATGCAGTTTCCTGGCCGCTCGCTCGCAGGTCGGTGTAGCGACGACTTTCATCGACATCACGAAGCAAACTGATAGTCCGAAACTGATAGTCCGAAACCTGACCCGCTTTGGCGTCCTCAACGGCGAGAAGCGTGTCCTTGATGAACTGAACGGGAAGTTCCGGGTTTTCTTCGACGGCCTTTCCAAGCCGTGCCCAATGCTCGATCTGCTTGGGCACGGAGCGATGCATTGCCGCCGCGTGCGGTTTCGCGATTTCGACGAGTTCGTCGGAGAGTTTGAGTGCTACGGCCATGTCGGGTCTCCGGGTTGCATAGGTGATTTGTTTTGCAACCAAAAAGCAACCTTTTGCAACCTTTTGCAACCCGACCTTCCCTCACTCCTCCTGTTCGAACGCCGCCGCCGCGCGCCCCAATCGGTCATTCACCGCAATCCACTCGACTGACTCCGGCAGCTTTTCGATCAGGATCCGCTCGACGTTCGCCCGATCCAGCGCGCGCAGCAAGCCATAGAGATCGCGCGCATAGCTCTGCGGATCCTCCGGCGCGGCGACGAAGTGCACGTTCGCCGCATGCGCCCACTCGCCCGCGCTCGACGCCCGCGCAACCAGCGCGATTTTCTTCCCGCTCGCGCGGTCCTGCGCCGCGATCAACGGCGCGATCGTCGCGAACGGCAGCAACGCGAGCGGCGTGCGCGGCGCGTAATGCGCCTTCAGCGTCCCCGATGCGCGCGGCGCCGTCGCATCCGAGCCGTCGGGCAGACGCGGCGCGACGCCGATCACATCCGCGATCTGCTGCGGACCGACATGCCCCGGCCGCAACAGCGCCGGAAATCCGCGCGACAAATCCAGGATCGTCGATTCGATGCCGACATCCGCCGCGCCGCCGTCGAGCACGTGCACGGCGCTGCCGAACTCGTCGCGCACGTGTTGCGCCGTCGTCGGGCTCACGTGCCCGAAGCGATTCGCCGACGGGCCCGCCACGCCGCCCTGCTTGCCCGTGCCGAGACGCCGCTCGTGAAACGCCGACAGCAACTTCTGAGCGACCGGATGCGACGGACAGCGAATGCCCACCGAATCCTGCCCGCCGCTCACCGCCGCCGGAATGTGCGCCGCGCGCTTGAGGATCAGCGTCAAAGGCCCGGGCCAGAAGGCATCGATGAGCTTTTGCGCATCGGCGGGCAGCGCGCGCACCCAGTATCCCGGATCGGCCTCGGGCGCGAGATGCACGATCACCGGATGATTCGCCGGCCGGCCCTTGGCGGCATAGATGCGCGCGATGGCGTCGGGGTTTTCGGCGTCGCCGCCGAGCCCGTAGACCGTTTCGGTCGGAAACGCGACGAGTTCGCCCGCATCGAGCAAAGCCGCGGCTTCACCGATCTGCGCGTCGCTCGGAAAATGGATGGTCATTGCCTGCTTGCTGCCCAAGTTGCCAAAAGTGCCAAAAAATCTCAATCGAGCAGAATGTGCAGCATGCGCGCGCAGTCGCGCGCCGCCGTGCGCGCCTGTTCGAGCGTCGCCGCGGTGAAGTTGATGTGGCCCATCTTGCGGCCGCGGCGCGCGTCTTCCTTGCCGTACAGATGCAGCCGCGCCGCCGGCATCGCGGCGACTTCCGCCCACGCGGGCGAGCGCGCCCTGTCGTTGTCCGTGCCGTCGAACCAGATGTCGCCGAGCAGGTTCAGCATCGCGGCCGGCGAATGCTGGCGCGTGTCGCCGAGCGGCATGCCGGTCATCGCGCGCACTTGCTGCTCGAACTGGCTCGTCGCGCAGGCATCGACCGTGTAGTGGCCGGAATTGTGCGGACGCGGCGCCATCTCGTTCGCGATCAGCGAGCCGTCCTCCAGCACGAAGAACTCGACGCACAGCACGCCCACATAGCCCAGCTTCGCGGCGATGGTCAACGCCGCGTCCTGCGCCAGCGCGACGAGCGAAGCGGACGCGTCGGGCGCGGGCACGACCGTCTTCGCGAGAATGCCGTTCACGTGCACGTTCTGCGCGAGCGGGAACACGGCCGATTTGCCGTCGCTGCCGCGCGCGATCAGCACGGACACTTCGTACTTGAGCGGCATGCGCTTTTCCAGCACGCACGGCACGCCCGACAGCGACGCATACGCCGTGCGCACTTCCTGCACGTTGCGCACGCTCACCTGCCCCTTGCCGTCGTAGCCGAGGCGCGCGGTCTTCAGAATGCCGGGCAGCACGGCAGCGATTTTCTCGTCGGGCAGCGCCGCGAGCGCCTGCGGCGATTCGATCACGACATGCGGCGCCACCGGCACGCCCGATTCCGCGATGAAGCGCTTCTCCGCGACGCGGTCCTGCGCAATCGCGACGCAACTCGCCGCCGGGCTCACGAAGGTGCACGACGCGAGGAATTCGAGACTCGCGGACGGCACGTTCTCGAATTCCGTCGACACCGCCGCGCACAGCCGGCCGAGTTCGGTGAGCGCGGCGCGATCGTCGTAGGGCGCGCGGATGTGGCGATCGGCGACGGCGCCCGCCGGGCTCGTCTCATCCGGATCGAGAACGGCGACGCGATAGCCCATCGACTGCGCGGCGAAGCAGAACATGCGGCCGAGCTGGCCGCCGCCGACCATGCCGAGCCAGGCGCCCGGCAGGATGGGAGAGATCGGGGAGTTTTGTGGGTTCATCGTGGGGGCGGAGTCGCGGACAATGGGCGAAACGGGCTGTTTTCAGGCGTTGCTAACGAAACGGACGAGACGAACGGACGACGAAGTGGGAATGCCGGACTCTCTCGCTTCGGATTCAGAGCGGCGGCAGCGCCATGTCGCGCGCGGCCTGATTCTGTTTGACGCGGAAGGCGGCCAGCGCTTCGGCGTAGCGTGCATCGGTGCCGCTCAGAATCGATACGGCGAACAACGCCGCGTTCGCCGCGCCCGCCTCGCCGATGGCGAAGGTCGCGACCGGCACGCCCTTGGGCATCTGCACGATCGAATGCAGCGAATCGACGCCCTTCAGATATTTGCTCGCCACCGGCACGCCGAGCACCGGCAGCGTGGTTTTCGCGGCGAGCATGCCCGGCAGATGCGCCGCGCCGCCCGCACCCGCGATGATCGCGCGCACGCCGCGCGCACGCGCGTTCTCGGCGTAGGCGAACATTTCGTCGGGCATGCGATGCGCCGAAACGACCTTCGCCTCGTAAGGCACGCCGAATTCCTGAAGCAGCGCGACCGCGTGCTTCATCACGTCCCAGTCGGAGCTGGAGCCCATCAACACGCCGACGAGCGGCGCGTCATGCGTGTGCGCGCCAGTCTGTACTTCGCTCATTCCTTTTCCCTTGAATTGCGCGCGCCGCCGAACGGGCGGCGCCTGATCCGACGATTACGAAAGCGTCTTGCCCGTGAGACGTTGCAGCGCTTCCTGATATTTCTCCGACGTCTTCGCGATCACGTCGTCCGGCAGTTTCGGCGCGGGCGGCTCCTTCTTCCACGGCTGCGTTTCGAGCCAGTCGCGCACGAACTGCTTGTCGAACGACGGCGGATTCGTGCCGACCTGATAGCCGTCGGCAGGCCAGAAGCGCGACGAATCGGCGGTCAGCACTTCGTCCATCAGATACAGATCGCCCTTGTTGTCGAGACCGAATTCGAACTTCGTGTCCGCGATGATGATGCCGCGCGTCGCCGCGTACTCGGCCGCTTCCTTGTACAGCTGAATGGAAATGCGCTTGATGGTCGCCGACAGCTCCGTGCCGATGCGGCGCTCCATCTCATCGTAGGTGATGTTTTCGTCGTGATGGCCCATTTCGGCCTTCGCCGCCGGCGTGAAGATCGGCTCGGGCAGCTTCTGCGCGTTCTGCAGACCCGGCGGCAACTCGACGCCGCACACGGAACCGGTCGCCTGATAGTCCTTCCAGCCGCTGCCGGCCAGATAACCGCGCACGACCGCCTCGACGAGAATCGGCTCCAGGCGCTTGACGACGACCGCGCGGCCCTTCACCTGCTCGACTTCGTCGGGCGCCACGACCGACGCCGCATCGATGCCCGTATTGTGATTCGGCACGATGTGGCCGAGCTTCTCGAACCAGAAATCGGCCATGGTGTTGAGCACGCGGCCCTTGTTCGGAATCGGCTCGCCCATGACGACATCGAATGCGGAAAGGCGGTCGGTCGTCACGATCAGGAGCTTGTCCTGACCGACTGCGTAGTTGTCGCGGACCTTGCCGCGGCCGAGCAGCGGCAGCGATTTGATCGTGGATTCGTATAGCGTGGACATCGTCATGTACCGAAGAGGTGCTGGAAAGGATGAGTGGCCGCGCCCGGAATGCCGGAGCGGCGAACAAAGCGAACGGGTCCCGTCGCCGGAACCCGTTGATTTTACTTTACAAATCGACCGCGCTTTATTTCACGATCTGCGCGAGTTCGCCGGACTTGTACTTCGCGGCGATCTTGTCGAGCGAAACCGGCTTGATCTTGCCCGCCATGCCTTCGCAGCCGAACTGCATGTAGCGCTGACGGCAGATTTCCTTCGCCGCCTCGCGCGCGGGCTTCAGATAGTCGCGCGGGTCGAACTTCGACGGATTTTCGAACAGATAGCGGCGGATCGCGCCGGTGATCGCCAGACGCAGGTCGGTGTCGATGTTCACCTTGCGCACGCCGTGCCGGATGCCTTCCTGAATCTCTTCAACCGGCACGCCGTAGGTTTCCTTCATGTCGCCGCCGAATTCGCGGATTTCGGCCAGCAATTCCTGCGGCACCGACGACGAACCGTGCATCACGAGATGCGTATTCGGAATGCGCTGATGGATTTCGCGGATGCGGTCGATCGCGAGGATATCGCCCGTGGGCTTCTTCGAGAACTTGTACGCGCCGTGCGACGTGCCGATGGCGATGGCGAGCGCATCGCACTGCGTCTGCCTGACGAAGTCGGCGGCCTGCTCGACGTCGGTCAGAAGCTGCTCGCGCGTCATCGTGCCTTCGGCGCCGTGGCCGTCTTCCTTGTCGCCCTTCATGGTTTCGAGCGAGCCGAGCACGCCCAGTTCGGCTTCCACGGTCACGCCGATCGCGTGCGAGAACTCGACGACCTGCTTCGACACGGCGACGTTGTACTCGTAGGACGCGACGCTCTTGCCGTCGGCTTCGAGCGAGCCGTCCATCATCACGCTGGTGAAGCCGGAGCGGATCGCGGCCATGCACACCGCCGGCGACTGGCCGTGATCCTGATGCATCACGACCGGAATATGCGGATACGACTCGACGGCCGCTTCGATCAGATGACGCAGGAACGCTTCGCCCGCGTACTTACGCGCGCCGGCGGACGCCTGCATGATGACGGGCGCGTTCACTTCGTCCGCCGCCGACATGATCGCCTGCACTTGCTCCAGATTGTTGACGTTGAATGCCGGGAGCGCATAACCGTGCACGGCTGCGTGGTCCAGCAGTTGACGCATTGATACGAGAGGCATTGTGGTGAAACTCCGTGATGTGAAACGAAAGCTGCAGCGCGCTCGATTCCGCTCTGGGGCGGTTTTCGGCTTAATCGTTGCATGGACTGACGCGGAAACACCGCGTCGTCTTGCGCGCTCGTTGCGGCGCTCGCCGTTGCCGGCACGGCGAGCGCTCGCGAAATGCGACAAACCGCGCGGTCCTTGACCGCGCATCTTTCTCGTTATTGCTGACGACGGTCAGATATGGTCGCCGACACGCACGATCTTCAGCGTGTTGGTGCCGCCCGCCTGACCCATCGGCTCGCCGACGGTCAGCACGACCATGTCGCCGCGCGCCGCATAGCCCTTCGACACGACCACTTCGAGCGCCTGATTCAGCGCGGCGTCGCGGTCCATGTTGGTGTCGACGTGCAGCGGCGTCACGTTGCGGTACAGCGACATCGTGCGCTCGCTCGACACGCGCGGCGTCAGCGCGAAGATCGGCACGTGGGTCCAGTGACGCGACATCCACAGGGCCGTCGAGCCGGATTCCGTCAGCGCGACCACGGCTTTCGCTCCGAGATGGAACGCGGTGAAAAGCGCGCCCATCGCGATGGACTGGTCGATGCGCGTGAACGTGCGGTCCAGAAAATCGCGGTCGAGCTGCGACTCTTCCGACTTCTCGGCCTCGACGCAGATGGCGGCCATCGTCTCGATGGTCGTCACCGGATACTTGCCCGCGGCGGTTTCGGCGGAAAGCATCACGGCGTCGGTGCCGTCGAGCACGGCGTTCGCTACGTCCGACACTTCCGCGCGCGTCGGCACGGGCGCGTGGATCATCGATTCCATCATCTGCGTGGCGGTGATCACGAGCTTGTTCGACTCGCGCGCCATGCGGATCATGCGCTTTTGCAGCGCCGGCACCGCCGCGTTGCCCACTTCCACCGCGAGATCGCCGCGCGCGACCATGATGCCGTCGGATGCGTCGAGAATGCCCTGCAGCGCCGGAATGGCTTCGGCGCGCTCGATCTTCGCGATCATCTTCGGCTTGATGCCGTACGGCGCGCCCGCGATGTTCGCCAGTTGCCGCGCCATTTCCATGTCGGTCGCGTTCTTCGGGAACGACACCGCGACGAAGTCCGCGCCGAGCGACATCGCCGTCTTGATGTCCTCCATGTCCTTCTCGGTCAGCGCGGGCGCAGTCAGGCCGCCGCCCTGGCGGTTGATGCCCTTGTTATTGGACAGCTCGCCGCCGACCTTCACGATGGTGTGGATTTCCTCGCCGATCACGCGCGTGACGTCCAGCACGATCAGGCCGTCGTTGAGCAGCAGCACGTCGCCCGCGCGCAGGTCGCGCGGCAGATCCTTGTAATCGAGGCCGCAGCGTTCGTTGTTGCCGAGCGGGCAGTTGGCGTCGAGGATGAACGGGTTGCCCGCGACGAGCATCGTCTTGTTGTTCTCGAACTTGCCGACGCGGATCTTCGGGCCTTGCAGGTCCGCCATGATCGCGACTTCGCGGCCGACCTGGCGCGCCGCCTCGCGGACGATTTCGGCGCGCTGGCGGTGGTCGTCGGCGGTGCCGTGCGAGAAGTTGAAGCGTACGACGTCGAGGCCCGCCTGCAACATTTGCAGCAGGATGTCGGGGCTCGTGGAAGCCGGGCCGATGGTGGCAACAATCTTTGTAGCGCGATGCATGGAATTCCTCGTCTCAGTAGGATCGCCCGTAACAACGCTGCGAGCACGTTGCGCTTGCGATGAGGTGTTGCTCACCGCCTGCGCGCGCGCGCCGGTTCGTGCCGGCGTCGCTTTGTCGATGTCTTTCAGGGCATGGGCGGGCACGCCGCCGATGATGACCGGAGGCGTGTGCGGAAGTGCCGCTTCGCCCTCGGGTGCTGCCTGATCCGGTTGTGCCGCCGCCGCGATCACCAATGCCGCCTCGGCGGCGGCATCGATCGCGTCTTGCGTCACATCGTTCTGCGCGCTGCCGGCTGCTTGCGCGCCCTTCTTTGCTGCCTTCGCCGGATTGTCTCGGGCCGCCAACGCCTCAGGCTCCGGCGCGCGATTCGAGCACTTCGACCGCCGGCAGCGTCTTGCCCTCCAGGAATTCGAGGAACGCGCCGCCGCCGGTGGAGATGTAGCTCACCTTGTCGGCGATGTTGTACTTCGCGATGGCCGCGAGCGTGTCGCCGCCGCCCGCGATCGAGAACGCCGACGAACTGGCGATCGCCTGCGCGAGCGTCTTCGTGCCGTTGCCGAACTGGTCGAACTCGAACACGCCGACCGGGCCGTTCCACACGATCGTGCCGGCCGTTTCGAGTTGCGCGGCGAGCGCCTTTGCCGTGTCCGGGCCGATGTCGAGGATCAGGTCGTCGTCCGCCACATCCGCGACGGGCTTGATTTCCGCCTTCGCGGTCGGGGCGAATTCCTTCGCCGTGACGACATCGCTCGGAATCGGCACCGATGCGCCGCGCGTGCGTGCCTGCTCGATGATTTCCTTGGCCTCGCCGACGAGATCGGCTTCCGCGAGCGACTTGCCGATCTTGAGACCGGACGCCAGCATGAACGTATTCGCGATGCCGCCACCGACGATCAGCTGATCGACCTTCTCGGCCAGCGACTTGAGAATGGTGAGCTTGGTCGACACCTTCGAGCCCGCGACGATCGCGACGAGCGGCCGCTTCGGGTTGCCGAGCGCCTTGCCGAGCGCGTCGAGTTCGGCGGCCAGCAGCGGGCCGGCGCACGCGACCGGCGCGTACTTCGCGATGCCGTGCGTCGTGGCTTCGGCGCGGTGCGCGGTGCCGAACGCGTCGTTGACGTAGACGTCGCAGAGCTTCGCGAGCTTCTGCGCGAGGCCGTCGTCGTTCTTCTTTTCGCCCTTGTTGCAGCGGCAGTTTTCGAGCAGCACGACGTTGCCCGGCTGCACGTTCACGCCGTCGACCCAGTCGGCGACCAGCGGCACGTCGCGCCCGAGCAGTTCCGACAGACGTTTCGCGACCGGCGCGAGCGAGTCTTCCGGCTTGAACTGGCCTTCGGTCGGACGGCCCAGATGGGACGTGACCATCACGGCCGCGCCCGCGTCGAGCGCCGCCCGAATCGCCGGGACCGATGCGCGCACGCGCGTATCTTCGGTGATGTTGCCGGCATCGTCTTGCGGCACGTTGAGATCCGCGCGGATGAACACACGCTTGCCGGAGACTTTGCCTTCGGCGATCAGATCGGTGAAACGCAGTACTTTCGTCATGGGAGTCAACGTAGGTAGAGAAGCGGTTCGGGCGAGATGACCGGTGGGGGCCGGCCGGTTCGTGGAGTCGCCGCGCCTGGCGGCCGTCGGGCAGGACGGCACCAGGCGCGGATCAGGCTGGAGGCGAAGGCCGCGCCGTGAAGAACGCGCGGCGCGCAAGCGGGAGAAAGGGTTCGGGCAGAGCATTCCGGTGCTGCGCGCCGCACGCGGCAGCGGCGCGCCGACGCGACAGCGCAGCCGAAGGCGCCGGTTCGGCCACGGGCGCAAGCATGAGCGCGACCGGAGACGGCGGGTTGAAAAACCGTAGCGCGGTGACTGCCGGACACACTTTCGACCCCTCACTGCCAGGAAAGACCGTCATTTTAACCGATCGCCCCTCGCGCTTTTAGCGGGCAATCGATGATGACGCGTATTTGGCGCGCTTTTGCCGGCGCGCGCGTTTCGCTCACGCCGCGAGCCGCAGCAACGTGAAGACGATCATGCCGACGGCGATCGTGCCCATCATGCCGCGGCGCCACAGGTAGTACGCGAGCCCCGCCGCCGACGCCCACAGCGCGTGATTCGACAGCGCGAGCGACAGGCCCGCCGGCGTTTGCAGCAGATCGGGCACGACGACGGCCGCGAGCGCCGCCGCCGGCGCGTAGCGCAGCACGCGCTGCACCCGCGGCGGCAGCACCATGCGCTCGCCGCCGATCAGAAACAGCGCGCGCGTCACCGCCGTGACGAGCCCCATGCCGAGGAGTGCCAGCCAGACGTGCAGCGCGCTCATCGGGTGGTCCTCGTGGCGTCGGACTCGGGCTTCGCGCCGGGCTCGGTCATTGTGTCCGGTGCGGCGCGCTGCGGCCGCGCGCGCTCCGCGATCACATCGGCGAGCGTGCCCGCGACGAGCGCCGCGAACACCGACAGAGGCAGGCCGAAGCGATACGGCAGATCGAACGCCAGCAGCGCGACGACGCTCGCGACCGCCACCGCCGCGAGCGTGGAGCGCGTCGCGACGGCCGAAACGATGAGCGGGATCAGCGCGAGCGTGCCGGCGAGTTCGAGCCCCCAGTTATCGGGAATCAGGCTCGCGAGCAGAATCCCGATGACCGACGAAACCTGCCACGAACTCCAGCTCGACACGGCGAGTCCCCAGAAGAACGCTTCCTTGCCGGGCTGCGGGCCGGTCGCGAAATTCCGCTTCGAAAACATCAGATAGATGATGTCGCCGTTGAAATAGCCGAGCAGCAGGCGCCGCTTCAGCGGCAAATAGGAAAAATGCGGCGCGAGGCCCGCGCTGAAGATCACGAAGCGCAGGTTGACCATCGCGGCGGTGAGGAGAATGGTCCAGAGCGGCAGTTTCGCGGCGAACAGCGGCAGCACCGCCAGCTGCGACGACCCGGCGTACACCAGAAACGACATGCCGAGCGCCTGCGGCACGGTGAGCACGGACTTCGTCATCGCGATGCCGGTGACGAGCCCCCAGGAGAAAGTCGCCAGAACGGCGGGAGAGAACGTGCGCACGCCCTCGAAAAAGGCGCGGCGATTCGTGTCGGACAGCCGGTCGAGCATGAGCGGATACGAGGCCAGGATAACGATTCGGGCAGCGAGCCACCGCACGGCCTCGATCGATTGCGCAATGATCGCGCGATGAATCGGTAAAAATTCGGGAATGGCGGTCTTCACCGTTTCCCTCCGCCAATTCAGCGAACGGCGAAAGGCAAATTATAGCGTCGTGAAAGGCGCTCCAAGATCGGTTTCGTCGCGAAAAGACGCTAAAATGACGGACTTTCGCCGCCTTTGCGCTCCGGCCGCGCGTGCCCACGGCAGCAATTCGTGCACGCGCCGCGCGCAAGCCGCCGCCCCGCGAACCCGGGCGGCTCGCCCCGAACTCACTTGAACGAGACAGCTAGGAGAACCGTATGTCAATGGCCGACCGCGACGGCAAGATCTGGATGGATGGCAAGCTGATCGACTGGCGTGATGCCAAGATCCACGTTCTGACCCACACGTTGCACTACGGCATGGGCGTATTCGAAGGCGTGCGCGCGTACAAGACCGCGCAGGGCACGGCCATCTTCCGCCTGAAGGAACACACGAAGCGCCTGCTCAACTCGGCGAAGATCTTCCAGATGGAAGTCCCCTTCGATCAGGCGACGCTCGAAGCCGCGCAACTCGAAGTCGTGCGCGAGAACAAGCTGGAATCCTGCTATATCCGTCCGATCATCTGGGTCGGTTCGGAAAAGCTCGGCGTCTCGGCGAAGGGCAACACCATCCACGTGGCCATCGCGGCGTGGCCGTGGGGCGCGTATCTCGGCGAAGACGGCCTGGCCAAGGGCATCCGTGTGAAGACGTCGTCGTTCTCGCGCCATCACGTGAACGTGTCGATGGTCCGCGCGAAGGCGTCCGGCTGGTACGTCAACTCGATCCTCGCGAATCAGGAAGCCGTCGCCGACGGTTACGACGAAGCCCTGCTGCTCGATGTGGACGGCTACGTGTCCGAGGGCTCCGGCGAGAACTTCTTCCTCGTGAACAACGGCAAGATCTACACGCCGGATCTGGCCTCCTGCCTCGACGGCATCACGCGCGACACGGTCATCACGCTCGCGCGCGACTTCGGCATTCCGGTCATCGAGAAGCGCATCACCCGCGACGAGGTCTACACCTGCGACGAAGCGTTCTTCACCGGCACCGCCGCCGAAGTCACGCCGATCCGCGAGCTCGACAACCGCACCATCGGCGCGGGCAAGCGCGGACCGATCACGGAAAAGCTGCAAAGCGCGTTCTTCGACGCCGTCGGCGGCAAGAACGAAAAGTACGCGAGCTGGCTCGCGAAGGTCTGACCGATCGCATGCAACACGGCGGGCCGAACGCCCGCCGCCCGCCGCACATCAGGAAAAGAGATAGCAATGAGCGACTTGAAGGAAATGCCGCTGGTGGAACTGCTGGCCAAGGATCTGCCCGCTTTCTGCCCGAACCCGAAAATGCAGCGCTGGAGCACGCATCCGCGCGTCTTCATCGACGTCACGCACGGCGAAGCGCGCTGCCCGTACTGCGGCACGCGCTACAAGCTGAAAGACGGCGAAGTGCTCAAGGCCGGTCACTGAGCACGCCGCGCGTCACGTCGCGAGGCACGCGCCGGGCGCCCGCGCAGCGGCGACCCGTTCGTCCGCGCGGCGCGGCGCATCGGCGCGGCGGCTTGTCCGCCGCATGTGCTCGCGCTCCGGCGCCGTCGCCGAATGGCCGGAGCCATCGAAACCCACGACAACCGACGACTCGCCCCAAGACGGCGAGCCGCGTTTCATTTTTGAGATCGGATAACGACAGATGCGCCGCGCGCTGGTTATAGCACCGAACTGGATCGGTGACGCATTGATGGCGCAGCCGCTCTTCACGCTTCTGAGGAAGATGCATCCGCGCATCGCGATCGACGCCGTCGCGCCCGCGTGGGTTGCGCCCGTGCTCGAACGCATGCCGGAGATCCGCGACGTCTACGCCACGGACCTGGCCCACGGCAAGCTGCAGTTGCTGCGCCGCTGGCAGCTCGCGAGCGACTTGCGCGATGTCGGCTACGACGCCGCCTACGTGCTGCCCAACTCCGTGAAATCCGCGCTGATTCCGTGGATGGCGGGCATCAACCTGCGCATCGGCTACACGGGCGAGAGCCGCTACGGGCTGCTCAACGTGCGCCACGCGAATCCGCCGAAGACCGAGCGTCCGCCGATGACCGCCCGCTACGCCGCCCTCGCCTACACGCCGGGCGCGAAGCTGCCGTTCATCGACAAATTCGCGCAGGGACACGCCGCGAACGGCGAATCCGCCGGATCCACCGAAGCCGCGCCGTCCGACGCGCCCACGCTGCCGGTGCCGCGCCTGGACGCCGATCCCAACGAGGCGGCGCGCGTCTCGACGCGCTTCAATCTCGACACGCGCGCGCCGCTCGTCGTGTTTTGTCCGGGCGCCGAGTACGGCCCGGCCAAGCGCTGGCCGCCGGAACATTTCGCGTCGCTCGCGCAGTTCATCGCGCAGTCGTTTCCGTACGCGCGCATCATCGCGCTCGGTTCGAAGAAAGATGCGCCGATCGCGCAGGCCATCGCCGAGCGCGCCCCGAACGTGCGCAACCTGTGCGGCCAGACCTCGCTCGGCGAGGCATGCGCGCTGATTTCGCGGGCGAGCGCGGTCGTCACGAACGATTCCGGCCTGATGCACGTCGCGGCGGCCTCGCGCCGGCCGCTAGTCGCGGTCTACGGCTCGACCGATCCGCGCCACACGCCGCCCTTGTCCGATCTCGCAAAGGTACAATGGCTGCACCTTGAATGCAGTCCGTGCTTTGCCCGCGAGTGTCCGCTCGGCCATCTGAACTGCCTTCGCGAACTCTCCGCCGAGCAGGTTTTCGGCGACTTGCGCGGCATGCTGCTCGCGCATCGCTGATTTGCATCGCCGGTGTTGCGCGCACGCGTCGAAACGTGCGTGCGCAGCAACGTCCAGGCGGCGTTTTCAGGCGGTTTCCAGCCGTGTGTGCGGACGCGGACACGCGAATGTCTCCCAACGGGGGCATGCTTTGACCAATGACCGATGCAGCGCACCGTCCCGCCGCCATCAGCGGCAGCAAGCGGCGCCTGCGTCGAATGCCAGAGACCCACGAGCCATGCCACGTTTCGCCCGCCTCTTCGAAGCCGCCGCCGATACTCTCAACGCTTACTATCAGGCCGTCGCGGACAACAGCATCGACACGATGATGTCGCTGTGGATCGACGAGGAGTTCGCCACCTGCGTCTGCGCAGACGGCACGCATCTGCACGGCCTCGAGAGCATCCGCGCCGGTCTCGGCAAGCAGTTCGAAACACAGGCGGTGACCATCGAGCCGCTCGATATCCGCGTGTACGACAGTCTCGGCACGGTCGTATATGCGGTGGCGGAGGCGCATCAGCCGGCTGCATCGACCGGCGTGCCGCGCATGATCTACACGACCTACGTGATGGTTCACGAGCGCGGCGAGTGGCGCATTGCGCATATCCACGCGAGCGTGATGCCGATGGAAACAGCCGGACAGTTCGCGGCCAAGCTGCGGCATGGTCAGGGACCGCTGCACTAAGGTCGGTTGACGCATGAAACGGCCTTGCGAACGCGTGAAACCGCGCGCGGGGCGGGAAGTGTGGCGCGCCGTTTGGCGGCCGGCGGCCCGAAACAAGCAATGCACGACGACGCCATGCGCCTGATGTCGTGCATTCCCGGGGGGTTGCCTTTCAGGGCAACGCGGGGTCGTTCATGCGTCAACAGACCCTATAGACTTGAAGCGCTGAAAAAGACGTACGTCGGGGAGGGGCCATGAAGCGCGATCCGTTGTTGAAACACGATTCGTCGTTCGTGGACAAAGCGCCCGCAGTGGCACTGAGGGAAACCGCGCGCGTGCTCGCACCGCTCACCACGGACTGGCTCTATCGCGCGCCGCGCTGGCTGCCGTCGAGCCACGCGCAAACCATCGTTCCCGCGCTGTTCGGCCGCAAACCCGCCGTGCGCTACCGGCGTGAGCGCTGGAACACGCCCGACGGCGATTTCATCGACCTCGACTGGCTCGCGCACGATTCCGGCGACGAACCCGCCGCGACCGCCCCGCTCTTCGTGCTGTTTCACGGCCTCGAAGGCAATTCCGATTCGCACTACGCCCGCACGATGATGGCCGCCGCACAGGCGCGCGGCTGGCACGGCGTCGTGCCGCACTTCCGCAGTTGCAGCGGGCCGCTCAATCTGCAGCCGCGCTTCTATCATCTCGCCGACAGCGCCGAAGTCGACTGGATCCTGCGGCGCCTCGCGCAGTCGCATCCCGGTCCGGTCGTGGCGGCGGGCGTCTCGCTCGGCGGCAACGTGCTGTTGCACTGGCTGTGCGAGCGCGGCCACGATGCATCGATCATCAGCGCGGCGGCCGCCATTTCCGCTCCGCTCGACGTGCACGCCGGCGGCGAGGCCATCTCGCAGGGCTTCGGCATGGTCTATACGCGCAGCTTTCTCAAGTCGCTGAAGAAGAAGGCGCTCGCGAAGCTCGGGCAATATCCCGGGCTGTACGAGCGCGAAGCCGTGCTCGCCGCGCGCACGCTGTACGAATTCGATAACGTCGTGACCGCGCCGCTGCACGGCTTTCGCGACACCAATCACTATTGGTCGACAGCGACCATCCGCGCGCATCTGAAGCACATCGAAGTGCCCGCGCTGCTGCTGAACGCGCGCAACGATCCGTTCCTGCCGGAGTTCGCGCTGCCGTCGCAGGCGGAAGTGTCGGCGCGCGTCACGCTCGATCAGCCGAATCACGGCGGCCACGTCGGCTTCATGACAGGACCGTTCCCGGGCAGGATCGACTGGCTGTCGCTGCGTGTCTTCGGCTATCTGGAGAACTTCGTTTCGTGAACCATCATGGATGACATCGTCAGGCAGGCGCTCGCCAAATGGCCCAACGTTCCGCATTGCACGGGCTGGCTGCTGCTCGACCGGCGCGGCCAATGGCGCATGCGCGACGACGCCGCGCAGGCCGCCGGCGAACTCGGCACGCCGATCCGCCACGATGCGCTGCTCGGCTTCATCAACCGCAATTACGAACGTGACGCCGACGGCCAGTGGTTCTTTCAGAACGGACCGCAGCGCGTGTATGTCGAGCTGGCTTATACGCCGTGGATTGTGCGGCTGCAGGCCATCGACGGTGTTCTGCGCCTGACCGAGCAGGCCGGCGCGGCGTTCGAGCCCGCGCGCGCATGGCTCGACGACGAAGGCGGCATTCTCTTTTCCGACGACGCCGCGCCCGCGCGCGTGGCCGCGCTGCACGATCACGATCTCGATCTGTTCGCAAACCACGCCTCGCTCGACGATACGGGCGAGCACGCGGCCAAGCGCGGCGTCTTTCACTGGCGTACGGGCGTCGATTTGCCCGTCGAGGCGATCGCGCGCGCGGACGTCGCGCGGCGTTTCGGTTTCGTCGCGAGCCCGGCCGGCCGCGCGGCATCGGCAAGCTGAACTAGCCGTTTTTCTCCTGCTCGCGCTCTTCCTTGTAGCGCGTCTCGAAATCGCGCAGGCGCGCCGAAATCGCCGACAGATCGTAGAAGCCCACGTTCTTCACGTCGCGCGCCTCCTTCAACTGGCGGATCGCGGACGGCCACGCGCCGTCGAGCGCGAGCTTTTCCGCCATCGCCTGATGTTGCTGCAGCGGATCGTTGAGTCCCGCGCTCGCCTGTGCGAGATAAAGCCACCAGTCGGGACGCGTCGGCTCGGCGCGCGTTTCGCGGCGGGCGAGCGCCTGCGCTTCGGCATAGCGGCGCGCGGCCAGCAGCGCCTGCAGGTGAACGTCGAGCGCCGCGTGCGATTCGGGCCAGCGCTTCTGGGCGATCTCGGCGAGCCGGACCGCCTCGTCGTTGCGGCCGGCGCGGCGCGCGATGTCGGCGGCGAGCACATCGAGACTCGGCGAGCTGCGCTGGACTTGCGCAGGCTGCGTCTGCGAGGCCGATGACGATGACGATGACGATTGCTGCCGCGCCGGCGCCGCGCCGCCTTCGACGTGGATCGGCGGGAGCGCGATATCGCCACCTGAGCGCGGCGCGCCTTCGATGCGCACGCTTTTGCCGAGATTCAGCGACGCGTGGGTGTTGTCGAGCGGCGTCGCGATCATCGAGGCGTCCGCGTTGCTCAGCGATGGCGTCCCGGATTGCGCCTTGGATTGCGCCACGGATTGCGCCTGACCCGCGCCCGTGCTTTTCGCGCGCGAAGACGCCAGCGTGGCCTTCGAACCCGACGCCGCGCTCGCGCCCGCCGCCTTCGCCTCCTGCAGCACCTGCGCCGATGCCGCCGCCGTGCTCGCCTCCTCGCCTTCGAACAGGCGCCGCGCTTTCGCGAGCGCGTCGTTGGCGGCGGCGTAGTCGCCCATCAGCGATTGCGCCAGCGCGATGCCGTACCAGTTTGCCGCCGGATTGAGCGCAGTCTGATCCTCGATTTCCGCGCGCAGGCGGCTCGCGACTTCGCGATAATCGCTCGCAAAGCTCACCTGCAGCACCCGCGCCCGGGCGCGCACGAACGCGTATTCCACCGACTGGCGCGGCTGCCGGTACGGCACGCGCCGCGCGCGGCCCTCCATGTCGGCGATGCGCTCGGTCGTCAGCGGGTGCGTGCGCACGTAGGGCGGCACGCCGTTGTCGGCCATGGTCGAGCGATCGAGGCGTTCGAAAAACGCGGCCATCGCGTAAGGATCGTAGCCGGCGGCGGCCAGCATCTGGAAGCCGACGCGATCCGCCTCGTGCTCGGCCGCCCGCGAAAAGCGCAACTGATTGTCGACGGCGAAGGCCTGGCCGCCCATCGCGAGGCCCATGCCGAGATCGCCGCTGTGCGCGAGCAGGCCCGCGAGGAGGCCGGCGAGCATGCCCGCAAGCGCCGCGTAGGTGCTCTTTTCCTGCGTCCCGAGCATGCGCGCGATGTGCCGCTGGAGCACGTGCCCCATTTCGTGTCCGATGACGGACGCCAGTTCCGACTCGGTCTGCGTCGCCGCGATCAGCCCGGTATTCACGCCGATGAAGCCGCCGGGCATCGAAAACGCGTTGATCTGCGGATCGCGCACGGCGAAGAGATCGAAGTCCGGCCGGTAGCCGCCCAGATACTGCGTGGCCGCCGCGGCCGAGAGCTTCGAGGAAATCGAGTCGAGATAGTCGCGCAGCAGCCAGTCGTCGAGATAATCGGGGTCGGCGCGCACTTCGCGCATCGCCCGCTCGCCGATCTTGCGCTCCGCCTGCGGCGTGAGCGAGCCGCCGGAGCCGTCGCCGAGATCGGGCAATTGCACCGACGAAAGCGGCGCGCGCAGACCGGACATCGTGCCTGGCCGGTTCGCGAAGCGGCTTTCCGCGCCGCCGTAGACGCCGAACACGCCCTCCGCGACATTGGCGGGGACGTCGCTGCCGCCGTGTTCCTGCGATGAGCGCAGTTGCGATGCCGCGAGCGTGCCGGTTGCGCCGGCCGCGTTGGAGCCGCCGACGACGGGCGCGCCCGATTGCGCCAGCGCCGCGGGCGGCATGGCGAGGGCGATGCACAGCAGGGAAACGAGCACGCGGCTCGGACGTGTCGAATGCATGGCGCAATACCGGGGCGGCGCCGACGGCCGGCTCGAAAAATCAAAACGAGCTTATCGTATCAAGTGTCGCGCCGGGAGAGTTCCGCTGCACCGGCGCCCGTGACATTCGCGCGCCGTGCATTGCGGAAAAGCGCGCGAAATCACGCTGGTATGATAGGCGCCCACTCGAAGGAGACGCTATGTCCGGACTCACACATTTCGATGCCGCCGGCGAGGCGCACATGGTCGATGTCGGCGGCAAGGGCGAGACGCGGCGCATCGCGGTTGCGCGCGGTTCGATCGCGATGCTCGACGGCACGCTCGCGCTCATCCGCGAAGGCCGCGCGAAGAAAGGCGACGTGCTGGGCGTCGCGCGCATCGCGGCGATTCAGGGCGCAAAGCGCACCGCCGATCTGATTCCGCTGTGTCATCCGCTGGCGCTGACGCGCGTCGCCGTGGACTTTTCGATCGACGAAACGCTGCCGGGCGTGCATTGCGAGGTGCGCGTGGAGACGGTCGGGCGCACGGGTGTGGAGATGGAAGCGCTGACCGCCGTGCAGGTCGGATTGCTCACGATCTACGACATGTGCAAGGCGGTGGATCGGGGCATGACCATCACCGATGTGCGGGTGATGGAAAAGCACGGCGGGAAGTCGGGGGATTGGGTGGCGGAGGAGCGCGCGCCGCGCTCAGCCTGACGCCCGCTCACTCGTCGTCGTCATCTTCCGCCGGCGCCTGACTCTGCGCCGGCACGCCGTACAGCTTGACGAGATCCGCCTTGAACGACGCCAGCGGCTTTCCCGCTTCGTCGACGAGATCGTAGACGGCCGAAAGCTGCTTCGGCCAGTCGTGCAGCTCGGTTGCGAAAATCTTCAGGCGCGCCATGGTGTCGAGCGCTTCCGCCTTCTGCCCGGCGAGCGCCTGCAGCACCGCATATCGACGCAGCACGGTCTCGCCCGGCAACAGCGCGATCGCCTTGCGATGCGCCGCGAGCTTCTCCTCGATGTTCTGCGCGTTGATCGGCAAGAGCGTCGCCGCGCCGTACTCGCCCCACGCCGTAAACAGGAACGACGGATTCTCGCGATACTGCTCTGCCGGCCGCGCACCGTAGTACAGGACTTCGGCGCGGTTGTAGTCGCGCAGCGTCGGATAAAGCGCCGCGAGGCCGCCGAGCACGAGCACGACATACACGCCATACGACAACGGCCGCGCGACGAGCCGCACGGGCCGCGTCTCCAGCAAGCCGATGACGAGCATCGCGGGCATCAGAAAGAACATGTACTGCTGCGGATATTCGACGAGCGCATGCATCATCAGCACGCCGAGCAGCGACAACGCGAAAATGCGCGCAGGCGTCTGCGGCGCACGCAGCACGCGAATCAGCCAGAACACGACGCCGCCCACCAGAATCGCCACGCCGAGCGCGCCCGTTTTCGCGAGCAGGTCGATGAAGATGTCGTGCGCGTTGTTCGCGATCTCCACGCCGCCCAGATCGCGCACGAGATCGAACTGATAGCGCGGAAACTCGCCCCAGCCGACGCCCAGCAGCGGATGCGTCTTGAACATCGTCCAGCCGTATTTCCAGAGCGCGAGGCGCGGCGCGATCTGGTTCGCGTCCTGCATGCGCTCCGCGGCGGACTGCGCGAGCCCGAAGTCATAGCGCGTGTTCGCCCAGCGCACCGCCGCGTTCACCGCGAAGAATACGATCGCGAGCAGAACCGGCATGAGCCACGCGCGCAGGTCGCGCCGGCCCGGTCCGTCGAAACCTTCGGACGCGACCGGCCGGCCCAGGACGAACGCCATCCAGAATCCGGCGACGACGATCACGCCCGTCTGCAACCACGGCCCGCGCGACACCGTGAGCGCGAGTCCCAGCGAATACACCACCGACAGCGCGAGCCACAGGACGACCGGCAGACGCCGCGTCTGCACGAAATAGAGCGCGGCCGCCAGCGCGAACGCGATGACCGTCGCGAGGTGATTCGCCTGCGCCATGTTGCCGAACGGACGTCGGTCGACCATCACGTTGTACGCGACGACGAACGGCGTGAACTTCACTTCGAGGTGCAGCAACTGCACGATCTGGCAGAACACCGCGAACAGCCCGCCCACCATCAACGCTGCAGCGCCCACGCGCAACGCCTTCTCCGCGAGCCCCGCGCGCACGAAGCCGAAACCCGTATGCACCGCGACGAACGAAGCGAGCAGATACGCGCCGCCGAGCCAGTTCATCGAAGGCTGCGCGACCGGCAACAACAGCGTCTGCGCGACGAGCAGCAGTCCGAAGGCGAGCGGCATCAGCGCGACGACCGGCGACGCGAACGGCACCTTCGGCTCGGAGACGCGCACGAGGAGCGCCACCGTTGCGCCAAGCGCCAGATAGAGCGCGAGCGCGCTGTATTCGGCGTAGAAAGTCGGAATCGGATACGTATGGTTGACGACCGCAAAAGGAATCGTCAGCGCAAGGCACAGGACAGCGAAACAGAGAAAACGCGCGAATTGGGAAGGCATAAGGGACTGGGAACGTCGGCAACCGGCGCACTATACAAAACTTTGCCCGCGCTGTCCGATGAACCACTGCATTTGCGACGAAATCGCTGTTTTTCGCGCAAAAACGACGCTGTCAGGCGCGGCGGCGCCGTCAATTCTGCCGCCGCGCCCGTCTCATGCGCTTCGCTCTTTCGCACTGCTTACGCGCGGCACTCCGGCGGCGCGAGGTTGCCCGGCAAGCTCGGCGCCTGCGCGGGCAGCGGGCCCGCACCCGGCGCGGGAAGCGCCGATGCCGTCTTGGTCGCCGCGAAGCATTCCCACGTCACCGAGCCCGCCTGCACCACGCCGCGGGCGAGTGCGATGCGCGCGGTGGGCGTCTCGGCGTTGTCGGGCGTCGACGGCACGAGCACGAGCGTGTTCGAACCCGCAGGCGCGACGCGCGTCGAGTACGCGATCGTGATCTGCCCGGTGTCGCTGTCGACGTGAATCGACTCGACATTGCGCGTGCCCGGCGGCGACGCATAACCGCCCGCGAGATCCGCGCCGCTCGCCGCGTTTTCCGCCACCGCGAGCCGGGCCGATGCCGCCAGCGAGATGCCTTCGCCCACGCGGCTTCGCGCCAGATAGTCCTGATAGGCGGGAATCGCGTAAGCCGCGACCACGCCGACGATCGCCAGCACGATCATCAGTTCGATCAGCGTGAAGCCGCGCGCCCACACCTTCTTCACGCGGCCGAACCATATCGTGCGCGGTTCGCACGGCGTGTTGAAACTACAAACCATCGTCGTCATTGCTGCTCCTGAAAAACGAAAAAGCGCCCTGCCGCGCAATGCGGACAGGACGCCTCAATCGTATTCAGCGCGTAGAAATTGCGGCAGTCGGCCGATCGGCCTAGGCCCGCGCGACGGTTCGAACGGGATCGGTCCGCCGAATCAGCCCGCCGCGCGATTGCCGTCGGCGAGCGCGCGGCGTTTGAGCAGCCAGCCGACGCCCACGACCAGCAATGCGCCCGCCGCGTGCGCCGCGTAACTGGCGAATTCGGTATTGAGCGCGGGCCAGCGATCGATGAAAGGATCGTCGATGATGAGCCCGCCCGCGATCCACCCGAGCAGACCCGCGCCGAGCAGCACGACGGCCGGGAAACGGTCGAGCAGCTTCAGCACCAGCGTGCTGCCCCACACGATGAGCGGAATGCTCACGACGAGCCCGAAGATCACCAGCGCGAGCCGATGCCGCGGATCGGCCGCTTCCGCCGCGCCCGCGATCGCGATCACGTTGTCGAGACTCATCACCGCATCGGCGATGATGATCGTCTTCACCGCCGCCCACAGCCGGTCGGACGCGCTGATTTCGTGCTCGTCGTGATCCGGCTGCATCAGCTTCACGCCGATCCACAGCAGCAGCAAGCCGCCCAGGAACTTGAGGAACGGGATGTCGAGCAGCATGACCGCGAACGCGATCAGCACGACGCGCAGCACGATTGCGCCGAGCGTGCCGAGCACGATGCCGCGCGTGCGCTGTTTGTCCGGCAGGTTGCGGCACGCGAGCGCGATCACGACGGCATTGTCGCCGCCGAGCAGAATGTCGATCACGATGATCTGAACGACCGCGCCCCAGTGGAGCGTCGAGAAAAATTCAAGCATGGAGTGAAGCAAAATTAGCGGCCGAAATGAAAAAAGCGAGGAAGCAATGCTCCCTCGCTTTTGTTCGGCCGCTTTGGTCGGCCGCTTTTCAGGCTGTTGCGAAAGGAATCAGTAAGAGTACCAAACCCTCGCGCTTCGTGCCGGATTGCTTACAGCACGGACTTCAGAAGACGCGCCATTTCCGACGGGTTCTTCGTGACCTTGATGCCGCATGCGTCCATGATTTCGAGCTTGGCATCCGCCGTGTCCGCACCGCCCGAGATCAGCGCGCCTGCGTGGCCCATGCGCTTGCCCGGAGGCGCCGTGACGCCCGCGATGAAGCCGACGACCGGCTTCTTCATGTTGTCCTTGATCCAGTGAGCAGCGTTCGCTTCGTCCGGACCGCCGATCTCGCCGATCATGATGACGGCGTCCGTTTCGGGATCGTCGTTGAACATCTTCATCACGTCGATGTGCTTGAGACCGTTGATCGGGTCGCCGCCGATACCGACCGCCGACGACTGGCCCAGACCCAGCGCCGTCAGCTGACCGACCGCTTCGTACGTCAGCGTGCCCGAACGCGACACGACGCCAATGCGGCCCTTCTTGTGGATGTGGCCCGGCATGATGCCGATCTTCAGTTCGTCCGGCGTGATCGTGCCGGGGCAGTTCGGTCCGAGCAGCAGCGTCTTGCGGTTTTCGCGGCGCATGCGGTCCTTGATTTCCAGCATGTCGCGGACCGGAATGCCTTCGGTGATGCAGATCGCGAGATCGAGATCGGCCTCGACGGCTTCCCAGATCGCAGCCGCTGCGCCCGCCGGCGGCACGTAGATGACCGACACGGTTGCGCCCGTTTCGGCCTTCGCTTCCTTGACGCTCGCGTAGATGGGAATGCCTTCGAAGTCTTCGCCGGCCTTCTTCGGATTCACGCCCGCGACATACGCTTCGCGGCCGTTCGCGTATTCGCGGCAGGCGCGCGTGTGGAACTGGCCGGTCTTGCCGGTGATGCCCTGCGTGATGACCTTCGTGTCTTTGTTGATCAGAATCGACATGTAGTGACCTCTGTTCGTTTGGCGTCGCGATGCTCGCGCACGCGCCGCCATTCGTATCTGGTGGAACGCTCTCTTGAGGCTAGGAAGCTTGCGCTTACTTGCCTTCGGCAGCCGCGACGACCTTCTGCGCAGCTTCTTCCATGCTGTCGGCCGAGATGATCGGCAAGCCCGAATCCGCCAGCATTTTCTTGCCGAGGTCTTCGTTCGTGCCCTTCATGCGTACGACGAGCGGCACCTTCAGGTCCACCGCCTTCGACGCGACGATCACGCCTTCCGCGATCACGTCGCAGCGCATGATGCCGCCGAAGATGTTGACGAGAATCGCCTTCAGATTCGGATTCTTCAGCATCAGCTTGAACGCTTCGGTCACTTTCTCGGTCGTGGCGCCGCCGCCGACGTCGAGGAAGTTGGCCGGTTCGCCGCCGAACAGCTTGATGGTGTCCATCGTCGCCATTGCGAGGCCCGCGCCGTTCACGAGACAGCCGATGTTGCCGTCGAGCGAGATGTACGCGAGGTCGAACTTCGACGCTTCCACTTCAGCCGGATCTTCTTCGTCCAGATCGCGATACGCGACGATTTCCGGATGACGGAACAGCGCGTTCGAATCGAAGTTGAACTTGGCGTCGAGCGCGATGACCTTGCCGTCGCCGGTCACGATCAGCGGGTTGATTTCCGCGAGCGATGCGTCGGTTTCGAAGAACGCCTTGTACAGGCCTTGCAGGATCGCGCGCGCTTGCGGGATCGATGCGTCCGGAATGCCGATCTTGCGTGCGAGGTCGTCAGCGTCCTTGTCCTGCAGGCCGGTCGACGGCTCGACGGCGAACTTGTGCAGCAGTTCGGGCGTCTTTTCCGCGACTTCCTCGATGTCCATGCCGCCTTCGCTCGACGCCATCACGACGATCTTTTGCGAAACGCGGTCGAGCACGAGGCCGACGTACAGTTCCTTCTTGATGTCCGCGCCTTCTTCGATCAGCAGGCGATTCACCTTCTGGCCTTCTGGGCCGGTCTGGTGCGTGACGAGCTGCATGCCGAGGATCTGGTTCGCGTATTCGCGGACCTGCTCGATCGACTTCGCGACCTTCACGCCGCCGCCCTTGCCGCGGCCGCCGGCGTGAATCTGCGCCTTGACGACCCAGACCGGGCCGCCCAGCTCTTCCGCGGCCTTGACCGCATCGTCCACCGAGAACACGGGTTTGCCGCGCGGGACCGCGACGCCGAATTTCCGCAGGATTTCCTTACCCTGGTACTCGTGAATCTTCATGCGTGATTCCTTCAGTCTGAGAGTTGGAGTGAACTTCTAATTGCTTGAACCGTTGATTCTTTCGATTCTTGTTTGAATTTCGTGCGTCCGCGCAAGCGCTGCGTGCGCGCTACGAGGCGGACTTTGTCTTTGGCCCGTCCTGAGCGGCCGTCCCGTTTTCGGACGGCTCGGCAGGCGCATAGCCGAACCAGCGAGGGTAATACTCTTTGACAGCGGGACCATCGAAGCGCAACGCGTGGCAACGGCCGAGCTGGAAAGGCGGCTCGTCCTGCGCGGCTGCCGTGCGGGCGCCGGGTTCGTCTGCCTGCCTGAACGGATTGCCGTCCTCGATCTTCCAGACATCGCCCGCGAATGCCTGGATCGCCGCGGTCGGCAACACGCCGCACAACTCGGTGAGATGCGTGCAGCCGGCCGCGCCGCGCAGCATCTTGCTGGCTTCGCGACGGAAACTTTGGAGCAGATTGAGGCCGATGAGCTTGCGATAGGCGGCATTCGACTCGGCGCACAAATCGCCATAGGGCGACCAGTCCGACGACGCTTCGGCGTCGACGATGGTGAGCTTGCGGTCGATGGTGATGCGCAGCCAGAGTTCATGGATCGGCAGGCCGTGTGGCCGGACGCCCGTCGCGAGGCGAAAGTCGCGCGGCTTCTCATCGGTTAGACAGGCTTCGATGTCCCACAGCCCGTCGTCACGCTCGAACGCTTCCAGCCGAATCGCGCGTCGATGGCGCACTTGTCGGGGAGCGGGGGGCGAGAGAGGCATGCTGGACGTGAGCCGGTACGGGGAAACCGAAGAATTTTAGCATATTGGGTATTTCGGGCCCGGCATGCTCCCAACGACTGGAACGCGCGTGCGATTCGCGGCCGGCGAGGGGCGCAGTCATCGGGCGGCCACTCAATCGTCGACGATCTCTTCGGCCCAGTCTTCGTCGCCGCCCTTGAGGATCTTGCCGATCGTGCCGCTCGAAAAACCACGCGCCGCGAGGAAGCGCGCCTGCCTCGCGCGCTCGGCGGGCGTCTCGGGCAAGACGCCGTATTTCTTGTCCCAGACCGCTTGGGCTCGTGCCGTCTCGGTCTGGGCGAGCTTGTCGGCGGTTTCGCTAATCAGCGCTTCACCCACTGCATGCCGCTTCAGTTCGCTGACGATTCTGCCGCCGCCCATGCGCGACGCCCGCCGATGCACGACACTCTCGACGAAGCGTTCGTTCGAGAGCCAGCCTTCACGCTCGAGGCTGTCGAGCAGGGATTCGAGCGAATCGGCTTCTTCGGCATACGACCGCAGCTTTCTCGACAACTCCGCGCGGCTGTATTCGCGACGCGACAAATAGGCGAGCGCGCGCCCTTTCAACGAGCGTTGCGGGCGTCTGGGATTATTGGCTTCTGCAACAGATGTCTTTCGAGTGCGTTGGCTGGAGCGGCTGTATACGGATTCGCTCGATGTGCCGACAGGCTCTTCGGCCGGCGCGCATTGTTCGAACGGCTCGAATGGATCGAAGGAATCGGCTTCTTCGAACGATGCAAGATTCGGCTCGCGGGGTTTGCCTGCGGGCGCGGACGCGTTCGGCGCGGGTTCCGCGCGGATCGGTTTGGGCTGATCGCTCGCCTGCTTCAACAGCGCGCGTGCTTTTTCCAGACGCGCGGCCCGATCGACGGCACTCTCGGAAGATGGGCGCTGCGCGCGATCGTCGTTGCCGCTGACAAGCCCGGAAACGCGACGCGCCGACGCAAATGGCTTCGCGTCGGCGCGTTGCTTGTTACTGCGTCCGAACCCGTTCGGTTTCGAGGCTGCGCCACGACGTTCGCTGCTTCTTTCGCTGCTTCTTTCGCTGCTTCTTTCGTAGCGATCGGCTGATCCGGAGCCGTCATCGGCTCCTTGATCCGCCACGTCAGCCTTCGGTCCGAACCGGCGCTTCAGCATCGTCGTTCGGGCTCGATGACTTACTCGTCGTCCGCCACTGCGGCACCGGCGACGACGGCCTCGCCCATTGCAGCCACGCCCAGCGATTCGCGGATCTTGTTCTCGATCTCGCGCGCGATGTCCGGATTCTCGCGCAGGAATTCACGCGCGTTGTCCTTGCCCTGACCGATGCGATCGCCGTTGTAGCTGTACCAGGCACCCGCCTTGTCGACCAGCTTGGCCTGCACGCCCAGGTCGATGATTTCGCCCTGACGCGAGATACCCTCGCCGTAAAGAATGTCGAAGATGGCCTCGCGGAACGGCGGCGACACCTTGTTCTTCACGACCTTCACGCGCGTCTCGTTGCCGATGACTTCGTCGTTCTTCTTGATCGAACCGATACGGCGGATATCCAGACGCACCGACGAATAGAACTTCAGCGCGTTGCCGCCCGTGGTGGTTTCCGGGTTGCCGAACATCACGCCGATCTTCATGCGGATCTGGTTGATGAAGATGACGAGGCAGTTCGTGCGCTTGATCGAGCCGGTGAGCTTGCGCAGCGCCTGCGACATCAGACGCGCCTGCAGACCCGGCAGCGAGTCGCCCATTTCGCCCTCGATTTCCGCCTTCGGCACGAGCGCCGCGACCGAGTCGATAACGATCATGTCGATGGAACCGGAGCGCACCAGCGCGTCCGTGATTTCCAGCGCCTGCTCGCCCGTGTCCGGCTGCGAGATCAGCAGTTCCTGCACGTTCACGCCGAGCTTGCCCGCGTATTGCACGTCGAGCGCGTGTTCCGCGTCGATGAACGCCGCCGTGCCGCCGAGCTTCTGCATCTCCGCGATCACCTGCAGCGTGAGCGTGGTCTTGCCCGACGATTCCGGACCGTAGATTTCCACGACACGCCCGCGCGGCAAACCGCCGACGCCGAGTGCGATGTCCAGTCCGAGCGAACCGGTGGACACCACCTGAATGTCTTCGACCGCCTCACCTGCGCCGAGCCGCATGATCGACCCTTTGCCGAATTGCTTTTCGATCTGCGAGAGCGCGGCGGCCAGGGCCTTGCTCTTGTCCGCAGTCATTCCAGCCGGGCCTTTCTTGCTTTCTTCCATGAATCGTCCTTTGCTATGATGAACGGCGTCTGAGGCAGTGCATACGGGCTTTTCACATGCTCGACGAGCCGGTGAAATCCACCTTCGGCACTCACGCAGACACTGTATAAAAAAACAGTAGTTTTTGCAAGCAAGATTGTCGTGGCAGGCGCTTTTTTGCCACGCCGCGCGAGCCGCGCAAAAACCCAAAACCACCTGGAGACCGCCGCGCCGGGCGACAAACGGTGCCGGCAATGCCGCTGCGCTTCATCGCGCATGCCTGGCGCACAAAGGCGCACACGACGATGCGAATCCTCATTGCCGAAGACGACAGCATACTCGCGGACGGCCTCGTCCGATCACTCCGCCAATCGGGATACGCCGTAGACCATGTCAGGCACGGCGTCGAGGCGGACACTGCCCTTTCGCTGCAGCCTTTCGACCTGCTGATCCTCGATCTCGGGCTGCCGCTCATGCCCGGTCTGGAAGTGCTGCGACGCCTGCGCGCACGCAATTCGCAGATGCCGGTGCTGATTCTCACGGCCGCCGACTCCGTCGACGAACGCGTGAAGGGCCTGGATCTCGGCGCCGACGACTACATGGCCAAACCCTTCGCGCTGAACGAGCTCGAAGCCCGCGTGCGGGCGCTCACGCGGCGCGGCGCGGGCGGCGGCCCGACGGTCGTGAAGCACGGCTCGCTCTCTTTCGATCAGGTCGGGCGGATCGCGACCATCGGCGATCAGGTGATCGATCTCTCCGCGCGCGAACTCGGCGTGCTCGAAGTGCTGCTGCAGCGGACCGGCCGGCTCGTGTCGAAGGAACAGCTCGTCAACCATCTGTGCGAATGGGGCGAGGAAGTCAGCAACAACGCGATCGAGGTCTACGTGCACCGGCTGCGCAAGAAAATCGAGCCGAGCGGCGCGAAGATCATCACCGTGCGCGGGCTGGGCTACACGCTCGAGAAGGCAGGCGCGGCCGGGAACGGCGCGAGCCCGCCGCCGTCCGGGGAAACCGCCAGCCATCACGTCAAATAAGCAGGCCGCATGGCGTCGCCCGCTTCCACCGAACCCCGCGCGTCGAAGCAGCACGCCGAAGCGGGTGCCGCCGCTCCCGACGTCGACTCCGACGCCCGGCGCGACGCCCGCTACGCGAATCCTTTCGCGCCGCCCGACGAACTCGAACCCGACGACGAAGCGCATCCGCGCTCGCTCTTCGGCGAGATTCTCGACTGGATGCTCGCGCCGCTGCTGCTGCTCTGGCCGATGAGCATCGCGGTGACGTATCTCGTCGCGAAGTCGATCGCGAACGGGCCGTTCGACCGCGCGCTCGAAGCCGACGCCTATGTGCTCGCGCGGCAGATCCAGCCGGTCAACGGCGTCGCCGAATTGCGGCTCCCCGATGCGACGCGCGATTTCCTGCGCGCCGACAACGTCGACAGCGTGTTCTTTCAGGTGCTCGGCGCGCGCGGCGAACTGGTCGGCGGCGATCGCGACATGCCGCTGCCGCACGACGACGATCGTCCGCAGCCGGGCATCGTCGAGTTTCGCGACGACGTGCTGCGCGGCAACGACATCCGCGTCGCCTATACGACGGTCGATCTGCCCGGCCTCGCGCCCGGACGCGATCCGGACAGCCGGCAGCCCGTGCTCGTGCAGGTGGCCGAGACGCTCGACAAACGCAGCCAGCTCGCCAACGACATCATCAAGGGCGTGATCCTGCCGCAGTTCGTGATCCTGCCGCTCGCGATCATCCTCGTGTGGTTCGGGCTCTCGCGCGGACTCGCGCCGCTGCACGCGCTGCAGTCGAACATCCGCGCGCGCCGTCCCGACGATCTCTCGCCGCTCGAAGCGGGCCGCGCGCCGCCGGAGATCGCGCCGCTGGTCGCCTCGTTCAACGATCTGCTCACGCGCCTCGAACAGAACATGGAGTTTCAGAAGCGCTTCATCGCCGATGCCGCGCATCAGATGAAGACGCCGCTCGCGGGCCTGCGCATGCAGGCGGAACTCGCGATGCGCCAGGACGTGTCGGCGGAAGTGCAGCGCTCGCTCGAACAGATCGCGACGAGCTCCGAGCACGCGGCGCGCCTCGTCACGCAACTGCTCGCGCTCGCGCGCGCCGAGAATCGCGCGACGGGGCAGATCTTCACGCGCATCGAACTGACGGCGCTCGCCCGGCTCGCCGTGCGCGACTGGGTGCAGGCGGCGCTCGCCAAGGGCATGGACCTCGGCTACGAGGAGCCGCCGTATCCGGTGGACGTGGACGGCAATGTCGTGATGCTGCGCGAGATGCTGTCGAATCTGATCGACAACGCGATCCGCTACACGCCGGCGGGCGGGCGCATCACGGTGCGCGTGCGGACCGACGAGGGCGATCTCGATCTCGTCCATCTCGAAGTGGAAGACACGGGCCTCGGCATTCCGGCGGCGGAGCGCGAGCGCGTGGTCGAGCGCTTCTATCGCATCCTCGGGCGCGAAGGCGACGGCAGCGGCCTGGGTCTTGCCATCGTCAAGGAGATCACGGCGATGCACGGCGGCACGCTCGCGATCGAGGATCACGTGTATCAGGACAGCCCGCGCCGCGCGGGAACCCTCGTGCGGGTGAGCCTGCAGCGGGTTTTTCCTGCCCGGGACAAACCCTGAGCGCACGCACCGAAAAGTGTTCCGTAGCGCGCAAGAAGAACGAAAATAACCGAATTTAAACGATCGTTCTGATCAAGTATCTGCGAGTTCCGCGCAATTCCCCGATTTCGCCGCGATCGTGACCCGGCTGCGACGCGTCAGAACGCCGTAAGTTTTCGTTCCAATAATCGTTGCACCGGAGCCGCGTTGGCGCGGACCGTCGTATTCGAATATCAAAATCAGGAGACGTTCATGGCTACGGTTGAGGGGCGCGTTTCGCACGCACCGATGACGGCGGACGAGAAGAAAGTCATCTTCGCCTCGTCGCTCGGTACGGTGTTCGAGTGGTACGACTTTTATCTGGCGGGCTCGCTCGCCGTCTATATCAGCAAGACGTTCTTCTCCGGCGTCAATCCGACGGCCGGCTTCATCTTCACCCTGCTCGGCTTCGCGGCGGGCTTCGCGGTGCGTCCGTTCGGCGCGATCGTGTTCGGGCGGCTCGGCGACATGGTCGGGCGCAAGTACACGTTCCTCGTGACGATCGTGATCATGGGTCTGTCGACGTTCCTGATCGGCTTCCTGCCCGGATACGCGACGATCGGCATCGCGGCGCCGGTCATCTTCATCGCGATGCGTCTGTTGCAGGGTCTCGCGCTCGGCGGCGAGTACGGCGGCGCGGCAACTTACGTCGCGGAGCACGCGCCGTCGAACAAGCGCGGCGCGTGGACGGCGTGGATCCAGACCACGGCGACGCTCGGCCTGTTCATCTCGCTGATCGTGATTCTCGCGGTGCGCACGATCATGGGCGAGGAACAGTTCAGCGCGTGGGGCTGGCGCATTCCGTTCCTCGTGTCGATTCTCCTGCTCGCCGTGTCCGTGTGGATCCGAATGAAGCTGCACGAGTCGCCGGTGTTCGAGCGCATCAAGGCCGAGGGCAAGACGTCGAAGGCACCGCTCACGGAAGCGTTCGGCGAGTGGAAGAACCTGAAGATCGTGCTGCTCGCGCTGTTCGGTCTGACGGCGGGTCAGGCGGTCGTGTGGTACACGGGCCAGTTCTATTCGCTCTTCTTCCTGACGCAGACGCTCAAGGTCGACGGCACCAGCGCGAACATCATGGTGGCCGTGGCGCTGCTGATCGGCACGCCGTTCTTCGTGTTTTTCGGCTCGCTGTCGGATCGGATCGGACGCAAGCCGATCATCATGGCGGGCTGCCTGATCGCCGCGCTCTCCTTCTTCCCGCTCTTCAAGGCGCTCGCGCACTACACGAACCCGACGCTCGAAGCCGCGACGCAGAAGTCGCCGATCGTCGTGATCGCCAATCCGGACGAGTGCTCGTTCCAGTTCAATCCGGTGGGCACGGCGAAGTTCACGAGTTCCTGCGATATCGCGAAGAGCGCTCTGTCGAAGGCCGGCCTGAACTACGAGAACGTGGCGGCGCCGGCGGGCACGCAGGCGCAGATCAAGGTCGGCGAAACGGTGGTCAACACCTATGACGGCAAGGCCGCCGACGCCAAGGCGCAGGGCTCGACCTTCGACAAGACGCTCGCGACGACGCTCAAGAGCGCGGGCTACCCGGCGAAGGCCGATCCCGCGCTGATCAACTGGCCGATGGCGATCGTGATCCTGACCATCCTCGTGATCTTCGTGACGATGGTGTACGGCCCGATCGCGGCGATGCTGGTCGAGATGTTCCCCGCGCGGATCCGCTATACGTCGATGTCGCTGCCGTATCACATCGGCAATGGCTGGTTCGGCGGCTTTCTGCCGGCGACGGCGTTCGCGATCGTCGCGGCCAAGGGCGATATCTACTCGGGCCTGTGGTATCCGATCGTGATTGCGCTGGCGACGTTCGTCATCGGCATGCTGTTCGTGAAGGACACGCGCAAGTCGAACGTGTATCACGAGGACTGATGACGCCGGGCGGGCTCGGGATCGCGTCCGGATCCAGGCCCGCCTCGCTTTCGTGCAGTCTTTTTAAGAAATCGTAGAGAAGGGGTTGACAGTCCGGTCAGCCCTCGCCATAATCTCGGCTTCTTTCGGCGAATTAGCTCAGTTGGTTAGAGCGACGGAATCATAATCCGCAGGTCCGGGGTTCGAGTCCCTGATTCGCCACCAGTATCAAGAAAAAGCCGCTGTTCCAAAAGGACAGCGGCTTTTTTGCGTCATCGGCTCGCATCGTAGCCCGCGTATCGCGCCGTCGGAGCGTGCCGGCCACGGCGCCATCGCTCGAATCAGATCTGCGTTACCCAGTCGTTCTCGACCTTGATCTGAATCGGCTCGTTGTTCTTTCGTGCCGCATCGATCTTCGTCATCAAAGCCGTGAACGCCAGCTTGCTGTTGAGCACCTGATCCTGTCCGGCTTCGGTCCCGACGAGAATGCAGCCCTCCGTGTCCTTCGGAAAATTGCCGATGTGGATGCGCACGCCGGCGAACCCCGGGACGTTGTCGAGCAGCGGCGAATAGTAGCCTTCGCGATGAAAAAAGGTCACTTCGACCGCATACGTGCCGACGGGAATCGCCGTGGAGCCGAACACCTTCCACGCCGCAACCGGCACGTTCGCCTCCTCCCTGAATACGGGTTCGAGCGTGAAGCACTGAAAGTCGTTGCCGATGAAAAGCTTGCCTTCGGTCGCCTTGAGCGTTTTGGTCGTGCGTTGCAACAAGAGGTTCATCGCGTGTCTCCTTGAGCGGACTGGACGGACGGTGCGGACGGTCTCTGTTGGGACAGCACTCTCTGCGCGAGCGCCCCGCGCGTCCGTGCTCCAACGCACACATCCACGCGGTGCAAGCTGATTGGAAAGGAAAACTAAGTAGCTTTTTCCTCCCGGCGACGCACTTCGCACCCTCTTCCTAAACGCTCCCTTCACTCGGCGCCGGGAACTGTTGTGCCCCGAACAGTTCTCCTCGAATCCCCTTTGCAGGAATCCGAATCATGTCCTGTACTGCATCGGTCAGACCGGACATGTCAGGGGAAACGAGCATGAGCACAAGATTGATCGTCAGCTTTCCGAACCGCGCCAACTTCCAGTTCGATGCCGCCAAGCGCAAGTTTCTGGCGCAAGGCGATTCCTGGTTTTCGATAGGCGCGCTGCCGCCCGCGCTCACCACCAACATCCTCGCCAACATCGCGCTCGACGACGGTTCCGGCGCCGTGACGTTCGCCTCGCCGGGCAAGACGCTGCAGCAAATGATCGACTGGAAATCCGAAGCGGGCTATGTGAGCGTGCTCTGCGGCGGCAAGGCGTCCCGATGGGACGCGCTGCTGTTCTCCGCCGGCGGCAACGATCTCTTCGACGCCATTCTCACGATGCCCGGCGAGGCCGACCCGAAGAAGGCCTCGATGCGGCTGTTGCGCACCGTCGCCGAACGCGCCGCCGTGCAGCCGAGCGCCGATTGCAGTCACTACATTCGTCCGGAAGGATGGAGCGCGTTTCTCGCCGTGATGACCGACTGCATCGTGCAGATCGTCGCCAAGCGCGACGACCCGCACAGCCAGAGCCAGGGCGTCCCGATCGTCTTCCACTCCTACGACATCGCCCAGCCGCGCGAAGCGCCCGTCGTCGCGGGAAAGATCGGACCGTGGCTGTTCAAGGCGTTCACGGACCCCTCCTATGCGATTCCGCAAGGCGACTGGCTCGACGTCGTGAAGTATCTGCTCGGTTCGTGGGCGGCATTCTTCGTCGGCGCGCCGGGCCAGCCGGACATCAACGCGCGGCTCGCGGCGCAAGGCGTGGCTAGCGCGAATATCCGTTTCGCGAACCTCGTCGGCACGCTGACGCCGGCAAACAGGGATTCCAAAGGTCCCGACGGCGACTGGACCAACGAAATCCATCCGTCGATTCAAGGCTACAAGCGTCTCGGCCGCGCCTATTCGAGCGCCATTCCGGCCGCGCCCGAAACCTTCACGGTCGCGCAGGTGCCGACCGGCGCCACCGGTTGACACGCCCGCACGCAGTCGAATGGGTGCGGCGCGCCGTGTTTAAATAGCGCATCCGACACGCCGCCACCCGACTTCGTCCGTGCCCACTTTCGATCAACTCGCCGCGACCATCCGCGACCGCTTTCCCGACCTGAGCCCGCAATTCCAGGCGGGCGCCGCCTTCCTGCTCGATTATCCGGACGAAGTCGCCGTCCTCTCGATGCGCAAGGTCGCCGAACGCGCGAACGTCCAGCCCGCCGCGATGGTCCGCCTATCGCAGCAACTCGGCTTCCCCGGCTGGAACGAGTTGCGCGAGATCTTCGTGAGCCGCGTGCGCACCCGGCCGGAACCGCTGACCACGCGCGCCCGCTCGCTCGTGAAAGGCGCCGCCGATCATCATCTGAGCCGCGACCTCGCTCAAGCCCAGGCGCACAATCTCGAACTCACACTCGCGCAGAACGCCGGGAGCGTCGTCGAGGCGGCGAAGGCCCTGAAAAAGGCGCCGCACGTGCACGTCGCGGGGTTTCGCTCGTGTTATCCCGTCGCGTTCGGCCTGCTCTACGGCTATCGGCTGTTTCGTCCGTCCGTGAGCCTCGTTTCAGGCGAAGCCGGCACGCTCGAGATGCAACTGCGCGCAATCGAAAAACGTCACGCGACCATTGTCGTGAGCTTCGCGCCGTATTCCGTGGAAGCCGTGCGGGTCGCGCAGGCGTCGATCGAGCGCGGCGCGAAGCTGATCGCACTGACCGACAGCGCCGTGTCGCCGATCGCGCTGAACGCGGATCACACGCTGATTTTTTCGCACGAATCGCCGTCGTTCTTTCCGTCGCTCGTCGCGGCGTCGGCGCTGGCGGAAATGCTCGTCGCGCATCTGCTCGCGCTCGAAGGCAAGGAAGCCGTCGCGAATCTCGAACAGGCCGAAGCCGCGCTTCACTCGCACGGCGCCTACGCGGCGAGCTAGCGCACGGATCGACGACGGCCGTGACGACTGCCCGCCTGCGTTGCCGGTCCGCACGACATTGACAACATATGTTGTTTTGGATGTAGAATCATACATCGCGTGTTGCGCACGCTTTTCCAGGGCAGGAACCATGACCACGGTATTTCATCGCGCGCCGCGCGCCAGGCTTCCCGTCGCCGTGCGCGGCGACGGTATCGAAATCGTCGATTCGACCGGAAAACGCTACATCGACGCATGCGGCGGCGCGGCCGTCTCGTGCCTCGGCCACAGCCATCCGCGCGTGATCGCCGCCATTCAGCGCCAGGTGCAGCAATTGCCCTACGCGCATACGTCGTTCTTCACGACGGAACCCGCCGAGGAACTCGCCGATCTGCTCGTCGAAGCCGCGCCGAAGAATCTCGGACACGTGTATTTAGTCTCCGGCGGCTCGGAGGCGATGGAAGCGGCGCTCAAGCTCGCGCGCCAGTATTTCGTCGAGAAGGGAGAGCCCGCGCGCCGGCATTTCATCGCGCGGCGCCAGAGCTATCACGGCAACACGCTCGGCGCACTTGCAATCGGCGGCAACGCATGGCGTCGCGAGCCGTTCCTGCCGATTCTCATCGAAGCGCATCACGTGACGCCGTGCTTCGCGTATCGCGAGCAGCGCGCGGGCGAAACCGACGAAGCCTTTGCGCAACGCCTCGCCGACGAACTCGAAGCGAAGATCCTCGAACTCGGGCCGGACACGGTTGCGGCGTTCGTCGCGGAAACGGTCGTCGGCGCGACGGCGGGCGCGGTGCCTCCGGTGCGCGAATACTTCCGCAAGATCCGCGCGGTCTGCGACCGTTACGGCGTGCTGCTGATTCTCGACGAAGTCATGTCCGGGATGGGCCGCACGGGTCATCTGTTCGCGTGCGAGGAAGACGGCGTGTCGCCCGACATTCTCGCCATCGCGAAAGGACTCGGCGCGGGCTATCAGGCGATCGGCGCGACGCTCGTGAGCGACGAGATCTTCGACACCATCGTCGGCGGCTCCGGCTTCTTTCAGCACGGCCACACGTATATCGGTCACGCGACGGCGTGCGCGGCGGCGCTCGAAGTGCAGAAGGTCATCGTCGAGGAGAAGCTGCTCGACAACGTGAAGGCGCGCGGCGAACAATTGCGCGCGCGGTTGCGCGAGCGGCATGCGCAGCATCCGTTCATCGGCGACGTGCGCGGGCGCGGGCTCTTCACGGGCGTCGAACTAGTGCAGGACCGCGCGAGCAAAACGCCGTTCGATCCGCAGCACAAGCTGCATGCGCTCATCAAGAGCGAGGCGATGAAGCGCGGCCTCATGGTCTATCCGATGGGCGGAACGGTCGATGGCCGGATCGGCGATCACGTGCTCATCGCGCCGCCGTTCATCACGACGAGCGCGCAGATCGAAACCATCGTCGAACGTCTCGCGGATTCGATCGACGGCGCGCTTTCCGCAATCGGCGCGCGGGCGGCGTGACGACACACCGACGCCGCCCTGCACGCGAACGCCGCGCCTTTCATGGCCCGAAACATCCAACACGAACCGATTGCCACATGAACAAGAGACTTCCCGACTTTCAGATCGCCGGCGCATCCGACGAACAGAAAGCCGTGCTCCACGACATCCTGAGCGGCCCGCGCGGCAATCTCAACGGGCCGTTTCTCGGCTGGATCTTCAGTCCGGAACTTGCGCAGAACGCCCAGAAACTCGGCGCGTTTTGCCGCTACAAGACGGGCCTGCCGCTGCGGCTGTCGGAACTCGCCATTCTGGTGACGGCGGCGCGCTGGCGCTCGCAGGCGGAATGGCACATTCATCATCCGATCGCGCTCGGTGCGGGCCTGCCCGCCGATATCGCCGAAGCGCTCCGCACCGGCGCCACGCCGCATTTCGCCGACGCGGACGACGAACTCATCTTCGCCTTCGCGACCGAGCTATACGAAACGAAGCGCGTGAGCGACGCCACCTACGACGCCGCCGTCGCACGCTTCGGTCATACCGTGGTGGTGAACCTCGTCGGCCTGCTGGGCTATTACGCGCTCGTCGCGATGACGCTCAACACCTTCGGCATGCGCGCCGAAGGGCAAACGGATTTGCCCTTCGCGGAATGAGCCGGGCCGCGCGCGTTATTCGAACGCGCGGTCGTTCGGCTCGGCATAGAGCTTCTGCATCGTCTCGCTCATCGGGAAGTCGAAGTTGATGTTCTTCGGCGGCACGGGTTTCATGAACCACTTGTCGTACATCGTCCTGATTTCGGGGCTCTTCATCACCTGACTCATTGCGTCGTCGACGAGCTTTTTGAACTCGGGATCGTCACGGCGCATCATGAAGCCGTACGCCTCCGACGACTGCGGCGTGCCGACCAGGACCCAGTCCGACGGCTTCGCCGTCAGCGAGCGCGTGCCCGCGAGCAGCACGTCGTCCATCATGTAGGCCACCGCGCGGCCGGTTTCGAGCGTCGCGCGCCCTTCGCCGTAATCCTTCGCGCTGATGATGCTCATGTTCATCTTCTTCTCTTCGTTCATCTTGCGCAGGATGCGCTCGGACGTCGTGCCCTGATTCGTCACGACGGTCTTGCCCGCGAGATCGGGAAAGTCCTTGATGCCCGAATCCTTCTTCGTCAGAAGACGCGTCGTCGCGACGAAGAACGTGTCGGAAAACGCCACCTGATTCTGCCGCGACACGAGATTCGTCGTCACGCCGCATTCGAGATCGACCGTGCCGTTCTGCACGAGCGAAATGCGGTTCTGCGACGTCACCGGAATGAAGCGCACGCGCAGGTCCGGATGCTTCGTCTTCGCCTTCACGGCGTCGATGACCTTGTTGCACAAGTCCTGCGAAAAGCCGATGACGTCGTTGTTCGCATCGACATACGAAAACGGCACGGATGTTTCGCGATGGCCGATCGCGATCAGATTGACGCTCTGAACCTTGGCGAGCGTCGTCGGGCCGTTCTGCGCGTGGCTCGTCCCCGTGACGAGCGACAACGCGGCGAGCGCGAATGATGCGGATGCGAGCAGCGGCTTCGTCTTCATGACTTCCTCGATTCGTGTGGAATGATACATATGTTGCCATCGAAAAAATTAACGCAACATATGTATTCACCCTGAGCCGTCGGGAATCTTGTTCAAGACGCATTCGCGCGGCGACTTTTGCTTACAAATGTCACAGCATTCGCGTCCACCGCGCGTGGCGCACGGCGTTATAGCAGGCAGGCATCCACAGGAGTCGCTGCCATGAACGCCGTTCCCGAGATTCAAACGAAGCCGTCCCGCATTCATCCGCTCGTCGCGGCTGCCGCCGTGTCGGTCATCCTCGCGTGCGGCACGGGTGTCGCGGCGATGACAGGTCTGCTGCCTTCGTCGAAGGCGACGGCGACTGCCGTCACGGCCTCGCCGCTCGTCGATGCGCAAGTGGCCCAGGCCGCGCCCGCGCAAACGCCGGTGTCCGACGCGAAGCCGGCGCAAAGCTCCGTGCCGCAGGCCGCGCCGCTGCCGCGCGCCGTGCGCGGCCATCACGTGAACCCGGCGCGCGCCGCCGCGCCCGTTCGCGAACCGGCCGTCTCTGCAACGAATCCCGCACCCGCGTACGATCCCTACGCAGGCGAAGTGACCGCCGTGAACGCCGTGCAGACCGCCCAGCCGACTTCCGGCATCGGCGCGATCGGCGGCGCGGTGGTCGGCGGCCTCGCGGGCACGCAGATCGGCAACGGTCGCGGCCGCACGGCGGCGACGATCATCGGCGCGATCGGCGGCGGCCTCGCAGGCAATCAGATCGAGCACGTGGTTCACAAGGCAACGACATATCAGGTGCAGGTCCGCATGAACGACGGCAACCTGCGCACGTTCAACTACGAAACTGCGCCCGGTGTCGCGATCGGGCAGAAGGTGCGCGTCTCCGGCGAGACGCTGACGCCCGCCTGAAAGCGCCGTGCCCGGATGCTTCAGCCCTTAAGACACAGCTAATTTTCCGGTGCGATGATGCTTTCAACGTCAAATGCATCCAGCGCATCCAGCGTCCCGGCGCAGCCGCCTGAGCCGGTCCACGCGACAATCCTTTTCGGGAGTGCTTCCGTGAAAAAGAAATCGACGAACATGAAATCCGCCCGTCCCGCGATGTCGCCGCTGTTGCGCGCGCTGACTTACGGCCGCGCCGCGCGCCAACCGATGATCGACGCAATGCTGCTGCAGTGCTACGCCGCACTCGACGCGATTCATCGCGGTCACGGCTCGCATCCGCTCTTCATGACGATGTGCCGTCATCTGCTGGTTGCGGAGGAGCTGTGCCAGCTCGGCCACGCGCCCGAATTCGAGCACGACATCACGCTTGCGCACGAAGCGCTGGTCGAGCTGGATACGCGTCACGCGGCCGAAGGCACATGGACGCTCAGCGACGACGAACACGCGCGGCTGTGCACGGCGCTCGACATCTTCTCGGTGCAGCTGGAAAGCGCGACGCTCGAGCACATCGCGCAGGCGGAAGCGCGCATGGTCACGCAATCGCTCGTCGCGGCGAACATGCGCTCGGGTCTGCCGCGCACGCAGCTGGCTTCGTCGGAGCGTTGAATATCCGTGCTTTCCCGCAAAGCGCTGATCAATCCGTGCAAGTGTTTGCGAACGTACATTCAGACGAATACAAGCTCGCGATACTTGCTTCCAGCGCACGGGGGGAAGCAGTCTGGCGCGCTGAGAGACCGACAAACAGGATGGGCGGCACTCGACCGAGCCGTGGATAGAAGCACAGCGCAGCGGTGAAACAACAACAAATCGCGCGTGCTTTTGGCAACGGCCTGGAGAGTCGCAGGCGAAAGAGGCCAGCGCTCCAATAACGAAGCTCAAAAGCCGGCGCCATGCCGGCTTTTTCTTTTGCCAGGCGGCGCATCGCAGGGTTTCTGAGCTTTTCCCGGCGCGCGCGTAACATGACGCGGGGCGCATTCCACATCGATTCGGCATCGGTCATTCGGCATCGATTTCGCGCCATTCTTCCTGTTGCGAACGGAGGCAGAGATGAACGCCTATCCGAAAGACCGCACCGCGCTGCTATTCGTCGATCCCTACAACGACTTCCTCGCCGACGGCGGCAAGCTTTGGCCGCGCATCGCGCAAACGCGCAACGCCGCGCATCTCCACGAGAATCTGCAACGCGTCACCTCGACGGTGCGCTCGCTCGGATTGCCGGTGTTCATCGTGCCGCATCGGCGTTTCGAGCCGGGCGACATCGATACGTGGGCGCATCCGTCGCCGTATCTGGCGAAGGCGGCGAACTCGCTCGTCTTCGGCAAGGGCACGTGGGGCGGCGAATGGTTTCCCGACTTCGCGCCGCAGCCCGGCGACACCATCGCGAAGGAACACTGGATGAGCAGCGGCTTCGCGAACACCGACCTCGATTTTCTGCTGAAGCAGCGCGGCATCTCGCACGTGATCCTGATCGGGCTCGTCGCGAATACGTGCATCGAGGCGACGGGCCGTTTCGCGACCGAACTCGGCTATCACGTCACGCTCGTGCGCGACGCCACCGCCGCGTTCTCCGACGAAGCGCTGCACGCGGCGCACGAGATCAACGCGCCTGCATACTCGCACGCGCTGTTGACGACGGAAGAACTGGTCGGCGCGCTGACGGGGGCCTGAACGAAGAACGCGGGCTCAGCGAAACCGCGAGTAGACGGTGCGCGCGCATTCGGCGCACCAGTGGCGCGACGCGGCGTCGGGGCGGGCTTGCCAGACGTGGCCGTAGGCGCACTGCCATTCGAGCGGCGTCGAGGCATCGACATAGCCGGGCGACAGCAGCGCGCCGCCGCGCGCCTCGGCCAGATCGCGCATGCGCCGCGTCTCCAGCTCGCGCCGCTGCCCCGCGCAACTCATGCAGCGCACGTTCTGCGCGACGTCGAGCGACGCATCCCAGGCATGACCGCGGCCGCAGTCCCAGCGCGACAACATCACCGCACTTGTGTCGCCCGCGCGATGATGGTGAACGTTGCGTTCGCGATATTGCGACGCTTCGTCGGCGAGACGAAGCCGCTGACAGGTGGTCGTCGGAACGTTCATGGCTCAGCGCTGGCCGCCGCGGATCGACTCGGAGCGCGACGTCGTCACGACCGTGCCGTCCGGACCGAAATGCGCGTTGAACATCGCGTCCTGATTGACGCCGTCTTCGAGCCAGTGCCAGCTCCAGACGCGCTCCTTCTTCAACGGATATTCGGCGATGGTCGTGGGCTTGCCGAGCAGCCTGCGCGCTTCGTCCATCGTCATGCCGGGGCGCACCTTCGCGAAATTCGCGGCGGTCAGCACCTGGGTGACGGACACGAAGCGGCCGTTCGCGTCGAGATCCACCATATAGGTGTTCGTGCCCGCCGGTCCGCGCGGATATTCGAGGCGCTTGCTGCCGTCGGTGAAGGCGCGCTCGGTTTCGGGCTCGCCCATCTGGTCGCGGATCTGCGCCTCGGTGGTCACGCCCGGTTGCAGGTTCTTGAGCAGCAGGTTGTCCGGCTTCACCGCATTGAAGAACGCCTTGAGCTTGTTCAATGCTTCCTCGCTTTGCTGCTGATCGCAGCCGGACAACAGCGATACGGACGACGCCGCCAGCAGCGCGACGATCACGATCTTCTTCACCTTCAGCCCCCTTCGCCCGCGGGTACGCAACGGATCAGCCGCCTGCCGAACCGAGCAGCGGCAGCGGATCGACCGCGGCGCCCGATTTTCTCACTTCGAAATGCAGCGCCGGCGTGCCGCTCGGCCCGGTGCCCATGTCGGCGATGATCGCGCCCTGCTTGACGGTATCGCCTTCCTTGACGAGCAGCTTTTCGTTATACGCGTAGGCGGTCAGGTAGTCGTTGCCGTGTTTGACGATGATCATGCGCCCGTACGAACGCAGGCCGCTGCCCGCATACACGACCTTGCCCGATGCCGACGCCTTGACCGGCTGCCCGACCTTGCCTTCGATATCGATGCCCTTGTTGCCGCTCGCACCGAACTTGCGCACGATCTCGCCGCGCGCCGGCCACGCGAACGTGCCCTTCGATGCGCTCGCGCTGACCGCAGGCTCGCGCGCTTCGCTCGTGGCGGGCTGTTCCGCCGCCGGCTTCTGCTGCTGCGCCACCGCGGATTTGTCCGGCGTCGGCAAGAGCGGCGGCTGCGCGGACTTGGACGCCGCCGCCGATGCCGCCGCCTGCGTGCTCGCCGCAGTGCCCGGCGGCGCGACGCGCAATACCTGCCCGATGTTGACCTGCTTGCTCTCCGGCAGCGTGTTCCACTTGAGGAGATCGGCGGGCTTTTGCTTGAAGGTCCGCGCGATGCCGTAGAGCGTGTCACCCGGCTTCACGCGATAAAAGCCCGGCTCGACCGGCGCGTTCGCCGCCGACGCGCCCGGCCCGAGCGGCACGACCGGCGCGGGCGTCACGCCTGGCGCCGAGCCTTGCACGACGGGCGGCGCGCTCATCGCCGAACTTTCGACGATCGGCGCAGGCGTGCGCGGCGTCGACGAGCATCCTGCCAGAACCGCGGCGAGTCCCGCGGCGAGCGTCATGCCCGCGATCGCCGTCCGGGCGTTCGATCCGAACCCTTCCTTTTGCATCACCACCAGCTTTCTCATGCTTTTCGTCTTGAACTCTTCTAACTTTCCGATCGCGCCCGCACGCGGCGCCCTTCATCCCGCCACACACGCCCAAGTCGACGCCGCCTTTCGACGCCGACACAACTCCGGAAGCATAAAACATTACGAGCCTGGATTTGCCCGGATTGACTCAAACGACACACTTCGGCGACGCAGCGCGAACTCGATGCCGTGCCCTTCCCTTTGGCATTCTAAATTTTTGACCGATACCGCCACGCCCTTGCACCGCCTGTCCGCGCGGGGCGTCCCCGCTGCGCCTCGCGACAATCTTTGACATTCGCGAAGCCCTTGCGCAGGTCGTTTCCGCTACATTCGCCGCGCTCGGCCAGCGGGACGTTCCCGCGGCCTGCAACCCAACTTTTCTGGAGTCTCAGCGCATGCAACTCATGCAACACGGAATCATCCTCAGCCTGATCATCGGCGGCGTGGCCGGCTGGCTTGCCGGCCTCATCATGAACGGCAGCGGCTTCGGCGTGCTGGTCGACATCATCGTCGGTATCGTGGGCGGCGTGATCGGAGGCTGGATCTTCGGCACGCTCGGCTTTTCGTTCGGCGCCGGCATTTTCGGCACGCTCGTGACAGCCGTGATCGGCGCGGTCGTGCTGCTCTTCGTCATCCGCCTGTTCCGCCGCGGCTGAAAGCGCCGTCCGGCACCCGCGATGCCGTGACAATGGCATCGCGGCATCGCAGCGGCGTTCAGGCCTTCGAATTGCGGCTGCGGCTCATCTTCCACACCGCGCCCAGCGCGACCGGCACGATGGCCGCGCCGATACCCACCAGCACGATCACGTTCAGATACCGCTTGATGAACGGAATATTGCCGAAGAAGTAGCCGAGCAACACGAGCAGCAGCACCCAGATCAGCGCGCCCATGATGTTGAACAGCTGAAAGCGCGCGTGACTCATCGACGACACGCCCGCGACGAACGGCGCGAACGTGCGCACCACCGGCACGAAACGCGCGATCACGATGGTCTTGCCGCCGTGGCGCTCGTAAAAGTTATGCGTCTTCTGCAGCGCGGCGCGGTCGAGAAAGCGTTCGAGCACGGGAATGTTCGTGTCGAAGACTTTCGGGCCGATGGCGCGGCCGATCCAGTAATTCACCGTGTTGCCGGAAATCGCCGCGATCAGCAGCAGCGAGATCAGCGCGAACAGATTCATCTCGTGCGTCGCGGCGAACGCGCCGCCGATGAACAGCAGCGAATCGCCCGGCAGGAACGGAAACACGACAAGCCCGGTTTCACAGAACACGATCAGGAACAGGACCGCGTAGACCCAGGTGCCGTAATTCTGGATGAAGACACCGAGCGATTTGTCGATGTGAAGGATGAGTCCCAGGAATTGCAGCAGCGTGTCCAAAAGCTTTCCTCAAAAAATAAATGCGGCGGCCGGAAAAACGGCGCATCGCCTGCCAGTGTGGAGTCGCGCCATGATACCGAAGTGACGCGGCGCGTCGGTTAAAAACCGCGCATCCGCACGCGATCTCCTGCCGCACCGGCGGGCTTCGGCGGGTGCGGACCGGCGCGCGAGCGCACCGCCGCGAATCGTTATAATTTCGCATGGCCGATCTCAACGAATTCTCCGCAGACGCTTCGACTGCCAGCGACGCGCGCCGTTCGCGCGCCATCGCCCCGCTGCCCGACCAGCTGATCAGCCAGATCGCCGCGGGCGAAGTGGTTGAGCGGCCGGCGTCGGTCGTCAAGGAACTGCTGGAAAACGCCCTCGACGCGGGCGCGCGCACGCTGCGCATCACGCTCGATGAAGGCGGCGTGAAGCGAATAGTCGTCGCGGACGACGGCTGCGGCATTCCGCCGGGCGAGCTGGCGCTCGCGCTGCTGCGCCACGCGACCAGCAAGATCCGCTCGCTCGCCGATCTCGAGGCCGTCGCCACGCTCGGATTTCGCGGCGAGGCGATCGCCTCGATCGCGTCCGTCGCCGAATTGTTCATCACGAGCCGCACCGAGGCATGTCCGCACGCGACGCGCATCGACGCGCAGACCGGCGCGATCTCGCCCGCGGCGGGCACTGTCGGCACCACGATGGAAGTGCGCGAGCTGTACTTCAACACGCCCGCGCGCCGCAAGTTCCTGAAGAGCGAACAGACCGAACTCGGGCATTGCCTCGAAGTGATCCGGCGCACGGCGCTGTCGCGGCCGGACGTCGCGATTTCGGTGATGCACAACGGGCGCGCCGTCGAGCACTGGAACGCGAGCGATCCGCAGACGCGCGTCGCGAAAATTCTCGGCGAAGTCTTCGAAACGGCGCACCTGCCGCTCGACGAACGCGCCGGGCCGCTCGCCGTATATGGCTGCGCCGGCCTGCCGACCGCGAGCCGCGGCCGCGCCGACCAGCAGTATTTCTTCGTGAACGGCCGTTTCGTGCGCGACAAGCTGCTCACGCACGCCGTGCGCGCCGCGTATGAAGACGTGCTGCACGGCAACCGCTATCCGGCGTACGTGCTGTTTCTCGATCTGCCGCCCGAATCCGTCGATGTGAACGTGCATCCGTCGAAGATCGAAGTGCGCTTCCGCGATTCGCGCTCGATTCACCAGTACGTCTTCCACGCCGTGCAGCGGGCGCTGGCGCGGCACGCGGGAGCGTCGCCGGAAACCACATCGGGCGGACATGCCGCGCAATTGCAGCCGACCGGACCGGCGTCGTTCAGCGCGAAGCCGCTCACCGGCGCGTTCACGAGCGCGCCGGACACGCTGCAGCTGAAAAGCGAAAACGGCACGAACTGGCTGCGCCAGTCGCGCATGACGCAGGGCACGCTGCCGGTCGCGCAGCCGCTCGCGCTGTACGACGCCCTCTTCGGCCGCAAGGACAGCGGCGCGGGCACGCCGGGCGCGACGACGTCCATCGACACGCTTCGCCCGGGCGAACCGGTCTATCCGACGCCCGAACAGGCGCCCGCCGCGCCGGTCTGGGCGAGTGACAGCGCGTCCGCCTCACGCGATCACGCCGACGATCAGCCGCTCGGCTTCGCCGTCGGCCAGATCCACGGCATCTACGTGCTGGCGCAGAACGCGCGCGGACTCGTGCTCGTCGACATGCACGCGGCGCACGAGCGCATTCTCTACGAGCAGTTCAAACACGCGCTCGCCGATCGCGCGATCGCGGTGCAGCCGCTCTTGATTCCCGTGTCGATGACGGCCGAGCCGGTGGAGATCGGCATCGTCGAGGAAGAGCGCGCGACGCTCGATGCGCTCGGCTTCGATCTCGCCGTGCTCTCGCCAACGTCGATCGCGATTCGCGCCGTGCCCGCGCTGCTCAAGGACGCCGACCTGCAATCGCTCGCGCGCGCGGTGCTCGCGGATCTGCACGCCTACGGCGGCTCGCGCGTGCTCACCGAGCGCCAGCACGAATTGCTCGGCACGCTCGCCTGCCACAACGCGGTGCGCGCGAACCGGCGCCTCACGCTCGACGAAATGAACGCGCTCCTGCGCCAGATGGAAGCGACCGAGCGCGCCGATCAGTGCAATCACGGCCGGCCGACGTGGTTCCAGCTGACGCTCGCCGACCTCGACCGCCTTTTCATGCGCGGACAATGAGCGGCGCGGCGCGGTCGGTGGCATGTCTGCTCGGGCCCACGGCGTCCGGAAAGACCGCGGCCGCGCTCGCGTTCGCGGCGCGGCATCCGGTGGAAATCGTGAGCGTGGACTCGGCGCTCGTCTATCGCGAGATGGATATCGGCACGGCCAAGCCGGACGCGGCGGAACGCGCGGCGGCGCCGCATCATCTGATCGACATCATCGATCCCGCGGAGTCGTATTCCGCCGCGCAGTTTCGCGCGGATGCGCTGGCGCTCGTCGGTGAGATCGTTGCGCGCGGGAACGTGCCGTTGCTCGTCGGCGGCACGATGCTGTACTACAAGGCGCTGACGCAAGGCCTGAACGATCTGCCCGGCGCCGACGCCGCCGTGCGCGCCGCCCTCGACGCCGATGCCGCCCGCGAAGGCTGGCCCGCGCTGCACGCGCGGCTTGCGTCCGTGGATCCCGAAACCGCCGCGCGGCTCGCGCCGAACGATTCGCAGCGCATCCAGCGCGCGCTCGAAATCTTCATGCTGAGCGGGCAGCCGATGTCCGCGCTGCTCGCCGCGCCGCGCGCGCCGGCCGACGATGCGCCGTATCGCTTCGTGCCGGTCGCGCTGGAGCCGTCGGATCGCGCGGTGCTGCACGCGCGCATCGAGGCGCGCTTCGATGCGATGCTCGCGCACGGTTTCATCGACGAAGTGAAGCGGCTGCGGGCGCGCGGCGATCTCGATCTCTCGATGCCGTCCATGCGCTGCGTCGGCTATCGGCAGGCGTGGGAATATCTCGACGGCGCGACGCGCTACGACGACATGCGCGACAAGGGCGTGTTCGCGACGCGCCAGTTGTGCAAGCGGCAATTGACGTGGCTTCGGGCAATGCCGGAGCGAATCGTCGTGGATTGCTGTGCGGCCGATGCGACCGCGCGGGCGGTGGAAGCGGTGGAACGGGTCGCGCTGACGTAGACAGAGACGCATAAGCGCCCAAAAGAAAAACCCTCGCGCCCGGCGAGGGTTTTCACATGCGAACCGGACGATGCGCGCGGATCAGACCACGACCGTCTGCGCCTCGCCTTCCTTGCTTGCGCGCACGACGCCGATCTGCCAGACCTGCTCGCCCGCCGCCGACAGCAGGCTGGTTGCCGCCTGCGCTTCTTCCGCCGCGACGATCACGGCCATGCCGATGCCGCAATTGAACACGCGATGCATCTCCGCATCCGCGACGCCGCCGTGCTTCTGCAGCCAGGCGAACAGCGGCGGCAGCGGCCACGCGCGATGATCCAGTTCCGCCGTGAGCCCGTCGCGCAGCACGCGCGGAATGTTCTCGACGAGCCCGCCGCCCGTGATGTGCGCCATGCCCTTAACGGTCACGCTCTGCATCGCGGACAGCAGCGACTTCACGTAGATGCGCGTGGGCGCCATCAGCGCGTCGGCGAGCGTGCGGCCGTCGAAATCGGCGTTCAGATCCGGATTGGCGCGCTCGATGATCTTGCGCACCAGCGAGTAACCGTTCGAATGGATGCCGCTCGAAGCCAGCCCGAGCACGACGTCGCCCGGCTTGATCAGGCTGCCGTCGATGATCTTGCTCTTTTCCACCGCGCCCACCGCGAAACCCGCGAGATCGTATTCGCCGTCCGGATACATGCCCGGCATTTCCGCCGTCTCGCCGCCGATCAGCGCGCAGCCCGCCAGCTCGCAGCCCTGCGCGATGCCTTTCACGACATCCGCGGCGGTATCGACGTCGAGCTTGCCGCACGCGAAATAATCGAGGAAAAAGAGCGGCTCGGCGCCTTGCACGAGGATGTCGTTCACGCTCATCGCGACGAGATCCTGGCCGACGGTGTCGTGGCGGTTGAGCGTGAACGCGAGGCGCAGCTTCGTGCCGACGCCGTCCGTGCCCGACACGAGCACCGGCTCCTTGTACTTTTTCGGCACCTCGAAGAGCGCGCCGAATCCGCCGATGCCGCCCAGCACGCCGTCGCGCAACGTCTTTTTGGCAAAGGGCTTGATGCGGTCGACGAGCGCGTCGCCCGCGTCGATGTCCACGCCCGCGTCGCGATAAGACAAACCCTGGGCGTCCGGAGCGGATTTCGGTTGATTCATGGGGGGAGTGCAAGAAGGTCGGTAAAATGCGATTTTACCCGATGACGGCCCGACGACCGGATTTCCCGCGCGCGACAAAAACCGCCGCAACGTGCTTTTCGAGACTCAGCGTAAGCGAAAGAGCGCGGCGGCGAACCGGGCGCACGGTTGCCGGAAGCGGCTGCGCGCGCAATCGCCCGGCCCATTCGTCCGTTTTCAAGATATACCCGACGCAAACCGCCCGTTTCAAGGCCCGACGACACCGATCTCCCGTGCAACGCCAACTGACGCTCGATCTCGGCACGCCGCCGCCCGCCACCTTCGACAATTTCTTCGCCGCCGGCAATCACGAACTGATCTCGCGGCTGCGGGAACTCGAAGGCGCGCTCGCGGCCGGTCCGGTCGCGGACCGCACCTTCTACGTGTGGGGCGAGCCGGGCAACGGGCGCAGCCATCTGTTGCAGGCGCTCACGCACGAGGCGAACGGCCACGCTCGCTATCTCGGCCCGCAGAGCGCGCTCAACGCGTTCGGCTTCGATCCGCGCGTGACGCTCTATGCCGTCGACGATTGCGATCGCTTGTCGGCCGCGCAGCAGATCGCGCTGTTCAATCTCTTCAACGAAGTGCGCGCGCATCCGACGAGCGCGCTGGTCGCCACCGGCAACGACGCGCCGCTCGCGCTCACTGTGCGCGAGGATCTGCGCACGCGGCTCGGCTGGGGACTCGTGTTCCATCTGCAGCCGCTGTCCGACGACGCCAAGGCAGCGGTGCTGAAGCACGCGGCGCGCGAGCGCGGCATCGTGCTGGCGGACGACGTGCCCGCCTATCTGCTCACGCATTTCCGTCGCGACATGCCGAGCCTCATGGCGCTCCTCGACGAACTCGACCGCTTCTCGCTGGAGCAGAAGCGCGCCGTGACGCGTCCGCTCCTGCGCGCGATGCTGCAGCAAAGCGGGCGCGCGGCGCCGCTCGTGCCGGTCACGGCGCAGGAACCGACGCGCGAAGCCGCGCCCGGTGCGCCGTCCGGCCTTCCCGGCGATCCGCCCGCGCCGGACAACGATCCGACCCGCTTCAAGTAAAATGCGCACCCATGAACCTCGCCCTCTTTGATCTCGATCACACGCTCATTCCCACAGACAGCGACCACGAATGGGGCCGCTTCATGGTGAAACTCGGCATCGTCGACGCGAATTCCTTCGCGCGCCAGAACGACGCCTTCTACGCCGATTACAAGGCGGGCGTGCTCGACATCAACGCCTATCTGCACGCCATGCTCGCGCCGCTCGCGAAATATTCGCGCGAACAACTCGCCGACTGGCACGCGCAGTTCATGCGCGAGGTGATCAACCCGCGCATCGTGCCGGCGGCGGTCACGCTCGTGCGCGAGCATCAGGACAACGGCGACCTCTGCTGTCTCGTCACCGCGACCAACGCGTTCATCACCGCGCCGATCGCGGAAGCGTTCGGCATCGAAACGCTGATCGCGTGCGAGGTGGAAACGGTCGACGATCATCCGCAAGGCGCGTTCACCGGCCGCCCGGCCGGCACGCCGAGCTATCGCGAAGGCAAGATCGTGCGCGTCGAGCAATGGCTCGCGTCGCTCGGCAAGCAGCTCGGCGACTTCAGACACAGCTATTTCTACAGCGACTCGCACAACGACATCCCGCTCCTCGAGCGCGTCACCGATCCCGTCGCCACCAATCCCGACGACACCCTGCGCGCGCATGCGCAAGCCCGAGGCTGGCGCATCCTGAATCTCTTCGACACACGTGATTAAAAAACTCATCCGCAAGCTGTTCGGGCAAGAAAGCGCCGATTCCGTCGATGACGCGGCCAACGAGAATCCGGCGGCTGCCCCCGACGCAAAACCCGCCCGCAAGAGCACGCGCAAGAAGGCCGCCGCGCCCGCGAAGCGCGACCCGGACGTGCCGGTCATCCTGGCGTCGGAGATTCATGGCATCGATCCGTCGCTGATCTCGAAGAACGCCGTGCGCGTGACCGACGGCCTGCAGCAGGCGGGGCATCGCGCGTTCATCGTCGGCGGCGCGGTGCGCGACCTGCTGCTGGGCGTCGCGCCGAAAGACTTCGACGTCGCCACCGATGCAACGCCCGATCAGGTGCAGAAGCTCTTTCGCCGCGCGCGCATCATCGGGCGGCGCTTTCAGATCGTGCACGTGCAGTTCGGCCAGGAGATCATCGAGACTTCGACGTTTCGCGCACTCGTGGATACGCCCGCGCCCGAGCCTGCGCCCGTCGCCGAAGCGCCGCGCCGCTACAAACGCGGCGAGCTGGACCATCGCACGCACGCCGTCGATGCGAGCGGGCGCGTGCTGCGCGACAACGTCTGGGGCGAGCAGCACGAGGACGCCACGCGCCGCGATTTCACCATCAACGCGATGTACTACGATCCGGCCACGCAAACCGTGCTGGACTATCACGACGGCATGGCCGATATCCGCGCGCGTCTGCTGCGCATGATCGGCGACCCGGCCACGCGCTACCGCGAAGACCCGGTGCGCATGCTGCGCGTCGTGCGTTTCGCGGCGAAGCTCGGCTTCGAGATCGACGAAGCCACGCGCGCGCCGATCAAGGAACTCGCCGACCTGATGAACAACGTGCCGGCGGCGCGGCTGTTCGACGAAATGCTGAAGCTGCTGCTGTCGGGACACGCGCTCGCGTGCCTCACGCGGCTGCGTCAGGAAGGCCTGCATCATGGCGTGTTGCCTTTGCTCGATGTCGTGCTCGAGCAGCCGCACGGCGAGAAGTTCGTCACGCTTGCGCTCACGAGCACGGACGAGCGCGTGCGTGCGGGCAAACCGGTTTCGCCGGGCTTTCTGTTCGCCACCTTGTTGTGGCATGACGTGCAGACGCGCTGGCAGCAATTCACGGCGAACGGCGACTACCCGGTGCCCGCCCTGCATCGCGCGATGGACGACGTCCTCGACATGCAGACCGAGAAACTGGCCATCCACAAGCGCTTCTCGTCGGACATGCGCGAGATCTGGGGGCTTCAGCACCGGCTGGAAAAGCGTGGCCGCGGCGCGCTGAAGCTGCTGGAACACCAAAGATTCAGAGCGGGGTATGATTTCCTGCTACTGCGCTGCGAATCGGGTGAACTCGATGCAGCCATCGGTCAGTGGTGGACGGACTTCGTCAACGCCGACCACGCCGCGCGTGAAGAACTGCTCACGCAAGGCGGCAAGGAACGCAGTGGCCCGAAGAAGCGGCGGCGACGCAGCAATTCGAAGCGTCGCGCGGGCGATGCCGCCGCACCCGGCGCGCAAGCGGAATCGAGCGACGGTGCAGACGCCGTATCGGGCGAGACACGCAAGCGCAGTGACACGGATCACGCGAACGACGCGGACGACGAATAAAGCCGGTTTTGGTTACAGTAGCCAGGAGCGATGCCGCATTCCTGCGGCTTCGCGCTTCGCTGCAACCCGAGCGTAGGACTCTTGCCATGACGATTGCTTATCTGGGCCTGGGAGCGAATCTCGGCGATGCGCGCCAGACCCTGAAAGACGCAGTCGTGTGTCTCGCCCAGCAGCACACGATCACCGTGCTCGCGAAATCGAGCCTTTACCGCACCGCGCCGATCGACGCTTCCGGCGACGACTACTTCAACTGCGTCGTCAAGCTCGAAACGAGCCTGCCCGCGCGCGCGCTGCTGCGTTTGTGCCACGGCATCGAGGAACAGTTCGGCCGCGAGCGTCCGTATCGCAATGCGCCGCGCACGCTCGATCTCGACATCCTGCTGTACGGCGCATCGAGCATCGACGAAGCGGATCTCGTCGTGCCGCATCCGCGCATGACCGAACGCGCCTTCGTGCTCGTGCCGCTCGTCGAACTCGAGCCCGAACTCATTCTTCCGCAACGCGGCCGCGCGGATGCGTTGCTCGCGGGCGTCGCCGATCAGCGCATCGAGAAGGTCGCCAGTTGCCAGTGCATGGCAGGCTCGCCGGCGCGCGCGGCCGAGCCAGCTTCCGCCCCTTCCAACAAGACAGATTGCCGATGAGCGTTCCGCCACTGACCGTCACCGCGCCGCAACTGCGCCCGCCGCACCGTTACATCGCGATCGAAGGTCCGATCGGCGTCGGCAAGACCACGCTCGCGACGCTGCTCGCCGAACGCTGGTCGATGCGCACGCTGTTCGAACGCCCGCAGGACAATCCGTTTCTCGAACGCTTCTATCGCGACACCACGCGCCACGCACTCGCGACGCAACTCGCGTTCGCGTTGCAGCGTGCGTCGCAGGCGCGGGAAGCGGCGGATATCGCAACGACCGGCGCGTCGCTGATGACGGACTTCGTCACGCAGAAGAGCGAACTGTTCGCGCGCCTCACGCTGCCCGACGACGAGTTCGCGCTGTACCGCGACGTGGCCGGCCGCATCCATGCGCACGGGCCCGCGCCCGATCTCGTCATCTACTTGCAGGCGAGTCCGGAAGTGCTGTTTTCGCGCATCCAGAAACGCGCGCTGCCGATGGAACTGCAAATCTCGGACTCGTATCTGCGTGCGCTGTGCGACGCCTACAACGAGTTCTTCTATCACTACGACGCGACGCCGCTGCTCACCGTGAACGCGGAACATCTGAATCCGCTCGCGTCGGATGAGGATCTCGCCCTACTCGTCGAGCGCATCGAGACGATGCGCGGACGCAAGGAATTCTTTGTCAAAGGCGTGTCGGCCTGAACATATCCTTCAGGCTCACGCACTCTCCAGTGAAACGATCATGACGTATCTGCAGGAAACGAATCGCGCGACGGTCACCGTCCCCAAGCTCCAGGCCATGCGCGAGGCAGGCGAGCGCATCGCGATGCTGACGTGCTACGACGCGAGCTTCGCCGCGCTGCTCGAACGCGCGGGCGTCGATGTCTTGCTGATCGGCGATTCGCTCGGCAATGTGCTGCAAGGACACGGCACCACACTGCCCGTCACGCTCGACGACATCGCGTATCACACGGCGTCGGTGGCGCGCGGCAACCGCAGCGCGCTGATCGTCGCGGACATGCCGTTCGGCACAATCGGCTCGAAGGAGGAAACCTACGCGCACGCCGTGCGGCTGATGCGCGCCGGCGCGCAGATGGTCAAGATCGAAGGCGGCGAATGGCTCGCGGAGACGGTGCGCTTTCTCGTCGAGCGCTCGATTCCGGTGTGCGGGCATGTCGGGCTCACGCCGCAGTCGGTGCACGCGTTCGGCGGCTTCAAGGTGCAGGGCAAGTCGGAAGCTGCGGCCGAACAGATGAAACGCGACGCCCTCGCGCTGCAGGAAGCGGGCGCGCAGCTGATCGTGATCGAAGCGGTGCCGACCCTGCTCGCGCGCGACGTCACGCAGACGCTGGCCATTCCGACGATCGGCATCGGCGCGGGCATCGACTGCTCGGGGCAGGTGCTCGTGCTGCACGACATGCTCGGCATCTTCCACGGCAAGCGGCCGCGCTTCGTCAAGGATTTCATGCAAGGGCAGCCGAGCATTTTTGCGGGCATCGAAGCCTACGTGCGCGCGGTGAAGGACGGCAGCTTTCCCGGTCCCGAACATACCTTCTGACGGCGGGCGGGGCGCCGGTGGCGCTTGCTCGCAACTGCGTTTTCTCGTACATAATGGCGATCTTCTTGCGTGTATCCTTGCCAAAAGTCACCAGAAAAAGAGCGAGAAAACATCATGTGGCATGTCCTTCCCGATGAATACGTCCGTGCCCAGCTGGCGGTCGGGTCGCTCGTGGCATTAGGCGTGGCGCGCGTGGTCGCCGCGGGGCTCGGCGCACAGCACGGCTGGCGCATTTCGGTCGTGACGCGCTGGTTCATCGCGGCGGCGGCGGTGTTCTGCCTGCCGCAATTACTCGAAGTGATGTTCGTCGCCGATTCGCACACGGCCTTCGTCGAGTTGCAAGGCAAGGCGATCGGCTGCGCGGTCGCGCTGTTCTGCGCGCCGATCGTCAGTCACAAGCTCGGCTACGAGTAACCGCGTTTCCCGAACGCTGACTTAGCCATCCTGATCGTTCCCCGACGTCATCCGGACGCGGCGCCCGGCACGCTGTGCGACAACACCGCGGCCGCCACGAACACGCCCGCCATCAACACGGCTTCGACGCGCATCACGTTGATGACCGTGTGCGCGTCCGTCGTCGATGCGCTGCGTTGCAGGCGCGGCAGCGCCGACCAGCGGTTCAGCGCGCCGAACGCCAGCGCCAGCGCGATCAGAGCGAGTTTCACGAGCAACACCTGACCCCATGCGCTCGCGCCCAGCACCGCGGGCGAGCCGCCGGTGCCGCGCCACGCGTTGAACGCGCCCGTCGCGACGACGAACGCCAGCGCAATCGTCGCCGCACGCGACATGCGCACGACGATGCGAATCAGCGAGGCCCGCGCCATCGACGTATCCAGCGCCGGCAACACGACCGCCCCCGCGATGACGATGCCGCCCCACGCGCCCGTCGCGAGCAGATGCAGCGCCTGAACCATTTCGGCGACGGAGAACGCGCCGGCATCGGCTGCGTGACCGATCGCCGACTTGCCCGCCGCGACGATCAGCACGGCTACGATCGCGAAGCCGCGCGACGACGCGGCACGCGGGCCGCCGCCGGACGCACACGCCAGCAGCAACAGTGCGCTGCCCGCCAACGCGACCGACCAGCCGACGCCCGCATGCGTGCCCGTCGCGACGAGCCACAGCGACGCGCCCGCCTCCAGCACCGGCGCACCGCTCATCGCCATCGACTGCAGCCAGAGCGACGCGAAGTTGCAAAGCAGCAGCACGATCGCCGCGATTATTGCGCTACGCCGCGCGCGCTGGAAACCGTGCCGCGCGGGCGAAACGGCCGCGAACGCCTGTTCGCCCCGGAGCCAGGCGTCGAGCATCGAGGCGCCGAGCACGCAGGCGAACGCGATGTCCGCCAGTGCCGCGAAGCCGGTTTGCGCAAACCAGAGGGAATCGTCACTCATGTCGAAGAATCGGCCGCGGAAACGATGTCCCTGGCCGGGCGATGCTCGTCGGAGAAAATCTGCGGAGTCTAAACGAAGCGCGACGCGGGCGCGTACGGTGCAGCACAGCATCGATTGCGAGCGAAACGCCTTGATCTTTCGCCGGTCGCTTCCGAAACTGCTTGAACACGAGGGATGCATGCCGGATCGCGTCGACGCTTTGTCGAGAGACAAAGAGGTTCTCAGCGAGCGGTCAACAGCCGCGCGGCATATTGTCGCGAAAGCGCTGCAACGGGACTTAGAGCGAGATTGTGTCAAATAGTCATCATCATGCATCGATGATAGAATGCCGCGTCGCATCAGAGGCTCGTCGAGCCGCCGTGGCCGTGGTCCGCCACCCATCGCCCCTTGCGTGGCCGTGGTTCGCCACCTTCGCACCGAGCCGCACGAAGCTCGGCAGGTCCCCGAATTTCATGGAGTGTCGCGTGTTTTCAAGACGCATTTTTCGTCCGCTGCTCGCTTTGGCTTTCGCCTCGGCTCTGGTAGGCGGCGCCGGCGTGTTCAGCTCCGCCGCGCAGGCGCAAAACCAGCCGATCGCCCCCGACACGATGGCCGCGCGCGTGCAAGGCTGCACGGCGTGCCACGGCGTTCACGGTGAAGGCACGGACAACGACTACTTCCCGCGTCTTGCCGGCAAACCTGCCGACTATCTGTACAACCAGCTCCAGAATTTCCGCGAAGGCCGGCGCAAGTATCCGCCGATGAACTACCTCGTCACGTATCTCTCGGACGATTATCTTCATCAGATCGCGACGTACTTCTCGAATCAGCGTCCGCCGTATCCGGCGCCCGCCAAATCGAATGTTTCGGCCAGCACGCTCGCGCGCGGCCAGCAGATCGTGCTCAACGGCGACACATCGAAAAACATTCCCGCATGCGCCGCCTGTCACGGCAAGGGCCTGACCGGCATGCAGCCGGCCATCCCGGGTCTCGTCGGCCTGCATTCGGACTACATCAGCGCGCAAGTCGGCGCATGGAAGTCGGGCACGCGCCACGCGAAAGCGCCTGACTGCATGCAGCAGATCGCCTCGCGCCTGACGGACGACGACGTGACCGCCGTCGCCGCCTGGCTCTCCACGCAACAAGCCCCCGCCAACCCGGTGCCCGCGCCCGCTGGCTCGTTGAAGATGCCGCTCCAGTGCGGCAGCGAACCGCAATAAGGCGTCTGGAGCGACAACATAATGAAACGCAAGTCCCTGTTCGCACTTTCCTCGGCTGTCGTGGTGGCAGCCGTCGCAGCCGGTGCCGTCCTCTGGTCGGGCGGCGACAATCTGCATTCGGGCGGCGCCGTCGCGGCGACGCCGGCCGACAAGGCCGCGCTCATCAAGCAAGGCGAATATCTCGCCCGCGCGGGCGACTGTATCGCGTGCCACACGGTGCGCGGCGGCAAGGAATTCGCAGGCGGCCTGCCGATGGCCACGCCCTTCGGCACCATGTTCACGCCGAACATCACGCCGGACGATCAATACGGCATCGGCAAGTGGACCTCCGACGACTTCTATCGCGCGATGCACACGGGCCGCTCGAAAGACGGTTCGCTGCTGTATCCGGGCTTCCCGTTCACGAGCTACACGAAGGTCACGCGCGCCGACTCCGACGCGATCTACGCGTATCTGCGCTCGGTCACGCCGGTCAACGAGCCGAGCCGTCCGCATGAACTGCGCTTCCCGTTCAACAACCGCAATCTGCTGATCGGCTGGCGCACGCTGTTCTTCAGCGAAGGCGAGTACAAGCCGGATCCGACCAAGTCGGTCGAATGGAACCGCGGTGCGTATCTGGTCGAAGGCCTCGGCCATTGCGGCATGTGCCACACGTCGATCAACGCGATGGGCGGCCCGGTCAGCTCGGCGGCCTTCGCCGGCGGCCTGATTCCGCTGCAGAACTGGTACGCACCGTCGCTCACGTCGAACAAGGAAGCGGGCCTGGGCGACTGGGACCTGAAGGACATCAACGACCTGCTGAAGACCGGCGTGTCGCAGCGCGGCGCGGTGTTCGGCCCGATGGCCGAAGTTGTGCACAACAGCCTGCAGTACATGACCGACGGCGACATCAACGCGATCTCGACGTATCTCAAGTCGATTCCGCAGAAGAAGGAAGCGCCCGAAGTCATGCAGCTCGAGACGTCCGACAAGTTCGGCGGCGAACTGCTCACGCTCGGCAAGAAGGTGTACACCGAGAACTGCGCGAAGTGTCACCAGGAGAACGGTCTCGGCAAGCCGCCCGCTTATCCGCCGCTCGCCAACAATCAGTCGATCCAGATGCCTTCGGCCGTCAACCCGATCCGCATGACGCTCAACGGCGGTTATCCGCCGAGCACGGGCGGCAATCCGATGCCGCACGGCATGCCGCCGTTCGCGCAGGCGCTGTCGGATACGGAAGTGGCCGCAGTCGTCACGTATATCCGTATGTCGTGGGGCAACCACGGCACGCCGGTGTCGCCGCAACAGGTGAGCAACCTGCGTTCGGCGCCGCTCGACTGAGCGCCGGACGGCCATCCGCAAAGACAGCGTACAATACGCACTGGGGCGCAGCCTTCGTAGTTGGGGCCGCGCCCCTTTCTTTTGGCACGCGCGCAGACGCGCACGCGCGTTTTGGCGGAATCGACATGCATGCAGGCGAGCGTTTCAACAGCATCAGCCATCTGATCGGCGCTTTGCTGTCGGTGGCGGGGCTGGCAACGCTGGTCACGATGGGCGCGCTGGACGGCGACGCGTACAAGGTCGTCAGCTTTGCCGTGTATGGCGCAATGCTCTGCGCGCTGTACATCATCTCCACGCTGTATCACTGGGTGCGCGCGCCGCGCGTCAAGGCAGTACTGCAGAAGTGCGATCATTCGGCCATTTACTTGCTGATCGCCGGCAGCTACACGCCGTATACACTGGTGACCTTGCGCGGACCGTGGGGCTGGTCGCTCTTCGGCGTAAGCTGGGGGCTCGCGGTGCTCGGCATTACGCAGGAACTCACGCTCGGGCGCCGAACCCGCAGCGTTTCGATGGTGCTCTACGTGTTGATGGGCTGGCTCGCGCTCGTAGCCGTTCATCCGCTCGTGACGACGCTGCCGCCCGCGGGAACCGCGTGGCTGCTGGCGGGCGGTCTGGTTTATACCGCCGGTATCTGGTTTTTCATCAACGACGAGCGCATCCGGCACGGACACGGAATCTGGCATCTGTTCGTGCTCGCAGGCAGCTTGTGTCAGTTCGTGAGCGTCGCGCGCTATGTCGCGTGAGCGTCGGACGCATGAGCGTCGAAGCGTCGCAGCTTCATCGGTGCAAACTCAGCGATGCAACTTAGCGCCAGATGACGTGTCTTGATAGCACGTCGATCCTCGCGGCAACACCCGGCAGTCAGTGACCGCCAATGGGCCCGCCGCCCGATTTTTCCCGAGCGTCACGCATGCGCTCCGCCGGCCGAACGAAGATTCGCCGCCGCCTCCACTCGCATGCGCGCCGTTCGACATAACGAATTGAACCTCCATTTATGTCTTTTGATTCACTCGGTCTGTCCGAACCCCTGCTTCGAGCCGTCAACGAACTCGGCTACTCCAGCCCTACTCCGATCCAGCTCCAGGCGATTCCCGCCGTTCTGAAGGGCGGCGACCTGCTCGCGGGCGCGCAAACCGGCACGGGCAAGACCGCCGGCTTCACGCTGCCGATTCTGCAGCGCCTGTCGCAACTCGCGCCGGCCGCGGGCAGCGCGAAGCGCCCCGTGCGCGCGCTGATTCTCACGCCAACGCGCGAACTCGCCGCGCAGGTCGAGGAAAGCGTGCGCGCCTACGGCAAGTATCTGAAGCTGCGCTCGACCGTGATGTTCGGCGGCGTCGGCATCAATCCGCAGATCGAGGCGCTGCGCCGCGGCGTCGATATCGTCGTGGCGACGCCGGGACGCCTGCTCGATCACATGCAGCAAAAGACCATCGACGTGTCGAAGCTCGAAATCCTCGTGCTCGACGAAGCCGACCGCATGCTCGACATGGGCTTCATCCACGACATCAAGCGCGTGCTCGCGCGTCTGCCGGAGAAGCGCCAGAACCTGCTGTTCTCGGCCACGTTCTCCGACGAAATCAAGGCGCTCGCCGACGGCCTGCTCGATTCGCCCGCGCTCATCGAAGTCGCGCGCCGCAATACGACGGCCGAAACGGTCGAACAGAAGATCCATCCGGTCGATCGCGATCGCAAGCGTGAAATGCTCACGCATCTGATCCGCAGCAACAACTGGTTCCAGGTACTCGTGTTCACGCGCACCAAGCACGGCGCGAACCGCCTCGCCGAGCAGCTCGGCAAGGACGGCATCAGCGCGCTCGCGATTCACGGCAACAAGAGCCAGTCGGCCCGTACGCGCGCGCTCGCCGAATTCAAGGACCAGACGCTGCAGGTGCTCGTCGCGACCGATATCGCCGCACGCGGCATCGACATCGATCAACTGCCGCACGTCGTCAACTTCGACCTACCGAACGTACCGGAAGACTATGTTCACCGCATCGGCCGGACCGGACGCGCGGGCGCGGAAGGCGAAGCGGTGTCGCTTGTCTGCGTGGACGAGCATCAGTTGCTGAAGGACATCGAACGCCTCATCAAGCGTCCGATTCCGCACGAAGTGATTCCCGGCTTCGAGCCCGATCCGAACGCGAAGCCCGAACCGATCCAGCGCCGCAGCCAGGGGCGCGGTCAGGGTCAGGGGCAAGGACAGGGGCGTCAGGGACAAGGGCAGCGCAGCGGCGAAACCCGCCGCGACGGCGGTCGTCCGAACGGCGAAGCGCGCGGCGCGCGCCCGCCGAAGCCGAACAGCGGCGCCCAACCCGCGCGCGACGGACGCAGCCAGCAACCCAAGCCGGCGGCCAAGCCCGGTATGGGCGCGGGACCCGCGCCGGCGACGCGACGCGCCGAGCCGGCAAAGGCGGCGCAGGTCGACAATCGACGCAAGCCGGCAGCCAATCCCGGTGCGCTGCTCAGCGGCCGGCGCGACGCGTTGCGTTCCAGCAACCGCGGACGCTAAACCGTTTCGCCGGCGCGCGCCGGCGTTTCAGGCGGCGGCGCTCGCCGCCCGCTTCAGCCACTCGGCCTGCTCGCGCCAGCGCGCGAGCGTGGCGCTGGCCTCGGCCTCGCTCAGTTCGAACGCGATTCCACTCGTGAGTCGCGCATAACCCACCCGCTGCATTTCACCGCTTTCGATCGTGCCGACGAAGCACGCGAGCGGCACGTCATCGAGCGGCACGCGCCGCGCATCCAGTTGCACCTGATAGAACGCCTCGTCGAAAACGAAGGCGAGCGTGGCGTGCCCGCTCGCCGTCACGGCTTGCGCGGTCCGCGAACCGGGCCACAGCGCGAAGGCGAGCGTGCGCGCGTCGGGCGCGAGCAGTTCGCCCGCGCTCAGCAGCGCGGTCCGCACGCGATGAGCGCCATCGGCGGCGCAAAGGGAAGCCGTGAAGCGGCCGTCTGCGCTCGCGAGCGTGCCGTCGAAGAGCGCGCGCAACTCGGGCGGCCATTCGTCGAAAGCGGCAAGCGAGGCGGTGTGGTCGGTCATAGGAAGACGCCGGCTCCGGGCCGGCATCGGATCAAGTTCTAGCGGAAGAACAACTGCGTCATCTTGGACAGCGGATAGTGAACGCCGGGCTGAATGCGCGCGGGCAAATCGAGCGGCTTGAGCAGCATCTTGATGGCCTGATCCGCCGACAGGTTGCGCCTGACGAGCGCATTCACGCGCGCCGAAAGCTCGCGGTTGTACTCGGAATCCTGCGCATGCTCAGGATAACGAATGGCGAAGACATGCCGTAGCGCAATCTCCGAATCCTCGCTCTTCAATTCGGCGACGCGCCGTATGAGCGCCCCCAGCACGGCAAGGCGGCCGTTACCCTCGATCTTGTTCCACTTCTTGAAGAAGCGGAAAAAGTGCTTGTAATGCCGCACTTCGTCGGTACGGATGTTGTCGGTGATCTCTTTGAGCACCGGCTCGTCGGAACATTCGTTGATCGCGCGATAGAGCGTGGCCGTACCCGTTTCGACGACACAGCGCGCCACCATCTCGAGCGCGCGCTTCTTCTCGAATTCTTCGTAAGAGCACGTGAGCGAGTATTCGGCGAAGAAGTTCTTGAAAGCCGTGTCCCAGTCGAACTCGGGCCACACGTAATGAATGTACGTCTTGAGCGCGCGGCCGTGCTGCATCTCCTCGGGCTCCCACTCGTCGTTGAGCCACGCGGAGATCTCGGGGTCGTCGTGGAAATATTTGCTCAGATTGCTCGTGTAGAGATCCGTGCCGCTTTCAATGAACGAGCAGGCGCACAGCAACAAGAGAAGATGCTCGTTGGACTGCGCCTTCTGACGATCGATCCGGCTGAGATCGATGTCTTCGATGCGCCACGGCATGACGTGGCTACTGTCAGTGTGCATTTATCGCGCTCCTGGCTGGACTGAACGCGCCATCGGCCAACAAGAGACGGCCGAGGTTCAGGCGACGCTGCGAACGATTCGGTCACCGCGTCTTCAAATTCATGTGTTAGCAGCTTGTTTTTCCATATTAGCCGCCCTGCTACGAGTTTGCAGACATGGGGACAGACTCGCGCGCGAAGGCGTCGGTTCCGGTCTGCGTCAATTTTCCACGACTCGCTCCGGGCGGGCATCGACGCGCTGCAGCATGAAACGTGCCGGTTCAGGCAGTTTGGCGGATCGCGAGACGCAGAAAGCACGAAGGCGGCCGAAGCCGCCTTGAACGATGCGATGCGGCGAATGCCGCCGCGCGAATGTTACGGGGTTACGTTGCTTGCGGCGTTGGAGCCGCGCCGCGCGCCGAACGCATGCGCCACCCGACGATCGCGAGCGACACACCCGACAACACCGCGGCGAGCAGCACGTAATAGCTCGGCGCGAGCTTGTCGCCGGTGACGTGGATGAACGCCTCGACGATCGTCGGCGCGAACCCGCCGAACAGCGTGACACCGAGCGCGTAGCCGATCGACAAGCCCGTCGAGCGGACGCGTGTCGGGAAGATTTCGGACATGAGCGCCGGCATCGGGCCGGAGTACGCCGCTTTCAGAATGCCCGCCACCGCTTGCAGGACGACGAGCGAGGCGATTGTCGGATGCGACTGCAGCCATGCAAACATCGGATAAATTACGATGCCCATGAAGATCGACGTGGCGAGCATGATGCGGATGCGACCCAGCCGGTCGGAAAGCGCGCCCATCAACGGTGAAAAGATGAACTGAAGTCCGCCATTGAGCACTACGACGGCGAACGACGCTGTCGCCGGGAGGTGCAACTGCTTGACCGCGTACAACGGCATGTAGAGCTGCAGGACATACACGCCGACAGTCGATTGCGCGACGATGCCGACTGCCAGCAACAGATTCAGCCATTGATTCGAGAACGAGACGCCGGGCGCGCTGGTCTGCTTCGCGGGACGCGTCGCGAGAAATTCGGGCGTTTCGTCCAGATGCGAGCGAATGTAATAACCGACCGGCCCGACGAGCAGGCCGAAGACAAACGGAATGCGCCAACCCCAGCTTTCGAGTTGCGGCTGCGGCAGCCACGCGGTCAGAAGCGAGCCGAACGACGCTGCCATGATCGCGGCGAGCCCCTGGCTTGCGAACTGCCAGCTCGCGTAATAGCCGCGCCGCGCTGCACTGTGCTCGACCATGAAGGCGGTCGCGCTGCCGAACTCGCCGCCGACGGCAAAGCCTTGAACGAGACGCGCGAGCAAAATCAGGAGCGGTGCGGCGATGCCGATGTGCTGGTACGACGGCATCACGGCCATCGTGAACGTGCCGACCATCATCAGCAGAATGGCGAGCGTGAGCGCGGCCTTGCGCCCTTTGCGATCGCCGTATATGCCGAGCACGATCGCGCCGAGCGGACGCATGAGAAACGAGATGCCGAAAGTGCCGATCGCCAGCATGGTCGAAAGCCACTCGTCCTGCGACGGGAAAAACGCCTTGGCGATGATCGTCGCGAAATAGCCGTAGACGAGAAAGTCGAACCACTCGAGCGCATTACCGACCGACGACGAGAACACGATGCGGCGGATCATCGCCTTCGAGGGCGCCTGCACTGGCGCGGACGGCCCCGCGTTCGCCGGCGCTGCGCCGCTCGTATCCGCCGCCCGATACGTGTTTTCGTTCATGCTTATCTCCTCTTCCCTGCTTTATGTCGTGTTTTTCCGCCCGGCCTCACGGAGGTACGGGCGTGCGCGCTCATTCGCTTGCCAAATAGCAGCGATTAAGCGCGATAGTTTCAGTGAGCAAAGACCGGCCCTAGGACGCGGTCTCCGACGAACGGGTCAGAATCCGGCGGCGAGTCCGTCGCGCCGGCTGTCGCTGGCCGCGACATAACCACGCTCGGGATCGTTACGGTCGAGCTTCCAGATGTACTGGCCCGAGCCGAAGTCCATGTAGGGATCGTCCACGGATTTGATCGTGTGACCCAGGCCTTCGAGCGCGCGCGCGGTTTGCGCATCGAGCGTCGCTTCGATGTCGATCGTGAAGTCGCGATTGACCTTCCAGCGCGGCGCGTCGCACGCCGCCTGCGGCTGCTGGCCGTAGTCGAGCATGCGCACGATGGATTGCAGATGGCCTTGCGGCTGCATGTCGCCGCCCATCACGCCGAAGCTCATGACGGCTTCGCGGCGGCCCTCGACTTCCTGCGTGAGGAACGCCGGAATGATCGTATGGAACGGGCGCTTGCCGCCCTCGACCACGTTCACCGACTTCGGGTCCATCGAGAAACCGCAGCCGCGGTTCTGCAGCGAGATGCCGCTGTCCGGCACGACCACGCCCGAGCCGAAACCCATGTAATTCGACTGGATGAAGCTCACCATCATGCCGCGCTCGTCCGCCACCGACATGTAGATGGTGCCGCCCGCCTTCGGCATGCCGAAATCGAACTGCGTGGCCTTCGTCGGGTCAATGAGCTTTGCGCGCTCCGTCAGATAGGCGTCGTCGAGCATCTGCTCGGGCGTCACTTCCATCGAACGCGGATCGGCGACATAGCGGTAGACGTCGGCGAACGCGAGCTTCATGGCCTCGATCTGCAGATGCTGCGACTCGATGCGATCGACGCTGAGCGCGCCGACATCGAACTTGTCGAGAATGCCGAGCGCGATCAGCGCGGCGATGCCCTGCCCGTTCGGCGGAATCTCGTGCACCGTATGACCGCGATAATTCTTGCTGATCGGCTCGACCCAGTCCGCGCGATAGTTGCGCAGATCGTTCATGGTCAGCGCGGCGCCGCCTTCGCGCGCAAACGCGCTGATGCGCTCGGCGATTTCACCCTCGTAGAACGCGCGCGGACCGTGCTGCGCGAGCAGACGCAACGTCTTCGCGTGGCCGGGAAAGCGCACGAGTTCGCTCACTTCGGGCGCACGGCCGTGCGGCATAAAGACGTCCGCGAAGCCCGGCTGATCCTTGAGTTCGGGCACGGCCGCGGCCCACTTGTAGGCAACGATGCTCGCGACCGCATGACCGCGCTCGGCGATCTCGATGGCGGGCTCCATCAGGTCGGCGAACGGCAGCGAGCCGAACTTCGTGTGCAGCGCTTCCCATCCGGCGATGACGCCGGGCACCGTCACCGCATCCCAGCCACGCTTGGGCTGGCGCGCGAGGCCGTTCTCCTCGCCATACTTGCCGCGGAAGTAGTCGACGTTCCATGCCGCCGGCGAAACCCCCGACGCGTTCAGCCCGTGCAGCTTCTGGCCGTCCCAGACGAGCGCAAACGCGTCGCCGCCCAGACCGCACGACACCGGCTCGACCACCGTGATAGCCGCCGCCGCGGCGATGGCGGCATCGACGGCATTGCCGCCCTTCCACAACATGCGCAGGCCGGCCTGCGCGGCAAGCGGATGCGACGTCGAAACGATATTGCGGGCGAAGACCGGCAGGCGCGGTGTGGGATAGGGGTTTTGCCAGTTGAAGCGAGTCATTGAATGAAATCCGAAATACCAGCGGGCCGGACCGACCCTGAACTGCTGGGCGACGGCCGGACAAAAGAGGGATATTGCATTGTCCGCTTAATCCTAAACAAATTCATTTATCGTATGAATTAATGAATTTTGAGCATGAATGGTTGAATGAGTTCGGGCGACTCGCGCGTCGGCCGCCGAACGCTTATGTTTGTGTGCGCCGCCGCACGAACTTCAAGTGGATTCTTCGAATTTGCGCGAAGAGCGAACCGCCTCCGCTCACGAAAAAAGTCAAAGGCAAAATTTTCGTGGCGAATTTGGCACTCGTCAGACGCTTGCCTACAATCCCAATTCCCGGCATTCGCAGCACAAAAACTCAATGCGTGTGCCCGGCGGTTTTTCAGTTTCCCCGTACAACGTTTCGAAGCAAAAAGATCCGGCTTACAAAGCCGGCTGCTTATGCCGTTCGGTCGTCATGGAGAACACAATGCTGAGTCCGCACGAATTTGCCACGCTGCTACTGGTTCAGGAAGCGCCCAATCAGGTCGATATGGAACGCGAAGAGCTCGACGCCCTGCTCGAACGCCAGCTCGTTCAACTCGAAAATCTCGCGTCCGGACGTCAGCAATGGCGCCTCACCGCCTCCGGCGATTCCACGGTCAAAGCTTTCAAGCGCTATTCATAGCAGCCGCGGCAGGACTCAGGGCGCGGCCGGCGGCCGCGTCTGCATCACCCGCTTTTATTCCTTCGAGACGTCTTCATCCGGCGCGCAGCGTAGGGTCGACTGCTGCGCGCCAGCTCAGAGCCTGAGCGCGCTGATCCAGGAAGAAATTCGCCCACGCGCTTTGCGACTCCGGTCCCGGGTTCGCCTGCCACGCGCGATGCCGCTCAGCGATCGCCGCCTGAAACGCGCAGAAACGTTCCTTCGATACGCCGCCGCGACGTTCGGCGACATACGCATCGAAGAACGCCGAATAGACGGACTGCGCGTCCGCGCCGTAGTCGACCGCCGCCGTGCCGCACATCTCCTGCAGCGCAATGAACGACGGCGCGCCCATTGTGCCCTGCAGGCTCGGCGTTCCAACGCATCCGGCCAGAAGCGCCGCACTCAGCGCGCCGGAGAGAAACAACGTTCGCATCGCATCACCCTTCGATCGGTTTCGTGCAGCCAGTATCGGCCGATCAGCAGCGGCGCGCCACTCGGCCGGATGACATAGGCCGCTCGCACGGGAAACGCATCGGAAGCACGGCTCGTCGCGCGGCCTATGCCGTTCGGCCGAGTTGTCCGCGTCCGCTCGCTCCGATAGATTGCGCAAACGGCGTCGACACACCGCTCCCGCGCCAACCCGGAGGAGACCATGCAGGATCAATACATTCTCGCGCTCGATCAGGGCACCACCAGCTCGCGCGCAATCTTGTTCGACCGGAGCGGCAACATCGTGTCCGTGGCGCAGAAGGAATTCCGGCAGATTTATCCTGAAGCCGGCTGGGTCGAGCACGATCCGCAGGAAATCTGGTCGAGTCAGGCGGGCGTCGCGGCGGAGGCCGTCACGCGGGCGGGCGCGAACGCTTCGTCGATTGCCGCGGTCGGCATTACGAATCAGCGGGAAACCACCATCGTCTGGGACCGCGAAACCGGCAAGCCGGTCTACAACGCCATCGTCTGGCAGGACCGCCGCACGGCCGGTTTTTGCGACGAACTCAAGGCCCGCGGTCTCGAAGCGATCGTGCGCGCCCGGACCGGTCTGCCCATCGATGCGTATTTTTCCGCGACGAAAATCCGCTGGATTCTGGATAACGTCGAGGGCGCGCGAGACAAGGCCAATCAAGGCCGGCTCGCATTCGGCACGGTGGACAGCTGGCTCGTGTGGAATTTCACGCGTGGCAGCATGCATATCACCGATATCACCAACGCGTCCCGCACGATGCTCTTCAACATTCACGAGCGACGCTGGGATGACGACCTGCTCGACGCGCTCGCCATTCCGCGCAGCATGCTGCCCGAAGTGCGGACGTCTTCGGAGGTGTACGGGAAAACGCAAGGCACGGTGTTCGCTGCTGATCTGCCGATCGCCTCGCTTGCCGGCGATCAGCATGCCGCGCTGTTCGGACAGATGTGCACGGATTCCGGCATGGTCAAGAACACTTACGGCACCGGCTGCTTTCTCGTGATGAACACGGGCGAAAAGCCGATCGAATCGAGCAACAACCTCGTGACGACCATCGCGTGGCAGATCGGCGACCAGGTGAACTACGCGCTCGAAGGCAGCATTTTCATAGCGGGCGCGGTTGTGCAATGGCTGCGCGACGGTCTCGGCCTGATTCGTCACGCCAGCGAAATCGAAACGCTTGCGCGCGGCGTGCCGCACAGCGACGGCGTCTATCTCGTGCCCGCGTTCGCCGGTCTCGGCGCGCCGCACTGGAACGCGCGGGCACGCGGCACGCTCTTCGGCGTGACGCGCGGCACGACATCGGCCCATCTTGCGCGCGCGGCGCTCGACTCTATCGCCTATCAGTCCGTCGACGTCCTCAAGGCAATGGAAGCCGATTCGGGCATGCGCATCGCGGAGTTGCGCGTCGACGGCGGCGCGTGCGCGAACGACCTCCTGATGCAGTTTCAGGCCGACATGCTCGGCGTCGATGTCGCGCGCCCGCGCATCTCGGAAACCACGGCGCTCGGCGCGGCGTATCTCGCGGGACTGGCCGTCGGGTACTGGAAAGATGTCGATGAACTGAAGGCCCAGTGGCAGCTGGAGCGGCGCTTCACGCCGTCGATGCCCGCACCCGAAATCGAATCGTGTCTCGGCGGATGGCGCCGCGCGGTCAATGCGGCAAAGGCTTGGGCCGACAGTTAGGCGGCGCGCGGCATGTGCCGATATCCGCACCGCCAGGTCATGCCGCAGTGCAAGAAATTCGCGCCTGCGGTATCCTAAAAAAGTAGTCGAGCCAGCCGGCCCGGCTGCGTTCAGTACGTCTTCAGGGCGGGGTGCAATTCCCCACCGGCGGTATGTGGCAAGGCTTCAGGCCGAACCACGAGCCCGCGAGCGCCCGCGCGAGCCACATGCGCGGGGTCAGCAGATTTGGTGAAATGCCAGAGCCGACGGTCACAGTCCGGATGAGAGAAGATGTGCAGATAGTCATGTCCGTTTTCCCTGGTGGCGCGCGTGCCGCGCCGGACCGGTCGGCGCAGAGGTGCGTCGCCGCAGGGTGTCGTTCTGTCTGTTTGCAATGCCCTGAAACGTTTTTCGCCCATTTTTTCGCGAGAGCGTTTCACATGTCCCAGACTCAAATCAGCAACCGTCAAAGCCACGGCAGCCTGTCGTTTGCCGCGCCGTCCGTCATCGCAGACGACGCTTCCGCCGATCTCCCGCAACTCGCTTCGTTCGAAATTCCGCCGCGCATCGCCGCAGCGCTCGACGCCATGCGCGCAGGCCGCCCGGTCGTTCTGCAGGACGACGACGATCGCGAGAACGAAGCCGATCTGATCGTCGCCGCCGAAAAACTCACCGACGCCACGATGGCGCTTTTGATCCGCGAATGCAGCGGCATCGTATGTCTGTGCCTGCCCGACGAAAAAGTGCGCGCACTCGAATTGCCGCCGATGGCCGCCGCCAACGGCAGCCGCTACGGCACCGCCTTCACGGTGTCGATCGAAGCGCGCGAAGGCGTGACGACAGGCGTATCGGCGGCCGATCGCGTGACGACGATCCGCGCGGCCATCGCCGATCACGCAACGCCTGGCGACATCGTCCGGCCGGGTCATGTCTTTCCGTTGCGGGCAATGCCGGGCGGCGTGCTCGCGCGGCGCGGCCACACGGAAGGCACCGTCGATCTCGCGATTCTCGCCGGCCTCAAACCCGCGGGCGTGCTGTGCGAATTGATGAACGCCGACGGCACGATGACCCGCGGCGCGCAAGTCGAGCGCTTCGCGAAAGACCATGACCTGCCGATGCTGACCATCGCCGAACTGGTCGAATTCCGCGCGGCGCTCGCGGCCGCGCGTGAATCGGTGGAAGAAGCGGCTTAAAAAGAAGCGGTCTGAACGAAAGGCGAAAGGCGAAGGCGACAGGCAACTGGCGCGCAAGACGCGCTCAGGACAGCACGTCGCCGAAATCCCCGCGCACGCCGGCCGCGACGAGCGCGGGCAGTTCGTTCATGTGTTCCATGATCCGCGTGATGCCGGTTTCGCGGAGCACTTGCGCGTAGCCCGAAGGAATGTGGCTCGCGCCGACGAACGCGATGGTCTTCATGCCCGCCGCGCGCGCCGCCGTCAGACCGGCCACGCTGTCCTCCACGACGAGGCATCGCTCGGGCGCGACATCGAGCGTGCGCGCCGCGAGCAGATAGACATCCGGATAAGGCTTCGGCCGCTCGACCTGCTGCGCGCTGAACACGCGCGGTCCGACGATTTCATCGAGCCCCGCGCGCCGCACCGACGCGCGCACGCGCTCCAGGCGGCTGTTCGAGACCACCGCGACCGGCAGGCCGCAGGTTTCGAGCGCGGCACGCACGCCCGCGATCGGTCCGAGCGAGCGCGCGAGTTCCACGGCGACGCGTGCCTCGATCGTGTCGACGAAATTCGGCGGCATGACGATGCCGTATTTCGTCTGCAGATTCGCGAGAAAGCGCGAAGTCTGTTGTCCGAAAGCCGTCTTGACGGCCGGTTTGAAGTCGATGCCGGGAAACGTCTCCGTCAGGACGTCCAGCATCACGCGATCCGCGATGATTTCGCTGTCGACGAGCACGCCGTCGCAATCGCAGATGAGATGGTCGATCATGTTGGCTCGAATTACGTTGAGCCAACATGATAAGCGTTCAGCAGGCGTCGGCTGCTTTAACGTCTGCTTTTATCTTGTCGTGCGCACGCGGCGTATCGAGGCGCGCCGCGAACCACGTCACGGCAAGCGCGGCGAGCGCGACCGCGGCGGCCGCCCACGGCAGCGCATCGAGTCCGTGGCCGTGCGTCAGCACCGCGCCGCCGAGCCACGCGCCGCCTGCATTGCCCACATTGAAGGCGCCGATATTGAGCGTCGAGGCCAGATTTGGCGCGTCCTTGGCCTTCTCGACGACGCGCGTCTGCAGCGGCGGCACCGTCGCGAACGCGGCGATCCCCCAGACAAAAATCGTGACGATCGCGCCGATCTGGCTGTGGCTCGTCTTCGCGAAAATCGCCATGACGACGGCGAGCGCGAACAGGATGCCCATCAGCGCGCGGTCGGCGAGCCTGCCGCCGATCGTGTTGCCGATCGTCAGGCCGACGCCGAACAGCACCAGAACCAGCGTGACGGCGCGCGGCGAGAAACCGCCGACCTGTTCGAGAATCGGCGCGATATACGTGAACACGACGAACACGCCGCCGAAGCCGAGCACGGTCATCGTGAGCGCGAGCCAGACTTGCGGGTCGCGCAGCACGCGCACTTCGCGGCCGAGGTTGCCCGGCGCGGCATCGTGACGATTCGGCACGAGCGCCGTCACGCCGAGCGCGGACAGCACGCCCAGAGCGGCCACGATCCAGAACGTCGCGCGCCAGCCGAGTTCCTGACCGACGAAGGTGCCGAACGGCACGCCCAGCACGTTCGCGAGCGTGAGGCCGGTGAACATCAGCGCGATGGCGCTCGCGCGCTTCTCGGCGGGCACGAGCGACGCAGCCACGACCGCGCCGATGCCGAAGAACGAGCCGTGCGCGAACGACGTCACGACGCGCGCGATCATCAGAAGGCCGTAGGTCGGCGCGACGGCGCACAGCACGTTGCCGACGATGAACACGAGCATCAGCAGTTGCAGCGCGAGCTTGCGCGGCATGCGGGCGGTCAGCACGGCGAGCAGCGGCGCACCGACCGCGACGCCGAGCGCGTAACCCGTGACGAGCAGGCCCGCCGACGGAATCGACACGGCCAGATCGTGCGCGACGTCGGGCAACAGGCCCATGATGACGAACTCCGTCGTGCCGATGGCGAAAGCGCTGATCGCCAGCGCGAGAAGCGGAAGAGGCATGGTGACTCCAGATCAGGTTTGAGCGGTCACGAACTCGACGACCACGCCCGCGCCCAGCCGCACGAAGAGCTGTCGCTCGCGGGCGAGCGGGACTTCGGCCAGCTGATAGGCGTAGGCGTGGCAATCGAGACGTTCGAGCAATGCGCGCCACTCGGCGCTGTCGTCGATGCGCAGCGCGAGATGATCGATGCGAGTCGCGTTCGGCCGTTCTGCCGCGGCGCCGCTGCCCGCGCCCGATGCGATCAGATGCACGGCCGGACGCGCGCCGAGATACAGCCAGTAGCCGCCGACGCCGAATGGCGGGCGCGGCCCGATCTGCATCCCGGCGATATCGACGAAAAAGCGCATGATCGCGTCGCAGTCGGGCGCGACGATCGTGACGTGGTCGAGTTGCATGCTTGAACGCTCCGTGAACCGCAAAAAAATGCTGCGATTGAGCGGCATTCTGCAAGCCCGGCCGGTTTTTGAGAATTGGGCTACTCTTTGAATCATTCTCAAACTGGAATTGAAAATGTCGATGGATCGGCTCGGCGACATGCGTCTTTTCGTGGAAGCGGCCGCGGCGGGAAGCCTGTCGGCGGCGGGGCGCAAGCTCGGACTGTCGCCGGCGGCGGCGAGCGCGCGGCTCATCAAGCTGGAGCGGGCGCTGCGCGCACGGCTCTTCGAGCGCACGACGCGCCAGTTGCGCGTCACCGACGAAGGCCGCCTGTACTTGCAGCATTGCCGCGTCGCACTGCAGGCGATCGACGACGCCGAAGCCGCGCTGCAGGCCGGTCAGAATGTCGTGCGCGGCAAGGTGCGCATCTCGGCGACTTCGGATTTCGGGCGCTCGCTGCTGCGCCACTGGCTCGACGACTTCAGCGTGCAATATCCCGACGTGCGCTTCGCGCTGACGCTGTCGGATTCGGTGTCGAACCTGTTGCAGGAGGAAATCGATCTGGCGATCCGCTTCGGCGCGCCGCCCGCCAGCGGACTTGCCGCGCGCGTGCTGGCGCCGAACCGCCGCGTGCTGTGCGCGTCGCCGGATTATCTGGCTCGCAAGGGCGTGCCGACCACGCCCGCCGAGCTCATCGGGCACGATTTCGTCGTGCTGGTCACGGCCGCCGGGCCGCTGAACGAGCTGAACTTCGTGCGCGGCGACGAGCGCTACACCTATACGATGCCGCTCACCGGATCCTGGGAAACCAACGACGGCGCGATGGCGCGCGCGTGGGCGCTCGCGGGCCACGGCATCGCGCATAAATCGATCTGGGATATCGCCGCCGACGTGCGCGCGGGCACGCTGCGCATGGTGCTGCCCGACTGGTGCACGCACGAAGCCGCCGTGCACGCCCTCTTCCACGCGAACCGTTACATGGCGCCGCGCGTGCGCCTGCTGCTGGATTTTCTGGTCGAGCGTTTCGAAAAAACGACGGCCGAATTGCTCGGCGACCTCGCCTTTCCGCCCGAGCAGCCGGGACAGCGTCAGGAATGGCCGTCGGAGCTATAATATCGGGCTCAATTACAGTAAAAAGCGGGCAGATAGCCGTAGAAGCGATCGGCGTAGCAGCCATCAACGCCGAAATCGGCGTCATGGCCAGCGAAGGCGCCCGCGCAGTCCTTTCAATCTCTTACCAGCGCCCCCAGATCAACCACTGTGACCGGCGACGATTCATGACCAAAAAAGTATATGTAAAGACCTTCGGCTGCCAGATGAACGAGTACGACTCCGACAAGATGGTCGACGTGCTCGGTGCAGCGGAAGGACTCGTCAAGACGGACACGCCTGAAGACGCGGACGTCATTCTGTTCAACACGTGCTCGGTGCGCGAGAAGGCCCAGGAGAAAGTCTTCTCCGATCTCGGCCGCGTGCGCGAGCTGAAGGAAGCGAACCCGAATCTGCTGATCGGCGTGGGCGGCTGCGTCGCGAGCCAGGAAGGCGCGTCGATCGTCGCGCGCGCGCCGTATGTCGATCTCGTGTTCGGCCCGCAGACGCTGCATCGCCTGCCCGCCATGATCGACCAGCGCCGCGCCACCGGCCGCGCGCAGGTCGACATCACGTTTCCGGAAATCGAAAAGTTCGATCATCTGCCGCCCGCGCGCGTCGACGGCCCGAGCGCGTTCGTGTCGATCATGGAAGGCTGCAGCAAGTACTGCAGCTATTGCGTCGTGCCCTACACGCGCGGCGAGGAAGTCTCGCGCCCGCTCGACGACGTGCTCACCGAAATCGCCGGTCTCGCCGATCAGGGCGTGCGCGAAGTCACGCTGCTCGGCCAGAACGTGAACGCTTATCGTGGAAAATTCGGTGGCGCGCTGACGGCGGGTTCGCACGAGATCGCGGATTTCGCGACGCTCATCGAATATGTCGCGGAGGTGCCGGGCATCGAGCGCATTCGCTACACGACGTCGCATCCGAAGGAATTCACGCAGCGCCTCATCGACACTTACGCGAAAGTGCCGAAGCTCGTCTCGCATCTGCATCTGCCGGTGCAGCACGGCTCGGACCGCATTCTGATGGCGATGAAGCGCGGCTATACCGTGCTCGAATACAAGTCCGTGATCCGCCGCCTGCGCGCGATCCGCCCGGATTTGTCGTTGTCGACGGACTTCATCGTCGGCTTCCCCGGCGAAACCGAGGACGATTTCAACAAGATGATGGCGCTCGTCGACGAGATGAGCTACGACACGAGCTTCTCGTTCATCTACAGCCCGCGCCCCGGCACGCCCGCCGCGAACCTGCACGACGACACGCCGCGCGAGGTCAAGCTGAAGCGTCTGCAACACCTGCAGGCGACGATCGAGGAAAACGTGCAGCGCATCAGCGCATCGATGGTCGGTCGGGTCGAACGCATTTTGGTCGAGCGCCCGGCGCGCAAGGATCCGAACGAACTCGCCGGCCGCACGCAGAACAACCGCGTCGTCAATTTTCCGGCGCCGGTGGAATCGCACGCACGGCTGATCGGCCAGATGATCGACGTCAGGATCGTCCATGCCTATCCGCATTCGCTGCGCGGCGAACTGGTGATGGCGCCCGAGCTGGCGCATTAAGACAGGAACTCAAGTTCACTTTGAAGAACGCTCCCACGCAGCATCTGGAATTCACCGCTCCGCGCGAGGACAACGCGCGGCTCGCCAACCTCTGCGGCCCGCTCGACGAAAACCTGCGGCAGATCGAGCAGGCGCTGGACGTCACGCTGTCGAGGCGCGGCCACAAGATCTCGATTCGCGGCCGTGGCGCGAAGGTCGCGCTCGCGGCGCTCGAAAACTTCTACAACCGCGCGCGCGATCCGATTTCCGTCGACGACATCCAGCTCGCGCTCGTCGAAGCACGTCATGCGACGCGCCGCGCGAAGGACGCCCGCGAAGCGAACGGCGAAGAGGCTGAGGCCGATCCGCGTTTTCGCGGCGATCCGGATCATCCGTTCGACGAGCCGAGCGCGACGATCGATCTCGGCGACGACGAAGATCACGGCCCGAAGCTGTACACGCGCCGCGCCGACCTGCGCGGACGCACGCCCGCGCAGCGCGAATATCTGAAGCAGATCCTGTCGCACGACGTGACGTTCGGCATCGGGCCGGCGGGCACGGGGAAGACGTATCTCGCGGTCGCGTGCGCCGTCGACGCGCTCGAGCGCGATCAGGTGAAGCGCATCGTGCTGACGCGTCCGGCCGTCGAAGCGGGCGAGCGGCTCGGCTTCCTGCCGGGCGATCTCGCGCAAAAGGTCGATCCGTATCTGCGTCCGCTGTACGACGCGCTCTACGATCTGCTCGGCTTCGACAAGACCGCGAAGATGTTCGAGCGCCAGATGATCGAAATCGCGCCGCTCGCGTACATGCGCGGCCGCACGCTGAACCATGCGTTCATCATTCTCGACGAGGCGCAGAACACCACGCCCGAGCAGATGAAGATGTTCCTCACGCGCATCGGCTTCGGCTCGAAGGCGGTCGTCACCGGCGACACCACGCAGGTCGATTTGCCGCGCGGCCACAAGAGCGGGCTGATCGAGGCGCAGCACGTGCTGTCGGAAGTGCGCGGCATCGCGATCACGCATTTCACGTCGGCGGACGTGGTGCGGCATCCGCTCGTCGCGCGCATCGTCGAGGCTTACGACGCCCAGTCGCAAAAGGACGCGGCGCTCGCCGAGGCCGCGCGTGCCGCGCAGCAGGCACAGCAGTCGCCGAAGGCCGAATGACGCCGCGCCTCGCCCTCACGCTCCAGTTCCCCGCCGCGAAAGCGTTTCCGTCGCACAAGGCGATCCTGCCGCGCGCGACGGTTGCGCGCTGGATCAAGGCATCGCTGTTCGCAAACGCCGAGCTGACCGTGCGCTTCGTCGACGAAGAAGAAGGCCGGATGCTCAACCGGACGTATCGGCAAAAAGACTACGCGACCAACGTGCTGACCTTCGCCTATGCGGAATCGGAGGAGGATCCCGTCACGGGCGACCTGATTCTGTGCTGTCCGGTCGTCGAGCGCGAGGCCGCCGAACAGGGCAAGCCGCTCGCCGCGCATTACGCGCATCTGATCGTCCACGGCACGCTGCATGCGCAGGGCTACGACCATGAAGTCGAAAGCGAGGCGCAAGAGATGGAATCGATCGAGACGGATATCATGCAGTCTCTGGGATTTTCCGATCCCTACGTGCCTTTGACCTGAAACCGGTCCGATGCCGGCCCGATGTCCAGAACGCGCCGTGAACGACAAGACGCCCGATCCCACGCCATCCGCCCCGCCCCACGCCGAAACCACGCCTGCGCCGTGCCCGGACTACCCGCCGGCGCTGCGCGAATCGGCGCTTCTGACCGATGAGGAACTCGCTGCGTCCCGCGAGGCGATGCTCGTCGGCTGGGACCGGAAGTCCGATTTGTGGCTGTTCGGTTACGGCTCGCTGATCTGGAACCCGGGACTGCCGACGCTCGAAGCCGTGCGCGGCAAGGTGCACGGCTATCATCGCGGGCTGTATCTGTGGTCGCGCGTGAATCGCGGCACGCCGGAGCAGCCGGGCCTCGTGCTGGCGCTCGATCGCGGCGGTTCGTGCACCGGCATGGCGTTCCGGCTCGCCGGCGCCGACGCGACCGAACATCTCGAAGTGCTGTGGCGGCGCGAAATGCCGATGGGCTCCTACCGGCCCGCGTGGCTGCCGTGCATGCTCGCCGACGGACGGCGCGTCGAGGCGCTCGCGTTCGTTATGCGCCGCGAGGCGGCGTCGTACACGGGCAAGCTCGCCGATCCGGTCGTGCGCACGGTGCTCGGCTGCGCGAGCGGGCGCTACGGCACGACGCTCGACTATGTGAGCCGCACGGTCGAGGCGCTGCGCGAAAGCGGCATGCCGGATCGTGCGCTGGAGGCGCTGCTCAGGCGCTGTCAGGCCCAGGGCGGCCAATGAGGCGCGCGGCGCCGGTTTTCGTATGATTTTTTGTGTGCGGCATCGGCCGTTCGGCCAACGATCGCGGCTGGACATACTTCTCGCATATTTTCCCGCTAAGGTACGGTCTCAGGAACAAGATGACGCACCAGCGAAGTTCGCAAATTGCGAACTTCGCGTTTTGCGAATAGACTGGATTTCGGTTCGAGGTGCAGGCGACGACCGCATCGCGATCTGTCGGGAAGGAAATGCAGGATGCGGGTGATTTCAAAGAAAGTGCTCGAAGAATTCATCGACGAACACGCTGCCGCGAAGAGTTCTCTCCTCACTTGGTATAGATTGGCAAGTAAGTGTGATGCAGACAACCTGGCGGGTCTCAGGAAAACTTTCAACACGGTCGACTATGTCTCACCGCACTACTACGTGTTCGACGTGGGCGGCAATCATTTTCGCGTGGTCGCCGCCATCCACTTCAATCGGCAGATGTTGTTCGTTCGGCACGTGCTGACGCACAAACAATACGATCAATGGACCGACGCAATCCGACGTAAATGAAAGCTCTCAGCCATCCGGGAGGCGTTCCCGAATTCGCGAAGACCTGGTCCATTCTGCAGGGCCAGATATTCCTCAAGCCGATCCGCAACGACGCGGACTATCGCAGGATGGTCGCGCTCGCCAACCAACTGGCCGATCACGTCGAGGGCGAGGAAGGTTCACTCGCCGATCTGTTCGGCGTGGTTTCGGATCTCATCGAGGTATGGGAGTCGCATCATCCCGACCTTCCGAAGGCCGAGCCGAAGGACGTGCTGCGCTATTTGCTGGATGCGCACGACCTGAAGCAGAAGGATCTCGCCGACATCGCATCGCCCACCGTGATCAGCGACATCCTGGCCGGCCGGCGTGCGATCAGCAAGAGCGTCGCGAAGGCATTGGCCGAACGCTTCGGCACCGACGTCAGCGCCTTCATGTGAACGCCATGCATCGTGATCAGACGCTTCCCCCATCCATCGGAACACGCGCGCCGCGCCATGCGGCCTTCGTTTTTCCTTGGTGTATGCTTAACTTTCCGCTAATCTGCGCCCGGGAACTCCCGGGCGCTCCGCTATGAACGAACCCTATCCCAGTCGACGCCATACCGACAAACCGCCGGAAAAGCGCTCGCTTCTCGAACGCCTGACCGATTTCATCTCGCACGAGCCCGAATCGCGCGACGAACTTCTCGAAGTGCTTCAGGATGCGCACGAGCGCAACCTGCTCGACGCCGACTCGCTGTCGATGATCGAAGGCGTCTTCCAGGTCTCCGATCTCTGCGCGCGCGACATCATGGTTCCGCGCGCCCAGATGGACGCCATCAATATTGCGGAAACGCCCGCCGAATTCATCCCGTTCGTGCTCGAAAAGGCGCACTCGCGCTATCCCGTCTACGAAGGCAATCGCGACAACGTCATCGGCGTGCTGCTCGCGAAAGATTTGCTGCGCTATTACGCCGAAGAGGAATTCGACGTGCGCGGCATGCTGCGCCCCGCCGTCTTCATCCCCGAATCGAAGCGCCTCAACGTGCTGCTGCACGACTTTCGCGTGAATCGCAATCACATCGCGATCGTCGTCGACGAATACGGCGGCGTCGCCGGCCTCATCACCATCGAGGACGTGCTCGAGCAGATCGTCGGCGACATCGAGGACGAATACGACTTCGACGAGGAAGCCGGCAACATCATCGCCACGCCCGACGGCAAGTATCGCGTGCGCGCGCTCACCGGCATCGAGCAGTTCAACGAAGCATTCGGCGCGGATTTCTCCGACGAGGAAGTCGACACCATCGGCGGCCTCGTCACGCATCGCTTCGGGCGCGTGCCGCATCGCGGCGAGAAAGTGCGCATCGACGACTTCGTGTTCGAGATCCAGCGCGGCGACGCCCGGCAGATCCACGTCCTCCTCGTGCGGCGCGTGCCGAATCTCGCGCAGCAACAACATCACCACGCAGGCGACGACGAAGACGAACTGCGCGACTAAGCGCCTCGCGGGCGCCGTTCGCTGCCGGCGCCCGTCATCCTCCTTCCCCGCCTTCCGTTCCATTTCGACCGTCATCAATGGCCGATTCATCGTTTCGCATTCTTTCCCGCCGCCAGTCATCCGACGCGCCTGAAGCATCCGAGGCGTCCGAAGCGCCGCGCGCGTTGCCCTTCTGGCACTACCTCGTCGCGGCCGTGCTCGGCGCCGCCAACACGCTGTCCTTCGCGCCGACGCCGCACGGCGGATGGCTCGAACTCGTCATCTTCGCGCTGTTCTTCGCGTGGCTCTCGCGCACCTCCGGCTGGCGCAGCGCCGCCGCGACCGGCTGGGCGTTCGGCTTCGGCAACTTCGTGACCGGCGTGTGGTGGCTGTACGTGAGCATGCACGTCTACGGCGGCATGGCGGCGCCGCTCGCCGCGGCCGCCGTCGCATTGTTCTCGCTGTATCTTGCGATCTATCCGGCGTTGTCGAGCGCGGTGTGGTCGCTCGTCGCGGGACGCGCGCGTTTCGGCGATGAAGACGCCGCCACCGCACGCGACATCGACGCTTCGCCGCGCCACGCGCCGACGTGGCACGGCGCGTTCGCCTTCGCGAGCGCCTGGGCGCTGGGCGAATGGCTGCGCGGCCTCGTGTTCACCGGCTTCCCGTGGCTCGCGAGCGGTTACGCCCAGGTCGACGGGCCGCTCAAGGGTTTCGGCTCGATCGTCGGCGTATATGGCGTCGCGTGGGTGCTGGCGCTCGTCGTCGCATTGATCGTGCAGGCGCTGTATCAGTGGCGGCGCGCGCAACGCGGCGCGCGGGCGCTGATCCCCGCCGCGACGGCGCTCGCGCTGATCGTCGCGGGCATGCTGCTGTCGCTCGTGCAATGGACCACGCCCGCGAACGCGCCGCTCAGCGTGCGTCTGCTCCAGGGCAACGTGAAGCAGGAAATGAAGTTCGAGCAGTCGGGCGTCGATGAATCGCTCGCGCTCTACAAGCGGCTCATCACCGAGAAGCCCGCCGATCTGATCGTCACGCCGGAAACCGCGTTGCCGGTGCTGTCGGTGCAGATTCCGCAGGACTTCGCCGTGGCCGTCCGCCGCTTCGCCGACGACACGAACTCGTCGATTCTGTTCGGCGCGATCGGCGTCACGATTCTCCCCGACGGCCGCGCGACCGATTACACCAACAGTCTCTTCGGCGTCACGCCGCACGTGAACGGCGTGTATCGCTACGACAAGCACCATCTCGTGCCCTTCGGCGAATTCGTGCCGCTCGGCTTTCACTGGTTCGTGCGCATGATGGGCATTCCGCTCGGCGACCTCGCGCGCGGCCCGATCGCGCAGAAGGCGTTTCTGGTGCATAACCAGCCGGTCGCCGTCGATATCTGTTACGAGGACATCTTCGGCGAAGAGATCGCGCGCACGATCCGCGAGCAGGAAACGCCCGCGGGCATCCTCGTCAACTCGACGAATCTCGCTTGGTTCGGCAACACGATCGCGCTCGATCAGCATCTTCAGATCGCGCGCATGCGCTCGGTCGAAACCGGCCGGCCGATGCTGCGTTCGACCAACACCGGCATGACGGCCGTGATCGCGGCCAACGGCGATGTCGTGTCGAAGCTGCCGACCTTCACCACCGGCGTGCTCGAAGCGAACGTGCAGGGCACGTCCGGCAGCACGCCGTATGTAACGAGCGGCAACATGACGGTGATCGCCGTTTCGCTGATCCTGCTGGCGTTCGGCTTCGCGTTCGCGCCGAACCGGAAACGTCCGGGCACGCGCTGAACGCAGCGTGAAACGAAGCCGCGCCGCAGCGCGCGGCTTCGCTGCGTGATCCCGCTTCATTCCCGCGCCCGCGGGCACGCAGGGCCCAAAAAGCCGCATCGACGGTTCATTCGGCTAAAATTCAATGTTTCAGCACTTTGGCCGACTCTCGGAGTCGCGTCGTCACGACGATGGCCGCGCCCCGCACAAGGCAATCATGCTCACTTTCCAGCAAATCATTCTGACGCTGCAGTCCTACTGGAACGAAAAGGGCTGCGCACTGCTCCAGCCGATCGACATGGAAGTCGGCGCAGGCACCTCGCACGTCCACACGTTCCTGCGCGCGATCGGCCCGGAGCCGTGGCGCGCGGCCTACGTTCAACCGTCGCGCCGCCCGAAAGACGGCCGTTACGGCGAAAATCCGAACCGTCTGCAGCACTACTATCAGTATCAGGTGGTGCTCAAGCCCGCGCCCGAAGACATCCTCGATCTCTACCTCGGCTCGCTCGAAGCGCTCGGCTTCGACCTGAAGCAGAACGACGTGCGCTTCGTCGAGGACGACTGGGAGAACCCGACGCTCGGCGCGTGGGGCCTCGGCTGGGAAGTGTGGCTGAACGGCATGGAAGTGACGCAGTTCACTTATTTTCAGCAGGCGGGTGGTCTCGACTGCAAGCCGGTGCTGGGCGAAATCACCTATGGTCTCGAGCGTCTCGCGATGTACCTGCAGAAGGTCGAGAACGTGTACGACCTCGTCTGGACCGAATGGGAAGAAGACGGCCCCGACGGCCGCGTGCTGCGCCAGTTGACCTACGGCGACGTGTATCACCAGAACGAAGTCGAGCAGTCCACCTACAACTTCGAATACGCGAACGTCGATCTGCTCTTCACGTTCTTCAAGAGCTACGAAGAAGAAGCGAAGAAGATGATCGACGCGAAGCTCGCGCTGCCCGCGTACGAACTCGTGCTGAAGGCCGGCCACACGTTCAATCTGCTCGACGCGCGCGGCGCCATTTCCGTGACGGAGCGCGCGGCGTACATCGGCCGCATCCGCGCGTTGTCGCGCCTCGTCGCGCAGACTTACTACGAGTCGCGCGAAGCACTCGGCTTCCCGATGCTCGGCAATCCGGTCAAGGGCGATCGCGACCTCATCACCGACGAGCAGGAAGCACAGCGTCCCGCATGGGCGCCGCCGCTGCGCGTGGAAAGCGCGCCGCCGGGTGAACCCCGCAATAACGAACAGGTTTGACGAGGCCCGACAGAACAATGACGCAATCCCACACCGCTTCCCTGCTCGTCGAGCTGCTGACCGAAGAACTGCCGCCGAAAGCGCTCGCGCGTCTCGGCACCGCTTTCGCCGATGGCATCGTGGAGCGCCTGGCCGCGCGCGATCTGATCGAAGGCACGCCCGAAGTCGAAAAATACGCGACGCCGCGCCGCCTCGCCGTGCTCGTGAAGAACGTGCGCGAAGTCGCGCCGGAAAAACAGGTGCGCGAAAAAGTGCTGCCGGTGACGGTCGCGCTCGACAAGGAAGGCAACCCCACGCCGCCGCTCGCGAAGAAGCTCGCGGCGCTCGGCTTCCCCGACTTTCCGCTCGCCGAACTCGAACGCGCGCAGGACGGCAAGGCCGAAGCGTTCTTCCTGCGCTACGCAGCGCCGGGCGCGACGCTGGCCGAAGGCCTGCAAGCCGCGCTCGACGAAACGCTCGGCAAGCTGCCGATTCCGAAGGTCATGACCTATCAGCGCCCGGACGGCACCAGCGTGCAGTTCGTGCGTCCGGTGCAGCGCCTGATCGCGATGCATGGCCGCAACGTCGTCCCGGTGAGCGCGCTCGGCGTCGATTCGGGCGACTTGACCGTCGGTCATCGCTTCATGTCGGAAGGCTTCGTCGCGATCGCGCACGCGGACGACTACGCGCAGACGCTGCGCTCGAAAGGCCACGTCGTCGCCAGTTTCGAGGACCGCCGCGAATCGATCCGCACGCAGTTGCTCGCGCTCGCGGGCGAAGACCGCGTCGTGATGCCCGAAGCGCTGCTCGATGAAGTGAACGCGCTGGTCGAATGGCCGGTCGTCTACGAATGCCGCTTCGACGAGGAATTCCTGCAGGTGCCGCAGGAGTGTCTCATCCTCACGATGCAGACCAATCAGAAGTACTTCGCGCTCACCGACCAGAACGGCCGGCTGCGCTCGCGTTTCCTGATCGTTTCGAATATCGACACGAAGACGCCGGGCGAGATCGTCGAAGGCAACGAGCGCGTCGTGCGCCCGCGTCTCGCCGATGCGAAGTTCTTCTTCACGCAGGACAAGAAGAAGCGTCTCGAAGATCGCGTGCCGCTGCTCGCGAACGTCGTCTATCACAACAAGCTCGGCTCGGCGTTGCAACGCGTCGAGCGTCTCGAAGCGCTGGCGGGCGAGATCGCGCCGATGATCGGCGTCGATACCGCGCTCACACGCCGCGCCGCGCGTCTCGCGAAGGCGGACCTGCTGACCGACATGGTCGGCGAGTTCCCCGAACTGCAAGGCACGATGGGCACGTACTACGCGCGCCACGACGGCGAGCCGGAAGAAGTCGCGCTCGCGTGCTCGGAGCATTACCAGCCGCGCTTTTCCGGCGACGACACGCCGTCGACGGGCGTCGGCGCCGCGGTCGCGCTCGCGGACAAACTGGAGACGATCGTCGGCATCTGGGGCATCGGGCTTGCGCCGACCGGCGAGAAAGATCCGTTCGCGCTGCGCCGCCATGCGCTCGGCGTGCTGCGCATTCTGCTGGAAAAGAAGCTCGCCATCGACCTGCGCGAACTCGTCGCGGCTGCGCAGCGGCAGTTCGCGAACGTGCCGCAAGTCGCGGATTCGACCGAAGCGGTGTACGCGTTCTTCATGGACCGCCTGCGCGGCCTGTTGCGCGAACGCGGCTTCGAAGCCAACGATATCGAAGCGGTGCTGAGCCTGAACCCGACGCGCCTCGACGACATCGTCGCGCGCCTCGACGCCGTGCGCGAGTTCGCGGCGCTGCCGGAAGCGGCGGCACTCGCGGCGGCCAACAAGCGCATCTCGAACATCCTGAAGAAGTCGGAACAGGGCGCGCCGTCGTCGGTGAACCGTGACCTGCTGATCGAAGCGGCCGAGAAGAATCTGTACGCGCAAATCGAGCAAGTCACGCCGCGCGTGCAGAGCCAGCTCGCCGCGCGCAACTACACGGAAGCGCTCACCGCGCTCGCCGCGTTGCGCGAGAGCGTCGACACCTTCTTCAACGACGTGATGGTGAACGCCGAAGATCCGGGGCTGCGTAACAACCGCCTCGCCTTGCTCAACGCGCTGCATCAGCAGATGAACTGCGTCGCGGATATTTCCAAGCTCGCCGCCTGATACGCCGCCATGGTCATGAACCGAAAACTGGTCATCCTCGATCGCGACGGCGTGATCAACGTCGATTCCGATGCGTTCATCAAGTCGCCGGACGAATGGGTCGCCATTCCCGGCAGCCTCGAAGCGATCGCGCGACTGAATCAGGCGGGTTATCGCGTGGCGATCGCGTCGAATCAGTCGGGCATCGGGCGCGGTCTCTTCGACATGGCCGCGCTTAACGCGATGCATCAGAAGATGAATCGCGCGGCTGCGGCCGTCGGCGGGCGCATCGACGCGGTGTTCTTCTGTCCGCATACCGCCGAAGACCAGTGCGATTGCCGCAAGCCGAAGCCCGGCATGCTGCAGCAGATCATCGACCGCTTCGAGATCGATGCGGAAGACACGCCGGTCGTCGGCGATTCGCTGCGCGATCTTCAGGCCGGCGTGACGCTCGGCTTTCCGGTTCATCTCGTGCTGACCGGCAAAGGCGAGAAGACGCTCGCGGAGGGCAATCTGCCCGAAGGCACCGCCGTGCACAAGGATCTGCGCGCGTTCGCGCTCGATTTCCTCGCGCGGCATCAAGACTGACCGGCCGTTCGTATCACTGAGACTCCATGCGCTTCGTCCGTTCGTTGTTGTTGATGATCTACTTCATCGTGTACACGGTGCCGTACGCGATCGCGTGCTTCATCGCGTTTCCGTTCATGCGTGCCGACAAGCGCTACTGGATGGCCGCCGGCTGGTGCAAGTCGACCATCGTCGTGATGCGCCATCTGATCGGCATCCGCTACGAGATCCAGGGCGAGGAAAACCTGCCCGACGGTCCGGCCGTGTTGCTCTCGAAGCATCAGTCCGCCTGGGAGACGCTCGCGTTTCCTGCGCTGATGCCGCGCCCGCTCTGCTACGTCTTCAAGCGCGAACTGCTTTATGTGCCGTTCTTCGGCTGGGCGCTCGGACTGCTCAAGATGGTCCATATCGATCGCAAGCAGGGCCGCGATGCGTTCGTGTCCGTCACGCGTCAGGGCCGCGCGCGCATGGACGAAGGCGCGTGGGTCATCATGTTTCCCGAAGGCACGCGCACGCGCGTCGGCAGTCAGGGCAAGTACAAGACCGGCGGCGCGCGCTTCGCGGTGGCCACGGGCGCGCCGGTCGTGCCGATCGCGCACAACGCGGGGCATGTCTGGCCGCGCAATTCCTTCATCAAATATGCGGGTATAGTCACGGTGTCGATCGGAAAGCCGATCGATACCGCCGGCCTCACGCCCGAGGAAGTCAATACGCGCGTCGAAAGCTGGATCGAGACGGAAATGCGCCGCATCGATCCCCTCGCCTACACCGCGCCGTACGCACAGCCCGGCGAAGCCGGCGCCGCGGGCGCGGGCCGCTGAGCGGCAGCGCATCCAGTCGAGCCGCGGCGTGCCCTATTCGTTCTTCTCGTCATTCCTGCGCCGTGAGCGCAAAGCCGAACCGATGCAGAAGCCCCCATCGCGGCAGCGTCCTGCCGTCGCGCTCGATACCCTGCAACTCGATCTTCCGTTCGAGCATGCACCCGCCTACTCCGGCACGCCGCCCGCGAGCGCGCCGGCTCCGCTGCGCGGCGACATCCCGAGCGCCGATCCCGCACCGATCCTCACGCCCGCCGCTCAGCCGATGCCCCTGCCCGACGGCGTGCGCCTGCGCCGCATCGTGCTCAAGGCGGGCGCGCTCGAGTATCGGCTGAAGCGTTCGGCGCGGCGCACGATCGGCTTTTGCATCGACGGCACCGGACTCGCGATCACCGCGCCGCGCTGGGTGACGATCGCGGACATCGAAAGCGCGATCCTCGACAAGCAACACTGGATCGTCAAGAAGCTGACCGAATGGCAGACGCGCGTCGAGCAGCGCGCGCTGCCGCGCATCGAATGGCGCGACGGCGCGCAGTTTCCCTATCTCGGCAAGACGATCAGCGTGTCGCTCGGCTCGGGCGCGAGCGCGCTGTCGTTCGATGACCAGACCAACGTGCTGTCGCTCGCGCTGCCCACGCTCGCCGACGCGCAGCAGATCAAGGATCGCGTGCAGGGCTGGCTGCAGAGCGAAGCGAAGCGCATCTTCGGCGCGCGGCTCGCGGTCTATGCGGCGCGGCTCGGCGTGGAGTATCGCGCTTACGCGCTGTCGTCGGCGGCGACGCGCTGGGGAAGCTGTTCGAGCGACGGCAAGATTCGCCTCAACTGGCGGCTCATCCATTTTCCGATGTCGATCATCGATTACGTCGTCGCGCACGAACTCGCGCATCTGCGCGAGATGAACCACAGTCCGCGCTTCTGGCAGACGGTCGAGTCGATCTTCCCCGAGTTCCGCGAGGCGCGGCACACGCTCAAGCATCATCCGCCGGACCTGCTGCCGGCGCTTTGAGCCGTCGCCAGCGCGCAAAAACCCCCGACGGTACAATTTCCGGAGGCGTCCGGAAGCGGCCCGCAGTGACCGCAACGACCAACGGACGCGCTCCTGTCCTCATCGCATCCACATAACAGGAACCCCACCATGCGACTCCTTCACACGATGCTGCGCGTCGGCGACCTGCAGCGTTCCATCGATTTCTACACGCGCATTCTCGGCATGAAAGTGCTGCGTCAAAGCGAAAACACCGAGTACAAGTACACGCTTGCTTTCGTCGGCTACGGTCCGGAGACCGAGAACAGCGTGCTCGAGCTGACCTACAACTGGGGCGTCGAGAAGTACGACATGGGCACGGCATACGGCCACATCGCGCTCGAAGTCGAGAGCGCAGCCGATGCGTGCGAGCGCATCCGCCAGGCGGGCGGCAAGGTCACGCGCGAAGCCGGTCCCGTGAAGGGCGGCACGACCGTGATCGCGTTCGTCGAAGATCCGGACGGCTACAAGGTCGAACTGATCGAAAAGCATTCCTGATGCACGCATGACTTCGCGTGCCGCGCATTCGCCGCGGCGCGCCGTTTCCACACGATTCCAATTCCACGGGCGCGACCCGACCTTTCCCTCGCGCCGCCCGTTCGCTGGCACAATCGACGCTCCAAATCAGTGCATGGCCGATGCGCACGTCACGCCGGCCGTGACACGTCACGCCCACGAGCCCGCCGATGAGCACGCCTTCCCTCGCCTTGCGCCGCGCCCCGGACGCCACCGCCATCGTCGTGATGATCGCGCTGTGCGGCGCGTGGGGATTTCAGCAAGTGGCCATCAAGGAAGCGAACGCGTCGATTCCGCCGATGCTGCAAGCCGGCATCCGCTCGCTCATCGCCACCTTGCTCGTCTGGATCTGGACGCGTTCGCGCGGCGTGCCGCTCTTTCAACGCGACGACACGCTGCCCGCCGGATTGCTCGCGGGTCTGCTGTTCGGCGGGGAATTCGTCTGTATCTTCTTCGGCCTGAGCCTCACGACCGCGACGCGCATGGCCGTGTTCCTCTACACCGCGCCCTGTTTCACCGCGCTCGGGCTGCACTGGTTCGTCGCGGGCGAACGGCTCTCGCGCACGCAATGGTGCGGCATCGCGCTCGCGTTCTGCGGCATGACGCTCGCGTTCGCGGACGGCTTCCTGCACGGCAATCCGCATAGCGCATCGACGTGGCAAGGCATCGCGGGCGACACGCTCGGCGTGCTGGCGGGACTCTTCTGGGCCGCGACGACCGTCGTCGTGCGCGCCTCCACGCTCGCGCAGGCGAGCGCGAGCAAGACGCTCTTCTATCAGCTGGCGGTGTCGGCGGTGTTGCTGCTCGCGCTGGCGGCGGGTATCGGGCAGACGCACATCGGGGCCGTGTCGCCGCTCGCGATCGCGAGTCTCGCGTATCAGGCGATCGTCGTCGCGTTCATCAGCTATCTGACGTGGTTCTGGCTGCTCACGCGCTACATGGCGTCGCGGCTTTCGGTCTTCTCGTTTCTCACGCCGATCTTCGGCGTCACCTTCGGCGTGCTGCTGCTGGGCGAGCACTTCACCGCGCGTTTCATGATCGCCGCGGCGATGGTGCTCGCGGGCATCGCGCTCGTGAACCGGCCGCCGCGCAAGACGTAGCGAGCCCGGCCGCGCTCACTCCGGCGCGGTTGCGCGAATCGTCACCATGTCGTGATCGACGTCGTCGTCATCGGTCGGCGTGCGCAGATGTTCCGCCGGAATCGGCTCGACGGGATAGCCGTGTTTTTCCCACGCATCGAGTCCGCCTTTCAGCGGACGCACATGCCGGAAGCCTTTCGTGCGCATCTGCCGCGCGATGAGCTTCGCCGTCGCTTCGTTCGGACACACGCAATACACGACGACCTCGTGCTCCGCGTACAGCTGATCGGTGCGGTCCGGCGAATCGAGATCCAGAGAGACCGCGCCCGCGATGCGATACGGCTCGCGCCGCCGCACTTCAGGCGGACGCGCGTCGTAGATCACCGGCGGCGTGTCGGAGCGCATCATCGCGTCGAGCTGATCGGGCGTGATGTGATACTTCTCGAGCCACTGGCGAAACTGCACGCGACGGATCCAGCGATACAGCGCGAAGCCGATCGCCACCATCGCGAGAATGTCGATCACCGTCGTGCCGTTGGCACGCACCAGCGCGATGAAGCGATCGATATGCCCCTGCAGCGCCGCGCCGCCGAGCATCCAGAAGCTCGCCCACGCCGTGGCGCCGATCAGATCCCACAGAAGAAAGATGCGCACCTCGATCTGCGTCGTGCCGAGCAGCGGCGCGGACACGAGCCCGAGCCCCGGCACGAACTTCGACAGCGCGAGCAACGGCACGCCGAAACGCTCGAACCAGCGGCGCGCCGTGCGCAGCGTCGAGTCGATCGACAGCGAGAACCGCACGAGCGAATTGAGAAAGCGCCGGCCATAGAGACGGCCCGCGGCGAACCACAGCGAATCGGCGATCAGCACGGCGAGCACCGCGGCCGCGAGCATTTGCCAGAACGGCACGTTGCCGGCGGCGACGAGCGTGCCGGCGAGAATCAGCATCGGCGCGGCGGGGACCGGCACGCCGAGCTGCGTCGCGAGGACGCTGACGAAGACGGCCCACGCGCCCCAGGACGACGCAAGCGAAGTCGGGACGTGCGGCATTCGAAACCCTATGATCGAGCTTTCGTGGACGTGGCCGCCGGCGCGTTCGCGGCTGCCACAAAGGGTTACACTTTATCGCGATCCTGACAAAGTCGCCCAATCGGCCGGACCATCATGCGGCTGTACAAGAGGCGAATTTCGACGAGCGGGCGGCGAGACCCGTGACCATCCGGGAGAATCAGCGTGCAACCGATCATTCAGGCTTTCTTCGATATCCGCACCGGCACGCTGACGTACGTCGTCTGCGAAAAGCCCGGAGCGCCCGCGGCCATCATCGATTCCGTGCTCGACTACGATCCGAACGCCGCGCGCACGTCGACGCGTTCCGCCGACGCGGTCATCGACTTCGTGCGCGAGCAGCGGCTCGACGTCGAATGGATTCTGGAGACGCACGCGCACGCCGATCATCTTTCGGCGGCGCCGTATCTGAAGCGCGTGCTCGGCGGGAAGATCGGCATCGGCGAATCGATCCGGACCGTGCAGGGCGTGTTCAAGAAAATCTTCGATCTGGAGCCCGAGTTCCAGCTCGACGGCTCGCAGTTCGATCATCTCTTCAGCGACGGCGAGCGCTTCATGATCGGCGCGCTGGAGGCGCACGCGCTCTTCGTGCCCGGTCATACGCCCGCCGACATGGCGTATCAGATCGGCGACGCGGTGTTCGTCGGCGACACGCTTTTCATGCCGGACGTCGGCACCGCGCGCTGCGATTTTCCCGGCGGCAATGCGCGCACGCTGTATCGCTCGATCCAGCGTCTGCTCGCGCTCGATCCCGAGACGCGGCTGTTCGTCTGCCACGACTATCCGCCCGGCACGCGCCCGCCGCAGTGGCAAGCGACGGTGCGCGAGCAGCGCGAGCACAACGTTCATGTGGGCGGCGGCCAGGCGGAAGACGCATTCGTCGCGATGCGCGAGGCACGCGACGCGACGCTCGGCATGCCGACGCTCATCCTGCCGGCGATCCAGGTCAACATCCGGGCGGGCCGCTTCCCCGATGCGTCCGGCAACGGCACGACCTATCTGAAGATTCCGCTGAACGCGCTCTGACTTTCGTCTTTCAAGGCTTTTAGCCTTCGATCCGTTCGCGCGTCACGCCGAGCAGATCGGCCATCGCGCGGCGTGCGGCGAGCGCATCGCGGGCGACGATCGCATCGAACACGGCCGTGTGCTCGGCAAGCGACGCGTTGTAGACCTCGGCGCGTTTCGCGTTCAGACGCAACTGGCCTTCGAGCGTGCGCTCGATCAGCGCGCCGAGCGGAATCAGCAATTCGTTGCTGCACGCGGCGAGCACGCAGAGATGGAAGTCGAGATCGGCGCGTACCCATTCGTCGACGTTCTGGGCATCGGCCATCGCCCGATGCGCGCGCGTGAGCCGCTCGCAGGTGCGCTCCTCGTGATTCCCGGCGGCGAGCGCGGCGGCGTATGGCTCGATCATCTCGCGCATTTCCTGCAGCTTGAGCGCGAACTGCAGCGGCGGCGCGACGCGCGAATACCACTCGAGCATGTCGGCGTCGAGCAAATTCCAGGCGTCGCGTGCGCGCACGCGCGTGCCGACCTTCGGACGCGACTCGATCAGCCCTTTCGACGTGAGCGTGCGCAGCGCCTCGCGCAACACCGTGCGGCTCACTTCGAAGCGCGCCATCAGTTCGGCCTCGCGCGGCAACGGCGAGCCCGGCGGATGATCGCCGCGCAGAATCGCCATGCCCAGTTCGTGCGCCACGCGCCCGTGCAGATCCCGGTGAATGATGGTCTCCCGTTAGAGTGGGGCACGATTATCGGGTATTTGCCTGAAGATTCATAAATCCGTGCAAAGCCCAGATACCGGCTCAATAATACTATTAATATGCCCAAGCTTCCGGTTTTGCTACCATGTGAATCCTTGTCCGGAGACGCTTCATGAAAATCACGAAACTCGAAACCTTTATCGTTCCGCCGCGCTGGTGCTTCCTCAAGATCGAAACCGACGAAGGCATCACGGGCTGGGGCGAACCGGTCGTCGAAGGGCGCGCGCATACGGTCGCCGCCGCCGTTGACGAACTGTCGGACTATCTCGTCGGTCAGGACCCGCGCCATATCGAAGATCTCTGGCAGGTGATGTACCGCTCCGGCTTTTATCGCGGCGGCCCGATCGGCATGAGCGCGATCGCGGGCGTCGATCAGGCGCTGTGGGACATCCTCGGCAAGTATCACGGCGTGCCGGTGCACGCGCTGCTCGGCGGCCAGGTGCGCGACCGGATCAAGGTGTATTCGTGGATCGGCGGCGACCGTCCGAGCGATGTCGCGAACAACGCGCGCGCCGTGGTCGAGCGCGGCTTCAAGGCCGTGAAGATGAACGGCTCCGAAGAGCTGCAGATCATCGATACCTTCGACAAGGTGCAGGGCGTGATCGACAACGTGCGCGCGGTGCGCGAGGCGATTGGCCCGAACGTCGGCATCGGCGTGGATTTCCACGGGCGCGTGCACAAGCCGATGGCGAAGGTGCTCGCGAAGGAACTCGATCCGTTCAAGCTGATGTTCATCGAGGAGCCGGTGCTCTCGGAGAACGTCGAGGCGCTGCGCGATATCGTCAACCAGACGAGCACACCTATCGCGCTCGGCGAGCGGCTCTACTCGCGCTGGGACTTCAAGCACATTCTGGCGGGCGGTTACGTGGACATCATTCAGCCGGACGCGTCGCACGCGGGCGGCATCACGGAATGCCGCAAGATCGCGACGATGGCCGAAGCGTATGACGTCGCGCTCGCGCTGCACTGCCCGCTCGGCCCGATCGCGCTTGCCACCTGTCTGCAGATCGACGCCGTGAGCTACAACGCGTTCATCCAGGAGCAGAGCCTCGGCATCCACTACAACAAGGGCAACGATCTGCTCGACTACATCAAGAATCCGGAAGTCTTCAAGTACGACGACGGCATGGTGTCGATTCCGCAAGGGCCGGGGCTGGGAATCGAGGTGAACGAGGAGAAGGTGCGCGAAATGGCGAAGGTCGGCCATCGCTGGCGCAATCCGGTGTGGCGTCACGCGGACGGCAGCGTCGCCGAATGGTGATTCCGGGCGGCAAGCGCCGGTGATGCGCGCGCGGTCAGCGTGTCAGACGCGCCCTGACCGCGCCGCGTAGCGCGTTGCTGATCAGCAGGCCTTCGGCTTTCGGCAAGTCTTCCGGCGTCAGCGTCCGCTCGCCCGCGCCGAGTTCTTCGATCAGCACCGCGCGCATCACGCCCGGCAGGACGCCGGCGTCGAGAGGCGGCGTGAACCATGTGCCGTCGAGCTTCACGAACACGCTCGAACGGCCGCCTTCGGTCAGCTCGCCGCGTTCGTTCACGAACAGCATGTCGAACGCGCCTTCGGCTTCGGCGGCTTTCCATGCGCGATCGTAGTCGGCGCGACGCGTCGTCTTGTGGCGCAACAGCGGATCCGCGGACGATTGCGGCGCAAACCCGCGATCGGACGCCAGCAGGACATCCACCGTCTCCGAGGCCAGCGCGCCGAGCGGCGCACTCGTGATCGCGATGCGCCCGCTCTTGTCCAGCGCGATGCGCAAGCGATACGGCTTGCCCGCCTCGAACTGCGCGCAGTGCTGCGCGACTTGCGCGTCGAGCGCGCGCGCGTCGAACGCGAAACCGAGATACGCGGCGCTGGCCTTCAACCGCGCCACGTGACGCGCGTAATGGCGGATGCCTTCGTCGCGCGTCGCATAGGTCGTCTCGAACAGTTCGAAGCCCGGGTCCGCACCCGTCAGAAAACGCGCTTTCAACAGGCACTCCTCGTATTCGTCGGCGGCAATGCTGTCGAGCACGATGCCCGCGCCGATGCCGAGCACGCCGCGCGCGCCCGCCGCATCGACGACGAGCGTGCGGATCGCAACCGAAAGGCAGAAGTCGCCGCTCGCGTCGAGCCAGCCGATCGCGCCGGTGTAAAGCCCGCGCGGCGTGCTTTCGATTTCGTCGATCAACTGCATCGTGCGGTATTTCGGCGCGCCGGTGATCGAGCCGCACGGAAACAGCGCCCGCACGATGCCGTCGAACGACGTGCCGCCGATCACCCGCGCCTCGATCGTCGACGTCATTTGCCAGACCGACGCGTAGGGCTCGACCGAAAACAGCGCCGGCACGTTCACCGAGCCCGTGACCGCCACGCGCGACATGTCGTTGCGCAGCAAGTCGACGATCATCACGTTCTCGGCGCGGTTCTTCGGATCGTTGTGCAGCGTTTCGGGATCGGCTTCGCGGGGCGCGGTGCCTTTCATCGGACGGGCGCGCAACAGGTCGCCCTGTTTCTCGACGAACAGCTCCGGCGAGCACGACACGACCGTTCTGCCGTCCGGCAACGCGATAAACGCGCCGTAATGCACGGCCTGCCGCTCGCGCAACCGGCGATACAGCGCGACCGGCGCGCCGAATACATCGAAGTTCAGCCGATACGTGTAGTTGATCTGATACGACTCGCCTTCGCGCAACGCGTCATGCACCGCGGCGATGGCGGCGTCGAATTCGGCGCGCGTGACGCTCGGCTCGATGCCCGCGACGCCCGCCGTGGAAGGCGCGGGCGCTTGTTCGTCGCGTGAAGCGAGCCACGCGCTCGCTTCGTCGCGGGAAAGATGCGCGCACGCGCGAAACATGAGCACGCGCAGCGCGTGATCGTCGCCGTGCCGGGTGGTGCCGCTCGTGCCGAACTGAAGATCACGCCCGAACTCGTAATCCGCGACGACCACCGCATGCAGTCCGCCTTGCAGATCGCGCTCGATGCCGCGGCACACGGCGTCCAGCGCGCGGCCGTCCACGCACACGCGTTCGTGCGCGAAGTCGGTGTACAAACGACTCGACCGCCTTTCGGCGGTCGCGTCGCAATCGTCGAGCAGCGCGAACACCGCGCTGCGCTCTTCAGTCTTCATGGCCATGCTCGCCCTGCATCGACCGCATTAATCGAAGAAGCTCTTCACGCGGTCGAACCAGCTCTTGCTCTGCGGGCTGTGGCGCGCGCCGCCTTCGGACAGCGACTTCTCGAATTGCTTGAGCAGATCGCGCTGCTGCTCCGTGAGCTTGACCGGCGTTTCAACCTGCACGTGCACGTACAGATCGCCGGCGATGCTCGAACGCAAACCCTTGATGCCCTTGCCGCGCAGACGGAACGTCTTGCCCGATTGCGTGCCTTCCGGCACCGTGAAGCTCGCGCGGCCCGCGAGCGTCGGCACTTCGATCTCGCCGCCGAGCGCTGCCGTCGTGAACGGAATGGGCATCTGGCAGTGCAGGTCGTCGCCGTCGCGCTCGAACACCGAGTGCTGCTTGATGTGGATTTCCACATACAGGTCGCCGCTCGGACCACCGTTGATGCCCGGCTCGCCGTTGCCCGCCGAGCGGATGCGCATGCCGTCGTCGATGCCCGCCGGAATCTTCACTTCCAGCGTCTTCGTTTCCTTCACCTTGCCCGCGCCGTGGCAGTTCGCGCACGGATCGGGAATGTAGGTGCCGCTGCCGTGACACTTCGGGCACGTCTGCTGGATGCTGAAAAAGCCCTGCGACATGCGCACCTGGCCTTGGCCGTGACAGGTCGGGCAGGTTTCGGGCTTGGTGCCCGCCTTCGCTCCCGAGCCATGGCAGACGTTGCAGTTGACCCAGCTCGGCACGCGGATCTGCGTGTCGTAGCCGTGGGCCGCCTGCTCCAGCGTGATTTCCATGCTGTAGCGCAGGTCGGCACCGCGGTACACCTGCGGACCGCCGCGGCCGCCGCGAGCGGCGCCGCCCGCCGCCTGACCGAAGATGTCGCCGAAGATGTCGCCGAAGGCATCCGCGAAACCGCCGAAACCCTGCGCACCCGCGCCCGCCATGTTCGGATCGACACCCGCGTGGCCGTACTGATCGTACGCGGCACGCTTCTGCTGGTCGGAGAGCATTTCGTAGGCTTCCTTCGCCTCCTTGAAATTCTCTTCCGCCTTCTTGTTGTCCGGATTGCGGTCAGGGTGATACTTCATCGCGAGCTTGCGATACGCCTTCTTGATCTCGTCGTCGCTCGCGTTTTTTGCGACGCCGAGAACGTCGTAGTAATCCCGTTTCGCCATGTCGGTTCGATCCCGCCGCGCTCACGCGACGGTTCCTCTGAGATGCTGCGAGCCATGCGGCCCGCGCGTAAACCTCTGACGCCCGGCTCGAATGATGCTGCGAACCGGATGCCTCTTAAAAACAACGTGCCCGGAGAGCCGCAAAGCTCGCCAGGCGCGTTCCACGTCAGACGCGAGACGCGTCCGGATCTCTTCGCATTGCGGCGAAAAGGCCGTGGGCGCGGGACATTGCTATCCGCGCGCCCTAACGACTCAGTCCTTCTTCACTTCCTTGAAGTCGGCGTCGACGACGTCGTCGTGCTGCTGGCTCGCGCCCGCATCCGCCGAAGCACCCGCGCCCGCCGCACCGGCAGCCGCGCCCGCGGCGCCTTGCTGCGCCTGCATGTCGGCGTACATCTTTTCGCCGAGCTTCTGCGACGCGGTAGCCAGCGCCTCGACCTTGGCCTCGATCGTGGCCTTGTCGCTCGCGTTGTTCTTCAGCGCGTCTTCGAGGTCCTTCAACGCCGCTTCGATCTTTTCCTTCTCGGCAGCGTCAACCTTGTCGCCGTACTCGGCGACCGCCTTCTTCGTGCTGTGAACGAGCGCGTCACCCTGATTGCGGACGTCGGCCAGTTCGCGCAGCTTGCGGTCTTCGTCGGCGTTGGCTTCGGCGTCCTTCACCATCTTGTCGATTTCCGCGTCGGTCAGACCCGAGTTCGCCTTGATGGTGATCTTGTTTTCCTTGCCCGTCGCCTTGTCCTTCGCGCCGACGTGCAGAATGCCGTTCGCGTCGATGTCGAAGGTCACTTCGATCTGCGGCGTGCCGCGCGGTGCGGGCGGAATGCCTTCGAGGTTGAACTCGCCGAGCAGCTTGTTGCCCACGGCCATTTCACGCTCGCCCTGGAACACCTTGATGGTCACGGCGCCCTGGTTGTCGTCCGCCGTCGAATACACTTGCGCGTGCTTCGTCGGGATGGTCGTGTTCTTGTTGATCATCTTCGTCATCACGCCGCCGAGCGTCTCGATGCCGAGCGACAGAGGCGTCACGTCGAGCAGCAGAACGTCCTTGCGGTCGCCCGACAGAACCTGACCCTGAATCGCGGCGCCCACGGCCACGGCTTCGTCCGGGTTCACGTCGCGGCGCGGTTCCTTGCCGAAGAATTCCTTCACCTTCTCCTGCACCTTCGGCATGCGCGTCATGCCGCCGACGAGGATCACGTCGTCGATGTCGCCGACCTTCACGCCCGCATCCTTGATGGCGATGCGGCACGGTTCGATCGTGCGTTCGATCAGCTCTTCGACGAGCGCTTCGAGCTTGGCGCGGGTGAACTTGAGGTTCAAGTGCTTCGGACCCGACGCGTCCGCCGTGATGTACGGCAGGTTGATGTCGGTCTGCGCCGTGGACGACAGTTCGATCTTCGCCTTTTCAGCGGCTTCCTTCAGGCGCTGCAGCGCGAGCACGTCTTTCGACAGGTCGACGCCCTGCTCCTTCTTGAACTCGCCGATGATGTAATCGATGATGCGCTGGTCGAAGTCTTCACCGCCCAAGAACGTGTCGCCGTTCGTGGAAAGCACTTCGAATTGCATTTCGCCGTCGACGTCCGCGATTTCGATGATGGAGATGTCGAACGTGCCGCCGCCCAGGTCGAACACGGCGATCTTGCGGTCGCCCTTTTCGGCCTTGTCGAGACCGAATGCGAGCGCGGCTGCCGTCGGCTCGTTGATGATGCGCTTAACTTCCAGACCGGCGATGCGGCCCGCGTCCTTGGTGGCCTGACGCTGGCTGTCGTTGAAGTACGCCGGAACCGTGATGACGGCTTCCGTCACCGGCTCGCCGAGGTAGTCTTCAGCGGTCTTCTTCATCTTGCGCAGGACTTCGGCGGAAACCTGCGACGGCGCGAGATTCTTGCCGTGCGCCTCGACCCATGCGTCGCCGTTGTCGTGCTTGACGATCTTGTAGGGCATCAGGCCGATGTCCTTCTGCACTTCCTTCTCTTCGAAGCGGCGGCCGATCAGGCGCTTGACCGCGTACAGCGTGTTGCGCGGATTGGTGACCGACTGACGCTTGGCGGGCGCGCCGACGAGAATTTCGTTGTCGTCGAGATACGCGATGATCGACGGCGTCGTGCGCGCGCCTTCCGAATTCTCGATGACCTTGACCTGGTTACCTTCCATCAGCGCCACGCACGAGTTCGTGGTGCCGAGGTCGATGCCGATGATTTTGCCCATTTTTTATACTCTCCTAGCTTTGATCGCAATGGCGTTGCGGCGGGTTTGACGCCGGCGGGTTACGCCGATTTACCGGGCCGAACGCCCAAAATTCATACCTGTACGCAAGATAAGAGCGTCGGTTTCGATTTCAAGACCCTGCAAGCTATGCGGTCTATAACTTTTTTTGCGCGCAACCAATCTTCCCGCGAGCGGCTTTCACCGCCGCCTGAACTGCGCAAGCCTGTGCCAGCCGGTCGCCCGGCCGAGCCGCCTGCCACGACGACAGAACCACGTCGGCACGCCGTGCAGCGTGCAGCGCCGGCCCAATTCGCGATGCGAGTACCTTTTGCTGCGGAACCCGCCGATGCGAAACCGGCATCGAAACCGGCCTCGTCGAGCGCCTGTATGCCGAAGACGGCGAAGGCGGCCGCATCGACGGGAACGCAGGCCACGCAGCCTGATGCTTTACGTCGGCTTACTTCGGTGCCGCGACGGTCACGAGCGCCGGACGCAGCACGCGGTCGGCAATCACGTAACCCTTCTGCAGCACGGTGACGACGGTGTTCGCGTCCTGCTCGGCGGGCACCATCGAAATGGCCTGATGACGATGCGGATCGAATTTCTCGCCGACCGGATTCACCGCGACGACGCGGCCCTTCTCGAGCGCGCCGGTCAGTTGCCGCAGCGTCAGTTCGACGCCCTCGCGCACCTTGGCCAGATCCGTCGACTGGTCCGCGAGCGCGGCCTCCAGACTGTCCAGCACAGGCAGCAGGTGTTCCGCGAAATTTTCGATGGCAAATTTATGTGCCTTCGCGACGTCTTCCTGGCTGCGGCGGCGCACGTTTTCGGTCTCCGCCTTGGCGCGCAGGAAGTCTTCCTTGAGCGTGGCGATGGTGGCCTGCGCCTCGGCGAGTGCGCCTTCAGCCGCGTTCGGCGCAGCTTGAGCGGCAGCCGCGTCCGCCGGAGCGGCAGCGGCCGCGGGCTGACTGGCATCGGCGGCCTGGCGCGCGGTTTCGTCGGCGGGCGTCGGGTTCTGGCTCGCTGGATTCTCTTGCGTGTTTTCCATGTCGCTGAATGTGTATTGCTGTGAGTTGAACCGGATGCGAAAGCGCCCGGCCGGTTGCCCGGCCGCGTTTTTCGCACTAGCGGCGCAAGTGCGGGCGTCGAGGGCATTTTCAAGCCTTCGAAACGGATTTTTCGGACTTATTTCAGCACTTCGCGAACCGTGAAACGCGCGGTAATGCGCATTTCGCCGCGCCGCGCAAATTCAGATTGAGGGAAAGCCCTGAGTCGCCTACACTTCAAACAAGCACCGCAGGAGGCACGTTAACCCTAATCCTACGAATGCTTCAATCCGCTTACAGCCCTTGCCCGTTTCCTGACTCGGCCGCTCGCTGACCGAGCAACCCGCTCTCCGGGGATACCATGAAACTGACCTTTGCTATCGCGGTGGTCGCCCTGGTACTCGTCGCGGGAACGACCACCATCTGCATGTCCGGCGCCGTGACCGACCGTAACACCGAGTACGGCGGGGTTCACGCGACCATGGAACATTTCTTCAATCCGAACCAGCAAGTTTGTCGATAACGCGCCGGTCGCGCTTCGTCGGCCGCCCTTGCATGCCGGCCGCAGGCTCGCGGAACGTTTTGCGGCGCTCGGCCTCGGCCGCGCGCTTCGTGCGCCCTTCCTCGGTTTCGGCATAGAGCGTCTGCGCGACGCTCGCCGGGCCGCGCACGTCGCACACGCCCAGCACTTCCACCTGCCACACGATCCGTTCGATATCGATCTCCACGATATCGCCGACACGCACGTCCTTCGACGGCTTCACGTTCGCCCCGCCGATCTTCACGCGACCCTTTTCCACCGCGTCGCTGGCAAGCGAACGCGTCTTGAAGAAGCGCGCCGCCCACAGCCACTTGTCGATGCGCAAACGCGCGCCGGGTTCCGTCGAAATCTTGTAGTTCATCTGTGAATGCTTGTTGAAACCGGATTCAGGCAACCGCCGTCAGCGGCTGCAGGCTCTGTACCGGCCAGCCCTGCAAATGCTGCGCCGCGATCTCGCCCAGCGCCTTGATCCACACCGGCGACGCGTTCAGACAGGGAATCCGGTGGAAATGCTTGCCGCCCGCCTTGAGAAATTCGTCGCGCACTTCGATGCCGATTTCCTCGATTGTCTCCAGGCAATCCGCCGTGAAGCCCGGACAGAACACGTCCACGCGCGTGACGCCGCCTGCGCCCAGTTCCGCGACCGTTGGCGCCGTGTACGGCTGAAGCCATTCCGCGCGCCCGAAGCGCGATTGAAAAGTCACGCGGCATTCCACGGACGTCAGGCCGAGTGCCGACGTGAGCAGCGAGCCGGTCAGCTGGCATTGGTCGTGGTAGGGATCGCCGAGATCCATCGTGCGCTTCGGGACGCCGTGGAAGCTCAGGACGAGCTTGTCGCCGGCGGCGAAATCCGGCTGGCCGTGATGCCGCCAGTAGTCGCGCACCTGTTCCGCCAGCGCGCCGATATACGCAGGATGATCCGCGTAGTGACGGATCGTGCGGATTTCCGGCTGATTGCGCACGCGCCTGAGCGCAGCAAAGGCGTCGTCGAAGGCAGTGGCCGTGGTCGACGACGAATACTGCGGATACATCGGCAGAAGCAGGATGCGCTCGGCGCCTTCGAGCTTCAGCTGATTGAGCATGGCGCCGATGCCGGGCGTGCCGTAGCGCATCGCGTAATCGACGATCACGTGATAGTCGTTCGCCGCGAACAGCCGCCGCAATCCCTCGACCTGCTTTTCCGTATAGACGCGCAGAGGCGAGCCTTCGGACATCCACACTTGCGCGTATTTTTTAGCCGACGCGCGCCCGCGAAACGGCAGGATCAGTCCGCGCAGAATGACTTGCCAGGCGAGCGGCGGAATTTCGACGACGCGCGGATCGGACAGAAACTGCGCCAGATATTTGCGCACCGCCCGCGGTGTGGGCGCGTCCGGCGTGCCGAGATTGATCAGCAGCACCGCGACGCGATGCGAAGCGCTGGGCTGCGAAGGCAACTCGAGGTCGAAACGCATAGGGCAGGCGGGCCGGGGTGGTCGTCGAAAGGGTGAGGACCATTATAGCGGCGCGCCGGTGCGCGCATCATTGGCCGAATGGCCGAGTGGCGCGGCCTTTCGCGGCCCGCCAAGATGAGGGCGAAAGCAGCGTTACGAGTGGTTACTGATGACTGAGCGACATCGAGAGCAACCGCGCGGTGATATCCACGATCGGAATCACGCGGTTGTACGCCATGCGCGTGGGTCCGATCACACCGAGCGTGCCCACGATCTTCCCGTTGACTTCGTATGGCGCCGTCACCACGCTCATTTCCTCGATTGGCACGAGATTGCTCTCGCCGCCGATGAAGATCTGCACGCCTTGCGCGTGGCTCGATACGTCCAGCAATTGCAGGAGGCTCGTCTTTTGGTCGAACAGGTCGAAAAGCTTGCGCAGCCGCGCCATGTCGGAGGAAAGGTCCGCCACTTCGAGCAGATTGCGCTCGCCGGAAATGAGCACGGTGTCCGTGGGATCGGTCTCGGCCGTGCTCGCGACCACGGCCGCCTGCATGAGCGCGGTCATGTCGCCGCGCAACTGGTCGATTTCCTCGCGCAGGCGCCGGCGCACTTCGTCGAAAGACAGGCCCGCGAAATGCGCGTTGATGTAATTGGAGGCCTCGACGAGCTGCGAGGGCGAATAGTCGCGCTGGGTCGCCATCATGCGGTTCTGCACGTCGCCTTCCGGCGTCACGATGATGAGCAGGATGCGCTTGTCCGACAGCCGCATGAATTCGATCTGCCTGAACATGTGGCTGCGGCGCGGCGTCAGCACCACGCCCGCGAACGACGACAGACTGGACAGCACGCTCGCGGCCGCCGCGACGATCTTCTGCGGCTCCTCGCCCTGCAGGCGGGTCTTGACCGCGGTGGTCATCGCTTCGTCTTGGGGCGCTTCTACAGTCAGCATCGTGTCGACGAAAAGACGGTAGCCGCGCGGCGTGGGAATGCGGCCCGCCGACGTGTGCGGGCTTGCGACGAGACCGAGCTCCTCGAGATCCGACATGACGTTGCGGATCGTTGCTGGGCTCAGTTCGAGACCGGAATGCCGTGATAACGTGCGCGAACCGACCGGCTGACCTTCGGCGATGTAGCGCTCGATCAACGTTTTGAGGAGGGTTTGTGCACGTGGGTCTAGCATGGGCAAATTTTAGCTCAACGAGTCGGGTAGCGGCGATCCGCGCCGCGTGCGCTGCGTTCAACGTCCGCTCCATTCTAGCGAGAAACAAAGGCCGGGCCCGCACGTTCCGGCGCGGCCTGCGCGCGGCGCCGCCTGCCGCCCTCGCCCGCGGTTCTTTTCGCACTCTGACTATGGTGTAATGCCGGCATGGAAATCGGTCAATTCAAGACGGTCGCCCTCGTCGGGCGCACGAACACGCCAGGCATCGAGGGGCCGCTGAGATCGCTCGCCGATCATCTCGCCGAGCAGGGCTTCGAGGTCGTGTTCGAGGCGAGCACGGCGAAGGATGTCGGCGGGACGCACTATCCGGCGCTCTCCATCGCCGAGATGGGCGCGCGCGCGGACGTCGCGATCGTGCTCGGCGGCGACGGCACCATGCTCGGCATCGGCCGCCAGCTCGCGCCGTACAAGACACCGCTCATCGGCGTGAATCACGGCCGGCTCGGTTTCATCACGGACATTCCGCTCACGGAGATGCGCGAGATCGTCCCGCAGTTGCTCGCCGGACAGTTCGAGCGCGAGGAGCGCAGCCTGCTCGAAGCGCGCATCATGCGCAATGACAAGCCGATCTACCACGCGCTCGCGTTCAACGACGTCGTGGTCAACCGCAGCGGCTTCTCCGGCATGGCGGAACTGCGCGTGTCCGTCGATGGCCATTTCATGTACAACCAGCGCTCGGACGGCCTGATCGTCGCGACGCCAACCGGCTCCACGGCCTACGCGCTCTCCTCGGCGGGACCGATTCTGCATCCGCAGCTGCAGGGCTTCGTGCTCGTGCCGATCGCACCGCATTCGCTGTCGAACCGTCCGATCGTGCTGCCCGACGATTCCAAGGTAACGATTCAGATCATCGGCGGGCGGGACGTGAACGTGAACTTCGACATGCAGTCGTTCACCGCCGTCGAGCTGAACGACGTCATCGAGGTGCGCCGCTCGAAGCATACGGTGCCGGTGCTGCATCCCGTCGGCTACAGCACCTACGCCACGCTGCGCAAGAAGCTCCACTGGAACGAGCATCCGTCGCAGGACTCGTCGATTCTCTGATCCGCCGCCCGACTCCTTTCCCCGAAGCATCCATGCTCCGACACCTCTCCATTCGAGACTTCGTCATCGTCGCCGCGCTCGATATCGAGTTCGACTCAGGCTTCACGGTTTTTTCGGGTGAAACCGGCGCGGGCAAATCCATTCTCATCGACGCCCTCGCGCTCACGCTCGGCGCGCGCGGCGACGCGAGCATCGTGCGCACGGGCCAGTCGCGCGCGGACATCACCGCCGAATTCTCGACCCATCCGCTCGTCGTGCGCTGGATCGAGGAGCACGCGCTCGGCGAAGCGGACAACGAAACGGTGATGCTGCGCCGGGTCGTCGATGCGGGCGGCCGCTCGCGCGCATTCATCAACGGCACGCCCGCGACGCTCGCGCAACTGCGCGAAGTGGGCGAAATGCTCGTCGACATTCACGGCCAGCACGCGCATCAGCTGCTGATGCGGCCCGACGCGCAACGCGAACTCTTCGACACGCATGCGCAGTTGCTCGACACGGCGGGCGCCGTGAATCGCACGTGGCGCGCATGGCGCGACGCGCAGCAGGCGGTCGAAACCGCGCAGAGCCGCGACCGCGAACTGCAACTCGAACGCGAGCGCCTCGCGTGGCAGTTGAACGAATTCGACAAGCTCGCGCCGCAGCCGGGCGAATGGGAAGAAGTGAGCGCGGAGCATCATCGGCTGTCGCATTCGGCGAGTCTCATCGACGGCGTGCAAGCCGCGCTCGGCGCGCTCTCCGAGTCCGACGAAGCCATGATCTCGCAGCTCGGCGCGATCATCTCGAAGCTACGCGGCCTGGCCGATATCGATCCCGCCCTCAACGACGTGCTCGCGTCGCTCGAGCCGGCCGAGATTCAGCTGCAGGAAGCATCGTATTCGCTGTCGCATTACGCGCAACGTCTGGAACTCGATCCGGACCGGCTCGCGCAGGTCGAACGGCGCATGGAGCAACTGCATTCGACCGCGCGCAAGTTCCGCCTTCAGCCCGAGACGCTGCCCGAAGAGCACGAATCGCGCCGCCGGCAACTCGCCGAACTCGACGCCGCCGCCGATCTCGATGCGCTCAACGCCGTTGCCGACCGGGCGAAGAGCGCGTATCTCGAGCAGGCGAAAGTGCTGTCGAAGGCGCGCGCCAAGGCCGCGAAGCATCTGTCGAAAGCGGTCACGGAAGGCATGCAGGAGTTGTCGATGGCAGGCGGCAGCTTCGAAGTCGCGCTCGTGCCGCTCGCGGAAGGCGGCGCGAACGGGCTGGAGCAGATCGAATTCCGCGTCGCGGGTCACGCGGGCGTCGCGCTCAGGCCGCTCGCCAAGGTCGCGTCGGGCGGCGAGCTCGCGCGCATCAGCCTCGCGCTCGCGGTGATCGCGAGCACCGCGAGTCCGACGCCCACGCTCATCTTCGACGAAGTGGACACGGGCATCGGCGGCGGCGTGGCGGAAGTGGTCGGGCGTCTGTTGCATCAGCTCGGCCGCGACCGTCAGGTGCTGTGCGTCACGCACTTGCCGCAAGTGGCCGCGCGCGGCGACCAGCACTTTCAGGTCGCGAAGTCTTCGGACGACGCGGGGAGCACCGTCAGCACGGTCACGCCGCTCGACAAGGGCAAGCGCATCGAGGAAGTGGCGCGCATGCTGGGCGGCCTGGAAATCACCGCGACCACGCGCAAGCACGCGAAGGAAATGCTGGCGGCCTGAGTGCGCCGCCCGGCATTTTCATTCGGACGCCACCGCGAACACCCGCTCCCACAGCGCCGTCACCATGTCGCGTTCGGCCCGGACCTCGGCCGGATCCACGCGCGCCTTCTCCATGCCGTCGAGCCGCAGCGTGTGCTGCAGCTTGCGGTAATGCCGGTACGCGGAGCCGATCACATCGGCTTCTTCCGCGGCGATCAGCCCGCTTTGCGCGGCAATCTTCAGCAACGAGATGTTGCCCGCGTTGCGCACGAACTCGCGATGCTCGCGCGCATGCAGCAGCACCCAGTACTGCACGATGAACTCGATATCGACCATGCCGCCGCGATCGTGCTTCAGGTCGAACAGCTCGCTGCGGTTCGGATGTCCCTCGGCGACGCGCGCGCGCATCGTCACGATCTCGCGGGCGAGCGCGGCCGCATCGCGTTCCATGACGAGCACGTCCGCGCGGATCGCCTCGAACTGCGCGCCGATGTCGGCATCGCCCGCGCTGTAGCGCGCACGCGAAAGCGCCTGATGTTCCCAGACCCACGCCGTGTTCGCCGCGTCGCCCTCGCGAATCTGATAGCGCCGGAAAGAAGCGAGATCGGTCACGAGCAAGCCCGATTCGCCGTTGGGACGCAGCCGCAGATCGACATCGAAGAGCGTGCCCGCGCCCGTCGCCGCCGTGAGCCAGGTGATGAGGCGGCGCGTGAACATCGCGTAGATGTCGGAGGCGGAGTCGTCGGGGTCGTCGTAGAGGAAGATGAGATCGAGGTCCGACGCGTAGCCGAGTTCCTTGCCGCCGAGCTTGCCGTACGCAATCACCGCGAAGCGCGGCGTCTCGCGATGCCGCTTCGGGAATTGCTGCCAGACGGTCTGCACCGTCACGTCGAGCACGGCATCGGCGAGTTCGGACAGACGGTCGCTCACGTGCTCCACGCTCAGGCGTCCCGCGAGATCGATCAGCAGAATGCGAAACACTTCGGCCTGATGCGCGTGGCGCAGCAGATCCATCTGATGTTCCGCGTCCTCGGCGGCCTGCAGGCGCGCCGTCAGCGAGCGCTTGAATTCGGTCCAGTCGAACGGGCTGGCGATGGCTTCGTCGTCGAGGAGTTCGTCGAGCAATTGCGGATGGCGGATCAGATAGCCGGCCGCCCAGCGCGACCCGCTCAGCACCGACAGCACGCGCGCGAGCGCCGCCGGATATTCCGTCAGCAGCGCGAGATAGGCACCGCGCTTGCCGACGGCTTCGAGCAGATCGAACAGACGCACGATGGTGTCGCCGCGCCGCGCCGCGTCGATCGACTGCACCGCTTCGAGCGCGCGCTGCGCAACGATGTCGAAGCGCTCGCGGCTCTGCGACGGCAAGCCCGCGTAGCGCGCCGAATTCCACACGCCCGTGAGACGCGAAAGCACCGGCGCCGGGTCCGCGAAGCCGAGTTCAAGAAGGCGCGCGGCGAGTTCGTCCTGCGCCGAGTCGTCGGCGAGCGCGCTGCTCCAGATCCACGACGCCGCCGAATCCTCCGCGACGCCGCAGCCGCCCTGCCCGCTCACCTTGTCGGCGAAGATCGCGTCGAACTGCTGCTCGACCAGTTCGCGATGCGCGTCGAGCGTGTCCATCAGCGCGGCGTAGCCGGCAAAACCGAGCGACTTCGCGAGCAGCGCGCGCTCGTCGTCGGCGACGGGCATCGCGTGCGTCTGCGCATCGTTGCGATATTGCAGGCGATGCTCGACCGTGCGCAGAAAGAGATATGCGTCGGACAGCGAATCGCACACGGCAGGCGCGAGCAAGCCGTGCGCCGCCGCGCGCTGCAACACGGCGAGCGTCGGACGAATGCGGAAATCCGCTGCCTGACCGCCGCGTATCAGCTGGAATACTTGCGCGCTGAACTCGATCTCGCGGATGCCGCCGCGTCCGAGCTTGATGTCGTCGGCCTTGTCGGGGCGCATCGACGCGCGCCGCCGCGCTTCCTGCCGGATCTGCTGATGCAGCGAGCGAATCGCCGCGATCACGCCGTAGTCGAGATAACGCCGGTAGATGAACGGCGTGGCGATCGCTTCGAGCTGCTTCGCGAGGCGCTTCGCGGAATCGCTCTGCGTCTCCGAGACAAGCCGCCCCTTGATCCACGCATAACGCTCCCACTCGCGGCCCTGCACGTAAAAATATTCCTCCAGCATGCCGAGACTGCACACGAGCGGGCCGGAATCGCCGTTCGGGCGCAGACGCATGTCGACGCGAAACACGTAGCCGTCCTGCGTGATTTCCGCGATCGCGCCGATCAGCCGCTTGCCGAGCCGTGTGAAGAATTCCTGCGTCGTGAGCGGCGAGCGCGTGCCGCCCGCGGTTTCGCCGTCTTCTTCGTAGACGAAGATCAGATCGATATCCGACGATGCATTGAGCTCCCGCCCGCCGAGCTTGCCCATGCCGACGACGCCGAGCGTGAGCCGTTCGCCGTCGGCGCCGCGCGGTTCGCCGAAGAGCGCTTCGAGATCCGCCGAGAGCACCGCGAGCGCACGCTGCACGGTGACTTCGGCGAGATCGGTCATGGCGCCGGTGACTTCGGCGACATCCGCCGCGCCGGCCAGATCGCGCTCCATCACCGTGCAGAACACGTCCGTCCTGAGACGTCGCAGCGCCGTCTTGAGCGCGGCTTCGTTGAGTACGCCGTGCTCGGCGCAGGGCGCGCAATGCGCGTCGAGCCGCGCTTCGATCCATTGGCGCGTGACGGGCGACTGCGCCCATTGCGCGACGTTCGACGCCAGTTCGGGACGCGCGGCATACGCGCGCGCCGCATAGTTGGAATAGTCGGAACTGAGAAGAGTAACGTCGGTCATGAAAGGTTGGGTTCGCTCATTGCTTCTTTGAAGACGCCGCCCGAAAATCCTGCCGCGCGCCTTGCGAGACAGGGCTTCGCGGGCTTCTTCCGAGTGCGCAGGCGCCGGCCGTCCGCGCGGTGCCCGTGTTACATTTCAGCGTCAAACACGCAAAACTACCATATCGCCGAATAGCAGCAGCATGTCCGACAGCAGACGATCCGTCGACCCGACCGAAGTTGGACAAGCCCAGCCCAGCGGCAACGCCGAGCGCGTGCTTTCACGCGTCTTCAAAATCGTTCTCGTCATCGCCGCCGTCGCGTATTTCGCGGTGGCGGCCGTGTATCTCGGCCTGCGCTATATCGTGCTGCCGCAGGTCGATTCGTTCCGGCCGCGCATCGAGCAACTGGTTTCGTCGAAGATTCATGCGCAGCTTCACATCGGCAGAATATCCGCGCGATGGTCGGGGCTCACGCCGACGCTCGATATCGACAACCTGCGCATCGACGCCGCCGACGGCGCGCCCGGACTCGCCGTGCCGCATGCGAGCGCGAGCATCGCGTGGGGCTCGTTGCTGCACTTGCGGCCGAAGCTCGCGGACCTGACCGTCGACGGCCCGGACGTGATCGTCGCGCGCAATGCCGACGGCGCGCTCTCCGTCGCGGGCGTGCCGCTGCCGACGCATCGCACCGGCTCGAACGCGTTCACGACGTGGCTGCTCGGACAGGACAGGATCCTTTTGCGCGACGGCACGCTGCGCTGGCGCGACGCCGAGCGCGCCGCGCCCGAGATCGCGTTCAAGCGGCTGCATCTCGCGATCATCAACGACGGCACGCGTCACCGGCTCTCGCTCCAGGCGCCCGCCGACGGCGACGTGCTGCGCGGCCCGCTCGATCTGCGCGCGGACTTCCGCCATCAGCCGTTTTCCGCGATGGGCGCGCCCGCGAACTGGACCGGCCGTCTTTACGCATCGACCGGCCCGGTCGATCTGCCGACGCTCGCGCGTTACGTGAAATTGCCGTTCCAGATGTTCAGCGGCCTCATCAACAACCAGATCTGGCTGAATTTCGCGGGCGGACAGGTGCAGAACGCGAGCGGCGAGCTGACCGGCGCGACTATCGGCCTGCGCGTGCGCGCGACGCAGCCGCGGCTCGATCTGCCAATCGCGCGCTTCGGCTGGAGCGTCGAGAAGAAGGACACCGAATACACGCTGAATCTCACCAACCTGCACGCGGAACTCGGCCAGTTGCCGCTCGACGACGGCACGCCGGTCGCGCGCCTGCTCGTGTCGCGGCTGCTCACGGCGACTTACCGGCCGCCGAGCGTCGGCCGCGGGCAACTGCTGCGGCTCACGGGGGACACGGTCGATCTCGGCATCCTCGCGGAATTCGTGCGCGCGCTGCCGGTGCCCGCGAGGATCCTCAACGAACTCGTGCGCTTCAATCCGCGCGGACAGGTTTCGAACTACACGATCTACACCGAACGCGCCGCGCCGAAGAGCGAAGACGAAGCGCAGCAGCAGCGCCAGAAAGGCGATGCGGCGCTCCTGCATTACGCGTTCAAGGGCGAGCTGCAGGGCCTGAGCGTGCAGGCGCAGGAGCCGCCGCCCGGCCTCACGGTCAACAACCATCCGCGCGCGGGCATTCCGGGCGTCGACAATTTGTGGGGCGTCGTCGATGCGAACGAGAAGGAAGGCCGCATCACGATCGACACGAAAAACGCGGCCATCATCATTCCCGGCGCATTCGACGATCCGCGTCTCACTTTCGATTCGCTGCAGGGCAAAGCGCGCTGGAACGTCGCCGATTCCATCGCGCCCGGCGAACTGCGTCGCGCGTTCACGATTCATCTCGAGACGCTGCACGTCAAGAATGCGGACGCCGAAGGCGAAGTCACCGCCGATTACTGGAATCAGGGCCATGGGCGCGGCAATCTCGATCTGAAAGCGAAGGTCGCGCATCTGAAGGTGACGCGCCTCGTGCGCTATCTGCCGACGAGCCTGAACGAGCGCGTGCGCGTCTATCTCGGTCATGCGCTGCAGGCCGGCGTCGCGAAAAACGGCACGCTCGAAGTGCACGGCGACCTCACCCGTTTCCCCTACGCGAAGTTTCCCGATGCGGGCGTGTTCCGCATCAACGCGCCGTTCACGGGCGGCAAGTTCGATCCGACGCCCTTTCCGCCGCGCAAGATGGCCAACGGCCTGCCGAACTTCTGGCCGGCGTTCGAGGGTATCGACGGCGTGTTTACGCTCGCGCAGAACAAGCTCGGCTTCGACATCGACCGTGGCCATTACCGCGGCGTGCGCGTGACGAAAGTGACCGGGCGGATCGACGATACGGGCAACCGCGAAACCAGGCTGTGGATCGACGGCCGCGCGCACGGCCCGCTCGCCGACATGCTGCAATACGTCGACGACAGCTCGCTCGGCCTGATGGCGAAGCACGCGACGCGCAAGATCGACGCGAAAGGCGACGCCGCGCTCGCGCTCACGCTCGGCATCCCGCGCTATCGTCCGCCCGCGCCGCAGCCGCCGATCAAGCCCGAATACAAGGGCTCGCTCACTTTCGCCGACAACGAAGTCAAGTACGGCAATCTGCCGCCGCTCACGCACTTGCGCGGCCGCGCGGACTTCGCCGCGAAGACCGTCACGCTCAACGACCTCACCGCGCAATTGCTCGGCGGCGACGTGCGCGCGAAAGGCGGCGTGCAGCCCGACGGCAGCTATGCCATCGACGTGAACGGGCGCATCGGCGCGGACGCGGCCGAGCGCTTCGATGCGCGCATGACGCCGCAGGTCGTGCAGTTCATGAAGCGCATCAAGGGCGCGGCGCCGTATGAATTGCACGTACGCGGCGAAAAAAATGCGCTGCCGAACGTGCGCGCGAGTTCTGATCTGTCGGGGCTCGCCATCGATCTGCCCGCGCCGTTCGGCAAGGCGCAAGGCACGCCGATGCCGTTCGCCTTCACCTTCCAGCCCGCGCCGGGCCCGGCTTCCGACCTGCACGACGCGCAACTGAGTCTCGGGCCCGTGCAGGCGCATTACGTGCTGCGGCAGATCGGCCGCGCTCAGGTGAAGATCGATCCGCAGGACGCCGCCGAGCCGATGAACATGCGCGCGCAACTGAAGGTCGTGCGCGGCGCGATCGGCGTGAACAAGCCGGCCGATTTGCCCGGCGAGGGCGTGAGCGCCGCCGTCGATCTGGACGAACTCGACGCCGATGCATGGCGCAAGACATTCGCCGACATCACCGCGGCCAGCGCGTCCGCGCCGCAACCGGCCGCCGCCGCGAACGCGCCGCGCCCGCCCATGAGCGAGGACGTCAGGCAGTTCATCCCGACGCGCGCCGCCGTCCACTTCACGACGCTCAAGCTGCTCGACCGCCGCTGGGAGAACGTCGTGATCGGCGCGAGCGAAAGCCAGACCGATCGCAAGTGGCAGGCGAATGTCGCATCGAATCAGGTGTCGGGCTATGTCGCGTGGACGCCGGGCGCGACGAAGGAAAGTCCCGGCGCGTTGCAGGCGCGCTTCGCGAAAGTCGTGATTCCGGACAAGACGGAGAACGATCTGGTCGGCCGCGTGATCCGCAAGCCGCCGCGCAACATGCCGACGATCGATCTCATCGTGAACGAGCTCGTGTTTCGCGGCCACAGTCTCGGGCGGCTCGAAGTCGACGCCCACAACGACGTGATCGCCGACGAGCCTATCTGGACGCTCGACAAGTTCGAACTCGCCAATCCGGACGCGACGCTCACCGCCAACGCGACCTGGCGGACGCTGCCCGGCGGCGTCATCCGGGCCGCGCAGACGGACGCCATGCCCTACGACACCGACGACGGCGTGCCGCGCCGCACGGCCCTCGATTTCAAGCTCGACGTGAAGAACGTCGGCCAGCTGATCGACCGCTTCGGCGCACCGCGCGTGATCAACGCGGGCAGCGGCACGGTCGCGGGTCACGCGGCGTGGAACGGCGGCCCGACCACGCTCGATCTGAACACGCTCGACGGCGACGTCGCCGTGGATCTGCGGCACGGGCAGATCCTGCGTGCGCCGGGCGCGGCGAAATGGCTCGGCATCTTCAGCCTGCGCAGTCTGGCGAACCTCCTGACGCTGCATTTCGACGACGTCGTCGGCAAGGGCTTGCCGTTCGAGAAGATCACGGGCAACGCGCGCATCGCCGACGGCATCAGCCGCACGGACGACTTCCTGATGGTCACGTCGCCCGCGCGCGTGCAGATGCAGGGCATGGTCGACATGCCGAAGCAGACGCAGGACCTGCACGTGAAGGTGATCCCGACGGTCGGCGCGGGGGCGGCGGCGATCGGCGCGGCGGTGATCAATCCGCTGCTCGGGCTCGGCGTGCTCGCGGCGGATCTCGCGCTGTCGGCGTCGATCCAGAAGGCGTTCGCCTTCGACTATTCGATCACCGGCTCGTGGAGCAAACCCGTCATCCAGCGACTCAAGGGCGATCAGGGTAAGATCGAAACACCAGCCGCCGTCGGCGTGCCGTCCGCTGTCCAGTAAGAAACGGGCGTTCGCGCGGCGCCTTCTTCGTCCCTATTTTTCTTGGCTGCGCACCGACACATGAGCGAAAGATCGAGCGAAAGCGCCGGCAAGCCGTTTCAGGTCGCCGCGCTGCAGATGGTCAGCACGCCCGAACTCGACCGCAATCTGGCCGACGCCGGGCGTCTCATCGCCGAAGCCGCGCGCGGCGGCGCGCAACTCGTGCTCCTGCCCGAATATTTCTGCTACATGGGCTTCAAGGACACGGACAAACTCGCGATCCGCGAAACGCCCGGCTCGGGCCCCATCCAGCAATTTCTTGCCGACGCCGCGCGCGAGCACCGCGTGTGGATCATCGGCGGGACGCTGCCGTTGCAGTCGCCGGAAGCGGGTCGCGTGCTGAACACGACACTCGTCTTCGATCCGTCCGGCGCGCAGGTCGCGCGCTACGACAAGATTCATCTGTTCAATTTCGAAAAGGGCGAGGAATCGTTCGACGAAGCGCGCACCATCTGTCCGGGCAGCGAAGTGCGGACGTTCGAGGCGCCGTTCGGGCGCGTCGGTCTGTCGGTCTGCTACGACTTGCGCTTTCCGGAGCTGTACCGGAAGCTCGGCGACTGCGCGCTGATGGTCGTGCCGTCCGCGTTCACCTACACCACCGGCAATGCGCACTGGGAGACGCTATTGAAGGCACGCGCCGTCGAAAATCAGTGTTACGTGCTCGCCGCGGCGCAGGGCGGCAGGCACGAAAACGGCCGCCGCACGTGGGGCCACAGCATGCTCGTCGATCCGTGGGGCGAGATCGTCGCCGTGCGGGACGAAGGCATGGGCGTGGTGGCGGGCGGCATCGACCTGGAACGTATCGCCGCCGTGCGACAGAGTTTGCCGGCGTACCGGCATCGCGTGATCGGGTGATCGCGCGGCCTCAACCAGCACTCGACTTGAAGATGCGGGTTTTTCCCCGCACATGACGTGACTGAATCAGATCGTAGAATGGTCTGCAATTCGTCTGAAATATCACCGAACTCGTCTCAGAAGACGTAATAGGCACCGCATGAACATCATCGAACCCGGCATTCGCAACCTGGTCACGGCGAAGGACGTTTTGCTCACGCCCTACGGCCTCGACGAAGGACTCATCACGCGCACGCTCGCGGACATCTTCGAGCATCGCGTCGATTACGCGGACCTCTATTTCCAGTCCACGCGCAGCGAAGCGTGGAGTCTCGAAGAAGGCATCGTCAAATCGGGCAGCTTCAGCATCGATCAGGGCGTCGGCGTACGCGCCGTGTCCGGCGAGCGCACGGCTTTCGCCTATTCCGACGATCTTTCGCCCGAATCCATCCGCCAGGCCGCCATCGCCACGCGCGCGATCGCCAAGGCGGGCGGCGGCAAACACAAGATCAAGCCGGCTAGTTCGCTCACGGGCGTTTCGGGCCGCGATCTGTATCTCCCGGCCGATCCGCTGCATTCGCTCGACGCGAACGCGAAGGTCAGGCTGCTCGAGCGCGTCGAACAGATGGCGCGTGGTAAAGATCCGCGCATCACGCAGGTGATGGCGGGTCTCGCCGGCGAATACGATGTCGTGCTGGTCGCGCGCAGCGACGGCGCGCTCGCCGCCGACGTGCGCCCGCTCGTGCGCGTGTCCGTGACGGTGATCGCCGAGCAGAACGGCCGGCGCGAGATCGGCACGGGCGGCGGCGGCGGCCGCTTCGACTACGGCTACTTCACCGACGACGTGCTGAAAAAGTACGTCGACGACGCCGTGCATGCGGCGCTCGTCAATTTGGAAGCGCGCCCTGCTCCGGCCGGCGCGATGACCGTCGTGCTCGGGCCGGGCTGGCCGGGCGTGCTGCTGCACGAGGCGATCGGACACGGCCTCGAAGGCGATTTCAACCGCAAAGGATCGTCGGCGTTTGCGGGGCGCATCGGCGAGCAGGTCGCGGCGAAGGGCGTCACCGTCGTCGATGACGGCACGCTGCCGAACCGCCGCGGCTCGCTCAATATCGACGACGAAGGCAATCCGACGCAGTGCACGACGCTGATCGAGGACGGCATTCTGAAGGGCTACATCCAGGATTCGCTCAACGCGCGCCTGATGAAGATGCCGGTGACGGGCAACGCGCGCCGCGAGTCGTACGCCGCGCTGCCGATGCCGCGCATGACCAACACATACATGCTCAACGGCGACAAGGATCCGCAGGAAATTCTGGCGTCGGTGAAGAACGGCTTGTACGCGGTGAATTTCGGCGGCGGTCAGGTCGACATCACCAACGGCAAGTTCGTGTTCTCGGCGTCGGAGGCGTACATGATCGAGAACGGCAAGATCACGTATCCGGTGAAGGGCGCGACGCTGATCGGCAGCGGGCCGGAATCGCTCAAATACGTGACGATGATCGGCAACGACATGTCGCTCGACAGCGGCGTCGGCGTGTGCGGCAAGGAAGGCCAGAGCGTGCCGGTGGGCGTCGGGCAGCCGACATTGCGCATCGAGAAGATGACGGTCGGCGGGACGGTCTGATTTTTGTGCGGATTTTCCGCATCGGAAGCGTTTGTTTGCGGCGTCGCCGCATGATCCGATGCGGATTGTCCGCGTTTTAGTCGTTGCAGGGTTGTCAGCCCCGCATGTTTGCGGTTATAAAAGCAGTCACAACTTTTTTCGACTCACGTTCGATTCCCCATGTCCGCCAAGTTTTATTTTTATTTCTTTTGGCATCTCAAGCCGCTGGCGGATCGAGAGGGGTGAGTCTTAGGTCGAACAAACCGAAATTCCCGAAAAACCGCCAGCGAGTCTGGCGGTTTTTTTTCGCCTGCTGCCCTGGATCTTCGCTGGATCTGCCCTTGTTGGAGTAACGAAATGCCCCCGCACAATACCGATGACGTACGCATCCGCGAGTTGAAAGAGCTGACCCCGCCCGCGCATCTGATCCGCGAGTTTCCGTGCGCCGAGCCGGTGTCGGAGCTGATCTACAACGCGCGGCAGTCGATGCATCGCATCCTTCACGGGATGGATGACCGGCTGATCGTCATCATCGGGCCTTGCTCGATTCATGATCCGAAGGCGGCGCTCGAATATGCTGGGAAGCTGATCGAACAGCGCAAGCGGTTTGCCGGTGAACTCGAGATCGTGATGCGCGTGTACTTCGAGAAGCCGCGTACGACGGTCGGATGGAAAGGGCTGATCAACGATCCGTACATGGACAACAGCTTCAAGATCAACGATGGATTGCGGGCCGCGCGCGAACTGCTCATGCATATCAACGAGCTGGGGCTTCCGGCCGGAACCGAGTATCTCGACATGATCAGTCCGCAGTACATCGCCGATCTGATTTCGTGGGGCGCGATCGGGGCGCGGACAACCGAATCTCAGGTTCACCGCGAGTTGGCTTCCGGGTTGTCGTGCCCGGTCGGGTTCAAGAACGGCACGGACGGCAATGTGAAGATCGCCGTCGATGCGATCAAGGCGGCGTCGCAGCCGCATCATTTTCTCTCGGTGACCAAGGGCGGCCATTCGGCGATTGTTTCGACAGCGGGTAATGAGGATTGCCACATCATTTTGCGTGGCGGCAAAACGCCGAATTACGATGCGGCGAGTGTCGATGCGGCATGCAGCGATATCGGCAAGGCGGGTCTCGCCGCGCGTCTGATGATCGATGCGAGCCACGCGAATAGCTCGAAGAAGCATGAGAACCAGATTCCGGTTTGCGAGGATATCGGGCGTCAGCTTGCTTCCGGCGATGAGCGGATCATCGGCGTAATGGTGGAATCGCATCTCGTTGCCGGGCGGCAGGATCTCAAGGAAGGATGCGAACTCACTTACGGGCAAAGCGTGACCGATGCTTGTATCGGGTGGGATGAGAGCATCGGCGTGCTCGAAGGGCTCGCGGAGGCGGTCAAGCAGCGGCGGGTTTTGCGCGGCGGAGGGAATTGACATCCTCGTTTGCCCATCTCGGCGACATTGCCTGCCGATCCGGCGATGTCGCCTGAAAACGCCAGCTTCGCGCGATAAATTCAGATGAATTCGAATAATCCATCCGAACGGTCGAGAATGACGCGAATCACTGGCCGGCGTCCTGGGTATGGCTCCACAGCACGTCCTTGCCGCCATCGGCTCGATTGAGCACCCTCGCCAGCACGAACATCAGATCCGACAACCGGTTCACATACTGTCTCGGCGCCTCATTGACGCCGGCCGTTTCATCCCGCCCGAGCGCCACAATCGCCCGCTCCGCTCTCCGGCAAACCGTCCTGGCCACATGAGCCAGCGCCGCCGCCCTCGACCCGCCCGGCAAGATGAATTCGGCCAGCGGCGGCAACGTCGCGTTGTAGTCCGCGAGCCACGCATCCAGTTGCGCGAGATGCGACTCCTGAATCATCGAATGTCCCGGAATCGACAATTCCCCGCCTAAATCGAACAAATCGTTCTGAACCTGCGTCAGCGCGTCCCGCACGTCCGACGGCATCGCCTCGCACAGCAAGACGCCGATACAGGAATTCAACTCATCGACATCGCCGATGGCCACGATGCGCGCATCGTCCTTCGAAACGCGGCGGCCATCGCCCAGGCCCGTGGTTCCGTCATCGCCGGTGCGCGTGGCGATCTTGCTCAAGCGGTGTCCCATCATCACTCCCTGAAACGCTCATCATCGATAAAACGGCGAGCCATTATAGGCACGCAACCCCCGGAAACCCCGCCCGCCGGGCGTCGTCCGAGGGCGTAAAATGAGATGAACACCGTTCGCCGCTTGCAGCACGTCCGCGTCAAGTCTGCGTCGAGCTTGCGCCGATCCTCGCGCCAGACTCGAAACGACCAAGCCGGAGGCATCGGGCAAACCCGCAACACCCATACCCAGCGCGCCGGCGCAAAACACCAGAGCGCGAACCGCCGAAACCGACGCCCAAGCAAAACATCAAGCCGAATCGCCCGGAGACACGCACGTGAATCACCCCACCGAACACCATGCGCTCTCGCAACGCCGCCCCTTTCCCGCTGCGCTGCTCGACGCGTTGAAGCAACAATTCGCCGAGCGCGTCACCACCGCTCAGGCCGTGCGCGAACACCACGGCCGCGACGAATCGCCGTTCGATCCGCAACTGCCCGACGCCGTCGTGTTCGCGCGCAGCACCGAAGAAGTACAAGCCATCGTCGGACTTTGCGCCGAACACGACGTGCCGATCATCCCCTACGGCAACGGCTCGTCGCTCGAAGGCCACCTGCTCGCCGTGCAAGGCGGCATCTCGATCGATCTGTCGGAGATGAATCGGGTCGTCTCGATCAACGCCGAAGATCTCACCGCCACCGTCCAGCCGGGCATCTCGCGCAAGCAACTGAACGAAGCGCTCAAGGACACGGGCCTCTTCTTCCCGATCGACCCCGGCGCGGACGCCAGCATCGGCGGCATGTCCGCGACGCGCGCCTCCGGCACCAACGCCGTGCGCTACGGCTCGATGCGCGAAAACGTACTCGCGCTCACCGTCGTCACGGCGGATGGCCGCGTCATCAGGACCGGCACGCGCGCGCGCAAATCGTCTGCGGGATACGACCTGACGCGCCTTTTCGTCGGCTCGGAAGGCACCCTCGGCGTCATCACCGAAATCACCGTGCGCCTCTATCCGCAGCCCGAAGCGATTTCGGCGGCCGTGTGCGCATTCCCGTCGATGGGCGACGCCGTGCGCGCCGTCATCGAAACAATCCAGATGGGCGTGCCGATCGCGCGCGTCGAATTCGTCGACGCACTCGCCGTGCGCGCAATCAACCGCCACTCGAACCTGAGCTTGCGCGAAGCGCCCATGTTGTTCTTCGAATTCCACGGCACCGAATCGGGCGTCAAGGAACAGGCGCAGACCGTGCAGGATATCGTCGCGGAGAATCGCGGCGAGGACTTCGAATGGGCGACGCGTCCCGAAGACCGCAGCCGTCTGTGGAACGCGCGACACTCCGCCTACTTCGCGATGTTGCAGCTGAAGCCCGGCTGCCGCGCCGTGACGACTGACGTCTGCGTGCCGATCTCGCGTCTCGCCGAATGCGTCGAGGAAACGGAGAAGGACCTGCGAGGCTCGTATCTGCCGAGCCCGATCGTCGGCCATGTCGGCGACGGCAACTTCCACGTCGCGATGCTGCTCGATCCCGGCAAGCCCGAAGAGCTGGAAGAAGCCGAGCGCATCAACCGGCGCATCGTCGCGCGCGCGCTCGCGATGGGCGGCACCTGCACCGGCGAGCACGGCGTCGGGCTGCACAAGATGGGCTTCATGATCGACGAGCACGGCGCGGACGCCATCGCCGTGATGCGTGCCATCAAGCAGGCGCTCGATCCGAAGAACCTGATGAACCCGGGGAAAATCTTCGCTTTCGAAGGCTGACGAAGTCGCGCAAGATGCACGCATGCACGCACGAATAAGCAAGCGGCACCGACCGCGCAGGCATCAAAAGGAGGAGACGTGAACGCACCCGACGAGCTCAAGTCCGAGCAGATGTCGCCCAACCTGCCGCACGAAGACGCGCCCGAACTGAGCGAAGATCAGCTCGCCGCGCGTCAGCGAGAAGTCGTGCAGGCGCTGATGGCCGTGCTGCCGACGCACTGCCTGCTGTTCCGCGAGGAAGACACCGCCGCCTACGAATGCGACGGCCTCGCCGCGTACCGGCGTCTGCCGCTCGCGGTCGCGCTGCCGGAAACCGAGGCGCAGGTGCAGCGCGTCGTGCAGATCTGCGCGCGTCTTTCCATTCCGATCGTCCCGCGCGGCGCGGGCACGGGGCTATCCGGCGGCGCGATGCCGATCCGGCACGGCATCGTGCTGTCGCTCGCGCGCTTTCGCAAGATCGTCGAAGTCGATCCCTACGCGCGCACGGCGACCGTGCAGCCCGGCGTGCGCAATCTCGCCATTTCGGAGGCCGCCGCGCCTTACGGCCTGTACTACGCGCCGGATCCGTCGTCGCAGATCGCGTGCACCATCGGCGGCAACGTGTCCGAAAACTCGGGCGGCGTGCACTGCCTGAAATACGGCCTGACCGTGCACAACGTGCTGCGCGTGCGCGCAGTGACGATGGACGGCGACGTCGTCGAGTTCGGCTCGCTCGGGCCGGATGCGCCGGGCCTCGATCTGCTCGCGGTGCTGATCGGCAGCGAAGGCATGTTCGCGATCGTCACCGAAATCACCGTCAAGCTGATTCCGAAGCCGCAGACGGCGCAAGTCATCATGGCGAGCTTCGACGATGTCGTGAAAGGCGGCAACGCGGTCGCGGCGATCATCGCGGCGGGCATCATTCCCGCCGGCCTCGAAATGATGGACAAACCCGCGACGCGCGCGGTCGAGCAATTCGTCAACGCGGGCTACGATCTCGACGCCGCCGCGATCCTGCTCTGCGAATCCGATGGCACGCACGACGAAGTGGCCGAAGAAATCGTCCGCATGACGGCCGTGCTGCGCGAACACGGCGCGTCGCGCATCCAGATTTCGCGTTCGGAAACGGAGCGCCTCAAGTTCTGGTCCGGGCGCAAGAACGCGTTCCCGGCGGCGGGCCGCATCTCGCCGGACTATTACTGCATGGACGGCACCGTGCCGCGCCGCGCGATCGGGCCGCTGCTCGCGCGCATCGAAGAGATGGAGAAAAAATACGCGCTGCGCTGCATCAACGTGTTCCATGCCGGCGACGGCAACATGCATCCGCTGATTCTCTTCAACGGCAACGATCTCGACGAATGGCATCGCGCGGAAGCGTTCGGCTGCGACATTCTCGAGGCCTGCGTGGAACTGGGCGGAACGGTGACGGGCGAGCACGGCGTGGGCATCGAAAAAATCAATTCGATGTGCGTGCAATTCTCGCCGGAGGAGCGCGACGCGTTTTTCGCGGTCAAGCGCGCGTTCGATCCGCCCGGCCTGCTCAACCCCGACAAAGGCATCCCGACGCGTGCGCGCTGCGCCGAGTACGGCAAGATGCACGTGCGCGGCGGCCTGCTGCCGCATCCCGAATTGCCGCGTTTCTAGAATTGCACGAAGCGCGGCGCGCGTTCCGCTATCCATGTTTGTCCGAGTGCGACGGCGTTAAGCGGCCGGTACAATCGACCGGACAGCCTGAAAGCCGAATACAGAAGTCGAACAGCGACATCGACGAACAAGCGGAACATCCATGGAACAGGACGACATCGTCGCCGGCTGGTCGGAACGGATCGCCCGGGCCACCGAGACCGGCACGCTGCTTCGCATCCGCGGCGGCGGCACGAAGGACTGGTACGGCCAGACGCTCCAGGGAGATATTCTCGACACGCGTGCGCATCGCGGCATCATCGCCTACGATCCGGCGGAACTCGTCATCACTGCGAAGAGCGGCACGCCGCTCGCCGAAATCGAAGCGAAGCTGCGCGAGCACAACCAGATGCTGCCCTTCGAGCCGCCCCACTTCGGGCGCAACGCGACCTTCGGCGGCTGCATCGCCGCGGGGCTCGCCGGGCCGCGCCGCGCGTGGACCGGCGCGCCGCGCGATTTCGTGCTCGGCGCCGTCGTCATGAACGGACACGGACAAGTGCTGCACTTCGGCGGGCAAGTGGTGAAGAACGTCGCCGGTTACGACGTGTCGCGGCTGCTCGCCGGCTCGCTCGGCACGCTCGGGCTCATCCTCGAGCTGTCGGTCAAGGTGCTGCCGCGTCCCGTCGCCGAAGCCACGCTCAAGTTCGACATGCACGCAACGGACGGCGTGCGCAAGCTCAACGAATGGGGCGGCCATCCGCTGCCGATCACCGGCAGCGCGTGGCGCGACGGCACGCTCGCGCTGCGTCTCGCGGGCGCGGAAGCGGCCGTGAAGACGGCGCGCAACACGCTCGGCGGCGAAGTCGTCGATGCCGTCGAAGCCGACCGCTTCTGGATCGGCCTGCGCGAGCAGACTGACCCGTTCTTCGCGGTGATCGAGCCGCGCTCGGCGCTCTGGCGGCTCGCGTTGCCGTCGATCGCGGAGCCGCTGCATCTGCCGGGCGCGCAACTGATGGAATGGGGCGGCGCGCAACGCTGGTGGATCACCGACACCGATCCGCAGACCGTGCGCATCAGTGCGAAGCAGGCGGGCGGCCACGCGACGATCTTCCGCGCCGGTTCCGCCTACGATCGCAATGCGGGCGTATTCACGCCGCTGCCCGCGCCGCTGATGAAGATTCATCGTGGATTGAAGGCCGCATTCGATCCGGCGCGCATCTTCAATCGCGCGCGTTTGTATCCCGACTTCTAAGGTCTGTTCACATATAAACGGCCATGCGAACGCCCGAAATCGGCTGCAGTGCAAGGAGTGCGGCGCGCCGTTTGGCCGCCCCAGACAAGCGACGCGCGACGCTGCAATGCGGCCGATTTCGGGCATTCCCCATAATTGAATTTATAGTCGGGGGTTGCCCCGTAAAGGGCCGCTCGCGGCGTCATGCTCCTTGCGAATATGCCCCGAAGGAAATCCCCTCGGGGGACGTATTCGCTGCGTCGCATTCCTTGCGATCGGCCCTTTACGGGGCAACGCATGGCCGTTTATATGTGAACAGACCCTAGGGCGCCTCGATGCAAACCAATCTCGCCGATTTCATCCGCGGCACGGCCGATGGCGACGAAGCCGACGCCATCCTGCGCAAGTGCGTGCACTGCGGCTTCTGCACGGCGACCTGTCCGACCTACCAGTTGCTCGGCGACGAGCTCGACGGACCGCGCGGGCGCATCTATCTGATGAAGCAGATGTTCGAAGGCGCGCCCGTCACGCGCAGCACGCAGTTGCATCTGGATCGCTGCCTCACCTGCCGCAATTGCGAAAGTACGTGCCCGTCGGGCGTGCAGTACGGCAAGCTCGTCGAGATCGGGCGCAAGGTCGTCGAGCAAAAAGTCGAGCGGCCGATGCGCCAGCGCCTGCAGCGCCGCCTCCTCGCCAGCTTTCTGCCGAACAGCACGCTCTTCACGCCCGCGATGAAGCTCGGCCAGCAGTTTCGCGGAATCCTGCCGCGCAAGCTGCGCGCCAAGATTCCGCTCGCCGAGCGGCCGCTCGCTGCGCCCACCGGCAAGCACGCACGCAAGATGCTGATGCTCGCCGGCTGCGTGCAGCCCGCGATGATGCCCAACGTCAACACGGCGACGGCGCGCGTGTTCGATGCGCTCGGCGTCGAGATCGTCACGGCGCCCGAGGCGGGCTGCTGTGGCGCGATCCGCCTGCATCTCGGCTACAACGACGACGCGCTCGACGACGTGCGCAACAACATCGACGCCTGGTGGCCGCACGTGGAAAACGGCGTCGAGGCGATCGTCATGAACGCATCGGGCTGCGGCGCGACGGTCAAGGAATACGCGCACCTCCTGCGTCACGATCCGGCGTATGCGCAAAAGGCGCAGCGCATTGTCGAACTGACGCGCGATCTCGCCGAAATCCTGCCGCAATACGAGGAAGAACTCGTGTCGCTCGCGCGCCGGCGCGGCGTGCATACGGTCGCGTTTCATCCGCCGTGCACGTTGCAGCACGGGCAGCAGATTCGCGGACACGTCGAACATCTGCTCACCGCGCTCGGGCTCGAAGTGCGCCTGCCCGCCGACAGCCATCTCTGCTGCGGCTCGGCCGGGACTTACTCGGTGTTGCAGCCGAAGCTCTCGTACACGCTGCGCAATCAGAAGCTCGACCGGCTGGAGAAGCTCGAGCCGCAACTGATCGTGTCGGCGAATGTCGGCTGCATCGCGCATCTGCAAAGCGGCACGTCGACGCCCGTCACGCACTGGATTCAACTGCTGGAGCATCTGATCTACGGATGAGCGGTTCGTATAATGGGCGGATTGCTCTCAAATGCCGCACGCCAGCATGTCAATCGCTCAACATCTCGAAGAAGTTCGTCAACGCATCGCGAAGGCCGCGCACGACGCCTCGCGCGACGCGTCGTCGGTGAAGCTGCTCGCCGTCTCCAAGACCTTTCCCGCCATCGACGTGCGCGCCGCCTTCGAGGCCGGCCAGCGCGCGTTCGGCGAGAACTACGTGCAGGAAGGCATCGCGAAGATCGCCGAACTCGCGGATTTGCGCGGCGATATCGAATGGCATTACATCGGGCCGTTGCAGTCGAACAAGACGAAGGTCGTTGCCGAACAGTTCGACTGGGTGCATTCCATCGATCGTCTGAAAATCGCCGAACGGCTCGCCGCGCAGCGTCCCGAGGGCGCGCCCGCGCTCAACGTCTGCGTGCAGGTGAACGTGAGCGGCGAGGCGTCGAAGAGCGGCGTCGAACCGGAAGATGCCGCGGCGCTCGCGCACGCGGTGGCCACGCTTCCCGGCCTGCGCCTGCGCGGGCTGATGGCGATTCCCGAACCCGCCGGCACGCTCGATGCGCAACGCGTGCCGCATGCGCGTCTGCGCGAACTGTTCGACGCGTTGCGCGCCGGCGGCCTCGATCTCGACACGCTCTCGATCGGCATGTCCGCCGATCTCGAAGCCGCCGTGCTCGAAGGCGCGACGATGGTGCGCATCGGCACCGCCATCTTCGGCGCGCGAACCTACACTCACTGACCTCGACTTCACCATGAAAATCGCATTCATCGGCGGCGGCAACATGGCCGCGGCGCTCATCGGCGGACTGATCAAACGCGGCGTCGCAGCGGCGGACATCTACGCCGTCGACATCAACGACGAAGCGCGCGCGCGCACCGCGAAGCAGTTCGGCATCGCGACGGGCGCGGGCATCGACGCGACGCTCGCCGGCTTCGACGCCATCGTGCTCGCCGTGAAGCCGCAAGTGCTCAAGGGCGTGGCTGAAGCGCTCGTCCCGCATCTGTCGAAGCAGACGATCATCAGCATCGCGGCGGGCATCCGCGCGAGCGATCTGTCGCGCTGGCTGAACGGCTACACGCAGATCGTGCGCACGATGCCGAATACACCCGCGCTGATCGGCATGGGCGTGACCGGCCTGGCCGCGCTGCCCGGCGTCGCGGATGCGGCGAAGGCGCTGGCGTCGAAGGTGCTGGAGGCGGTCGGCACGGCCGTGTGGTTCGACGACGAAGCGAAACTCGACGCCGTCACCGCGATCTCCGGCAGCGGCCCGGCCTACGTGTTCTATTTCATCGAAGCGATGCAGGAAGCGGCGCGCCGGCTCGGCATGGACGAGGAGCAAGGCCGCGCGCTCGCGGTCGCCACGTTCACCGGCGCGGCGCAACTCGCGGCGCAGTCGGGCGAACCGGCAAGCGTGCTGCGTGAGCGCGTGACGTCGAAGGGCGGCACGACGGCGGCGGCGCTCGCATCGTTCGATGCGCAAGGCGTAAAGGACGCGATCGTGCGCGGCGCGCTGGCCGCAGAGGCGCGGGCGAAGGAAATGGGCGACGAACTCGGCGCCGCTTGACACGCATGTACGCAAATGCGCGACGGCAGGCTTTCGGGCCTGCCGTCGCTGTTTGAGCGCTGAAGCAGCGCTGCTTCAAGGCTTTTTCAAAGCTTCTTCAGCACGAACTCGATACCGCACTCCGCAAACGCCGTGCGCGTCTGGTCGAAGCGCGGCACGTCTTTCAGGAAGCAGTGATCGAGCCGCTCGACTTTCAGGACATCCACGTCCTGCCCGAACTCCCGCAACACGTCGAGCACGTTGATGGACACGGGCGACCAGCTCGACTGCTTGAACATGGCGAACGTGTGTTTATGGTCATTGTTGAAGGTCGAGGGCCACACGCCCTGCTCGTACATGTCCTCGTCCGGCACGGTGACGACCATATGACCGCCCGGCTTGAGCACGCGCAACCAGTGACGCAGCGCGATACGCGGATCCACCATGTGTTCGAGGCAATGCGCGGAATACACGAAATCGAAACTGCCGTCCGGCACGTTTTCCAGATACTGCGCATCGCCCTGCGCCCAGTCATAGACCGTGACACTCGCGATACGCGGAAACAGCGAGCGATACAGCGCGATGCTGTCATTACCACCGCCGATGTCGAGGCCCCTGCCGACCAGCCACCGGTTCGAGAACCGCGCATCCAGCGCTCTGCGATTCAGCGAAATGCACGTGGTGCCTGGAACCTCCAGCGCCAGCGCCGCGGCACGGGTGATATCGCCGGGCAATATCCACCTCTTCAGATCGTAATCGCCCCAGGGCCGCGGCCACAGAATCGCGTAGCCCGTTTCCTCGCCATGCCAGTGGAGCGTATGCGTGGCTTCGAATTGCGCGAGTGAGGCGCGAAACTCCGCTTCCTTCTCGAAACCGTTTTCCGCCCAATCCGGCATGGGGCCGTGAGCGACCTTGAAGTCGCGCAGATAAATACGCACGTCGTCGATCACGATCAGCGCGTTATTCGCTTTTCCACACAGCAACTCGAGCTCGGCGATCAGCGGCAAGCGTGTGTCCGGCGCATGGTCTTGGCTCAGGTAGCTTTGTTTCCCGTGATCCGCGCCGGGGTAATGCGCATCGAGAAAGATCAGTGTGCGGTTTCCGGACAGCGCGTCGGACACCGCCGTCGAAGCGAGAAACGCGATGCTGTCCGCGTGCGCAACGTACAAGCGCTCGTTTGACTCCGCCTCCGGGACAAGCGGTTCGTGGATTTCGCACGAAAGCGCACGGCCGAAGCCGGCGTCCAGCGCGGCCTGACATGAGTCGCCCCGGCCGTAGCCGGTTTCGATGAGATGCGTGACCCGATGCCGCGAGACGAGCGGCGCGAGGTCGAAACGTGCGAGTGAGCCCATTTTTGACCGTTGCTATGTGTGAACGAACCCGGATCGCGCTGGCGGCTCGCATGAAAACGCATGCCGCCGGACCTTCCCCGGGTGTTGATCGTTCAAAGATAGCAGCCGCCCGCGCCGCGCAAGCGCGACGTAATCAAATTTTTCCTTCGCGCTTGTTCAGCGTGCCGTCGCCCGCTTATCCGGCGAACGCGTAATGCAGCGCGATGCCGGCGAACAGCATGCCGCCGAGCCAGTTGTTGTGCTTGAACGCAGCAAAACACGCCATGCGTTCGCGCTCGCGGATCAGTCCGTAGTGATACACCCCGCAGCCGGCCGCCGCGAGCCAGCCGAGCCAATACAGCCAGCCGAAGCCGAGCGCCACGCCGATGCCCACGTAGATCGCGAGCGTCGCCGCGTAGCACAGCATCACGGCGAGCACGTCGTGGCGCCCGAACGTGAGCGCCGACGTGCGGATGCCGATCTTGATGTCGTCGTCGCGATCGACCATCGCGTATTCGGTGTCGTACGCCACCGACCAGAACACATTGGCGGCGAGCATGATCCACGCGAGCATCGGCACCTGATTCTGCACGGCGGCGAAGGCCATCGGAATGCCGAAACCGAACGCGATGCCGAGATACGCCTGCGGGATCGCGAAAAAGCGTTTGGTGAACGGATACGTGCCCGCGACGAACAGCGCGAACACCGACAGTTCTTTCGTGAGCGTGTTGAGAGGCAGGATCAGCAAGAACGCAACGAGCGCGAGCGCGGCCGCCAGCGCCACGGCTTCCCAAGCCTTGATCTTGCCCGAGGTGATCGGGCGCTCGGCGGTGCGCTTCACGTAGCGGTCGAAGTCGCGGTCGGCGTAATCGTTGATCGCGCAGCCCGCCGAGCGCATCAGGATCGTGCCGACGATGAAGATGACGAGCAGCATCGGCGACGGACGGCCATCAGACGCGATCCACAGCGCGTTGAGCGTCGGCCACAGCAGCAGCAAGCTGCCGATGGGTTTGTCGAGGCGCACGAGGCGCATGAAGAGCGGGAGACGGGCGAACATGGCGGAAGGAGCCGGAGAAAACGCGACGGCCCATTTTAGACCAGCGCGCCGCATCGTCGTCAGAAGCAAAAAACCCCGCGTGACGCGGGGTTTCGTGACAACGTGCTGAAGCGGAAACGCGTTACGCCAGCATCGCGCGCAGCATCCACGCGGTCTTCTCGTGCGTCTGCATGCGCTGCGTGAGCAGGTCGGCGGTCGGTTCGTCGTTCGCGGCTTCGGTTGCCGGGAAAATCTCGCGCGCCGTGCGCACCACCGCTTCCTGACCTTCCACCAACTGGCGGATCATCTCTTCGGCGGCCGGCACGCCGTCCGCTTCCGGAATGGACGACAGCTTGGCGAACTCCCTGTAGCTGCCCGGCGCATGCACGCCCAGCGCGCGGATGCGTTCCGCGATCGAATCGACGGCCAGCGCCAGTTCGTTGTACTGCGTCTCGAACATCAGATGCAGCGTGTTGAACATCGGGCCCGTGACGTTCCAGTGAAAATTGTGGGTCTTCAGGTACAGCGTGTAGGTGTCGGCCAGCAGCCGGGACAGCCCGTCGGCGATCTTCTTGCGGTCTTTGTCGCTGATGCCGATGTTGACGGCAGGTGCCGTGCCTTTCTTCGCCATGATGACTCCGTGAGAGAGTGATTCGAACGGTGCAGGCGCCGCGCAACCTTTCGCTGCGCGGCGCATCGAGCGTTCGACAGTTTATCGTAGAAACGGGGAACGCTTTATTGCGCGAGCGGCCATGAAGCGATGCCTTCGCCGCGCGTCCGGTTCATGCTCACGCCCCGATGACACCGCCCGCGAACACGAGCCCGTAAGCCACCGCGACGATCCCGAACGCAAGCGCGACGCGCACGCCGCGCGAGGCGTCGCGGCTCGTCGCTTCGATCTGATCGACCGCCTGGGCGATGTGATTCAACGCTTGAGACATGATGTTTTCTCCCGTTTTTCAGACACCGCTGTCATGAAGCGGCAGGTTCTTCCTCGTCGAACTTCTGGCCGAGTTTCGCGAGCGCGTCGATGACGCCCTGTGCATATACCGGATCGATGCGGCGAAAATGCCCGATCTGCCGCACGACGATGTCATTCGGCACGCCGTGCATGTGCCGCGCGATGTTGCCGAAGAAACGTGCGCGCTGCGCGTCGTCGAAGAGCCTGAAGAGCGCGGCCGGCTGGCTGTAGTAATCGTCGTCTTCGCGATGGTCGTAGCGATGCACCGCGCCGGCCGCGAGCGGCGGCTCGTTCGCGCTCGCGTCCTGCGCGAATTCGCCGTAGCGATTCGGCTCGTAGTTCACGCGGCCGCCGAGATTGCCGTCGGTGCGCATCGCGCCATCGCGATGAAACGTATTGGCGCGCGTCGTGCGCGGCGCATTCACCGGAATCTGGTGATGGTTGATGCCGAGCCGATAACGCTGCGTGTCGCCGTAGGAAAACAGCCGGCCCTGCAGCAACCGGTCCGGCGAAAAGCCGATGCCCGGCACCACGTTCGCGGGCGTGAACGCCGCCTGCTCCACTTCGGCGAAATAGTTCTGCGCGTTGCGGTTCAACTCGATCACACCGACATCGATGAGCGGAAATTCCTTGTGCGACCACACCTTGGTGACGTCGAACGGATTCACGCGCGCCTGCGCCGCCTGTTCCTCGCTCATGATCTGAATGCGGAAATTCCAGCGCGGAAAGTTGCCCTCGTCGATGTTCCCGACCAGATCGCGCTGCGCGCTCTCGCGGTCGTTCGCGATCACGGCGGCGGCTTCGGCATCCGTATAGTTTTCGAGCGTCTGCTGCGACTTGAAATGGAATTTCACGTAGAAGCGCTCGTTGTCCTTGTTGATGAACGAGAACGTGTGCGAGCCGAAGCCGTGCATCTGCCGATAATTCTTCGGAATGCCGCGGTCGCTCATCAGAATCGTGACCTGATGCAGCGACTCCGGATGACGCGACCAGAAATCCCACGCCGCCACGTTGCTGCGCATGTTCGTGTACGGATCGCGTTTTTGCGTGTGGATGAAGTCCGGGAACTTGAGCGGATCGCGGATGAAAAACACCGGCGTGTTGTTGCCCACCACGTCCCAGTTGCCTTCTTCCGTATAGAACTTGATCGAGAAGCCGCGCACGTCGCGCTCGGCGTCCGCCGCGCCGCGCTCGCCCGCGACCGTCGAAAAGCGCATGAAGACCGGCGTTTCCTTGCCGATTGCGTCGAAGAGTTTGGCCTTCGTGAAGCGCGAGATGTCATGCGTCACGCGAAACGTGCCGAATGCGCCCGAGCCCTTCGCATGCACGCGGCGCTCGGGAATCACTTCGCGGTCGAAGTGCGCGAGCTTTTCGACGAGCCAGAAGTCCTGCAACGTGACGGGACCGCGCGGGCCGGCCGTCTGCGAATTCTGGTTGTCGCCGACGGGCGTGCCGGCCGCGGTCGTGAGTCGTTGGGTCGTCATCGTGATGCTCCTGTTTGTTCGTTTGCGTTGGATGATGCTCGGCCGCGCTCACGCAGCCGCGCGGGCGAAATCGGCGAGAACGTTGATCGCGACATGGCGAAGCGCGTCGAGTCGGCGGGCGAAATTCGTCTGGCTGCGGGTCATCGGCTTTCTCCGGTTGGCTTGTCCGCCGTTGCCGGCGACCGATGGAAGAAGCTTAACGAATACTATCGATA
>FCOH02000002.1 GCA_001544595.2 Caballeronia peredens | reverse complement strand
AAGCCGGTGGCGGACGTCCTTCTGGTGGCCCGCCGCCGCAGGCAGCAGGCGGCAACGCGCCGATGCCGCGCGCGGTCGGCGGCCCGCCGATGCGTCCCGCCGCACCCGCTGCACCGCCCCCGGCTAATGCAGGCGGCGGCAACCGGAGTTCAGGCGGCGGCAACAGCAGCTACGGCGGCGGCCCGAACAAATGGCATACGGGGCCGGTCGGCAATTAGTCAGCAATTAAAGCGACGAACTTCGCCCGCACACGAAAAACGGCGCCGGAACGCGATTCCGGCGCCGTTTTTTCGTTTTTACGATGCGGCGCTCAGCCGAGATGCGAGTGCTGCGCCTTGTACAGTTCGCGGAAGGTCCTGCCGACCGGCGCCGGCATATCGCGTGTGCCGGTCCAGCCCGCGCCGAGCGGAAGCCGCGCGATCGACTTTCTGCTGCCGCCCATCCGTTCGAGCACGCGCACGGCGAGTTTCGTGAAGAGCCCGTAAGCCGCGGGACGCATCGCGAGATAGCCCCAGATCCTGAGCGCGGCGCGCTCGTTCCATGGCCGCAGGCGCCGCTCCATCTGCTTTTCGCGCAGCTTGCGCAGCAAATCGGACAACGGAATCCCGACCGGACACACGCTGTTGCACTCGCCGCACAGCGTCGCGGCTTGCGGCAGATCGAGCGCGCGGTCGATGCCGACATACGCCGGCGTCAGCACCGAGCCCATCGGTCCCGGATACACCCAGCCGTACGCATGTCCGCCGATCTTCTGATAGACCGGGCAATGATTCATGCACGCGCCGCAGCGGATGCAGCGCAGCATCTCCTGAAATTCGCCGCCGATGAGCCCGGTGCGCCCGCCATCGACGAGCACGAAGTACATGTGTTCGGGACCGTCGGTTTCGTCCGGCGCGCGCGGGCCGGTCAGCAGCGAAAAATAGTTCGAGATGGTCTGCCCGGTCGCCGAGCGCGGCAGAAGGCGCATGGCGGTGGCGAGATCCTCCAGCGTCGGCAGCACTTTTTCGATGCCCGTCACCGCGACGTGCACGCGCGGCATCACCGTGCACATGCCTTCATTGCCCTCGTTGGTCACGACCGCGACCGAACCGGTCTCCGCGATCACGAAGTTGCCGCCGGTCACGCCCATGTCCGCCGACATGAAATGCGGGCGCAGCACTTCGCGCGCCTCGCGCGTCATGTCCGGGATGTCGGTGAGACGCGGCTTGTTGTGCGTCTTCGCGAAGAGATCGGCGATCTGCTCCTTATCCTTGTGCACGACAGGCGCGATGATATGGCTCGGCGGCTCGTTGTCGTTGATCTGCAGGATGTATTCGCCGAGGTCGGTCTCGATGGACTGCACGCCCATCTCGCCGAGCACGCGATTCAACTGCATCTCCTCCGAGACCATCGACTTGGTCTTGATGACCTTTTTCACGTCGTGCTTGCGGGCGATCTCCGCGACGAGACGCGCCGCGTCCTGCGTCGATTCCGCGTAGAGCACGGTGGCGCCGCGCCGCGTCGCCTCGCGCTCGAAGGTTTCGAGCCACACATCGAGATTGTCCAGCGCGCGGTTGCGCCGCTCCTTGAGCGCCGCGCGCGTCGCCTCGAAATCGATATCGCGCACCGCGCTCGCCCGCGCGCTCACGAATTTCGTCGAGAGCTTCGTGAGGTTCTGTTGCAGGCGCTCGTCGGCGAGCTTGCTGCCCGCGCGCGCCTTGAAGTGCATCGTCTGAACTTGCATGTCGGGATTCTCGCTAACGGATGCGCTCAGGCGCGGCCTTGCACGTCGCCCGCGAGCACCTGCGCGATGTGCAGCACGCGCGTGGTCGTGTCGCCGGTGCGGCGCAGACGTCCTTCGATATTCAGCATGCAGCCGAGGTCGCCGAGCACGACCGCGTCCGCTCCGCTTGCCCTGATGTTGGCGCATTTTTCATCGACGATCGCCGTCGAAATGTCGCCGTACTTGACGGCAAAGGTGCCGCCGAAGCCGCAGCAGTGCTCGCAGCCCGCCATCTCCGTGACCGGCACGCCGGCTTGCGCGAGCAGCTCGCGCGGCTGTGTCTTGACGCCGAGCTCGCGCAGGCCGGAACAGGAGTCGTGATAGGTCACCATGCCGTCGAACGCGTCGGGCTCCATGCGCGCTTTCGCGACCGTCACGAGAAAATCGGTCAGTTCGAACACACGCGGCTGCATCCGCGCGAAACGGTTCATCAACTCGGGATCGTCGCGAAAGAGATCGCCGTAGTGCGCGCGGATCATGCCGCCGCAGGAACCGGACGGCACGACCACATAGTCGAACTGCTCGAACTCGCGCAGCGTTTTCTCGGCGAGACCGCGAGCGAGCGGCCGGTCGCCGGAGTTGTAGGCGGGCTGGCCGCAGCACGTCTGCGACGGCGGCACGACGACCTCGAAACCCGCGCGCTCGATCAGCTTGATGACCGAGAAGCCGATCTCGGGGCGCATCATGTCGATAAGACAAGTCACGAATAATCCGACTCGCATGGGGGCGTTTCCTGTTTTGTAGAAGTGATGTGAACGCCCGCCGATTATCCGCGAAAACGCCCGCCGGACGCGGCTTCGCCGGCATCCATGCGAAACGGCCGGGCTCATTGCTCAGAAGCAGCGTTCGCTTTTTTCACATTATGAGATACAATTCCTGTTCCGCTGTTTGACGCATCAACCGATTCTCCCCGATGAGCGATACGAACCCGGAATCCAAGACGTCCATTCAGGTGATCGAGCGCATGATGCGTCTTCTCGACGCCCTCGCCGATCACACCGATCCCGTCAGCCTGAAAGAGCTTTCCCAGAGCACCGATCTGCATCCGTCCACCGCGCACCGCATCCTGAACGACATGGTGCTGTGCCGCCTCGTGGATCGCTCCGATCCGGGCACGTACCGGCTCGGCATGCGTCTGCTGGAACTCGGCAATCTGGTGAAGGCGCGTCTTTCGGTGCGCGAAGCCGCGATGCCGCCGATGCGCGAGCTGCACCGGCAGACCGGGCAGACCGTCAATCTGTCGGTGCGTCAGGGCGACGAGATCGTGTATATCGAGCGCGCGTATTCGGAACGCTCGGGCATGCAGGTCGTGCGCGCGATCGGCGGGCGGGCGCCGTTGCATCTGACATCGGTGGGCAAGCTCTTTCTCGCCGCCGACGAAGCCACGCGCGTGCGCGCCTACGCGATGCGCACTGGCCTGTCGGGCCACACGCAGAACAGCATCACCGATCTCGCCAAGCTGGAGCGCGAACTGTTGCTCGTGCGCCAGCAGTCCTGCGCGCGCGACAACGAGGAACTGGAACTCGGCGTGCGCTGCATCGCGGCGGGTATTTACGACGACACCGGCCGGCTCGTCGCGGGGCTGTCGCTGTCGGCGCCCGCCGATCGCCTGCAGGACGCGTGGCTCAAGCAACTGAGCCATACCGCGCTCGAAATCTCACGCTCGCTGGGTTATCACCCGGAAGAGACAGCGACTGACGCGCCGCACGCGCTGACGCACCGTCAGACTGCGCGGCATTAAAACCCGACAGAACGTAAAAGAAAAACGGGATTCGCCTTTCGACGAATCCCGTTTGCAATGGGTCAGCGTCCCGGAAGAAGCTCAGGGATTGGCGCCGCTGCCCATGTCGGCACTCATGATATGCGGCTCGCCGAGCGTATCGAGAAACGAGCGCAGACGGCCCGCATCAGCAAAACGCGAATACTTTCCGTACGAGTCCAGCAGAACGATCACGACCGGACGGCCGTTTACGTTCGCCTGCATCACGAGGCATTCTCCCGCCTCGTTGATGAAGCCGGTCTTCTGCAAACCGATGTCCCACGATGCATTGCGGATCAGCGCATTCGTGCTGTTGTAGGCGAGATTGCGCTTGCCGGTGAAGACATCGTAGCTACGATCGGTCGAGAATTTGCGAATCAGCGGATATTGATACGCCGCGTTGACCATCTTGACGAGATCGCGCGCGCTCGACACGTTCTGGCTCGTGAGGCCCGTCGAATTCTCGAAGTGCGTGTCGCTCATGCCGAGCGATTTCGCCTTCGCGTTCATCGCCGCGATGAAGGCCGGACGGCCGCCCGCGTAATAGCGCGACAGCGCCGCCGCCGCGCGATTTTCCGACGCCATCAGCGCGATATGCAGCATGTCCTCGCGATTGAGCACCGAACCGACCGCGAGACGCGAGCCCGTGAACTTCTCGTAATCGCGATCTTCGTCGGTGACGGCGATTTCGTCGGTGAGCGGCATGTGCGAATCGAGCACGACCATTGCCGTCATGAGCTTGGTGATCGACGCGATCGGCACGACGGCGCGCGAGTTCTTGTCGAACAGCGTCTCGGACGTGTTCTGATCGACCACATAGGCCACGCTCGAGCGCAGCGCGAGGCTGTCGGGCGTGTCATGCAGGCCGAACGCCTGGCCGACCGAGGCCGCGCGCGGCTGGAAAGCCACCGCATGCACCGACGCGCGGCGGGCGTGCGGCTCCATGCGATACGAAACACGGCGCTTGCGCGAGGCACGCGGCGCGTCGTCGTCATCATCTGCGGCGGCGACCTTGGCGGCCTTCACGGGTTTGGGTGACTTGAGCGTCGTCTTGGCCACGCGCGCGGGCTTTTCGGCCTGAGCAGCAGATTTCGCGGGCTTCTTGGCGGTCTTGGCGGCGGTGGTGTTGGTGGTCTTCGCGAGGGCTTCAGCCGGAGCCGCTGCGAAGGACGTCGCTACTGCGATGGAGACGGCAAGCGAGAGCGCCGAGCGCACTGCCCTGCCATGCACCACCTTCAACGACGAAAACATTTCGGTTTTCATTAGTGTTCTGTTGGGCGGCTGAGAGTACCGCCAAGTGTAGTGAAGCTACGAAATTTAAGCAATATTAAGCACTTATCGGAACTCGTTAAACCGAGTTGTAAGACTTGATTGCATATTGCCAATAAAAAACGCGCCTCGATCGGAAAAAACGATCACTCCGGCGGAACGGTTTCGCCCCGAGCGCGCTTTTACTACACGACGACAAGCGCACTATCGGCAAAACTTTCCACAACTTTAGTCAAACTTGTGAGTTGCTTCGGACAAAACGCAGAGTTCGAATCGAGAGAAAGGTGTCGCGGGACGCGGCGAAAAAGACGCGGCGGGTCGGACAGACGAAATGTTAACGTTTCTTCACGAATTTGGTGTACGGCGACGTCTTAAAAATAAGACGAACTTGAGAAGACTCCGTATTCTGCACTGCGGCACCAAAATCCGCGCGGGCGTCGACAAACATCAAACTTTCATCTGTTTGCGCTCTCATAGACGAATGGACCTGGCTGCGCCCCCTCTCCGAGCCTTGATCCATCGCGGTGCACAGGGTTTTCACTGAGCCCTCGCACACGCCTGTTCAATCAAAGTAAGTTGTTGTTTAACAAGCGTTTTAGCCCAATGGTGCGGCGCACAAAAAATGCTTGACATCCATCGGAATATCTCTAAAATGGGTCTCATGTTGCGACGCACCAATCGCGGTTGCATCTAGCCGGCAGGCCTCATCAGCCGGAACTACCCAAACCACGACCCGCGTTTGATGGGTCGGCCATCAGGAGCCTGAGATGACGCTGTTGACCCCCGAGCAAATCGCCGCTGCACAGAAATCCAACTTCGACACGCTGTTCGGCCTCACGAACAAGGCGTTCGAAGGAATCGAGAAGCTCGTCGAACTGAACCTGCAAGTCGTGAAGTCCACGCTGGCAGAAAGCCAGGAAAACGCCCAGCGCGCGCTGTCGGTGAAGGATGCTCAGGAACTGCTCGCACTGCAAGCCAGCCTGACCCAGCCGGTCGCGGAAAAGGTGCTGTCGTATGGCCGTCACCTGTATGAAATCGCGTCGGCCACGCAAGCTGAATTCGCCCGCGTCGCGGAAGTGCAGTACGAAGAGCAGAACCGCAAGGTGCAAACGCTCGTCGACAACGTCGCGAAGAACGCGCCGGCCGGTTCGGAAACGGCTGTCGCCGTGATGAAGTCGGCTATCACCGCCGCCAACACGACGTACGAAACGGTTCACAAGGCAACGAAGCAAGCTGTCGAAATCGCTGAAAGCAACTTCAACGCCGCCGCTACGGCTGCGACGAAGGCCGCTACGCAAGCGACCGAGCAAGCTTCGCGCGTCGCCAAGAAGTCGGTCGCGTAAGTTTGCCGCCGGGCTCTGCCCGGTCGAGCGCAGTACGCATCACGAAGAACCCGGCCATCGCGCCGGGTTTTTTGTCGTCTGACGCTTGGGTGCCCAGCAAAAAAAAGGCGCGCTCCCGTGAAGGAGCGCGCCTTTGCACTTTCCGAGGCGCAGGAGCTTACTTCTTGCGCTGCGGCGGCAAGTCCGTGCAGACGCCCTCGTACAACTCGGCGGCCATGCCGACCGATTCGCCGAGCGTCGGGTGCGGGTGGATCGTCTTGCCGATGTCGGTCGCATCCGCGCCCATCTCGATCGCGAGACACACTTCGCTGATCAGATCGCCCGCGTTCAGACCGACGATGCCGCCGCCGATCACGCGATGCGTCGTCTCATCGAAGATGAGCTTGGTGAAGCCTTCGTCGCGCCCGTTGGCGATCGCGCGGCCGGAAGCCGCCCACGGGAACACCGCCTTCCCGTATTTGATGCCTTCGGCCTTGCACTGCTCTTCCGTCTTGCCGGCCCACGCCACTTCCGGATCCGTATAGGCGACGGACGGAATCTGCAGCGCATCGAAATACGCCTTCTCGCCGTGCGCCGCTTCCGCCGCGACGTGGCCTTCGTGCACGGCCTTGTGCGCGAGCATCGGCTGGCCGACCAGATCGCCGATCGCGAAGATGTGGGGCACGTTGGTGCGCATCTGCTTGTCGACGTTGATGAAGCCGCGCTCCGTTACCGAGACGCCCGCCTTGTCCGCGCCGATCTTGCCGCCGTTCGGGCTGCGGCCGACCGCCAGCAGCACGAGGTCGTAACGCTGCGGTTCGCTCGGCGCCTTCTCGCCTTCGAAGGTCACGTAGATGCCGTCTTCCTTGGCCTCGGCCTTGGTCGTCTTCGTCTTGAGCATGACGTTCGCGAAGCGCTTGGCGTTGAACTTCTCCCAGACTTTCACGAGATCGCGATCCGCGCCGACCATCAGGCCGTCGAGCATTTCGACGACATCGATTTCCGAGCCGAGCGTCGAGTACACCGTGGCCATTTCCAGGCCGATGATGCCGCCGCCCACCACCAGCATGCGCTTGGGCAACTGACGCAGCTCGAGCGCGCCGGTCGAGTCGACGACGCGCGGATCGTCCGGGAAGAACGGCAGCTTCACCGCCTGCGAACCCGCCGCGATGATCGCCTGCTTGAACTTCACGACCTTCTTGCCGTCCGGACCGTTCACTTCCATGTGATTCGGATCGACGAAGTTGCCGACGCCCGTCACCACCTGCACCTTGCGCGCTTTCGCCATGCCCGCCAGACCGCCGGTCAGCTTCTTGACGACGCCTTCCTTGAAGCCGCGCAGCTTGTCGAGATCGACCTTCGGCTCGCCGAAACTGATGCCGTGCGACGCGAGCGCGGCCGCTTCGTCGATGACGAGCGCGGTGTGCAGCAACGCCTTCGACGGAATGCAGCCGACATTCAGACACACGCCGCCGAGCGTCGAATAACGTTCGACGAGCACCGTCTTCATGCCGAGATCGGCCGCGCGGAACGCCGCCGAATAGCCGCCGGGGCCGGCGCCGAGCACGAGCATGTCGCATTCGACATCGGCCGCGCCGGAGTAGCTGCCGGCTTGCGGCGCGGGCGCCGCCGCGGCTGCCGCTGGAGCCGGCGCCGCTTTCTGAGGCGCGGGCGCCGGAGCCGCGGCCGTGGCGCCGCCGCCTTCGAGCGTCAGGATCAGCGTGCCTTCCGAGACGTTGTCACCGACCTTGACCTTCAGTTCCTTGACCACGCCGGCGGCCGGCGACGGCACGTCCATCGTGGCCTTGTCGGATTCGAGCGTGACGAGCGACTGCTCTTTCTCGACCGTATCGCCCGGTTTCACGTGCACTTCGATGACCGGAATGTCCTTGAAGTCGCCGATGTCCGGCACCTTCACGTCCTGCACGCCGCCACCGCCCGCAGCCTTCGCGGGCGCGGCGGCGGGAGCCGGGGCCGCGGCAGGCGCAGCAGCGGCGCCCGCGCCCGCGGTCTCGACCAGCGCGACGACCGAGCCTTGCGAGACCTTGTCGCCCTGCTTGACCTTCACTTCCTTGATGGTGCCCGCGACATCGGCGGGCACTTCCATCGTGGCCTTGTCGGTTTCGAGCGTGATGACGCCCTGTTCCTTTTCGATGACGTCGCCGGGTTTGATATTGACTTCGATGACATCGACATCGGAGAAGTCGCCGATGTCAGGTACTTTTAGTTCGACGAGACTCATGTTGTCCCCTAAGAGATGTGCGGATGGAACCTCGGGGCAAGCCCGAGGTTCCGCCGTCGGCCGGATCAGCTGATCAGAGAATGACGCGACGGAAATCGCCCAGAATCGCCGACAGATAAGCGTTGAAGCGCGCGGCGGCCGCACCGTCGATGACGCGATGGTCGTACGACAGCGACATCGGCAGCGTGAGGCGCGGCACGAACTGCTTGCCGTCCCACACCGGCTTCATCTGACCGCGCGACAGGCCGAGAATCGCGACTTCGGGCGCGTTGATGATCGGCGTGAAGTGCGTTCCGCCGATGCCGCCCAGCGACGAGATCGAGAAGCAGCCGCCCTGCATCTGATCGGGTTTGAGCTTGCCGTCGCGCGCGAGCTTCGACAGCTCCGCCATTTCCTTGGCGATATCGACGAGGCCCTTCTTGTCGGCGTCGCGGATCACCGGAACGACGAGGCCGTTCGGCGTATCGGCCGCGAAACCGATGTGGTAGTACTGCTTGAACACGAGGTTGTCGCCGTCGAGGCTCGCGTTGAAGTCCGGGAACTTCTTGAGCGCCGAGACCACTGCCTTGATGACGAACGCGAGCATCGTGAACTTCACGCCCGCCTTTTCGTGTTCCTTGTTGAGCTTCACGCGCAGTTCTTCGAGCTCGGTGATGTCCGCTTCGTCGTTGTTCGTGACGTGCGGAATCATCACCCAGTTGCGATGCAGGTTCGCACCCGAGATCTTCTTGATGCGCGACAGCGGCTTCGGATCGACCGGACCGAACTTCGTGAAGTCGATCTTCGGCCACGGCAGCAAGCCCAGTTCGCCGCCGCCACCGCCGGCCGGCGCGGCTGCTGCGGGCGCCTTGCTCTGGCCCGACATCACGCCCTTCACGAACGCGGTGATGTCTTCCTGCGTGATGCGTCCCTTCGGACCGGTACCGCTCACGCGCGCGACATCGACGCCCAGTTCGCGCGCGAACTTGCGCACGGACGGCGACGCATGGCTCGACGTGTGCGTGCCGTCGCCGGCGGGCATCACGGGCGCCTGCGCGAGCGCCGACGGCGGCTCTTTCGCGGGCGCGGGTTTCGCGGGCGCATCGGGCGGCACTTCCGCCTTCGCGGGAGCGGCAGCCGGTGCGGCCGCGGGTGCAGCCGCAGCGCTCGCGCCGCCTTCGAGCACGAGGATCAGCGAACCTTCGGAGACCGTATCGCCGATCTTGACCTTCAGCTCCTTCACCGTGCCCGCCGCGGGGCTCGGCACGTCCATCGTCGCCTTGTCGGATTCGAGCGTGACGAGCGACTGCTCCTTCTCGACCTTGTCGCCGACCTTGACCGCGATCTCGATGACCGGGATGTCCTTGAAGTCGCCGATGTCCGGCACCTTCACTTCGACAGCACCGCCGCCGCTCGCCGCGGCAGCGGGAGCCGGTGCGGCGGCGGGCGCGGGCGCCGCGGCCTCTTGCTTGGCGGCCGGCGCAGCGCCAGCGCCTTCCAGCACGACGATCAGCGTGCCTTCCGACACGTTGTCGCCCACTTTGACCTTTACTTCCTTCACGGTGCCCGCTGCCGAGCTCGGCACGTCCATCGTGGCTTTGTCGGATTCGAGCGTGACGAGCGACTGCTCGGGCTCGACGGTGTCACCCACCTTGACCAGCACTTCGATCACGGGGATGTCCTTGAAATCGCCGATGTCCGGCACTTTGACTTCGATCGCTTGACTCATTATTAGTGTCTCCTGGGTTGCACGCGGCCTCCGCCCGCTTCGGACGGAGGCCGCGTCACAACGCTCGGGGGCGATGCCTTTAGACGGTCATCGGGTTGGGTTTGGACGGGTCGAGGTTGTACTTCTTGATCGCCTCTGCGACGACCTTGCGCTCGATCGTGCCTTCGTCGGCGAGCGCGTTGAGCGCCGCCAGCGTGACCCAGTAGCGGTCGACTTCGAAGAAGTGGCGCAGCGCCTCGCGCGTGTCCGAGCGGCCGTAGCCGTCGGTGCCGAGGACCACGAACTTGTTCGGCACGTAGCCGCGCACCTGATCGACGAGCGCGCGGATGTAGTCCGTCGACGCGATCACCGGGCCTTGCGCACCCTTGAGCAGCTTGGTCACGTGCGGCACGCGCTTCTCTTCCGTCGGATGCAGCAGGTTCCAGCGCTCGCACGCCTGACCGTCGCGGGCCAGTTCGGTGAAGCTCGGCACGCTCCACAGATCGGCGCTGACGCCCCAGTCGTTCTTGAGCAGGTCGGCGGCCGCGATCACTTCGTTGAAGATCGTGCCCGCGCCCATCAGCTGGACGTGCGCCTTCCCGGCAGCTTCGGCCTTGCTGAACGCGTACATGCCCTTGATGATGTCCGAAGCCACGGCGTCACCCTGCGGGATCGCCGGATGCTCGTAGTTCTCGTTCATCACCGTGACGTAGTAATACACGTCCTCCTGCTCCGCGACCATGCGGCGCAGGCCGTCCTGCATGATGACGGCGAGTTCGAAGCCGAACGTCGGGTCGTAGCTGATGCAGTTCGGCACCGACGCCGCCCACATCAGCGAATGGCCGTCTTCGTGCTGCAGGCCTTCACCGTTGAGCGTCGTGCGCCCGGCCGTGCCGCCCAGCAGGAAGCCGCGCGAACGCATGTCGCCCGCGGCCCAGGCCAGATCGCCGATGCGCTGGAAGCCGAACATCGAGTAGAAGATGTAGAACGGGATCATGATCTCGCCGTGCGTCGAATACGACGTCGCGGCCGCGATCCAGTCACACATGCCACCCGCTTCGTTGATGCCTTCCTGCAGGATCTGACCGGTTTCCGATTCGCGATAGAACATCAGCTGATCGGAGTCTTCCGGAATGTATTTCTGGCCGTCCTGATTCCAGATGCCGATCTGGCGGAACAGACCTTCCATGCCGAAAGTACGTGACTCGTCCGGCACGATCGGCACGATGCGCTTGCCGAGCGCCTTGTCCTTCAACAGGATGTTGAGAATCCGCACGAACGCCATGGTCGTGGAAATCTCGCGGCCTGCGCCCGTGCCCTTCAGGAGCGGCTCGAACGCCGAGAGTTCCGGCACCGGCAGCGATTCCGCCTTTTCGCGGCGCGCCGGCAGATAGCCGCCCAGGTCCATGCGCTTCTGACGCATGTATTCGAGTTCCTTCGAGCCTTCCTCGAACGTGAGGTACGGCACGTCGGCGATCTGCTCGTCGCTGAGCGGCAGGCGGAACTGGTCGCGGAATTTCTTCAGCGTGTCGATCGGCAGCTTCTTCTGCTGGTGCGTGATGTTCATCGCCTGGCCGTGCTCGCCCATGCCATAGCCCTTGATGGTCTTGGCGAGGATGACGGTCGGCGCGCCCTTCGTCTTGGTCGCGGCGTCGAACGCGGCGTAGATCTTGTGCGGATCGTGGCCGCCGCGGTTCAGGTTCCAGATGTCCTCATCGGTCCAGTCGGCGACCAGCGCCTTCAGTTCCGGCGTGTTGAAGAAGTGCTCGCGCACGAACGCGCCCGATTCCGACTTGTAGGTCTGATACTCGCCGTCGACGACTTCCATCATGCGGCGCATCAGCGCGCCGGTCCTGTCGCGCGCGAACAGCGCATCCCAGCGGCTGCCCCAGATGACCTTGATGACGTTCCAGCCCGCGCCCCGGAATTCGCTTTCCAGTTCCTGGATGATCTTGCCGTTGCCGCGCACCGGGCCATCCAGACGCTGCAGGTTGCAGTTGATGACGAACACGAGGTTGTCGAGCCGCTCACGCCCGGCCATGCCGATCGCGCCGAGCGATTCGGGCTCGTCCGTTTCGCCGTCGCCGAGGAACGCCCAGACCTTGCGGCCTTCCGTCTTCGCGATGCCGCGCGCTTCCATGTACTTCATGAAACGCGCCTGATAGATCGCCATGATCGGGCCGAGGCCCATCGACACGGTCGGAAACTGCCAGAAGTCAGGCATCAGCCACGGATGCGGATACGACGAGATGCCCTCGCCGCCCACTTCCTGACGGAAGTTGTTCAGTTGCTTCTCGGTCAGGCGGCCGAGCAGGAACGCGCGCGAGTACACACCCGGCGACGAGTGGCCCTGCACGAACACGAGGTCGCCGCCGTGTTCTTTCGACGGTGCGTGCCAGAAGTGGTTGAAGCCGACGTCATAGAGCGTCGCGGCCGAGGCGAACGAAGCGATGTGGCCGCCGACATTGGTGTCCTTGCCCGCGCGCAACACCATGGCGATGGCGTTCCAGCGCGTGTACGAGCGAATGCGGTGTTCGATGTCCTGATCGCCCGGAATCTTCGACTGCGACGCGACGGGGATCGTGTTGATGTACGGCGTGTTTGCGGAAAACGGCAGGTGCTCGCCGTGCACGCGAGCGAATTCGATCTGTTTCTCGATCAGGTAATGCGCGCGATCAGGACCGACCGCGGAAATCACGCCGTCGAGCGCGTCGAGCCACTCGGCGGTTTCCTGAGGATCGTCGTCCTTGGCGTTGGCGACATATTTGAGAACTTCGTCGGGTACAGCGGACATGCTCGTCTCCTGATGTGAGGAACACTCTAGAACCGCCGGCGCACGCCCGTGCTGCGAGCACAGACAAGCGGGCACTGGCCGCGTGCCGGCAATTCTAAAGAGGGTCCAGACCATGACGCAAGGAATTTTTCAAATCATGAGAGTTGATCTCATAATGCGAAAAATTGCTGCAACGCACCGTCCGATAAGACTTTTTTAATCAGATGTTTCTCCTCCTTTTCCCGGAAATGGCGCTTTCTTTACCGTCTTTTTACGCCAATTAACAATCAGGCGCTGCGTTACAATCGCTTCCATGTTGACCGAACGGCTGATCAAACGCTCGGCGAGGGTCGCGCGCAAGCCGACTGATTCGTCGCCCACCCGCTGGCACCACGGACCGTGGTGGTCGAACTCCTATTTACTCACGCCGCTCATTTCGATTCTGGTATTTCTGGTCGTGATGAGTCTGATTCTCTGGAGTCTCAACCGGCGCGAGCAGCAGCAGCAGGAAGACACGCTTTACCGCAACGTCGCGTGGGCACAGCAGCAAATCCGCCTGTCCATGACCGGCGCGCAGGAACAGATCCAGGCCCTCTCGCGCGACCTCGCGACCGGCCACGGCGATCCCCAGACGTTCCAGACTTCGTCGGCGGACATCATGCAGGGGCATCCCGAAATCCTCTACATGAACTGGTACACGCGCGAGCATAAGCCGCGCTGGCCCAACACGCCGCTGCCCGTGCTCGGATCGCGCCTCGCCAAGCCCAACGAAACGCAGATGGACGAGGCCGTGCAGGCCGCCTTCGACGAGGCGCGCACCACGCGCCGCCAAGTCTACTCGCCGCTGCTCTACGATGATCTCGGCAACGGTTACATCACGCTGCAGACACCGGTTTTCCGCGATCGCGAGTTCCTCGGCTCCATCGCCGCGGTGTTTTCGATCGAAGGCATCCTGAAGCACGACATTCCCAGCGAACTGTCGGCGAAGTACAAGATCTCGATCACCGATCTGAACAACCGCGAACTCGCGACCACGTCGAGCCGGCCGCGCCTGCCGCGCGACATGTTCTACGACCTGCCGCTCGATCCGCCGGGGCAAGGCCTGTCGGTGCGCGTGTATTCGTATCCGCAGCTCACGAACTTCACCAACAACACGCTGGTGTGGCTGGTCGCCGGCCTGTCGTGCTTCGTGCTGTGGAGCCTGTGGAGTCTGTGGAAACACACGCGCCAGCGCTTCGAAGCGCAGCAGGCGCTCTACGCCGAAGCGTTCTTCCGCCGCGCGATGGAAAACTCGGTGCTGATCGGCATGCGCGTGCTCGACATGCACGGCCGCATCACGCACGTGAATCCCGCGTTCTGCCGCATGACGGGCTGGGACGAAAGCGATCTCGTCGGCAAGAACGCGCCGTTCCCGTACTGGCCGCGCGACGCGTACCCGGAGATGCAGCGCCAGCTCGACATGACCCTGCGCGGCAAGGCGCCGTCGTCCGGCTTCGAATTGCGCGTGCGCCGCAAGGACGGCTCGTTCTTCCACGCGCGCCTGTACGTTTCGCCGCTGATCGACAGTTCGGGCCGCCAGACCGGCTGGATGTCGTCGATGACGGACATCACCGAGCCCAAGCGCGCGCGTGAAGAACTCGCCGCCGCGCACGAACGCTTCACCACCGTGCTCGAAAGCCTGGACGCCGCCGTCTCCGTGCTCGCCGCCGACGAAGCCGAACTGCTCTTCGCGAACCGCTATTACCGCCATCTGTTCGGCATCCGTCCGGACGGCCATCTGGAGCTCGCGGGCGCCGCGTTCGACGGCGGCTCGCAGAGTTCGTCGGACACCATCGACATGGTCGACACCTATGCGGGCCTGCCCGCCACCGCCCTCACCGAAAGCTCGGCGGACGCGCAGGAAGTCTACGTGGAAGGCATCCAGAAGTGGTTCGAAGTGCGCCGCCAGTACATTCAGTGGGTCGACGGCCATCTCGCGCAGATGCAGATCGCGACCGACATCACGCAGCGCAAGCAGGCGCAGGAACTCGCGCATCAGCAGGAAGAAAAGCTGCAGTTCACGAGCCGCCTCATGACGATGGGTGAAATGGCCTCGTCGCTCGCGCACGAGCTGAACCAGCCGCTCGCCGCGATCAACAACTACTGCTCGGGCTGCGTCGCGCTGGTCAAATCCGGCCGCATGACGCAGGAAACGCTGCTGCCCGTGCTGGAAAAAACCGCGCAGCAGGCCGTGCGCGCGGGCATGATCATCAAGCGCATCCGCGAGTTCGTGAAGCGCTCGGAGCCCAAGCGCCAGGCGGCGCGGGTCGCCGATATTGTCGCGGACGCGGTCGGGCTCGCCGAGATCGAGGCGCGCAAGCGCAAGATCCGCATCGTGACGGAAATCCGCTCGCGCATGCCGGTCATCTACGTCGATCCGGTTTTGATTGAACAAGTGTTGGTCAACCTGTTGAAAAACGCGGCCGAGGCGATGCATGATGCGAAACCGAACGCCGTCGATCCGGTGATTCGCGTGGTCGTGCAGCGCATGGACGGCGGCTTCGTGTGCATCAGCGTGGTCGATCAGGGCCCCGGCGTCGACGAAACAACGGCCGAGCGTCTTTTCGAACCGTTTTACAGCACCAAGTCCGACGGCATGGGCATGGGGCTGAACATCTGCCGCTCGATCATCGAATCGCATCGCGGAAGACTTTGGGTGGTCAACAACGTCGAGGCGGACGGCCACGTGACCGGCGCGACCTTCCACTGCAGCCTGCCGATCGGCGAAGTGGACGGTTCGGGCACGAACGGCGACGCACACGACGAACATACGAGACAACAAACAGTTACGGGAGAACTATGAGCACAGTCACCACCCAGGAAACCGTCTTTGTCGTCGACGATGACGAAGCCGTGCGCGATTCTCTGCGCTGGCTGCTCGAGGCCAACGGCTATCGCGTGCAGTGTTTTTCGAGCGCGGAATCCTTCCTCGACGTCTACCTGCCGATCTCGCACTCCGGCGCGATCGCCTGCCTGATCCTCGACGTGCGCATGGCCGGCATGACGGGTCTCGAGTTGCAGGAGAAACTGATCGCCGAAAATTCGCTGCTGCCGATCATCTTCGTGACCGGTCACGGCGATGTGCCGATGGCCGTCTCGACCATGAAAAAAGGCGCGATGGACTTCATCGAGAAGCCCTTCGACGAAGCCGAACTGCGCAAGCTCGTCGAGCGCATGCTGGAGAAGGCGCGCAGCGAGAGCACCAGCGTGCAGCAGCAGCGCGCCGCCGCCGAGCGCCTCGGCAAGCTGACCGCGCGCGAGCATCAGGTGCTCGAGCGCATCATCGCGGGTCGCCTCAACAAGCAGATCGCGGACGATCTCGGCATCAGCATCAAGACGGTGGAAGCGCATCGCGCGAACATCATGGAAAAGCTTTCCGTGAATACCGTCGCCGACCTGCTGCGTCTCGCGCTGTCGAACAAGCCGCAGCAGTAAGCACTTCGTCTCCCTTTCGCGGCCGGCGAGCCATGCCGGCCGCGCGCTGTAATGGCGAGCCCGGCGCCGGGCGAACGCCGCGTCATCCCTTCTACGAATCCCGTTGTCGGCGAGATTGAAACGTGATATTTCCTGAATCCACGTTGACACACCTCGCGGCCCACCCGTACTTTGATCGGGCCTCCACTCCGGACAACGGTCATGCGCAACCCGACGTCTTCCGCGTCCTTGCCCGACGGTCAAACGTTTAGCGTCCAGGCTTCCGACGCCTGCGAGCCCGCCTCATCACCTTCGCTTTCATCAAGCACTGCGCCCCCGATTGCTGCTTGTCGGCAATCGATGCGCCCATCCCGCCGTATCGGCAGTTCACGCGCATCGAGCGCCGTGCATCGGAGGACTTGATCTTGAAACGGAACCCTTCCCCTGTCCCGGCGCGCACGCTGCGCGCGCTCGCGATGAGCGCCGCACTGCTCGCGCTGCCGCTCGCCGCGTTCCATCCGGGCGTAGCCGATGCGCAGACACAGCCCGCCGCCAGCACCGGGCAGAAGCTGACGAACCAGCAACTCGATGCGCTGACCGCGCCGATCGCGCTTTATCCCGACGCGCTGCTCGCGCAGGTGCTGATGGCTTCGACCTATCCGTCCGAAGTCACCGATGCGGCCGCCTGGTCGAAGGCGAATCCGAACGTCAAGGGCGACGACGCCGTGAAGGCCGTGCAGTCCGAGCCGTGGGATCCGAGCGTGCAGTCGCTCGTCGCGTTCCCGCAGGCGCTCGCGACGATGGCCTCGAAGCCCGACTGGGTGACGCAACTCGGCAACGCGTTCATCGCGCAGCCGAGCGACGTGATGGACTCCGTGCAGCGCCTGCGGCGCGCGGCGCAGAGCGCGGGCAACCTCAAGACGAACGAGCAGCAGAAGGTCGTGGTCCAGCAGGCGCCCAGCACGAGCACCACGACGATCCAGATCGAGCCGGCCAATCCGCAAGTGGTCTATGTGCCGACCTACAACCCGACGGTCGTCTACGGCACGTGGCCCTATCCGGCCTATCCGCCGGTCTATATGCCGCCGCCTCCGGGCTATGCGATGGCATCGGCGTTCGTCGGCGGGCTCGCCTTCGGCGCGGGCGTGGCGGTCGCCAATTCGCTGTGGGGCAACTGCGACTGGAATCGCGGCGACGTGAACGTCAACGTGAATCGCTACAACAACATCAACGTGAACAACCGCATCAACGCGAACAGCAACAACGTGCGCTGGAACCGCAACGATCCGCAGTTCAACCGCACGAACGTCGCGAACCGGCAGAACACGCTCAACAACGCGAATCTCGGCGCGAACGCCAATCAGTTTCGCGGACGCGAAAATGCGCGCGAGCAGGCGGCGCAGACGCTGCAGCAGCGCACGGGGCAGAACCTGAACCAGCCGGCGAGCCAGCGCGTGCAGAACATGCGCCAGGGCGGCGCGCAGAACGCGCTCAACAACGCCGACGTGCGCGAGCGCGCGCAGAGCGTGAACCGCGACAACGCGCTGCGTGGCGCGGGCGACGGCAACGGCGCGCGGCAGGACATGCAGCGCGGACAGGCGAGCCGGCAGTCGTTCGCGAACCAGTCGCATGAGCGGGTGGGCGCGGGCGGCGGCGGCGTGCAGCGCGGCGGCGACGCGGGAGGCGGTTTCGGCGCAGGCGGTGGAGGCGTGCAGCGTCAGGGCGGCGGCGGAATGCAGCGCGGGGGCGGCGGAGGTGGATTTCACGGCGGCGGTGGCGGCGGCGGTTTTCGTCGCCGCTGATGTCACGTCCGATGCCCAGACGCCGCGCGAGCGACGAACGCCAGATTCAGGAGCCCGAGATGACCCCGAACCAAGCATCCGCCTCACCGAACAAGCCTTTGCTGCGTGCGCTCTTCGCCGCGGCGCTTCTGCTCGGCGCAGCAATCGCGCAGTCCGCGCATGCGCAGGCCGTCTACCCGAGCGCCGACGCCGCAGCGCAGGCGCTCACCGACGCCATCGCGAGCAACGACGAAACCGCGCTCTCGAAAGTGCTCGGCCGCGATCACGCGCATTACGTGCCCACCGACAGCATCGGCGAGCAGGACATCTATTCGTATCTCGGCGCGTGGGCGCAGCAGCATCGCATCGTCGAGGATCCGCAGAAAATCGACGGCCGTCCGGCCGCTTACATCGAAGCGGGCACGAGCGGCTGGACGCTGCCGATTCCACTCGTGAAAGTCGCGAACGGCTGGCGCTTCGACATGCGCGCCGCGCGCGACGAAGTGCTCACGCGGCGCATCGGCCGCAACGAGCGCTCGGCGATGCAGGTCGCGCTCGCGTATGTCGCCGCGCAAAACGACTATCGCCAGGCGATGAACCGCTACGCCGACCGCTTCGCGAGCACGCCCGGCAAGCACGACGGCCTCTACTGGAAGACGGCGGAGGGCGAACCGGACAGTCCGCTCGGCCCGCTCGTCGCGGTGATGCCGAACAAGCCGAACGCGACCGACGGCTATTACGGCTATCACTATCGCATCCTGACGGCGCAGGGCCCGCACGCCAAAGGCGGCGCGAAGAACTATCTTCAGGGCGGCGAACTGACGCAGGGTTTCGGGCTGATCGCCACGCCGGCGCGCTACGGCCAGACGGGCGTAATGACCTTCATCGTCAATCAGGACGGACAGGTCTACGGGAAAGACTTAGGCCCCGGCACGACACGCGCGGCTGCCGCCATCAAGTCGTTCGACCCGGATTCGACCTGGCAGCCGGCTTCGCCCTGAGGCCCTGAGGCGCGGCTGCGCGTCCGAAACGGCGCGGGAAAACGCGGGCAGGCGCCCGGCGGTATAATTTCGCCCTTCCCAAGGGGGTGTTTGCCGACGCAACGGCCGACGTTTTCGTCGACGCTTTTGCCGAAGCCCGCGCCCCGCAACACGCGCGAGCGCCGCGCACCGCAGCCGCACAGAGCGGCGGGCACGGCGTCGGCTTGCTGCCCTCGCGCCCTCGCCCATCCTCGATCCGATTCGCCATGACCGCCCAACTCATCGACGGCAACGCCCTTTCCAAGACCCTTCGCGCCGATGTCGCCGTGCGCGCCGCCGCCCTCACCGCTCGCGGACATCAGCCGGGATTGGCCGTCGTGCTGGTCGGCGACAATCCCGCGAGCGAAGTCTACGTGCGCAACAAGGTGAAGGCCTGTCACGACAACGGCCTGCATTCGGTGATGGACCGCTTCCCCGCGACGCTCGCCGAAAACGAGCTGCTCGCGCACATCGCGAAACTCAACGCCGACCCCGCCATCCACGGCATTCTGGTGCAACTGCCGCTGCCCGCGCACATCGACAGCCACAAGGTGATCGAGGCGATCGCGCCGGAAAAGGACGTCGACGGCTTTCACGTCGCCAATGCCGGCGCGCTGATGACCGGCAAGCCGCTCTTTCGCCCGTGCACGCCATACGGCGTAATGAAGATGTTCGAGGCGCACAAGATCGATCTGAAGGGCGCGAACGCCGTGGTGATCGGGCGTTCGAATATCGTCGGCAAGCCGATGGCGCTGCTCCTGCTCGAAGCCGGCGCGACCGTCACGATCTGTCACAGCAAGACGCGCGATATCGGCAAACATACGCGCGATGCGGATGTGGTCGTCGCCGCGACGGGCCGCCGCAACATCCTCACCGCCGACATGGTGAAGCCGGGCGCGGCCGTGATCGACGTCGGCATGAACCGCAACGAGGAAGGCAAGCTGTGCGGCGACGTCGATTTCGCGGGCGTCAGGGAAGTGGCGGGCTACATCACGCCGGTGCCGGGCGGCGTCGGCCCCATGACGATCACGATGCTGCTCGTCAACACGATCGAGGCGGCCGAACGCGCGGCGCAGGCCTGACACGCGTGCAAGTCGCGCGTGAGCCTGGCCGGCATTAACCGGCCCCTTAAAAACAATCGGCCCATTAAAAACAATCGATTGGAATTTGCCCCGCCCGCCCCAATAATCTCGTGGAGAGCCGGCGCGGGGTGCGACACCCGCCCGGGCTTCACCCAACACGAATACGGGAGAGTCATGAGCGATACCACGTCCACCACGGCAGCCGCCAATCCGCTGCTCGATTTTTCCGACCTTCCCCGCTTCGGCGAAATCAAGCCCGAACATGTCACGCCGGCGCTCGACGTGCTGCTGGCCGCCGCGAAAGCCGCTGTCGATCGCGCGAGCGCTCCCGACACGCCCGCGACCTGGACGGACGTCGTCGAGGCGCTCGAGCAGGACTCGGAAAAACTGTCGCGCGCGTGGGGCATCATCGGCCATCTGAACGCCGTCGCCGATACCCCCGAACTGCGCGCCGCGCACGCCGAGAATCTGCCGCGCGTCACCGAGTTTTCCGCGAGCGTCGGCCAGAATCTCGCGCTGTACGAAAAGTACAAGGCGATCGCGGCGGGGCCGGATTTCGCGGGCCTGTCGGCCGAGCGCAAGAAGATTCTGGAGAATTCGCTGCGCGATTTCCGTCTCTCCGGCGCCGAACTGCCCGAAGACCGCAAGCCGCGTTTCGCGCAATTGCAGGAAGAACAGGCGGCGCTGTCGAAGGCCTTCTCCGATCACGTGCTCGATGCGACCAATGCCTATGCGTACTTCGTCACGAAGGAAAGCGAACTCGCCGGTCTGCCCGAAGACGTGATCGAAGCGGCGCGCGAAGCCGCCCAGCGCGAGAGCAAGGACGGCTGGAAGTTCACGCTGCATTTCCCGTCGTATTTCCCGGTGCTGCAATACGCCGAGCATCGCCCGATGCGCGAGGCGATGTACCGTGCCTACGTCACGCGCGCGTCCGAACTCGGCGCGACTTACGGGGACGGCAAGCCCGAATGGGACAACACGGCGAATGTCGTCGAGCATCTGCAACTGCGCGAGGAAGAAGCGAAGACGCTCGGCTATCAGAACTTCGCGGAAGTGTCGCTCGCGCCGAAGATGGCCGAGTCGCCCGCGCAGGTCATCGCATTCCTCGAAGACCTCGCGAAACGCGCCCGCCCCTACGCCGAAAACGACTGGATGGAACTGCGCGCGTTCGCCGCGACCGAACTCGGCATGCCCGAGCTTCAGCCGTGGGACATCGCCTATGCGGCCGAGAAGCTGCGTCAGAAGCGCTATTCGTTCTCCGAGAACGAAGTGAAGCAGTACTTCCCGCAGGAAGCCGTGCTGAAGGGCCTGTTCAAGGTCACGGAGACGCTCTTCAACGTGTCGATCCGCCGCGACGAAGCCGCCGTCTGGAACCCGGACGTGCGTTTCTTCCGCGTCGAGAACAAGGACGGCACGCTCGTCGCGCAGTTCTATCTGGATCTGTACGCGCGCGAAGGCAAGCGCGGCGGCGCATGGATGGACGACGCCCGCTCGCGCCACAAGCGCACGCAAGGCGGCGTGCAAACGCCTGTCGCCTATCTCACCTGCAACTTCTCCGCGCCGGTCGGCGGCAAGCCCGCCTGCTTCACACACGACGAAGTCATCACGCTGTTCCACGAGTTCGGCCACGGCCTGCATCACATGCTGACGCGCGTCGACGAACTCGGCGTGTCGGGCATCAACGGCGTCGAGTGGGATGCGGTCGAACTGCCGTCGCAGTTCATGGAGAACTTCTGCTGGGAGTGGGACGTGCTCACCGACATGTCCGCTCACGTCGACACCGGCGCGCCGTTGCCGCGCGAACTCTTCGACAAGATGCTCGCCGCGAAGAACTTCCAGAGCGGTCTCGGCACGCTGCGCCAGATCGTCTTCTCGATGTTCGACATGGTGCTGCACACGTCCTACGATCCGGCGAGCGGCACGCAGAACGTCAACGACGTCGCGCGCGAGATCAACGAGAAGTTCCATGTGATCCCGCAGGCGCCGATCTCGCGCTGGCCGAACACCTTCAGCCATATTTTCGCGGGCGGCTACGCGGCGGGTTACTACAGCTACAAGTGGGCTGAAGTGTTATCCGCCGATGCCTACGCCGCCTTCGAGGAAGCCGCGAAGCTCGGCAACGGCTCGGTGCTGGACGTGCAGACGGGCACGCGCTACCGCCGCGAGATTCTCGAAGTGGGCGGCAGCCGCCCGGCGATGGACTCGTTCAAGGCGTTCCGCGGCCGCGAGCCGGACATCGACGCATTGCTGCGGCACAACGGCATGTCGGGGCAGACGCTGCACTGATGCCGCGTTGACGCGGTAGCGCTTCGAAGAACCCCGGTCGTCGCGACCGGGGTTTTTTATCGCCTGTCGATCCGGAAATCGATTTCCGCGGGCCTGCCTTCGAGCGCGAGCGTCGCGCGCACGGCCGGGCTCCGGCTCACCACTTTGCCTCGTCTTACCACCGCCGTGCGTGCCGCACGCAGGCGAATCGCTTCGATCGGATCGCGCGCGTCGAGCACCACACAGTCCGCGTGGCATCCCACTTCGATGCCGTAGCCTTCCAGTCCGAGAATGCGCGCAGGATTCGCCGTCACCGCGTCGAAGCAGGCGCGCATTGCGTCGACGCCCGTCATCTGCGCGACGTGCAGGCCCATGTGCGCGACTTCGAGCATGTCGCCGGAGCCCAGGCTGTACCACGGGTCCATCACGCAATCGTGGCCGAACGCGACCGTGATGCCCGCCGCCATCAGCTCAGGCACGCGCGTCATGCCGCGCCGCTTCGGATACGTGTCCGAGCGCCCCTGCAGCGTGATGTTGATGAGCGGATTGGCGATCGCGGCCACACCCGCTTCGCGCATCAGCGGAATGAGCTTGCTGACGTAGTAGTTATCCATCGAATGCATCGACGTGAGATGCGAGCCGGTCACGCGTCCTTGCAGCCCGAGCCGATGCGTCTCGGCGGCGAGCGTTTCGATGTGGCGCGACATCGGGTCGTCGGATTCGTCGCAGTGCATGTCCACGCGCAAGCCCTGCTGTGCCGCGTATTCGCACAAGAGCGTGACGGAGGCAGCGCCGTCGGCCATCGTGCGCTCGAAGTGCGGAATGCCGCCGACGACATCGACGCCCAGCGAAATCGCGCGCTTCAGGTTCTCGAACGCGCCTGCGCTGCGCAGCACGCCGTCCTGCGGAAACGCGACGAGCTGCAAATCGAGATACGGCTTCACACGCCGCTTCACTTCGACGAGCGCTTCCACGGCGAGCAGGCGCGGATCGCACACATCGACATGCGAGCGGATCGCGAGCAGGCCGCGCGCGACGGCCCAGTCGCAATACTGCAGCGCGCGCCCGACGAGCGCCTCCTGCGTGAGCTCGGGTTTCAGTTCGCCCCACAGCGCGATGCCTTCGAGCAGCGTGCCCGATGCATTGACGCGCGGCAGGCCGTAGGAAAGCGTCGCGTCCATATGGAAATGCGCGTCGACGAACGGCGCGCTGACGAGCGAGCCGTTCGCGTCGATTTCCTCGCGCGCGGTGGCGGACAGACGCGGCTCGATCGCGGCGATCCGCCCCGCTTCCATGCCGATATCGACGAGTTCGCGCGAATTCACGAGCGCCGCGCGGCGAATGATCAAATCCATGAGCGAAACCTCCGGCGTGGGCAATTCCGTCCGATTGTATCGGGACAGAATTGCCGTGCGCGGGCGCGCTTCATCCCATCACGCGGTTTCGGCCGACGATCGCGAAACTCAGCGCAAGCGCGCCGCGCGCCTGCGCCCTTTCCGTGTCGATCGCGAGCGGATAGACGTTGCCCTGCCGCGCGAGCGGTTCATAGAGATCCGGCCGCCGGGCGGCGAGCGCGCGCCGCCCGGCGCTCGCCTCCGCCAGCGCCGGCTTCACCTGCGCGCCGATGAGACCGTCCTGCGCCGTCGCGTGACGCGCGAGCACGCGGCCGTCCGGACCGACGATCATCGCTTCGTCGCTCGACGGATGCGCATACGCGATGTACATGCCGTTGTCGGCGGCGCGCGCGGCGAGCGTCGCGCGGCGAGATGCAGCGCGGCTCATGGGCGCGATCAGCAGCGTCGCGCCCATGAGCGCCGTCATCCGCACGTTCTCGACGACATCGTTGTCGTCGCCGATCAGAATGCCGATGCGCATCCCGAAAGGCGTATCGAACACGGTGAAGCGATTGCCGCCGTGCAGTCCGCGCTGCGTCGAATGCAGCTTGCGATGGCGCACGCGCGCGCCGCCCGGAAAGCAGACTGCGTAGCTGTCGTAGAGGCGGCCGTCGCCGGTGCGTTCGATCCAGCCGACACCCGCCGCCACGCCGGTTTGCTCGACGGCGGCGGCGATCGCATCGATCGACGGACCGTCGAACGCTTCGGCACGCGCGGTGTCGTGCCCGCCGATGCACGCCTGCGGAAACAGCGCGAGCTGCACGCCGAGTCGTGCAGCGCCGGAAAGCTCGGCGGCGACGAGCGCGCAATGGCGCACGGCGTCGCCCGGTTGCGACTCAAACGCCATGACGGCGACGCGAAACGAAGTGGCATCCATGCGAGGCTCCGGCGATAAGCGAGTAGACAGCCTCATTGGACCGCTTGCATATCGATAAGTAAAATGAATGTTTTGACCGGTTCGATCACTTAATGGAATCGAATGCCATGGAACTCAAACTCCTGCGCGCCTTCCTTACGATCGCCGACCTGCGCCACTTCGGTCGCGCCGCCGACGCCTTGCATCTGAGCCAGCCCGCGCTCAGCAAGCAGATCGCCGCGCTCGAAGCGAGCCTCGGCGCGCGCCTCTTCGAGCGCGGCCGGCACGGCGCGGAACTGACGACGTTCGGTGCGGGCTTCATCGGCGATGCCCAGACGCTCGTGCGCGATGCCGACGCCGTGCTCGCCCGCGCCCGCGAATCGGCGAGCGGCGCACGCGGCTTCCTGCGCGTGGGGCTTTGTCTGTCGACGCTCACGCATGTGCCGAAACTCATCGCCGAATTCGGCGCGCTCAATCCGGCCGTGAGCATCACGCTGCACGATCTGTCCTCGCACGAACAAACGCGCCGCATTCTCTCGGGCAAGCTCGATGTGGGTTTCATGCGCATGCCCGCCGGCGCGGGCCTGAACGGCTTCAGCGTGCTCGACGAAACGCTCGCGCTCGCGGTGCCCGAGCACACGCGTCACACGCGGCTACCCGCGAATCTCGATGAACTGAACGAACCGGGGTTCATTGCGCTCGCGCGCACGCGCGGGCCGGGGCTGGCCGCGCAGATCGACCGCTGGTGCGCCGGGCACGGCTTCGTGCCGCGCGTGATTCAGGAAGCGGACGACATCCAGTCCGTGCTGGCCTCGGTGGCAGGCGGCGTGGGCGCGGCGTTTCTGCCGTCGCGCGCGCAATATCTGCTGCGCGATGCGCGCGTGCTGACCTTGCGCGACAAGCCGGCGCGCTGGCGCGTCGGCCTCGCATGGGGAAATCAGCCCGACGATACGGTCACGCGCCGCTTCGTCACGTTCATGAAGGCACGCGTGAAAGCGTTGAAGGAACGCGCTACGCCCGGTTCGTGAGCTTCGCGAGCAGCATCGCGCGAACGCCGGGCCATTCGTCGTCGATGATGGAAAAGCGCACCGAGTTGCGCTTGCGGCCGTCCGGCATGATGCGCTCATGGCGCACGATACCTTCCTGTTTCGCGCCGATGCCGAGTATCGCGGCGCGCGATTTTTCGTTGCGCTCGTCGGTGGTGAACTGCACGCGCACGCAATGCATGGAATCGAAGGCATGCGCGAGCAGCAGCAATTTCGCCTCGGTGTTGATGCCGGTGCGTTGCGTCGATGCCGCGAGCCACGTATGGCCGATTTCCAGCTTCCGGTTCACGCGATCGATCTTCCAGAAACGCGTGCTGCCGACGACGCGTCCGTCATCCGCGCGCACGATCGCAAAAGGCATCACCGTGCCGGCATCGCGGCCCGCGAGCGCGGTGTCGATATAGCGGTCGATGGTGTCCTCGTTCGGCACCACCGTCACGCTGAGATTCCAGAGTTCGCCGTCCGCGGCGGCGTCGAGCAAGGCGGCGCGGTCCTCGCGTTGCAGCGGGCGCAGTTGCACGCGTTGGCCGGTGAGTGTCGGCTGATGTTCGCTCATCGATCGAATTCAGGGATTTGAGGTGAACGGACATCATAAGCGCCCTCGCCTACAGGTAGTCCGAGATCCTATGCAGATTCCCATGAAACGAATGCGCGCCCGTGTGCGTCACCTGAATCCAGCTGCAACCCCACACGTCGCCGCCGCTCGCGTTCACCAGCGAGCAGAAGTAATAGTCTTCGCCCTGCGTGCGCCCGTCGACGGTCATCTGGCGAAAGAACTCGTAGATCGGATACTTGACGGCCTGCCCGTTCACCTCGGTTCCGGAATTGATCGGCGCGACGCGTCCGCTTTCGATCAGCTTCATCAGGCACGCGCGCGAAATCATCATCAGGCCGGTCGGGATGCCTGCCATGCGGATGGGTTCATGGCCGATTTTCATCGTCGGGGCATCGCCGGGCAGCGTGAACATGTCGCGATAATCCCCGGCGATCTCGGGCAACGTCGCCGGATCGATGTCCGGATGATCCAGAACCGCCTGCTTGATGCGCGCCCAGTCGTAGGCGCGGCGCGGATACAGCGCGCCGATCACGTCGCGGTCACGATAGTCGAACATCCGCGCGAGTTCGCCCGCGTGAAAGCCCATGTCGTCGTCGATGAACAGGAGATGCGTGCACGAGGTCTCCCACAGGAAACGATTCGCCAGCGTGTTGCGCGCAAGATCGATCAGCGTGACATTGGCGAGCGGCAGGAACTGAAAATCGATGCCCGCGCCAAGGCACTGGCGCTGCAACTCCAGCACGCTGCCGACATAGTCCATGCAGAACGAGCCGGATCGCGTCGGCGTCGCGATGGCGATGGAAAATGGCGATGTCATGTGAAATACCTCATTGGCCGATGCCTTGCTTCGCATCACAAAATTGTTTGATCAATCGTTTCGATCGGCGTGTTGCGCGCGGCGCCGGGCGGGATTCTACCAATCCGGATCGTTGCGCTACCGGAAATGCGCCGCTCGCCGCATTCCGGGCGACGGGCGCGCTTGTGGGTATCATTCAGGCTCGTCGTCCAAAGCGGCCGCGGACGACATTCAAACTAACACTTCCGCCTAGCAATGAAAATCGCCACCTGGAACGTCAATTCCCTCAAGGTCCGCCAGCAGCACGTGATCGACTGGCTCGCGCTCTCGGGCGTCGACGTGTTGTGCCTGCAGGAACTGAAAATGCCCGACGAGAAATTCCCGCGCGCGGAACTCGAAGCCGCCGGCTACAAGAGCTGGTTCGCGGGACAGAAGACGTACAACGGCGTCGGCATTCTGGTGCGCGCCGACGCTGGATACGAAGTGGATGAAATCAACGTGGTGCGCAACATCCCCGGTTTCGAGGATCTGCAGCAACGCGTGATCGCCGCGACCGTCGACGGCGTGCGCATCATCTCGGCGTATTTCCCGAACGGACAGGCGCCCGGCTCCGAGAAATTCGCCTACAAGATGCGCTGGCTCGACGCGCTGCGCGAGTGGCTGCGCGAAGACATGGCGCGTCATCCGAAGCTCGCGCTGCTCGGCGACTACAACATCGCGCCAGAAGACCGCGACGTGCACGATCCGAAAGCGTGGGAAGGCCAGAATCTCGTGTCGCCGGAAGAGCGCGCGCACTTCCGGCAACTCATCGAACTCGGTCTGACCGATGCCTTCCGCAAGTTCGAGCAGCCGGAGAAACTCTTCACGTGGTGGGACTACCGGATGATGGCGTTTCGCCGCAACGCGGGACTGCGCATCGACCACATTCTGCTGTCGGCGGAACTCGCGGCGGCGTGCACGTCGTGCGAGGTGGACAAGGTGCCGCGCAAATGGGATCAGCCCTCCGACCACACGCCGGTCATCGCGACGCTCGGCTGATCCCGCGACTGTGCATCACGCGTCGAGATGCAGTTCCTGAATCTTGCGCGTGATCGTATTGCGGCCGATGCCAAGACGTTCCGCCGCTTCCACCTTGCGCCCGCGCGTGAAATCGAGCGCTTCGCGGATCACCGCGGCTTCGAAACGGCGCGCGAGTTCGTCCATCACGTCCGCGGAATTCTCGCGCAGCAGGCGCGCGACTTCGGTTCGCAAGCCGTTCTCCCATACGCTCGTCACCACACCGGCGACGGAGGCCGCCACCGGCCCGGCCGTCGCGCCCGTGCCGTTCTGCCCGCCCGGGATCGCGGCCACGGCACCGTCGGTCGATACCGCGATCGCCTCCGGCGCATACTCCTGACGAGGCGTCAGATCGGGCGGCAAGTCCTTCTGCTCGATCACCTGCGCGGGCGCCATCACGGTCAGCCAGTTACACAGGTTCTCCAGTTGCCGCACGTTGCCGGGGAAAGGCAGCGACGCGAGATAGGCGAGCGCGTCGTCGGACACGCGCTTGGGCTCCACGCCGAGATCGCGCGCGCTCTTCTGCAGAAAGTGACGCGTGAGCAGCGGAATGTCCTCGCTGCGCTCGCGCAACGCCGGCAGGCGCAGGCGAATCACGTTCAGACGATGATACAAGTCCTCGCGAAACAAGCCTTGCCGCACGCGCGATTCGAGATTCTGATGCGTCGCGGCGATCACGCGCACATTCGCCTTCAGCGGATTGTGTCCGCCGACGCGATAAAACTGCCCGTCGGACAGCACGCGCAAGAGCCGCGTCTGCAGATCGAACGGCATGTCGCCGATTTCATCGAGGAACAGCGTGCCGTTCTCGGCCTGCTCGAAGCGGCCCTGGCGCATCGCCTGCGCGCCGGTGAACGCGCCGCGCTCGTGGCCGAACAGTTCGGATTCCAGCAGATCCTTCGGAATCGCCGCCGTGTTCAGCGCGATGAACGGTCCGTTCGCGCGCGGGCTATGTCGGTGCAAGGCGCGCGCAACAAGCTCCTTTCCGGTGCCTGATTCGCCCGTGATGAGCACGGTCGCCGCCGAATGCGACAGACGGCCGATCGCGCGGAACATGTCCTGCATCGCGGGCGCCTGGCCCAGCATTTCGGGCGTCTCGGTCACGCGCTCGTCGTAGGCCGCTTCGCCGCGCATGCTTTCGTCGACCGCACGGCGGATCAGCTCGACGGCCTTGTCGACATCGAACGGCTTGGCGAGATATTCGAACGCACCGCCCTGGAACGCGGCCACCGCGCTGTCCAGATCGGAGAACGCGGTCATGATGATGACCGGCAATCCCGGCAGCCGGTCGCGCACGGTCTGCAAGAGTTCGAGCCCGGAGCCGCCCGGCATGCGGATATCCGATACGAGCACCTGCGGACTTTCCTGCTCCAGCGCGGCGAGCGCATCGCGCACGCCCGAAAAGCTGCGCGTCGTGAAATTTTCTCGTGCGAGCGCTTTTTCCAGCACCCAACGGATGGATTGGTCGTCGTCTACTATCCAGATCGGCTTCATATCGTTCGGCGAGAAGTCTTCGTATGGTTCGGTGTGAGCCCGTCGAAACGGTCAGGCGTCAAAGCTTGATGCGGACGCGGCCTGTGACTTCGTGTTGTGATGTCGGTGATCGCAAAAGGTTTTCAGTTCTCGAACGGCAACAGGATGGCGAACTCGGTACAACCCGGCCTGCTCTCCACTTCGATCAGGCCATCGTGCTGATGCACGAACGACTGCGCGAGCGTGAGACCGAGACCGCTGCCGTCTTCACGGCCCGATACCAGCGGAAAAAAGATCCGGTCGCGAATATCGCTGGGGATTCCGGGGCCGTTGTCAGTGATATGCAAGTCCAGTGCCAGTTTGTGCAGCTTCTTGCCGATCGTCACCTTGCGCGCGATGCGCGTGCGCAGTTCGATCTTCGCGTCGCCTTGTGAGATGCGTTCCTTCAGCGCTTCGGCCGCGTTGCGCACGATGTTCAGCAGCGCCTGAATCAGTTGCTCCTTGTCGCCGCGCAAATCGGGCACGCTCACGTCGTAGTCGCGTTCGATCGTGAGGCCGCGCGGAAACTCCGCGAGGATCACGGCGCGCACGCGCTCGCACACTTCATGGATATTCACGTCGCCGACGATATGCGGATGCCGGTGCGGTTCCAGCAATCGGTCGACGAGCGTCTGCAGGCGATCCGACTCCTTGATGATGACCTGCGTGTATTCGCGCAGTTCGTCGCGTTCGCGTTCGCCAAGCTCGAATTCGAGCAACTGCGCCGCGCCGCGGATGCCGCCGAGCGGATTCTTGATCTCGTGCGCGAGGTTGCGGATCAATTGCTTGTTGACGGCGGTGAGATCGTGGATGCGCTCTTCGCGGTCGGTGCGCAGATGACGCTCGTTCTCGAAGAGTTCGAGCAGCACGTAGTCGGTGGCGGCTTCGAGATAACCGACGATCGCATGCACATGCACCGCCTCGCGCCCGGTGCGCTCGAGCACGGCGTCGAGGCGTGTGGCGTTGAAGCGATTCTCCGCGATCGACGCAATCGTGCTCGCCAGTTCGTCCGAGTTGGCGAAAAGCTCCGGCCAGTTCATCTGCGTCAGTTGCTTGCGCGACATCTCCAGCATCGCTTCGGCCGAAGGGTTCGCGTAGGCGATCCTGAGATTGCGCATGTCCAGAACGAGCACGTTCGTGGGCAGCGCTTCGAATCCCGGCAGCAGTCCGCTCGCGGCCAGTTGGGCGTCGTCGGAGAGTGCGTCGGCGTGGCCTTTGCGCGCCTTGATCAGATTCTTGAGCACCATCGAGCAATGTTTGAGGTCGTTAGTGGAACCGATCTTCTTCTTGAGGCTGGAAACCGCGCAAACAATCGCGCGGAAAGCACGCGGCGATTAAAAAAGGGACGGCGCGCCGTCCCTTTTTCGTCACCGCATCACATGCGCCGCACGCTTCATCGGACTGCTGTCGAGGAAGCGCGCTGCCGTCATGCTTACAGCGAGTAGTACATCTCGAACTCGATCGGATGCACCGCCTGACGATAACGTTGCAGCTCGTTCGTCTTCAGTTCGATGTAGGCGTCGAGCATCGAGTCCGTGAACACGCCGCCGCGCGTCAGGAACTCGCGATCCGCGTCGAGCGCGTCGAGTGCCTGGTCGAGGCCCGCGCACACGGTCGGGATCTTCTTGTCTTCTTCCGGCGGCAGATCGTACAGATTCTTGTCCGCGGCTTCGCCCGGATGAATCTTGTTCTGCACGCCGTCGAGACCCGCCATCATCAGCGCCGAGAAGCACAGGTACGGATTCGCGAGCGGATCCGGGAAGCGCGTTTCGATACGGCGGCCCTTCGGGTTGGAGACGTGCGGAATACGGATCGATGCCGAACGGTTGCGAGCCGAGTAAGCCAGCTTCACGGGCGCTTCGAAGTGCGGCACGAGACGCTTGTACGAGTTCGTACCCGGGTTCGTGATCGCGTTCAGGGCGCGCGCGTGCTTGATGATCCCGCCGATGTAGAACAGCGCGAATTCCGACAGGCCAGCGTAGCCGTTGCCCGCGAACAGGTTCTGACCGTCCTTCCAGATCGACTGGTGAACGTGCATGCCCGAGCCGTTATCGCCGACGATCGGCTTCGGCATGAAGGTCGCCGTCTTGCCGTACGTGTGCGCCACGTTGTGGATGATGTACTTCATCTGCTGCAGCCAGTCGGCGCGCTGAACCAGCGTCGAGAACTTCGTGCCGATTTCGTTCTGGCCCTGGCCCGCCACTTCGTGGTGATGCACTTCGACCGGAATGCCGATCTGTTCGAGCAGCAGACACATTTCCGAGCGGATGTCCTGGAACGTGTCGACAGGCGCAACCGGGAAGTAGCCGCCCTTCGTGCCCGGACGGTGACCCGTGTTGCCGCCTTCGAATTCCTTCGCCGACGACCACGGCGCTTCTTCCGAGCCGATCTTCACGAACGTGCCCGACTGGTCCGTGTTCCATTGCACCGAGTCGAAAATGAAGAATTCCGGCTCCGGACCGAAGAAGGCGGTGTCGCCCAGGCCCGAGCTCTTGAGATAGGCTTCCGCGCGTCGTGCGAGCGAACGCGGGTCGCGCTCGTAGCCCTTGCCGTCGGCCGGCTCGACCACGTCGCAGGTCAGAACCAGCGTGGACTCTTCATAGAACGGGTCGATGAACGCGGTATCCGCATCCGGCACGAGCAGCATGTCCGACGCTTCGATGCCCTTCCAGCCGGCGATGGATGAACCGTCGAAAGCGTGGCCGCTTTCAAATTTGTCTTCGTCGAATGCCGAAACCGGCACGGAAACGTGTTGTTCTTTGCCGCGCGTGTCGGTGAAACGGAAGTCGACGAACTTGACGTCCTCGTCCTTGACGAGTTGCATGACGTCGGCCACGGATTTACTCATTACCTATCTCCTGATTAACAAAAGTCGGCGAATCGCTTCGCCGCCCCGACCAATCCTGTACTTCGATCCAATCGAGGATGAAAAAGCAGCTTCCGTGCCAAGCGCACCAACTTTGCGCTAAGCGCTTGAAGCAGCGCGCGTTTAGTTAAAACGACTTCGCGATGGCGAAGTGCCGTTTGAATCCTCGTAACTGCTTATCGCACTTTTTTGGTGCGCGCGTCCGTGACCGCTTTGCGGAACGCCTCGAACTGGTGCATTCGTCTGATTGTGCACCAGTTCGATGCAATCGCGATTGCCAAATAGCCGCGGTGCGTCACGCTAAAATGACTCTTTGCGCCTTCACGGAGACGATGCGCCATGAGCACGCTGGAACAACTGTATGGCCAGGCCGAGCGCCGCGCCGCCGAAAACAAGCTGACCTACGCCGGCGCCTTTGCGCCCGCCGAAGCTTTCGAACTGCTGCAACTCGACCCGCGCGTGCGCCTCGTGGACGTCCGCACCCGCGCCGAACTCGACTGGGTCGGCCGTCCCGCGATCGACGGCGCCCAGTACGCGCATATCGAGTGGATCCGCTATCCCGGATCGGCGCCGAACGCTGAGTTTATCGAACAATTGCGACAGGTCGCCACCCCGGATACGCCGGTAATTTTTCTGTGCCGCAGCGCGGCGCGTTCGAAGCTCGCGGCCGTCGCGGCGCAGAAGGAAGGCTTTGCGAGCGCCTATGACCTGCTCGAAGGCTTCGAAGGCGACAAGGACGGACAAGGGCACCGGAAAACCGTCGCGGGATGGTGCTTCCGCGGGCTGCCGTGGATCGGCGCCTGAGCGGCTCAGCTAGCGCGGCGCGTTAAGCCATGCGCGCACGCGCCTGACCCTTTCTTCATCGACGGGTGCGAGCGCACGGCCATCCACGCGCACACCCGAGCCGAAATGCACCGCGCGCACGCCCGTAGACGCGACGAACGGTGCGACCGCCTCCACCGTGAGCCCGGCGCCCGCCAACACCGTGCAACGCGTGCCCGCCGCCTTGGTGACGAGTGCCGCGATCGTCGCTTCTGCTTCGAGCACCGAAGGCTTGCCGCCCGATGTCAGCACGTTCGTGACGGCATCGAAGCGCAATAACGCGTCGAACGCCGAGAAGAGATCGCGCGTTTCGTCGAAGGCGCGGTGGAACGTGAGCGGCAAGCCATCGGCGGCCTCGATCACGCGCGCGAGGCCTTCCGTGTCGATCGCGCCGTCCGCGAGCAGCATGCCCACGACGATCGCGTTCGCGCCCGATTTCGAGATTGCGCGCACGTCGCGGGTGATGACCGCGTAATCGTCGGCATCGTAGACGAACGAGCGGCTGTGCGGCCGCACGATCACGTTCACCGGAATGCGCACCGCACCGACGACCGCCTCGATCAGCCCGATGCTCGGCGTGAGCCCGCCCTCGCCCATCGCGGTGACGAGCTCCAGCCGGTCCGCGCCGCCGCGTTCGGCCGCGCGCGCATCGGAAACCGTCGTGGCGATGACTTCGAGCAACGTCATTGCGCCTCCGCCGGCGGCACTTCCACGACCTCACCGCCGAGTGCGATCACGCCTTCGCGCAAGACCTCGAACGCGGCGTTCGCTTGCTCCGGATCGCCCTTCACGCCCAGATCGATATGCGAGCGCGCGAAGAGCGCCCCGCGCGCGGCATCGCCGACGCTCGGCAGGCTGAACGCGCGCACGCCTTCGAAATCGCGCTCGATAGCCACCATCAGCGGCGTGATGCGCGATTCCGGCAGGCCGAACACGAGCAGCGAGCGCTCGACGTGCGGCGTCGCGTGATGCAGATGCGCGTATTTCGTGTCGAGCACCCATTCGATCATCGGCCAGGCCATGACCGGAAAGCCCGGCACGAAATGATGATCGCCGACGGAAAAGCCCGGAATCTTGTTGTAGCTGTTCGGGATGATCGCCGCGCCCTGCGGAAACGTGCCCATGTTCAGCCGATGCAGATTCTCGGGCGATTCCAGCTCGACAGGCTTGCCCGCCTGGGCCGCCGTCTCGCGGATGCGCGCGCGGATCAGCTCGGCGGCCTCCGGATGCAGCTCGAGCGGCACGCCCAGCGCCTGCGCCGCGCACAGCCGCGTGTGATCGTCGGGCGTGGCGCCGATGCCGCCCGTCGAAAAGACGATATCGCCCGAGGCGAACGTGCGCGCGAGCGTCGCGGTGATGCGCGCGGGATCGTCGCCGATGTACTCCGCCCAGTCGAGCGACAGGCCGCGCGCGCCCAGCAATTCGATGACTTTCGGCAGATGCTTGTCGGTGCGGCGGCCGGACAAGATCTCGTCGCCGATGATGATGACGCCAATGCCCATGAGTGCCCCTTTGTTCTTACAGTGAAACGTCGCGGGATTCGACTGTGATCGCCGGATAGCGCGGCTCGTTTGCACGCATGCGCTCGAGCGCGTGCAGACAGTAATGCGCAAACCACAGCGCCGAAAACACGAGGATGAACGCGTAAGCCCAGATCGTCACGGCGGCCACTACCGGAAAGAGCGGCAGGAGCCAGACGGACCAGGCCCAGATCATGGTCGGCACCGAACTGAGCAGCCCGCTCACGATGCCGATCGCCAGCAACGGCCAGCGCAGTTCGCGCACGATCGCGCGGCGTTCGTCGGCGCTCGCGTGCAGCGCGAGGGCGTCGTAAGTCATCACGCGATACGTGAGCCAGCCCCACAGGAGCGGCGGAATCAGCGCGAAAAACGGCGGAATCAGCCACAACGGCAAGGTGACGACCAGGAGCACGAGACACACGACCGTCGTCACGACGGAATGCCCGAGACTGCCGTACCACGAACCGCCATGCCGCTCTTCCAGCGACGCGTAATGTCCTTTCGGCCGGCGCGTGAGCAACTTGACGACGCCCGGCATCGAAAGCGTGGCGATGAGCAGCAGCACGGTCACGACGATCAGCGGAATCGTCATGATGACGACCAGAAACGGCGCGATCACCGAATGCAGCGCCGAGAAGCCGACCGTATCGAAGAGACGGTACATGGCGGACGTGAGCGCCCAGCCGTCGAGCCAGCCGTTTGCGGCGCCCGTGAGCGTCTGCCAGAAGTACCAGAGGATCGCGCCCCAGACCACCGTGGCGACGCCGAACGGCATCAGCGTGAGCCAGAGCATGCGCGGATGAAAGACGTTCGCCATCGCGCGCACGAACGAACGCAGCAAGTCATTCATGCGTGATTCGTCGAAGAAGGAAGAGGAACCGACAGAATAAACCAGCGCCGCCCGCGGGCGCCGGTCGGTCGGAGAAGCTCAGACGGCCGCCGAGTTGTCGGACGGCGATGCACTCGCGCGGCGCGCCGCAACCCGCGCGGCGATGCGCCGGAACGCGAGCCAGTGCTGCTCGAAGAACCCTTCGCCGTAATGGACCGGCGCCACACCCGGCGCGCCGAGCTGGTCGCGAATGCCGGTGGGCTCGACGGTCCGGTCGAACGAAGCCGAACGGAACAGGATGTCCCAGAAGGAAAAGAGCACGCCGAAATTGCAGCCGTACGTCGTGCCTTCGTGCCCGAAGCCGATTGCGTGATGGCGCCGGTGAAACGCCGGGCTCACGACGATACGCTCGCCGAGCCAGCCGTAGTGCAGGCGGATGTTCGCGTGCTGCAGGCTCTGCATGAAATTGGTGATGGCGACCAGCACGACGAACTGCGACGGCTCCACGCCGATCACGAGCGCCACGCACGCGAAAAAGCTCGCTTGCAGGATGTCGTCGAGCAGGTGATTGCGGTCGTCGGTCCAGAGCGACATCTTCCTCTGGCTGTGATGCACCGCGTGCAATTCCCACCAGATGCCGAAGCGATGCTCCAGGCGGTGATACCAGTAGCCCGCGAAGTCGAGAATAAGCAGATAGATGACGAACGTGACGATCGGCTGCGTGGTGACGCCCGGCCACAGGTTGTCGATCTCGAGATTCGGCACGCCCTGGATGCGCAGCCAGCTTTGAAATGAATCGAAGAGCGGCTGGAACGTGAAGAAGAAAAACAAGTTCAGGATGCCGAGCTTGACGATCCAGGTGTAGAGCACGTCCACGCGCACGCCTTTTCGGTCCTGCCATTCTTCCGCCGGGCGCAGCGCTTCGAGCGGACGCAGGACGGCGTACATCGCGAGCACTTCCAGCACGCCGACGATCACCCAGTAGAGCGCGTCGTACGTGTCTTCGTCGTAGTCCATCATGCCGGTCTTGAACAGGAACGGCTGAACCACATCGACGTAGAGAAGCGTCTGCAGCGACGAAACGAAACTGTCGAGAACCGAAAGAATGGAATGAAACATGGTGCTCCGTGATGCCCGGTGATGCCTGCTTCAATCGTAGTACAGGGCGCCCGCGTGTTGTAGGGCGCCCTCGCCACTTGCCTGCTTCAGGCGCCGTTCGGCGCCGTCACCGGCGCGCGGTTGAAGAAATAGATGCCGTGCGGCGAGCGGCCGACCTTGATGGTTTCGATCAGCTTACGGTTGGCCAGATCGATCACGCCGACGTGCTTCGCGAAGCGGAACGTAACCCACAGATACTTCTTGTCGGCGGAAAGTTCCATGTCGTCGGGGCCGGGAAGCAGGCCCGTGATGTCGCCGACGTTCGTCAGCGAATCTTCGTCGATGATGCTGATGGTGTTCGCCACACGATTCGACACCGCGACGTGCTTGCCGTCCACGAGCGAGCGGAAGTTGTGCGCGCCCTTGCCCGTGGTGATGGTCTTGACGATCTTCTGGCTGCGCCAGTCGACGACGGCCACGTAATCCGCGCCCGTCATGCCGACGAGCAGGAACTTGTCGCCGGGCGTGAGCCACACGCCCGCCGGCACCTTGCCGACCTTCATTTTCCATTTCACGGTCTGCGTCGCCAGGTCGATCGCGGCGATTTCGCCGGAGACCTGCAGCGAGATGAACGCGGTCGTGCTGTCGTTCGTGAACGCGATATGGCTCGGCATGGTGGCGAGCGGCAGGCGCTTGGCGATGGCGAGGTTCTTGCCGTCGAAACGGTAGATATCGAGGCGGTCGAGGCGCAGGCCGGTCGACACGAACCATTTCTTGTCCGGCGAGAAACCGATCTGATACGGATCCTCGATGTCCTGCACCCAGCGCTGGAACGCACCGGTTTTCGGATCGACGAACATCAGGTTGTTCGACACCGAATTCGCGACGATCAGCGACGAAGCGTCCGGCGTCGGCATCAGATGGTGCGGCTCCTTGCCGGTCGGCACGGTGCCGACGACCTGGCGCGTGTTTTCGTCGATCAGGCTCAGCGTGGCTTCCGCCGAATTGAGCACGATCACGTTGTTGGCGAACGCGGTGGTGGCGGTCAGGGAGACGGCGGCGGTTACCGCGGCGAGCACGGCACGCGCGGCGGTCGTGCGAAAGCTGCCGGACGAGCGGCTGAAACGGAAAATATTGCGCATGAAGAATGAGGATCGGAAGGCAGGCGTCATTGTAGAACGTTTGCATTCGCCGGCGCGTTGACCCTACGCGTGTTTTTGCGCAATACGCTGCATCGGCGCAAGAAACGGCGGATTTCAGCCGCCGCCTAGCGCTGCATCGACTCCCAGACCTTGTGCAGACGCTTGACCGAAACCGGCATCGGCGTGCGCAATTCCTGCGCGAACAGCGAGACGCGCAACTCCTCCAGCAGCCAGCGATACTCCGCCAGCCGCGCATCGGCGACGCCGCCGCGCTGCGACAGCGCCCGCTGATAATGCTGCGCGAGCGGCAGCAGGTCGGCGAGCAGGCGGGCGTCGCGGGCGGGATCGGCCTTGAGCTTGTCGATGCGCAAGGCGATCGACTTCAGATAACGCGGAAAATGCGCGAGCTGCGCGTAAGGCGTATCGATCACGAAGCGTTTGCCGATCAGCGCGTTCAATTGCGTCTGCATGTCCGCGTAGGCCGCGGCGAAAATCTTCGCCTGCGCGAGCTTTTTCGCGAGCGCGGCGTATTCGGTCAGGATCGCGCCGACGAGCCGCGCGATTTCCTGCGCGAGCAGCGTGAGGCGCCCTTTCGCGGCGTCGCGGCGGGCGTGGAACGTGGCGTCGTCATCGGGAAGCGGGTCTTGCAGACACGCGCGATCGAGCGCCGTCTCGACAATCTGATCGCGCAATTCCTCGGCGGTGCCGAGCGCCATGTACTGCATCGACATTTCGCGCAGGCCGGGCAGATTTTTCTCCAGATAGCGGATCGGCTCGCGCAGCTGCAGCGCGAACAGGCGCCGCAAGCCCGCGCGATGGATGCGCGCCGCTTCCTCGGGCGAATCGAACACTTCGACGTCGCAATGCGTACCGCGATCGACGAGCGCCGGATAGCCGAACAGCGTCTGCCCGCGGCGACGGATTTCGAGCAGCTCGGGCAGCTTGCCGAAGTTCCAGGTCGTCAGGTTTTCGTAGAGGGCGGTTCCCTCGCCGGACGGTTGCGGAGGCGGCGCGTTCGATTCGCCGGAAAGCGCATCGAGCGCGGCGCTCGCCGTCAGCTTCTGGAAGTGCTGTTGCGCCTGGCCGCCCAGTTCGGCGCGAAGTTGCGCGAGATTGCGGCCCATCGCGAGCTGGCGGCCGTGCTCGTCGATCACCTTGAAATTCATGAAAAGGTGCGCGGGCAGCGTTTCGAGCTTGAAATCCGCGCTTTTCACGGCGATTTGCGTCTGCTCGCGAATATCGGCGATGAGCGAATCGACCAGCGCACCCGCGCCGAATTTCGGCCCGCCGTGACGCCCGGCGAAAGCCGCCGCGTATTCCGGCAACGGCACGACATGGCGGCGCAGCTTTTGCGGCAGCGACTTGAGCAGAAGCTGCGCCTTTTCCTTGATCATGCCCGGCACGAGCCACTCGATGCGCCGCGCATCGATCTGATTCAGCCCGTACAGCGGCACCGCGAGCGTGACGCCGTCGCGCGGCGCGCCCGGTTCGAAGTGATACGTGAGCGACATCTCGATGCCCGACATCGTCATGCGCTTCGGGAACAGATCGGTGGTGACGCCGGCGGCTTCGTGGCGCATCAGGTCGTCGCGCGAAAGGAACAGCAGCTTTTCGTTGCCGCCCTTCTTCTGTTCATTGCGATACCAGCGCTCGAAGTCCGTGCCGGTCCAGATGCCTGCGGGAATCAGCGAATCGTAGAAACCGTAGATCAGTTCGTCGTCGACGAGCACGTCCTGGCGGCGCGACTTGTGCTCCAGTTGCTCGATATCCCCGACAAGCTTGCGGTTGTGCGCGAAGAACGGCAAACGCGTGTCGAACTCGCCCTCGACGAGCGCGCCGCGAATGAACAGCTCGCGCGCGTACTTCGGATCCTGCTTGCCGAAACTCACGCGCCGGCGTGCGTAGACGGTCAGGCCGTAAAGCGTCGCGCGTTCGAAGGCGACGACCTGCGCGGCCTTTTTCTCCCAATGCGCGTCGGAGAGCGACTGCTTCAGCAAGTGCGCGCCCACCGTTTCGAGCCATTCCGGCTCTATTTTCGCGATCGTGCGCGCGTACAGACGGCTCGTTTCGACGAGTTCGCCCGCCATCACCCAGCGCCCCGCTTTCTTCAGCAGCGCCGAACCGGGCCACAGGTGGAACTTGATGCCGCGCGCGCCGAGATAATGCGGCTCGTCGTCGGCTTTCAGTCCGACATTGCCGAGCAGACCCGTCAGAAGCGACAGATGCACCTGTTCGAAGGTCGCATCCGACTCGTTCAGGCGCCAGCCGTGCTCGCGCACGACCGTCAGCAATTGCGAGTGCACGTCGCGCCATTCGCGCAACCGCAGATGCGAGAGGAAATTCGCGCGGCAGGCATCGGCGAGCTGCTTGTTCGATTTCTTGTGGGCGACGGCTTCCTCGAACCACTTCCAGATGCGCGTCCATTGCAGGAATTCGGAGCGCTCGTCGACGAACTGTCGATGCGCCTGATCCGCCTGCTCCTGCGCCTCCACCGGCCGGTCGCGCGGATCCTGCACCGACACCGCCGAGGCGATGATCAGCACTTCCTTCAGCGCATGATGATCGCGCGCGGCGAGAATCATGCGTCCGACGCGCGGATCGAGCGGCAGGCGCGCGAGTTCGCGGCCGAGCGGCGTGAGCGCGTTGTCGTCGTCGACGGCGCCGAGTTCGTTCAGCAGCTGATAGCCGTCCGCGATCGCGCGGCCCGGCGGCGGCTCGATGAACGGGAACGTTTCGATCGCCGTCAGATGCAGCGACTTCATCCGCAAAATGACCGACGCGAGCGACGAGCGCAGGATTTCCGGATCGGTGAAGCGCACGCGCGACTGAAAATCCGCTTCGTCGTAGAGACGGATGCACACGCCGTCCGCGACGCGCCCGCAGCGGCCCGCGCGCTGATTCGCCGCCGCCTGCGAGATCGATTCGATCTGCAACTGTTCGACCTTGTTTCGATACGAATAGCGCTTCACGCGCGCCATGCCGGTATCGACGACATAGCGGATGCCCGGCACCGTCAGCGACGTTTCCGCGACATTGGTCGCAAGCACGATGCGCCGCGCGTTCGACGGCCTGAACACGCGCTCCTGCTCCTGCGCCGAGAGACGCGCGAAGAGCGGCAGAATTTCCGTGTGCGGCGGATGATGCTTGCGAAGCGCCTCGGCGGCGTCGCGGATTTCGCGCTCGCCCGGCAGGAACACGAGCACATCGCCGGGGCCGACGCGGCACAGTTCGTCGACGGCATCGACGATGGCTTCCATCAGATCGCGGTCGGTCTTGCGATCGCTCCGGTCGTTCCTTTTGGGCAGCGTGCCTTGCGCGGATTTGACGGCGACGCTGTCCTCCTGCACCGGCCGGTAGCGCACTTCGACCGGATAGAGCCGGCCGCTCACTTCGATGACCGGCGCGGGTTTTTCGTCGCTGCCGAAATGGCGCGCGAAACGCTCGGCGTCGATGGTCGCGGACGTGACGATCAGCTTCAGATCGGGACGCTTCGGCAGGATTTCCTTCAGATAGCCGAGCAGAAAGTCGATGTTGAGGCTGCGTTCGTGCGCCTCGTCGATGATGATCGTGTCGTAGGCCTTGAGCAGCGGATCGGTCTGCGTTTCCGCGAGCAGGATGCCGTCGGTCATCAGCTTCACCGACGCGCCCGGCGCGAGATTGTCCGTGAAGCGCACCTTGTAGCCCACGACTTCGCCGAACGGCGTGCCCAGTTCCTCCGCGATGCGCCGGCCCGTCGCCGATGCCGCGATCCGTCGCGGCTGCGTATGCCCGATCAACCCGCTGCCGCCCGCGCCGACGCCGCGCCCGAGCGCGAGGCAGATTTTCGGCAACTGGGTGGTCTTGCCCGAGCCGGTTTCGCCGCTGACGATCACGACCTGATTCGCCGCGATCGCGCGGGCGATTTCCTCGCGTCGGCCGGAGACGGGCAGCGCCTCGGGAAACGTGATCGGCGGAACGGGATTGGGCGTGACGATGCGCGCCTCGCGCGGCGGACGTGGCGGGCGCGGCTCGCGTTCGCGTGGTTCGCGCGCCTCGGGCGTGCGCCGGGCTTCGTGCTGGCGCGGCTCGGCGGGTTTGTTCGCCTGCGTTTCGCGTTCGCGTTCCGGTCGGGCGGTGGGCTTGCTTGCTTGCGCTTCGCGTTCCGGCCGCCCGGCGGGCTTGTCTGCGCGCGTATCGCGTTCCGGCTGTGCGGCCGGTTTGCGCGCGTGCGCTTCGCGTTCCGGTCGGGCCGCGGGCTTCTCTGCGCGCGCAGTGCCTTCCGGCCGCGCCGCGGGCTTTGCGTCACGCGACGGGCGATTGGCTTGCTCGCGGCGCGCGTCGTCGCGCCTGACCGGAGACGGCGCGGAGCGTTTCGTTTCGAGACGCGGCTCGCGCATCGTTGCGCGTTCGGATTCGCGCGCCGGCGGCGGCGTCTTCTGCGGCGCGTCGCGTGTTACGTCGGGCGTCGAATCGACGGTTTTCGGCGAAGGTCGCGTCGTCGGCGCCACGGCCGCCTGTTTCGGCGCGGCCGGAACCTTTTGTTGCGCGGAAGCCGCAGCCTTCCCCGTTCCCGTCGCCCCTGAAAAACGCCGCGCGGCCAGTTCCTTTTTGCTCAACGCGGCGGAATCGCCGGATGCACCCGCGCCCTCCCGCGCTTCGCGCAGCAGATTTTCACGCAGTTGTCGCAACTGCTCCTGAGGATCGAGGGATTTATCGGCGGACTGGGACTTGCCCGCCTGATCGGGACGCGAGGGACGAGAAACATTCGGCATAGCGTCGCATTATAATCCCGGGATGAATTCTCAAACCGACCTCACGATCGCCTCGCAGGCGGCGTCGCCGACGGCTCCAGCCGAGCCCGAAGCGGCGAATCCCCACGCCCAGTTCGTCGACTGGATGCGTTCCGTCGCGCCCTATATTCATGCGTTCCGGAACAAGACGTTCGTCGTCGCTTTCGGCGGGGAACTCGTGCAGGAAGGACGCCTGAACGCGCTCGTGCAGGACGTCGGCCTGCTGCACGCCATGGGCATTCACGTCGTGCTCGTGCACGGCTCGCGTCCGCAGCTCGACGAGCAACTGAGCCTGCACGGCGTCGAATCGTCGTTTTCGCACGGCCTGCGCATCACCGACGCCCGCGCGCTCGAATCCGCGAAGGAAGCCGCCGGCGAAGTGCGCCTCGACATCGAAGCCGCGATCAGCCAGGGCCTGCCGAACACGCCGATGGCGCATGCGCACATCAGCGTCGTATCGGGCAATTTCGTGACGGCGCGGCCGGTCGGCATTCTCGACGGCGTCGATTTCCAGCACACGGGCGTCGTGCGCAAGATCGACGGCGACTCGATCCGCCAGTCGCTCGCATCGAACAAGCTCGTGCTGCTGTCCTCGCTCGGCTTTTCACCGACCGGCGAGGCGTTCAATCTGTCGATGGAAGATGTCGCCTCCGCCGCGGCCATCGCGCTGCGCGCCGACAAGATCATTTTCGTGACGGAAATTCCCGGCCTGGTGGATTCGGAAAACGAACTTATCCGGGAACTGTCGCTCGACGACGCCTATCGCCTGCAGGAAAGCGGCGAGCTGCAGGGCGACACGGCGTTCTATCTGAAACACACGGTGCGCGCGTGTCGCGGCGGCGTGGCGCGCGGTCACATCATTCCGTATTCGCTCGACGGCAGCGTGCTGCTCGAACTGTTCCTGCACGACGGCGTCGGCACGATGATCTCGTACGAGAACCTCGAAAGCCTGCGCGAAGCGACGCCGGACGACGTCGGCGGCATTCTCACGCTGATCGAACCGCTCGAATCCGACGGCACGCTCGTGCGGCGCGGGCGGCATCAGATCGAGCGCGATATCGATCATTTTTCGGTCATCGAGCACGATGGCGTGCTGTTCGGCTGCGCAGCGCTCTATCCGTACACGCAGGAGCGCATCGGCGAAATGGCGTGCCTCACGGTCGCGCCCGAAGCGCAAGGTTCCGGCGACGGCGAGCGCCTGCTCAAGCGCATCGAGCAGCGCGCCCGCGCGCGCGGCCTCACGCGCATCTTCGTGCTGACGACGCGCACGGAGCACTGGTTCCTCAAGCGCGGCTTCGTGAAGGTCACCGTGGACGATTTACCCGAAGACCGCCGGCGCCTCTATAACTGGCAGCGCAAGTCGCTCGTGCTGATGAAACAGCTTTGAACCCTATTCCGGACGCGCGGCCGTTCTGACACGCGCGCGTCTCGCTACCCCGATACAGGAGAAACTCACGATGGCCCGAATGGTTCAATGCGCAAAGCTCGGCAAGGAAGCCGAAGGACTGGATTTTCCGCCGCTGCCGGGCGAACTCGGCAAGCGCATTTACGAGACGATCTCGAAGGAAGCGTGGCAAGGCTGGCTCAAGCAGCAGACGATGCTCATCAACGAGAACCGCCTGAACATGGCCGATCCGCGCGCGCGGCAATATCTGCTCAAGCAGACCGAAAAGTATTTCTTCGGCGAAGGCGCCGATACGGCCACCGGCTACGTGCCGCCGCAGAGCTGAAAAACTGCGCCCGAACGTCTGCAAGAACCGGCCCACGCGGCCGGTTTTTTATTGCCCGCACGGCCGTCGAAACACTCAAAAATGATCGATTTGGAACATCAGACGAATAAGAATTCATTCGGCGCAATCCTATGCCCAGCAAGGGATCAGGCGTGCCAGCCGGGCCCGGTCGAAACGGTCGGTTTGCAGATCGTCTGGCATCGTGTTATCATCTTCTCGTTATCAACAGCAATTCACCATCATTCACACGCTTGAGTCCGGCGCATCTTCACTCGGAACCGGCGTGGTAGTGACAGTTTTCATACAAAGAGGCGCGTCGGTTTTTTAGCTGGTTCTGCCAGACTCACGCCGGCCTTTTTCGTCTCAGGTTGTTTTTTCGCCGACGTCGCGGCCCACCCGCGGCAGCTCCGGATTCCCGTTGAGTTCGCCGTCCGCACGTCAAATTCGTTTGTTTCATCCCGAGTGCATTTTCGCGACCCACCGCGAAGCACCGGCACCGCTTTTGCTATCGAGTCTTCAGCATCCGCTTCATTAGGATGCTGCGCGGAGCCATTTCGCCCGCGTCCCGAAGCATCGCGGCGCCGTCGCGAAACTGCACTGTCCCGGCAATACGCGTGGTCTCCGGACCGCGCGCCCGAAGCTCCGCGCGAGTCTTCGGGATTGAACACGGAGCTTTTCGAACTATGTCCACCCTTCAAGAGGGCCTTTGGCGCAAACGCGATACATCGAGTCAGAAGTCCGATCTCACCCTTGACGACATCACCATCGTCGATCAGTCCCTGCTGAAGCGCGCCGTCGGCGCCATGGCCATCGGTAACGCGATGGAATGGTTCGACTTCGGCGTCTACAGCTACATCGCCGTGACGCTCGGCAAGGTCTTTTTCCCGTCGAGCAGTCCCGCCGCGCAGTTGCTGGCGACCTTCGGCACGTTCGCGGCCGCATTCCTCGTGCGCCCGATCGGCGGCATGGTGTTCGGCCCGCTCGGCGACCGCATCGGCCGCAAGCGCGTGCTCGCGATGACGATGATCATGATGGCCGTCGGCACCTTCTGTATCGGCCTCATTCCGAGCTACGACACGATCGGCGTGATGGCGCCGGTGCTGCTGCTCGTCGCGCGTCTCGTGCAGGGCTTTTCCACCGGCGGCGAGTACGGCGGAGCGGCGACCTTCATCGCCGAATTCTCGCCGGACAAGAAGCGCGGCTTCATGTCGAGCTTTCTGGAATTCGGCACGCTGGTCGGCTACGTGCTCGGCGCGGGCGTGGTCGCGGTGCTGACGGCGGTGATGTCGGAAAGCGCGCTGCTTTCCTGGGGCTGGCGCATTCCGTTCATGATCGCGGGTCCGCTCGGCCTGATCGGGCTGTATATCCGGATGAAGCTCGAAGAGACGCCGGCGTTCCAGCGCGAAGCCGAGAAGGCCGAAGCAGTGGCGCACGAAACGACCAAGCAGCAGTTCCGCGAGACGCTCGTCCAGCAATGGAAGCCGCTGCTGCAATGCGTGGGACTCGTGCTGATCTTCAACGTGACCGACTACATGGCGCTGTCGTATCTGCCGAGCTATCTGTCGGCGACGCTCAAGTTCAACGAGACGCATGGCCTGTTCATCGTGCTCGTCGTGATGGTGCTGATGATGCCGCTGACGCTGTTCGCCGGCCGTCTGTCGGACACGATCGGCCGCAAGCCGGTGATGCTCGCGGGCTGCGTCGGCCTGCTGGTGCTGTCGATTCCGGCGCTCTCGCTGATCCGCATGGGCACGATTCCGTCGATTTTCGCGGGCATGATGATTCTCGGCGCGCTGCTCTCGACGTTCACGGGCGTAATGCCGTCGTCGCTGCCGGCGCTCTTCCCGACCAAGATCCGCTACGGCGCGCTCGCGATCGGCTTCAACGTGTCGGTGTCGCTGTTCGGCGGCACGACGCCGCTCGTGACGGCATGGCTCGTCGACCGGACCGGCAATCTGATGATGCCCGCGTACTATCTGATGGGCGCGTCGTTGATCGGCATCGTCTCGGTGCTCGCGCTGCACGAGACGGCGAAGAAGCCGCTGAAGGGCTCGCCGCCGGCGGTGGCGTCGAAGTCGGAAGCGCACGCGATCCTGCGCGGCCACCGCGAAGCCGCCGAAATGGACGATGCGTTCCCGGAAGGCACGGTGCGCGCGTAAGCGTTCAGATTGTTGAAGGCGAAAGGCCGGTGCGTGAGCGCCGGCTTTTTTTATGCCACGAGCGGGACGATGCGCGCTTGCGGTTTGCCATCGTCGATGTCGAGCAGCGCGAGCGTGATCGGCAATCTGAAGCGGCGCGGCCCCGCGCTGCCGGGATTCACGAACAGCACGTCGTCGCGTCGCTCGATGAGCGGTTTGTGCGAATGACCGGTCACGACGACATCGATGCCGTCGAGCCGGCGCGGCACATCGGCGATGTCGTGCACAACGTGGATCGTCGCGCCGTCCAGTTCGATGCGCGCGTGTTCCGGCAGCGACGCGACACTCTCATCGATGTCGTTGTTGCCGCGCACGACGGTGAGCGGCGCGAGTGGCGCGAGCAGATCGAGGACATCGCGCCTGCAGATGTCGCCTGCGTGGATGATATGCGCGCAGCCGCGCAAGGCGTCGAGCGCTTCGGGACGCACGAGATTGTGGGTGTCGGAGATGAGGCCGATGCGCATCGCGGGCTCGGGCGGTTGCGTCTGGAAGGTGCGCCGATTATGCGCGAGGGTCGCGGGCTTGTCGAACGGACGGCGTTTTGGCGCGTGTGGGCGCAATGGTAGAATCGCGTCCGCCCTGCCGGGGTGATGAAATTGGTAAACATAGCGGACTTAAAATCCGCCGCCTAACGGCTTGCCGGTTCGAGTCCGGTCCCCGGCACCAAATGAAGTCCCAGCGAAAACCACGTTTCACAAAAGAACCCCGCCTGATAAAGTCTCGCGGGGTTTTTTATTCCCAAAGTTCACTAGGTTCCACTAGTGACAACTGGGGGTAGCTGGGGGTATCGTTCGGGGTATCTGCAGCCCTGCCCCGCTCTTACGCTCCCGGGTACCCCCAACATGCCACTGACTGATACCGCTGTTCGGAACACGAAGCCCACCGACAAGGCGCAGAAACTGTTCGATGGTGGCGGCCTTTTCTTGCTGATCACACCGGCGGGACAGCGGTATTGGCGCCTGAAATACCGAGTGGCGGGCAAGGAGAAGCTGCTCGCCTTGGGTGTCTACCCCGACGTGTCGCTTGCGGCAGCACGCAAGAAGCGCGATGAGGCGCGCGAGCTGTTAGCAGACGGCGGCGATCCGAGCGCAGCGAAGAAGGCAGGACGGCACGCTCTGCGCATTGCTGCGGCGAACTCGTTCGAGGTGGTCGCCAAGGGCTGGATGGAAGAACGCAAGACCGTCGTGCAAATCGGCCAGTACGACAAGACCATGGCTCGGTTCAAGAGCGATGTGTTTCCTTGGCTCGGGAAGCGCCCTATCAGCGAGATCGACGCGCCAGAGATACTGTCGGTCCTCAAGCGCATCGACGGCCGCGGCGCGCGCTTCACGGCGCACCGTGTGCGAAGCGAGATCAGTCGCGTGTTCCGGTATGCGATCAAGGAGGGGTATTGCAAAGCGGACCCGGCGCGCGATCTGGTTGACGCGATTCCGCCCGCTCAGACTACGCACTTCGCGGCAATCACCGATCCCTTGAAGGTTGGCGAGATGATGCGCGCATTCGACGGCTTCCAAGGCACATTCCCAGTGCAATGCGCGCTCAAGCTGGCGCCGATGCTGTTCGTTCGGCCCGGCGAGCTGCGAAAAGCGGAATGGACGCAGTTCGATCTCGACAAGGGCGAATGGCGCTACCTCGTAACGAAGACGAAGACCGATCACCTCGTCCCGCTGTCGACGCAGGCCGTCGCGGTCCTGCGCGAGATCTACGCCCTCACGGGCTCAGGACAATACGTGTTCCCCGGCGCCCGTTCGAACAAGCGTCCAATGAGCGATGCGGCCGTGAACGCCGCGCTGCGGCGCCTGGGCTACGACACGCGCACGGAGATTACCGGGCATGGCTTTCGCGCGATGGCGCGGACGATCCTGCATGAGGAGCTCGGTCAAAAGCCGGAGGTCATCGAGCACCAGCTCGCGCACACGGTGCCCGACAATCTTGGGCGTGCATACAACCGGACGAAGTTCATCAAAGACCGCCGCGTCATGATGCAAGAGTGGGCGGACTACCTCGACCGCCTGAAGGCTGGCGCGGAAGTCATCGAGCTGAGAAGCGGCACGGCGTGATCTCGCGTGCCATTTGATCAACACAGCAAAATCTGCATGACTCTCAACGATTGGTTTACAACAGGTGCAGCGGTCACTGGCGCTGCGCTGGGCTTTTTCAACCTGTGGCGTCAACTCAGTACAGATCGCGTACGGGTACGCGTGACGCCTTCATTGGTCATGCATCAAACGTCTACTGGCGTCGCCACCCACACTAACGTCCGCCTTGACCCAAGCGATGCGCCACGTGCCGTGCGGCTTGGGATCGAAGTCCTCAACCTCAGCGCGTTTCCGGTGACCATCGACGAACTCGGTATGACAACAGCCGGCTCGGCTCGGAAGGTGTTCGTCGACTCGCACACGGCAGACGGTCGCAACCTCCCTGTCCGGATCGAGCCACGCGATTCAGTGACCTTCTACACGATCATGCTGGAAACGACTGAGTTTGCCGGCGGCCGGGACCTATACGCGGACACCGCGTGCGGCACCCGGTCGATCGGAAGGTCACCAGCGATTGAAAGCCTGAAAGCCGTAGCCAATACGTTAGCCCTAGCGAGCGTTGCTACGCGTCCGTGATTCTGCGAGGTTCGCGGCCGATCGCTCAACGCTGGCGTCACTCCATGTAATCGGCGTCCGGGCTGACGAAATAGCGGCCTCCGATTTTCTTGGGGGGCGGGTAGATGCGGCCCTCGTGCATCCATTTTCGAAGCGTGTTGATCCCAGGAGCGTGTTCACCGAACATGATCTCCGCCCAGACTCGAAGAGGCACGTACCTTGGCTGTCCGTCCTTCTTCGGCTTAGGAACGTATTTGCCGGCGCGCTCAGCTATTTCGCGATTCCTATCCTCTTCCTGCTGCACGAGGAGTCGCGCCAGCCACCCGGGCCTGCTCTTGTCGATTTTCGCCGCCATCGCGACCTCTTCGAAGGAAGGAGACCACGATAGCTGCTACCTGCACCTCCGTGCAAGGATCAAAGCGCGGTGTCCCTCGTGCTTGCAGAACTCGGCTGAGTCAGCTTGCTAGCTCCTTCCATCAGAATCGAAACCGCACGCTTCGCACCCGACATGGGAAAGCGGTAAACGGCGAATCTTCCATCCTCCAGGGCGACCGCAATACCCAGAGGCATCGTCGACTCCAACATCGAGTCCATCAGATCTGGGTTAAGAATGAGAGATCGATACATCGTCTTGCCATTCTGTACGATCGTGGATTCGCAGCTAAGCTGGAAAGGCACAGCGCCCTTAGAGGTGGAAAATAGCGCGGGTGTAGTCTGCCCTTTATCGCAAATCGTCGACGTGATGAGGTACCAGTAACAAACGCCCGACGACGGCCGACATGCCTTCGTCAGCATCCCGCCGCTCTCATTTACAGACCCTGCGAATAGCTGCTGGCCATCCTCGGTCGATCCGGTAATCCAACTGCCGATCGTTGCTCCATGAGAAATACACGGCACTGTCAGTGCCGCAGCGAGTATCGTGCGCAACGTTTTCATCGGTCCCTCTGCTCTCTGCTAGTCGCGGTCCTTCAACTCGGTATTCCGCGATAACTTCTCCGGTTTTCTAAGAGCTATATCGGCAAAGCGGAGCAAAACTGAAGGCGCTTGCGCCCGGCTGCGGACCTGTCGCTCCAAACGGTAGAATCCCGTGACACCGCCCAGCGTGGCGGAATAACGCGTGGAGAAGTGGCGATGAATTGGAAAGCGCCCGGATGGTTGGTTCCTTTTGGAGCGGCGTGCGCCGGTTTATCGGTCGTCGCAGCGCTCTTTCGTAACGACGCGCTTCTTTGGCCCGGTATGTGGATCTTTGTGGCAACACTCTTCGCGGCGAATGTCGAGCGTATCGACAGGCTAAAAGCGAGCACAAGCGGCATTGAGTTCGAGGCGCGGCGTGCAGTGGAGGAAGCCCGAGCAACAGTCACAGAAATGCAACTCCTTGCAAAGCATCTGGCGAAGATCAGCCTTTCGTTTGTGAAGCGGAGCGCCAGAATTGGTGGATTTCCTCCGGCCGAAGAGGAGCAAATTCGCGAGCGCACGCTCCAGCTTCTCCGATCGGCCCACGTTCCTGAAAGCGAATTTCCGGACGTACTTGAGGAGTGGCACAAATGGGTGCTTAACGATTATGTGTTCGGCATACTCGGAAATAGCATGGTGCCGGAAGGACTGTCCGAGCCTGCGATAGGCCAATGGAAAGAACTTAGGCGCCGTGCATTCAACGAGAATCGGCCAACGCCCGACGAACTCCGCGAATGGTTGGAAAGAAACGGTTACCTCGATCAGGACCGCATCGGCTACATCGAGGATTACCGGTACTATCTCGATCACAAAAATCATCGCCGGCCTGAGATCTGGAACGAACATGCTGACTGGCCTCGTCTTCCGAGGCCGCGAGTTCAGTAAGATGGCACAGGAATCGCACTCGTTCGGCGGGATTGGTCTCGGGCAACGAAAGCGCTGGAGAGAACGATACTCGCGGTCGCTCTCCGGACAGCGGCATTCACGTTGCGGCCGGGCCAAGGGATGACGAGCGGCGGAGAGCTACGGCCGATCTGAAGCCGCGCGTGGCTCGTTCGCCGACTCGATCAGCGCGTGCAACGGATGATCGTGCTCGGCGGCGCAGCGATCGTAGACTCCGCACAGCATCACGCCCACGTCGACGAGCTTTCCGTAGAGGTCATCGTCGATCCTCCCCTGCAGGGAGGCCAGCGCCTGCACGTGCTTGTGGAGCGCTTCCTCAAGCGTCACCGGTGGCCGATGCGTCCGCGCCATGACGCGAAGCGCTGCGAATACTTCCTGATCGGTCATTGGTCCCTCCCTCGGAGCGGCGATTCACGGATTCGCGCATCGTACCACTGCAATTTTTCTCCGGTTGTCAGGCGCCTGGGGGCTACGCACTGACGTGCCAGTCTATCCGGGCAGTGCGAACACCCGGTGAGCCCGAACATGCAGACGCATTTATCTCGATGTCACGGCGACGGCGCTGCAATCCAAAGAAAAGCCCGTCGCGAGGACGGGCCAAAATTTGAGAGGGCGAGCGCGATGTACTGCGCTCCCGCGTATCTTCGCCATATGCTCTCTAACTGACAACACAGATCTCTGATTTTTTGAATTTCGATCAGAGAAACGCTTCGGCGCGTGCCGCCGCGGCGCGAGTTCAGTGCCGCTTCTCGTAGTGGTCGCCCGTGCGCGCGTTTTTGTAGTGGCCGCCCTTGTGCGATGAGCCGTGACCGCCGGCATAGTGGCCGCCACGCGCCTCCGCGATAGCTGGAACGATGAAAGACGCGCAGATTAGCGCGGCGATGATTCTCTTCATGAATTCTCCCCTGTTGAGCGATCGCGCCGCTGGCATCAGCGACAGACGCGATGTCGGCACATAGCGGAAACGGCTTGATCGGTGGAAACCATGAACCCCTGTCGACATGAAGCCGGCGCGCTCCGAGACGCTGGCCTCACAATCGGCGGGAATTAAGAGAAGCGCGCAGACAATGGCCGTAAACTGCATGGTCCGATGCCCATAACGAAAAACCCCGCGCGCGGCGGGGGCTGGAGAACTGCATGAACCTGCATCTCGCGATCGTCGCTCTGGCTCCGATTGGCTCGATCGCCATCTATCACGCATTACGGGGAGCCGTTGGAGCCATTCGTCGCCTGCGCGCGCGCAAGAGCATTCGCTAGAGCCGCAGTCGGTATCGGATAACTCGGCGTCGGAGTCGCAGGCGCATTGCTCAGCGCTGCGGCAAGCGCCCGCGTGACGAACATCCGGTTCTGCGCGCCTTGGATTAGCGGCCCAACGTACGGGATCTTCTTCACACCTGTGCCCAAGACTGAAGCGAGAGCCGAGGCCGTGTTCGACGTATTAACCGGCGCCGCACTCGGGAAGCTGTTCATGTAGCCGCCGACTCGCCCGATAGTGTGCAGTTGGGCGATCTCGTTGGGCGAGTAGAAGGCGCCAAGCTTCGTGTCGCCCATATTGCGTAGCGCGTTCGCATAGGGCACCGGCCCAAATTTCGCGTCGCCGGCCGGGTTTGCGCCAAACCCCGCCTGGGACAGTTGACCGCCAACCTGATTGCGCATCTCCTGAAGCGTATTCGACTGATTGTGTTGCTTCAGTAAATCCGCGAGCGACAGCACATCGTTCGTCTTGCCATTGAGCACAAAGCGACGCACAAAGTCATCCGGCGCGACAGAGCCGTTCGAGGCAGCTTCCAAAGCGGGTACCGAATCCTGCAGGGCGAATCGCTGTGCAGCGAGTTGACGGGCCGGCGCGAAAACGCCTCCTTTGTCATCTGCAGAAAGAACCGCGTTCTTCACGCTTGTTCGTAGCGTCGCGAGGGCCGCATTCGTCGCCGGATCGTTGCTCTGGTTCGCGTTGATGACCTTCAGCAGGTTTTCGGCGTTCTCGATGGTGAATGTCTTCTGCTGCGTGCCGCCCATCAGCCCGAGCTGGTTGAAGTTGTTCCGAACGCCGCTCGGCACCTTGTCGCCGAAGTCGTTTAGAACCTGCGCATAGTCCTGCGCGACGCCCGAGAGAGGAACGTCTAGGTTCTTGCCGCTCGATGCGCGAGCTGCGTCATACGCGGCCCGGACGTTCGATGCCATCTGGTCGTCGATGGATTTCAGCGTCGTCTGAAGCTGCGTCCCGGCCGTGTAGGCATCGGACGGCCGCCCGGCGAGCCCGAACAAGTTCTGTTGAAGCTGCGTATTCTGCGTGTTGAAACGCTGCGTAAGAGGGGCCCCCACCTCCGGGATGCCTCGAATATTCATTTCCTGCGCATATTGCATCGGATCGCGCGTGATCTGCCCGAGCGTCGGCTGCATGCCGAGATTCCGGAAGTCTTGCGAGCGCACCGCAGCAACCGGACTCACGCCCGGATTCTGTTGAATCTGCGCCGCGACCTGTTGCTTCAAGGGATCGATCTCGGTCGGGGTAAAGAGTGCGCCGCCTTGCGGGCCGAGGTCCGACACGGCGCGATCGACACCGATATCAGCCTTAGTTGCCGCAGCAGAAGGACTCATCGGCGGCGCGGTAAGCCGGCCGGCCACGTTGCCAAATGCGCGTGCCGTTGCGGTCAATGCAGACCCTGCGCCAACACCTGTTGCGCCGCCGAGAACGCTGCCAGCGACTTGCCATGCGGGATTCAGGCCCAGCTCCGCAGCCCCTTGCGAACCAGCTCCGGCGCCAGCCGAACCGAACAGTTGCATGCCGGGAGAGATCTGGAGCCCGCTTCCGATTGCCGACGCTACCGGTGACGCGGACCGGGACAGCACACCGCCCATCCCCATCGAGGTCGGCACACTCGCCATGCCAGCTGCAGCGTTTTGAACAATGCGTTCGGTCGGCGTCTGCGGTTGTGGCAAGCCGACCGCATTCATTCCCTGTTGGATCGCGTCGGAAGGCATCGAGAGTTCCGGGATATGCGCTCCGAGTGCGTTCACACCACGAATCCCTAAATTGACGCCAGAGTTCAGAGCATTCCCGACCATCGCCGGAAGCGCTGTGATGCCGCTCACGCCCGCGCGCGCGGTCAGTCCGAGTTGTCGGCCGAGTTGATCCACGAACGAAGGCTGCGATGTCTGCGATTGCGGCGCGGCAACTGGCGTCGTGGGCGTGGCATCCCATTGCGAAGCCAAGCCTTGCGCGGGCGCGCCCTGCGTGCCCTTGACCTGGATCGAGTCGAAATCGTCAGCGAGGCTCATTTGAGTACCCCCAATCCGACCAACGCGCGAATCTGTTTTCCGAACTGCTGCTGCTCGTCGGACGTCATGCTGGCCTTGAATGCCTGCCGCTGCTGCTGATTCATGTTCTGGAACTGCCAGATGCGCGGGTCGGCGTTCTGATCGAATATCATCTCTTTGTCGTTGTAGGCCTTCGTGTCCCGCGCGTTGTAGAGAGGCTGCAATAGACGTGCCTTCGCCTGTGTCATCTGTTGAGCACCAACAAGGTTATCCGTCGCCTCGTTGATAGCTTCCTTGGTCATATGGGCGTTCGGGTAGGCCGAGGCGAGAATCGACCGCGCGGCATCGGTGCCGAGGCCGCCCTGACCGAGCCGGGCGACGATCTGATTGCTGTACTTGTCGAGCAGGTTATTCGCGGTCACGGCGTCGTTCGCCCTCTCGCTGCCAGCAAGCGCGAGCAGGCCGTTCACATAGTTGATCCGATCTGCCTGTTGACCCGTCGTGGCCCTACCTGCAAGGCCCTTGATGTTCTGCAGGTACGAGATCGTGTTCTGCGCTTGCGAATTCGCCTCGTTCAGCGTCCCCCATTTCTTCGTCAGGTCGGTCTGAAGGTCCGTCTGACCTTGATTGAACCCCGGCTGAGGCTGCGCGTAGATCGCGCCGCTCGTCGGCTGTGACGACGGCACCGGAGCCTGCGACGGCTGTGACGCGCGGCCCATCTGCGACGGTGCGAAGACGTTCGACGGACCGTTCTCGTGAAGCATGATGGCCGTGGCGATCGCCTGGCGTTGAGCCGGATTCGTCAGGTCCACAGGCGTGTTCGGTCCGATGCCGAGGCGCGTCGACACGTCCTTGATATAAGCGGGCGCGTTCGGTGGCGAGCCGACCCACTTCGTGATGACCCCGCCGAGCGTGCCCGTTCCGGACTGACCGGCGTAACCCGCAAGATTCTTGTCCATCGCGGCAAGGCCCGTCTGCATGTCGGGATATTGCGCGACTGAACCGCCCGGCGAGACGGCGCCTGGATTGTTGTTGCGCAGCGGGAGCGGCGTGCCATTGGCCTGCGTCGCGGCTGCGGTGCGGTTCGTGACAGGCAGTGGGTTGCCTTGCATATCGAACCCGGAATACGGCAATACTGAGCCTTCGCCAGCGGCTTTGGCGGCCATCATGCCACCCTCGATCTGCGCTGCTCCACCGATGCCAATCTGATACGGCTGGCCGGCCTGATTGAGCTTCAGCGAGCCATCCGAATTGGTGGCCCACATGCCGCCTGCTTGAGGCGCGGGCAGCGTGTAACGCGTGCTACCGTCCGGCATCATCAGCGCGCCGCCCGGACGTGCCGAAATGGGCGCGATGTAGTTCGCTTTAGCGAGGGACTGCTGAGCGATTTGCCGGCCGAGCATGCTGTTCGGATCGATTCCGGCGGCGCGAATCTGCGAGACGATCTCAGCCGGCTTGTACGCTTGCGACTGCAGATCCCAATACTTGCCTTGATTGCCGAAGAACAACATCGCGGCCTGTCGAGTCGGAATCCCGAGCGGATTGAGCGGCCCCCCCGGAGCGAGCGCGCCCTGCTGCCGCGGTTGCTGGCTCAACTGGTCAGAAAGCCCTGCATCCCCAGAAACGGCGTCATACCCCCCAGCAGTCCCGGCTGTTGCGCCGGGTTGCCCTGCTGGGGGCTGCTGAAGAGGGGGCTGCGCTCCAGACGATCCGAGTGCGTTGCTGAGCGCGCCCAGTCCGAGCTGTTGCGGCGCGTTGTCCCCGGTCGCCCAGTCCATCTGCTGCTGGCCGAGTTGATTTTGACCTTGCGCCGCGCGTTGCGCCAACGCATGCGCCAAGAATCCTTGTGCGACCTGCGCAACGGGTGCGAGAGCTGACGTATGCGGCATGACCTGATAGTTCTGCGATCCACCAGAGCCAACCATCTGCGGCTGTGGCTGCCCCTGCATCGCATTTTGTGCGAGGGCATTGGCAAGCGCCTGCTGCCGCTGAATCAGATAGGCGTTCCCCGAAACTGGGGCGCCACAAATGGATAGGACGAGTCGGCCATGCTCCCTCCCGATTAGTGTTTGACGTGGGAAATTTCGATCGGCTCAGGAATGCCCATCGCAACGATCAGCGCAGCCCCGGAGGCGGACTCAAGCGGCGTGTCAGACATCGCCTCCGCCAATTGATGGCTCATCCAGTCATGGATTTGCACAATGTCAGCGCCGACAATGCGAAGATCGGCTTCGACCTGATGGCCTGCGGCCGCTCGTTCGGACGATTGGACGATGGTGGCGAACATGGACCGCAGGCGAGCGCCGGCCATCTCGACGATGTTGACCAGTTGCTGCTGACGCGCTTCTTCGATGGTTTGCATGAAGAAATCCTCGTTGATGGATGATGAATTCAGTCTACGAGGACGCTCCAATTTGATCCGGGCAGAAAAGAGCGGCCGAATTTTCTGCCTTCGTGCGAATCAGCGCTCCGCTTCGATCAAACAGTGAAGCGTCGGTGGAACGCCTAGCTTGAGAAGAGATCGTCCCGCCTTCGCATAATTGTTGAGTCTTGTGGTGATCTGTTCTCGGCGCCCGACGGAAACAGCGTTCCCAGTCAACCTCTCATGCTCATCAAACGACGCGAACACGAACGTGCGAATCCGCGAATGAGCGCTATCTCGAATTCGTCCTATGGGTCGCATTCCAATGCGGTTCGCCTTGATCCACTGTTCGATGGATCCGCCAGGCGCAGATGCGAGCGCCCACGCAATTTGTTTGCCGCGTAGATCTGGATCGGTAGGTCGGCCAATGCGCCGGGCCGGGATCGATCGCGACGACATCAATGCGTTTGATAGCGACGCTGCGCGCTCGAATCGTTCGAGCTTGGCTTCCAACACTCGAATACGCGAGACGAGGTCACTCAAAGGAAGGACGAGGAGCGGATCATCGACGATTCCGCCGTCAGCGTTCTGTCGCTCCAAAAGCCAAAGTGCTGAATGTGATGGCCCGCTCATAAGAGATCCGATGGTTCGGTCCATATCAGAACAATCAGCGTCCGCGAATTATTTGGATTCACCTCGCGGGCCACTGCCCTCTTATGCTCATGTTCATCTACCCCCGGCGGGCAAGCGTAAAACTCACCGTCGACCGAAATTCCTGCCCCGTGCTCTAGCTCGCCGAAACAGCGAATCACCACGATCAAGGGATCTATCGCGCTAGGCCCTTGCTGACGCTCCAAACGTTCAACGCGCGCCCGGAGATTGCTGGTCGCCATTCTCTTTTCCCTCTAGGGCCGCAATTCGCTTCTCAAGGTCGTCGGCCTCGATGATCCTCACCTGTGCCGCCAGTACCTGCATGACCGCTTGCGCTTGATCCGGCGTGATCGCGCCGGCCGCCATCGCACGCATGACCGCGTCGCCTTGCTCCGCCAGTGAACCGGTCAGCGCGGGCAGTTCGACCGGCTCGTCCTTCGCCTTCATCGCCGGGATGCACCGATCGATGCAGATGCGAAGCGCGGTTGTATCGCCGGCCTTCGCGAGTTCAACGGCCTTTTTCACAAGATCGGCCGCGTGCGGCTGCAGCAGTTCGCGTAGAGCCGTGCGCTTGTCGCGCGCCCCTTTCGGTTTCCCCGCTGGGTTACCGCTCTGGCCTTTTTTGAAGTGGCTGCTGCTCATATCCCTGCATTCCCTCTGAAAAATTCACATGGGCGCGTTAAATCGCACCCGGAAAGGCATCCTCGCACCAGTTCTCGGATGCCTCCCTGGCATCACCAGAGCCCACCACAGCCTTTCGCTTGCGCTGGACATGGTAGGAGGTCAAAACGCGCTGCGCGGTCATGCTGACGCTCGCCTTGGTGCCTTCGCGACCGACGTACGTCCCGATCTTCAGCGGACCGGCCAGCGAAACGCTATCGCCGTCCTCGAGCGCGAGCAGAGCGTCCTGCGCCGCTTGGTCGAAAGCAATGACGCTGATGAACATGCTCTCGCCTTCACCATCGGCCGCGCGGACCTTGGCAAGCACGTACGTATTGCCGTTCTGGCTGCGCCGCTCTTCGGCCTGTTTCCACAGCCTTCCGCCCACCAATGCATCGATCATGGTTCACCTCATCAGTTATTCGTCGAAGCCGCCGCGCGGGCGGAAGCTGGAGCGCCGGTCGGAGAGGTCTTCCCAGAGCGCGCCGGGAGGAAGATCGGCGAATCGCGTGAGCTCCGCCGTGTACGCCAGCCCCACCTTTCCCAGCGCGCCGTTACGCTGCTTGCCGATGATGATTTCTGCGACGCCCTTCGCCCGCGTGTCGGCGTGATAGACCTCGTCGCGATAGATGAAGAGAATCGTGTCTGCGTCCTGCTCGATTTCGCCCGAGTCGCGCAAATCCGACATGTTCGGGCGCTTGTCCGGCCGGTTTGTGAGGCCGCGATTGAGCTGCGCGAGGAGGACGATCGGGCAGCCGAGCTGTTTCGCCAAGCCCTTCAGGCCCCGCGTGATGCTGCCGATCTGCTGTGTGCGGTTGTCGCCATCGCCGCCGGTCATGAGGCCGAGATAGTCGATGACGACGAGGCCGAGCCCGTGCAGGCGCTTGATGCGGCGCGCGGCGTTCTGGACCTCGAAGAGCGAAAGGCCCGAGCGATCGTCGATGAAAAGCTTCGCGCTTGCAGCACGTTCGGCGGCGCGTGTGATGCCTGCCCAATCAGCGTCATGCAGACGCTTGCCATCTTTCAATCTGCCCATCGGAATGCCGCCTGAGCGTGCGCCGTGACGCATGGCGAGTTGCTGGGCACCCATTTCCATCGAGAAAAAGACCGCCGGGGCATGGCAGGAGACGTGTTCGGCGATGCCCATTGCGAAGGCCGTCTTCCCCATAGACGGACGGCCCGCGACGATGACAAGATCGCCATCGAACATGCCGCCGTCAAGCTTGGCATCAAGATCCGTGTAACCCGTCGGCGTTGCCTTGACCGTCGAGCGGCCGGCGTATTGTGCGTCGAGCTCCTGCACAAGCTCACCGAAGTACTCCCCAAGCAGGCGTGGCTCCGTGCCGCGCGTGTCCGCCATGCGTTCGAACTTGGCCTGTGCACTGCCGAGGATGTCGCCGACGCTCGCGCCGTTCCTGTTCATTACCTCCGCGCGGACCTCGTCAGCCGCGGCCATCATCTGACGCAGGCGCCACCGGTCGACGACACCTTCAGCATATCGGGCGATGTTCGCTGCGCCCGGCGTGTTCTGCGCGAGCGCGTTTAGGTAAGGCAGGCCGCCGGCGACGTCTTCCTTTCCGATCGTCCGAAGTTGCTCGAGCACGGTAATAACGTCGGCCGTCACGCCGTCGCCGATCATTCGCTTGATCGACTCGAAGATGATGCGGTGGTCCGCGCGCGAAAAGTGCTCCCCGCGCAAAGAGCCGATACGGTCGATCGCGTCGTTGTCGACCAGCAGGCCGCCGAGAACGGATTGCTCCATCTCCACCGCGACGAGCGCCTGAGCATGGATTTCGTTGAATTCGTGTGGGGCGTTCATGCTGCTGTCCTCTCGTAGATCCGTCGTGCCTGCTCGCCGGCGGTGGTGAGCTTGTATTCGTTCGAGCCGGCATCGATGCGCCACAGCCCGTACCAGGCGCCTCGAACCGCGTTGCGAAAATGGGCTCGCCAATCGACGTATCGTTTGCTGTCGTCGTTGACGTGCTTTTCACGAAAAACCTTCCAGCAGAGCGACACCATGTCGTAGGGCAAACCGATCGTGTCCGCATATGCGAAGACCGGGTCAGCGTCGGGAATTACCTTTTCGCCTGCCTCTCTGCATCCCGCGATGAACGCTTGGAGCGGAAGTTTCTTGCCTCGACTCCTCTTCTCCATAACGCGAAGCGAATCCGGTTTTTCTGCTTTTTCTTTTCTTACTACTACTTCAGTCTTTACTAGTGTCTGATTACCCAAAAGTGGCTTTTCCAAAAGTGGCTTTTCGGGAAGTGGATGACTGGCTTCCACTTGCCGCTTTTCGGGAAGTGGCTCAGTACCCACTTCCTGATTTGCGGCAAGTGGATGACTGGCAAGGGTTTGCGGGCTGTTCTCGGCGTCCGCGTCCGCTTTTCCCTCATCTCGCGGAATTTCATAGACCGTGTACTGCATTCCTCCAGCAGCTAAACGGCGTCGATGCAGATATCCGAGGTCCGCGAGTTCCTTCAGCGATGCGTAAATCGACGTCTTTCCCGACGGTCGTGCCGACGCCTTCGACTGGTTGATCAGGTCTTGCGCGTTCACGCTCCACGTCTCCGGCTTGCTTAGCAGGTAGATGAGGATGAATCGCGCTTCGAGCGACAGCCGGCCGTCGTTGATGACGGAATTCCGGATGACGGTGAAGTCGCGATCAGGCCGCGGGCCCCTGACGATTGGCATAGGGTTACGGCCTCGTCAACGCAGGGCGGGAGCACTTGTTGCCGCGTTCATAAGCGCGAGCAAGACGGCGGGCAACTCGGCAAGAGCGACGTACAGAGCCGGTTTGCGCTCTGGCTGCGAGTTCGTCGACGTGCGAAGCAAGACGAAATCCGGTCGGTCCGCAGGTTCGATGTGGACGAAAAGGGAACTCACACGGCCTCCGCCACGCTAGGTGCCGCCGCACGATACCCGGCCGGATCAGCAAGCCAACGATGAATCTCGCGATTGGGCCAGGCAACACACCGCGCCGAACCAAGTTGGACGCGCTTCGGGAAACGCCCTTTCAACTCGCGCTGACGAATCGATTCGTGGCTGAGCGGAATGATTCGCTTCAGATCGTTCCAGCGGGTAAAGCCATCGAGCGGGAGCGATTGCGGCTTGGGCTGTGCGTCCGCGACGGAAGCAGATTGGTTCTTTGTGACCATGTGAAAACCCTTGCAGACAGTTGAGGAACGTCTACAGGCTAAGGAGTTGAAGACCTGAGCGGAATGACCTCTGCGCGCAGCGGCTAGCCTGTGCGCGCAGCGGCTAAGCTACTTAGAAGGTTTGCGCATAGGCTCGGGCGTGCCGCGAAGTGCACGCCGAGCCGTCGAGAAAGACATATCCAAGGCACCGCATTCCTGCTCGGCGCAGATTTCTCGCGTGGAATATTTGCCCGACGCCCAAATCGCGCGGATCTGATCCGCCTTATCGCGAGATCCGCCCGGCTTCCCGTGTTTCGCGTTCGCCGCCTTTCTGGCGGCTTCACTCTTTTCGTCGCGAATAAGCGAAGCGCTCTCCCGCCGCTTCAGCATTTTTTCCGCGGTCACCGCGTCCGGATGGGGCTTGCGGCAGCCGGTCAGGCCGCGGTTTGCGATCCAGTAGCACTGGGCTTCGACCGCGTCGGCCAACATAAGAGCGGCCAGCAAACTCTGCTTGGCCGAGCCGCTGACCACATAACCTACGCCCGCGCGAGCGAGATACAAGCCGACGAGCAACGCGTATTCGCCTACCTCGAGCGGCGGCGTCATCGACAGTCCGAGCGAGCTACCCATCAGCGCCGGGTCGTCTGAGATGGCTATCGACTCCTCCAGGAACATCGTCTCCCAGACCGAGAGCACCTCATCGCCGGTGAACCCGGACTTCGCCGCGTTATTGGCGATGGCCTGCAGCCCACGCTCGATATCCCGCTCGTGACGCGCCTCCGACTCGACCAAGGTCGTGAGATGCCAATCTGCAAGCTGCGACAGCCGCTCCAGCAAGACTTTCTGCAATTCGTTGACGCTCATAGCGCCCTCACGCAAGATCCCTTATAAGGACCGCACCTGTCGGGTAGGGAACCCCGGTATCTGCTTCTCGAGCTAGGCGCGGCTGTCTTGAAGTGGCGCCGGCGAATGCACCGTATTGATGTCGAGCATCCGCCGTCGCGTGAAGCTACCAGCGGACCGCGATGCCGTTCTCGCGTGCGATCTGGTCTACGATATCGGCGGCCATTTGCCGCTGCAGGCTCCGCTCTCGCGCCATAGCCATCTTGAGCAAATCGACGAGAACGTCTTTAAGCGCCAATGCGCTATCGAGATCAGCTTTGCGTCGCCGATTCTCTTCAGCCCAGCACGACTCGTATGCATCTTTGATGACGCCGACCATCTCTGAGCTACACGCCGATGTCAGATGACGCAAGCCGTGCGAGTCCGCCCACTTCGTCAACTCGTCCGTTTGGCGCCGCTCTTTCTCGATCTTCCACATTCTCAAGCTCTTGATGCCCTTCGGGTACGAGCCGTAATGACGGTTCTTCGGAACTTCCGTTCGGACCGCGGTCGGGTGCTGGATGACGTTAGTCATGACCGACCTCGCTGCCGATGGCCGTCCTCGCGGCGAAATCCGTGAGCCCCAGGAGCTCTTCCGCAAGATCGCCCATGAGCCAGAGAACGCTTGCCCTGATTGAGTCGGCAGAGCGATCGAAATAATCCTGTCCCTCGCCGGAAATCAGGTGGATCAACGCGTGAAGCTTCGCCGCTTGATTGCGCGCCGCCTCGGAAGTGGGTGCGATTTTCTTAGCCATGGCTCACCTCCCGGCTCAGGATCTGTGCGACGGCAAGAAGGGCTTCGCCAGCAATGTCGAGCGCCGCGGCATGCGAGGGCGCAAGTGCGGCGCGCTTGATGGCGTCGCGGACAATGAATTCAAGGATGGCGGGGCTGACGTGCCCGGTATGGGCGTGCAGGGACTGGCGCATGATGCGGCCTCCAGAGACGGGTGTAAGAACCCGGCCCCCGACGCCAATCGGGGTGGCCGAGCACAAGGCAGGGTTGGCGTACCGGCGTCTCTGGATACCGGCGTGCGCAAGCGCACCCCCACCAAGGCCCGACCATTGAAGGCGCATGGTGTGCGGACGTAAAAAAACCGCGCTGCGGCGGTTGTCCGCCAGAGAACTATTCCGGACGCCAATCCGGGTCGCCGTTGTCTCGGCGACAGTGAAAGAATAGGCGTCCACGCGCGAGCGCGTCAAGCGGTTTATGCGAGCAGAGATTGCTTCCGCACGTTCACTCTTAACGGCAACATTGGGCATTCCATTAGCCCTCGTTGCGATGATCGGTTGGTGAGCGCGGGCCATTACGCAGCCTCGCCAGCAGTCGCCGTCGGAGCACGGTATCCGACGGGATCAGCCAGCCACTTGTGAACCTCGCGGTTCGACCAGGCGACGCAGCGTGCAGAGCCGAGGTTGATACGCTTTGGGAAGCGTCCGGCGAGCTCACGCTGGCGGACCGACTCGTGACTCAGCGGGACGAAGTGCTTGAGATCACTCCAACGCGTGAATCCGTCGAGCGGGAGGACGCGCGGCGCGGCGGACTGAGCGTCGGTGGGCGGGGTCTTGGTAGCTTTAGCGGCCATTTGCGAACCTTGGCAGGTCGTTGAACATGGCTGCATTGAAAGCGATCGACCAACCCTTAGGGCAATACGGTCAGGGTTTCGGGTTGCGAATCAAAGATACCCTCAGGGTTGCTCGGCGCCTTATCCGGTGGGCGTTCTAACCCTCGGGGTTGAATTTACCGCGCGACAGCCCTGAGGGTGATTCGGATCGAAAAAACTCAGGCTCAAAGCCGCTTCGCGTCCCGAGGGTCGCGAGAAAAAGGACACGCGACCTTATCTACCGCTCCCGCGATCACAACTGACCTGACCACATCCGGGAATTTTTCCATCACCCAAGCGACGATGACCTCGGACTTAGGGCGCGGCCGCGTGTCATCCCAGTCGGCCCAGAACTCTCGCTGTACAGCTGCGACGACGGGAACGAGATAATCGGTCCGCGGCAGCAGGACGGAACGCAAGCGATCGTTCGCTTGGGACAGCGCATCGCGCTCACTCAACAGATGCTCGACGTTTGCCTTCAGCCGCGCGATCTCAGCAGCCGAGCCGTCATCGGCGACGGCGTGGTCCCGAGCAGCCACAAGCTCATCGACCATCGCTGACAGGTGACCATTCGCAAGTTTCAGATCGTCAATCAGCGCAAGCGCTTCAGCGTCTGTGGCGGGCGTTGGAGCGATCTCAGGAACGAGCCATAAATAGCCTCTCGACCGACACCACGCGCGAAGCTCGGCGTGGGCGATCTCCTGCTGCGCGTTGCGATCGTCGCTCCAGGTGCTGCCCGACAATTCGCCGGCATCAACCGCAAGAGTCAGCATGCGCAAAAACCGCTTAATTCGCCGCTCCGAGTCTTGATCGAAATCCCAAGGAGAATCGTGCGGGTCAACGCCCGCCATGACGGATGCGGCCTCCGAAAGCGACAGCGACGGCATGCCGCGCATCTCGACGGCCCATTCAGGAGGCTGCGGGGCGCCCGGATTGATCGACGTCTTCGTGAGCGGAGGGGCCTCTTCCAATGAGTCCGGGCAGGAGAATTTTTGCTTACGAAGATCGATGACGAATGCTCCACGCATCCAGCCATCACCGTCCGCGGTCGCGTTGGCCTGATCCCACACGGAAACTGAATCCGGGATCGAGCCCGACCGAATGGTTTCGTCCAGGATGGCCTCAACCGACGCCGAGTCGTCAATCGGTTCGACCCGCCGTTCCGGCCCGACTAGACACGCCGTGTTCTGGTTGTGAACGCCGATGTGCTTCAAAAACTCCGCGACCGCGGACAACGGGTCGCCCGTGTGAGCCGCGAGTTTTTCGAGCACCTCCCTGCAACTGATGAACTCGAAGCGCTTCCATGCCACGATTGTCGAAAATGACAGAGGGGTTTCCGCACCCATACGCGTCCCTGCACGCTGAACCTTGGATGGGGAACCGCGCCAACCAGGCAAGGGGCCCTGGCTTTCGCCCCGTCGAGCTAGGCGCGGTTTGACTGATGTCGCTCGCCTGAGCGAACTTGCAGACGATTGTAATTGCCCGGAATCTTCTGAGCGCCCTCTCAGCAACAAAACTGAGGCCGCGCTAACACAGACCGAGGGCGCCCTGATGGCGAACCAGCGTCTCGCGGATGCAAGTCGAAATATTGACGATGTGTCCCGCGCGCACGCGTATACGTGTAAGAAAACTCGCCGATGTCGCGCCTGATGCTAATGACTCGCCGCTGACGGCGATCGCGCGTGCGCGCGCGCGCGTAGGCGTATAAAAACTCTCCCGAAAGCGCCCGACCGCCAGCGAATCCACATGGCGGGTTCCGGCTGTGCGTCAGTCAACCCACCCGCCTCGTGCACACCGCATCCGCAAATTGATTCTCGCGATGACAGCGGCGGTCTGCGTGGAGCGATTTCATCGACCCTCCGGAGCAGAAAAAATAATCTGTTCAACCGGCCTTCGCTTGGCCGGGACTCAATACACTGGAGACTGTCATGAAATCTTCGAAGCAAGCGCAGAGCAGGAAGGCCGCGATGGTTGATCTCATCAAGGCAGAGCCTGGCATTACCTCCGCGGAGATTGCAACCCGGCTCGGCCTGCAATCCTCGAAGCCGGTGCCTTCGGCTCTCTGGCAGGACCTGCGTAGCGGCCGCATCCTGACAGAACGTGTGGTAGTAAACAGTCGCCACGTCAGCGCCTATTACTTGCCCGAGCAAGTTGATGCCGAAACGGTGGAGCGCATCCGTCAAAGCGTCGTCGACGCAAAGAACGTCGTGCCGATCGCCAAGACGGCGACTGCCAGAAGCAGCGTGTTCGATGTTGCGAAGCCGCCGGCGCGCCGATCGACCGGGCGCAGGGGCAAGGGGACAGCGAGACACCATTCGAAACCAATCGTCAGCGCCGGAAACGCCCGAGACACAAATGTCGCACCACAGGACTTTGCTTGCGCCGTCGCGAGCGATGGTCGGCTGATGCTGATTCGGGGCGGCAAGATTGAACTCGCTCTTTCCGACGTTGAGGCTGCGACGCTTCAGCAATATCTGGTTAAGCGAGCCGCAGCGAGTTTGATTGCGAGCTTCAACTGATCGTATCGGCATCACGGGGCGGGGCAGCCTCGCCCCTCAGGGGGTACAAATGGGGGTATGTAAACGAAGCGAAGATCGCAGACCCTATCCAGACAACAGATAGCGGGAATTTTTCGAGTCCGGTCCCCGCACCAAATGGTTTCCCAGTGGCGGCAAGGTTTCACCAGAAGCCCCGACAGCGTAACGCTGGCGGGGCTTTTTTGTTTGCCAGCAATGACTAAGTCTGGTTATTGACAGCGCAGGGGGCCTGTCGAGGGCATTTTCGGGGCATCCCGAAATTTCGCGGGATATCCGCGAATTCGTGCCCCCGCAGATGCGGGCTCGGTTACGACGCACGCACTGAAAACGGGCCATGGCTTTTGCACGATGACCCGCACGAGCCTGCACGATGATCTGGAGCAGAACCCGAAGTCATCGAGCGTCAGCTCGCGCACGCCGTCCCTGACGGGCTCAGCTCGGCGCATCAAGGGCGCGCGCGACGATACCGACTCCGGCGAATTGCTTGGCCCCGATCAATGCCGGGGCACAGATTATCTTCTTGGATCAGGCAGCGGTTTCAAGCGCGAATCGACCTCAACATAACTTCACAGTTTCCCACTGATATTTCTCTATGCTGGCCGAGGTCCGCGGCGGTGTGACCGTGCGCGGTTGAATCGCTCAATCCGGGCGGACGTCCGGAATCCTCGCCGTGCTACGTATGTCGCTCCGCTACTGTATTGAAAGGAGCCCGCATGTCTTTTCCCGAATGGGGATATTCCTTTAACGCACTCTACGTACCACTGACTGGCGGCTGGCACTGCGCATTGTTACCGGCTCGTGAACTGGCGAAGGTAGATCGTGGATGGCGGTTGACCTACGGAGAGCGCAAGCAGAAGAAGAAGGAACGGCAGGATCGGATCGAGCGGGATCGGCAAGACTTCGACCGCCTGTTCAGACTGCGCACTGACGTGCGGGGCGCGCGGGCCTGCTCCGAGTTTCGCGAGTACGTGGCGTTCATCGAGCGTCACTTGCGCGCGTCGAGTTGGGACTTGCTGGATGGCGAAGGCGTCACACGGGCGCTGCGCGATGCGGTTCGCGACGGTCATATCATCCCGGTGATTGCCCGGAACTGGCACGGCGAACAGCGCGTTTTCAGGCGCTACGCCCCGCAACACTGGCCGCCCGAAGGCGGCGCTTCCTTTGCCGCGAGATTAGGCGAATCGAATGCTTCGGTGGGTCGATTCTCAGGTCAATTTGCTGCCGCTATGCACGCAGCGGACACGGTAATGAATAGTAGACTCACTGGCAGCAGTCGCGCCTTTAGCAGCGCGAGAGCCAGTGGTAGCAGCGTCGTCGGCTTTGATTGGCTCGGTGCGGTGGAAGCCGCGAGCGGCGCGGTTGCCGCCGTCGCGCTCGTCGGTGCAACAGACGGCAGCGGTGGCCATTCAATGCTCAAGCGTTTCGGAGACTTAAATGGTAGTAGCTCGTTGCTTGGCGATGCGCAGCCGTTCGAGTACGTGCCTGACGAATTGGGCGGCGATGCGTTCGAACTTGCGGCCAGTACGAACAACCCCGGCTATGCGGCGCAGATGCTCGGTTATGACCGAAAGACTTTCGGGAAGATGATCCACTCAATGAAGGATGAGCATGACCTTGGTGGCGCGGACAACGTCATCTGGCATGACGACGGAAGCGTGTACTTCCGGGATATCTGGATCGACAACATGCACAACTATGCACCTTGAGCCAACAGCTATGACCATCCAATCATCGCGTGCGTATGCGTCGTTCACCATCTATCAAGACGTGGAGCGGCCTGAATTCTGGACCACCTATTTCGGCGTCCCTCCCCATCGCGCCGGCGTAAAGGGCGAGCCCAGAATCATGCCTTCCGGGCGAGTTGCCGCCACTCCATGGCGACTCGGACAGTGGAGCGTTAGCAGTAAATTGGTGATTCAGAGTGATTTCCTGGACCCTCACCTGCGTTACCTGTTGAACTTGCTGGACTTGCCCCGCGCTGACCTCCCGGCTCTTGCCAAACGCACAGGCGCAAAGATGCGATTCTTCTGCTACTGGGACAACGAAGAGGGATACCGCGTGCCCGACGTGCCGGCCGACATTCGAGACATTGCCGATGCGATGGGCATTGAGATCGACATTGACGAATACCGTTGACCGCATGAATAAGGCGGCGCGCCTGAAAATCACCCGCCGAGCAGGCGGCGAGTATATGCCTGACAAACCGAACGACGAGATTGATGAACTGGCCAGGATGCCCTTCAATGGCGAGCCGGGGACGTGGATCTCAAGCCCGATCGGCGGGTGAGTCTGGTTGCTTCGTGCAGATGTACGCTCGCAAGGCGCACGCTGGCCGCGATCCCGATGATCGCCGCTACGACAAGAAATCCGAGAAAAATTCGTCCGCACCGCTAGCGCGCGACCCGTCGCCCCCGCGACAAACCCCGCACATCGCAAGCACACCCCTTCACACCGCATTCAGCAACCGCTCCGCGTCCCTCACCGCGTCGAACAGCGCCTCGATCGCCGTGTCGCGGTCCAGCAGGCACAGGTGCTCGATATCGAACGGCAGAGCATCCACGCCGATGAAGCGCACCGCGCCGCCGAAGGAATCGCGCGCCTTGCCGCGGCGCACCGACGCGATGTAGTTCGACGTGACGTAAAGGGCAACGGGCATCATGACGGCCTCCGACTGACTTGCGCCAACCGGCATCCGGTCGACGAGGCAAAGTCTAGCGATGCCCGCCGCCGCCCTGCACCCGCTTCATGCAGGGTGCGCGCCCCTGCTTTCGCATACCCCGCCGCTACACCGCGTGCCCCAGCACGCGCGCGACGTAATGCCGTCCCCACGCCTCGCCGTGCGCGACCGCCTCGGCGACGGTCTCGAACGGGCCGTGATCGCCCGTCATTTCGCCGGAGTCGTCGGCGAGGGTCGAACCATGCACGGGCTTGCGGTCGAGCCGCGACACGCGCACGCGGATCGCGTACCGTTCGGCGGGCGCCGCGTCATCTTCGCCGCCGGCCTCGATCGTCCTGGGCACGGTCTGCATGGCGAGCAAGTAGTCGCCTACCTCGATGTCCTTCTGCATGGCTATCGTCTCCATCGGTCGAAACGCAAACGCACTCGAAGCATGCCACTGGCGATTGTGCTACCGCTTCGCGCGGCAAAACAAGCCGTCACGCCCCGCGATGCACTACAGTGATGCATTGCGGCGAACCGCCGTGATTCCGCGCGGCTCGCATGTTATAAACCTTGGCCTCGATATCCATCACGCTCCGGTGCTTCGCTGCATCGGACATCGACCGAATTCTTCGATGAATCATCGCCCTCGCCCTTTTCTGCCGCTACTGATTTCGATTCCCCTCGCGCTCGCCGGCTGCACGTCCTATTACAAGAACGTCGAAGCCTGCAAGGACAAGATGCGCACCGCCTATCCGGACGCCGCGACCGCGCCGCTCAAAATCACCGGCTCGAACGCCGGTTATCATGGTTCGCGGGTGATCGTGCACGCGACGATCGACTATCCGCCGAGGCCTCCGGCAACCAAGCGGCTCTCGGGCGCTGCGGCGGCCGAATGCACCTTCAGCGAACAGGCGATGACCGGCTTCCAGTGGCTCCTGCCAGCCAATCTCGCGCCCAAGCCGCCGTCCGCCGACGCCGACGCCGACGAATAAGCCCCGCCCGAGCCCGGGGCGCCGAGGAGACACACGCATGCTGCTTGCCCAGATCAGCGATCTGCACGTCACGCCGCCGGGCACGCTCGCCTACGGCCGCGTCGATACGGCCGCCTTTCTCGCCCGCGCAATCGATGCGCTCAACGCGCTCGACCCGCGTCCGGACACGGTGCTCATCACGGGCGATCTCGTCGATGCGGGCGGTCTCGACGAATACCGGCATCTGCGCACGCTGCTCGACGGGCTCGCGTTGCCGTGGCACGTGCTCGTCGGGAATCACGACGATCGTGACCATCTGCGCGCCGTATTCGGCGAGCGCCCCGAACTCGCCGGCCACGACGGCTTCGTGCAATACGCATTCGACGCCGGCGAAGTCCGCGTCATCGCGCTCGACACGCTCGATCCCGGTTCCGGCGCCGGGCGGCTGTGCGCCACGCGCCTTGCGTGGCTCGAAGCGCAACTCGATGCCTGCCGCGACCGGCCGGTCCTGATCGGCATGCATCATCCGCCGTTCGCGTGCGGCATCGGCTTCATGGACGAAATTCGCCTCGCCCCCGACGACAGCCGCGCGCTCGACGCGCTCGTGCGGCGTCACCCGAATGTCGAGCGCATCGTCTGCGGTCACGTGCATCGCGCGATCAGCACCCGTTTCGGCGGCACGCTGATCTGGTGCGCGCCGTCGACAGCGCATCAGGTCGCGCTGCAGCTCGTGCCCGACGGCCCGGAAGCGTTCGTCATGGAGCCGCCCGCGTTCGGGCTGCATCTGTGGCGCGCGGACTTAGGCTTCGTCACGCACTGCGTGAGCGTCGATCAGGGCGGCGGCCCGCAGCCGTTCTAGCCGCGGCTCGCACCGGCGCCAGTCAAAAACGCTCTCAGGAGTGGCGGCGCTCGCGCGCGTAATCGTGCAGTGCGTCGAGCACGCGGTCGAATTCGAGCGATTTGTCGAAGAAATGGCGCACGCCGTATTGAAGGCAGCGCTCGCGATAGGTGGGCAGCGCGTGATTGGTGAGCACGGCGACGAACGCACGGCGAGCGGTTTCCGCGCCATATTCGCGCAGCCACGCGAGCACTTCGATGCCCGAGCCGCGCTTCAGCTGGAGATCGACGATGACCGCGTCGAACGCCCGCGACGACAGCAGCGCGATGGCGTCGTCGGGGGCATCGGCGAAGGCGCTCACCCGCCACGGACCGAGCGCATCGATCGCCTCGGTCAGACTGCGGCGAATCAGCGGCGAATCCTCGATCAGCAGCACGGAAAGCGGCGCGCCGTGCAGCGCCGCCTGCTTCGCCCGGTCGTCGGGAGTGATGTGATTGCCCACGTCGGGCGCCTCCGGCTGTGCTGCGCGCTCGTGCGGCGGACAACTCCGGCGCACGCCGCGACGCTATTCGATCAGGCCGTTCTTGATCGCGTAATACGTGAGGTCGGCATTGTTTGAAAGCCGCATTTTCTCCAGCACGCGCGCGCGATACGTGCTCACCGTCTTCACCGAAAGATGCAGTTCCTGCGCGATCTCCGTGGGAATCTGGCCGCCCGCAAGCTTGCAGAATATCTGGAACTCGCGCTCCGAGAGCATTTCGTGCGGCCGTTCGGCGGCGGGCTTGTCGAGCTTGTCGGCGAGCGCGTCCGCGATGAATTCCGACAGATAGCGATGCCCCCGCGCCACCGTGCGGATCGCGCGCACGATTTCGCCGGGATCCGCGTCCTTGTTCAGATAGCCGTTCGCGCCTGCCTTCAGCAGATTGATCGCGTACTGGCTCTCAGGAAAGCCCGACAGCATCAGCACGCCCTGCTCGGGCCGGATCTGCTTGATGACGCGCAAGGTATCGACGCCGTTCTTGTCGGGCATCGCGATGTCCAGCAACACGACATCGAACGCCTGCGCGCGCACGAGCGCGATGGCCTCGTCGCCGGTGGCGGCTTCGCCAGCTACTTCCATGTCGGGTTCGTCCGCGACGAACTGGCGGAACCCGCTGCGCACGATCGCGTGGTCGTCGGCTATCAGGACTCGAATCATTCGCGTCGTCCGCGCTGCCGGACGCTCTTGCAGTAATTGGGCGGTCATTCTACGCGTGCGCCCTGCCCGCGGTGCGCGACAGGCATCGCGGGCGGGACGCGGCCGGCATCAGCCGTTGCGGCCTTCCAGCAGATCGGCCATGTCGTCCGCGTGCTCTTCCTCGACGGCGAGAATCTCCTCGAAGATGCGCCGCGTCGTGACGTCCTTGTCGCCGAGATAGCGAATGATCTCGCGATACGTATCGATCGCGATGCGCTCGGCGATCAGGTTCTCGCGAATCATGTCGATCAAATCCTTGCCCTCGCTGTACTCGGAATGCGAGCGCGACGCGAGACCGTCGGGCGCGAAATTCGGCGCGCCGCCCAGTTGCACGATGCGCTCGGCGAGCGTGTCGGCGTGTTCCTGTTCCTCGTGCGCGTGCTCGAGGAATTCCTGCGCAACGGCTTCCGAATGGATGCCCTTTGCCATGAAGTAGTGACGTTTGTAGCGCAGCGTGCAGACGATCTCGGTGGCGAGCGAGTCGTTGAGCAGCTTGAGCACGGTCTCGCGGTCCGCGCCGTAGGTCGAGGTCACCGGGCCTTCGTCCATGTGCTGCCGCGCATCGGCGCGAATCTTCTCGACATCGATGACGAATGCGTCACCGGAATGGCTCGACGCGGCTTTTACAGCAGACGATTTGGACATTTGATTCGCTCCTGTGAAATGGTGGGTATGACGTTCGCTGGAGCAGGTCCGCGCGGGGCGTGACCGCCGCGCTCGCGTGATTCGCATAGAACCCTGCTATCCAATCCTGTACTCCGATGCATGCGCCATGCCCGGTCCTCGAAAAAGGCCGCGCGACGGGCGCATGACCCGCGCGCGGCCCGACGCGTCGCGGCTTTCGTCTGCGCGGGCGTCAGGTTCGGAAGACCCCGAGCAGCAGCGTGACGACGAAGACGACGAGAAAAATAAAGAACAGAATCTTCGCGATTTCAGCGGCGCCCGCCGCGATGCCGGTGAAACCGAACACGGCCGCGATGATGGCGATGACGAAGAAAACGGCGGCGTAATGAAGCATGGGACCTCCTTCATGGTTGTTCGAACCGGGTCCGCCGGCATGCGGGCGATCTGGCTTTCCGCTGCCGTCAGGACCTGGCTATTGGCAAAAGAGGGGCAAAGAACGACAAAAAAGCCAGACGAAGCGCAAGAGAGGCTAAGCGCGGGCGGCGCTAATCGATGGCCTTTTTCGTGACGACGAAGCCCAGCACCAGAAACACGGCGCAGAGAATCAGGAACAGTACGAACAGGAATTTGGCGATGGCGGCCGCGCCCGCCGCGACGCCGGTGAAGCCCAGCACGCCGGCAATCACGGCGACGATCGCGAAAAACAATGCCCATTTCAGCATGGTCGTTCCCCGTATGAATGGATGACGGAACCATGCTAGCCGCGGCCGCCGCGCGCCGCACCCGGGCTGGCTCCTTTTTTGCTGTGGGAATCCACCGACACACGCTTTCAACCGCCTTCGAACTTCGACATGAGTCACGTACCGCCCGTCGCGCAACCGGACCTTCCAGAGGACGACGCCCGTCATCACGCCGCACCCGAACGCGCGAGCGCCGCGCCGGCAGGTCTCGCGCGTCGCGCGGCGCGTTTCAACGACTGGATGCGCCGCTACAGTTGGGCCGTCGCGATGACGGTCGCGATCGTCATCACGGTGGGCGGGCTCGTGATCCTGGAATCGGGGCGCATGCGCATCGCGGCTGAATACGAAACCGCGCTCGATGCCCGGAGCGCGACGGCGCAACTCTCGGCCCTCGCCGCCGATATCGCGACGCTCACCGCCGACGAGCGCGGCTTCGCGCTCAAGCCGGACGGCGCGTATCAGACACACTTCGCGCAGACTTCGGCGCGGGTGCGGCGCACGCTGGCATCGCTCGATGCGTATTACCGGCGCGTCGGCGACGACACCGCGCTGGCGAGCTTCGCGCAGATCCGCGCCGCCGCCGAAGACGAAATCGCGCAAGGCACCGTGCGCCTCGCCGATCTGTCGAAAGACGCCGCCGCCGATGCCGCCGCGCGGGACCGCGTGAGCGCGCCGCCGCCGGACACGAGCGCGACGCTGGACGCGGCGCTCTCGCTGCTGCGTTTGAACGAGGACGAGCGCGCCCAGCACGCGCTCGACGCGAGCCGCGCGGATCAGCGCATCTCGACGCTGTGCGTCGCCGCGTTGTGCGCGCTCAATATCGTGTTGTTCCTGCTGCTGTTCCGCAATCTCGGCATTCAGCTCGACAAGCAGGCGCGCGTGCAGAAGGCGCTGATCACGCAGCAGGAGGAACTCGACCAGCTCGTGTTCGCGCGCACGCGTCAGCTCGAAGCGCTCGCGTGGCATCTGCAATCCGTCAGCGAAAACGAGAAGACCGAGCTTGCGCGCGAACTGCACGACGAACTCGGCTCGATCCTCACGGCGAGCAAGATGGATGTCGCGTGGGTGCGCGGCAAGCTGCGAGAAAGCGAGCCCGCGATGGCCGAAAAGCTCGCACGCGCGCTCGGCAATCTCGATCAGGGCATTGCGCTCAAGCGCCGCATCATCGAGGACATGCGCCCGACCGTGCTCGCCAGCTTCGGTCTCGTGACGGCGCTGCGCTCGCTCGCCGACGAAGCCGCGCAACGCAACGGCTGGAGTGTCGAATTCGATCTGCCCGGCGAGGACGTGAAGCTCGGCGAAGCGGTCGAGATCGCGCTTTTTCGCGTCGCGCAGGAATCGCTCACGAACGCGGCGAAGTATGCGGGCGCGACCCGCATCCGCGTGGCGCTCGCGCTCGATGAGCAGATCGTGTCGCTCGTCATCGGCGACGACGGCATCGGCATCCGGCCGCAGGATCTGAAGCGCACCCAGACCCACGGCCTCGTCGGCATGCGCCAGCGCGTGTCGGCGCGCGGCGGGCGCTTCGAGATCGAGCGCGCGACGCCGCACGGCACGATCATCAGCGTGTCGATGCCGCGCGAACGCAGCACCGATGCGCCGGATGCCGAAGCCGTCGCACCGTCCGCCGCGCCGTCCGTTGCCGCGCCCCACGCGTAGGACGATTCCCACGCGAAATGCGGAACGCGCCGACAAGAAAATCGCGCGCGTGCCTACAGCCTCCGCGCAGGCGCTTTTTTATGATTGTTCACACCGGTAAGACGGGTTGCCGTCACGGCATCCGTCTATCAGACACGATGCGCGGACCCGATTCCTGTCACGCATTTCAACTCCAAGGGGAATAAACATGACTCGACTCATCGCTTTGCTGTTGATCGCCGGCACGGCGGCTTTCGCAGGCTGCAACACCGTCTCGGGCGCGGGCCAGGATATTTCGAAGGGCGGTCAGGCCATTTCGAACTCCGCCGAAGAACACAAGTAAGCGCCGGGCGCGCGACGCCCGGTTCCTGGCATTGGCTCAGTGTTGGCTCAGTGTTGATGTAGTGCCCGCTCATCCCGCCGCTTCGTGTGGCGGGATTTTTTTTTGCGCGGCGATATTGCGTGGCCGATACTGCGCGCCCGAAATTCACCGCCGCAGCGCGCGTCCCGATGCTCACGAAAAAACGCCCGGCCGATCCATTCGGCCGGGCGTTGCGTTTCAGGCTGCTTGCCGCGTGCCTGCGTCACTGCCTCACTGTGTATCCGGCAGCTCCAGCGCGGGTTGCTGCGTATTGCCGCCCTGCGCCACCAGCACGCGAATCTTCTCGGGCACGAGCTGCGACAGCGCATTGCCCGACGGCAGCGTCGTCACGAGCCAGTCCGCGTTGTTGACGAGATCGAACGAACCCGACTTGTAGACCGGTGTCTTCGAGCCCGGCAGCGTCGCGATCAGTTGATACGTGCCGCCCGACACGTAAATCGAATCCTGCGTCGTCGCGGGCACGGCGTTCTTGTAGGCGATGCCCGCCATCGTCGGGCTCACGGCCGCGATGCTCGCGCCTGGCGCGACGAGATACAGATCGAGATTCGGCGCGTTGGTCGACGCATTGAACCCGCGCACCCGCGCGCTGCCCGACAGCAAGCCCTTGTCGAACGGATCGTCGATCACCGCGATCGACGGCAGGAAGCCCGCATCCGGCAGCGCGATCACCGTGTACTCGTGTCCCTTCGCTGCATTGGAAATGCTCGTGTCCGAGGCGAGCGCGGCCGTCGTGTTGACGGCCGCATAGGAGAATGTGTGCTGGCCGGTATCGATGTTGGCGAAGTTGGTCACCGACTTGTAGGCCAGATTCGGCTGGAGCACCTTGGCGTTGTCGTAGAAATCGACATTCGGACCGCTCGGGATCGCATGAATGAAATGGACCTGCGGCTGCGTGACGCCGATTTCCTTGCCCAGATCATCGGAACTCCCGCCGCAGGCGGAGAGCACGGACGCGACGGCGGCAAGCGCGGCAGCGGTTCGGATGAGCTTCATGTTTCACCTTCCTTTGTTGTAATCGACCACCTCGTTATCCGGGTTCGGACAACCGGACAGGCGGATGAACGCGCGTCGTTGCGCTTCTCCGGTCCGTTCGCCGACCCTGATTCTGTTTTTCCTTCCTTGCCCGCATCGGCGAACGCCAATGCCACACGGATGCGGGTGCCAGCCGTCAGCAACCGACATGCCCCGCAACGGTGCGGTGCGCCGGCGCGAACGTGTCCGAGCCTTGCGTGGCAAGGATCTGCGATTCGTTAGAGGAATTCTTCGGGAGATGCGCGCAGCCGCGGCGGAACCGCTCGCGGCCGTCGGGCGGACGAGATTTTTACAAGCAGGTGACAGCCGGCGGACTCAGACGAGGCCGCGCCGCCGATAGTCGAACCAGAACGAAAGCCCGACCGAAAGCAGCGTGACGACCGTCGCGATGACGGTCCAGCGCGTGATGATTTCGCCGAGCAGCACGGCGCCGAGCATGACGGCGACGAGCGGATTCACGTACAGGCAACTCGTCGCGACGATCGTGCTGGTATTGCGGATCAGGAAGTTATAGGCGACGTAAGCGGCCATCGAACCGATCACGACGAGGTACACGAACGACAAACCCGCGCCGACGCCCACATGCGTGAGCCGCTCGCCCGATACCAGCGCGATGCCCGTCGCAATCAGGCCGCCGAGCCCGATCTGCAGCGACGTTGACATCAGCAGATCCGACGGTTGCGGCAGACGCCCTGCCAGATGCGCGCCGCCGGCCCAAAAGATCGCCGCGCACAGGATGGCCAGCGTGCCGGCGGTGGAACTCGGCGACGGGTCGCCGTGATTCAGAAGCGCGATGCCGACCAGGCCCAGCGCCAGCGCGAACCACTCGCCGCGCGCGACCGCGCGGCCGCTGAGCGCCGCGAAGATCGTCGCGAAGAGCGGCACGGTGGCGACCATCACCGCGGCCGTGCCGGTGCCGACCGTGCGCATGCCGTAGGCCATCATGCCGCTCGACAGGCCTTCCAGCAGTGTGCCGACGAGCGCCGCATTGCGCACCTCGCGCGCACTGGGCCACACCGCCCGCCGATGCAAGGCGATCACGAACAGCCCGACGCCGGCGCACAGGTTGCGCAGGCCGCCGAGCAAGAGCGGCGGAAACGACTCGAGCGACAGGTGAATCCCGAGATACGTCGAGCCCCACACGAGATAGACGACCGCCAGCGCGAGCGCGACCTGCCCTTTGAAAGAGCGCGGCGCACGAAACGGAAAACGGTCGGGAAAGCTGAACGGAAGACGCGGCGGCGGCAGAGCGGACATGCATTACTCCGCAACGGCTGCGTGCCGGACGACTGCATTCCGGATGACTGCAAGACAAACCGGGAAAGACGCTGCGGCAGAAACCAGACTGAACGACATGGCGGAACGGAGGAATGCGATTGCACAAGATTGCGCGAGAAGGGACCGCGTGACCCGGGAAAACCCGCAAGGCCGCGGCGCCCGACATTATGCAGTAAGCACTGAGCGCGATCGACGTATTTCACCGATGGTTGCCAAGACGCCACGCCGCGGTGTAAGGTGGCGGCTGCTAACGCGGGGGTCCTGCGTTGCGCATCGCGGTTTCATTCCGGTTTCGTCGAAATGAGGCGCCTCGCGCGGCGTGGGTGAGAAATACCCTTTGAACCTGATCTGGATAATGCCAGCGCAGGGAAGCGTTCGGGCCCGGCGGCTTGAATCTCGCTCTCACGCATCGCCACTTCTTCCGGGACCGTACCTTTCCATCTCGTTCCTCCCTGTTTAGCTCCTGAATCAGCCGAGCTCGACGGCGTTCGTCCGCGTCGTCGCGCATCGGCCAATAAACCATCCCTACAGGAGAGACAGCACATGAATGCCAACCCGAAGTTCCTGTCCGAGAACGCAGTCGTCGACGCCGCCGCCATCGCGCCGCTGCCGAATTCGCGCAAGGTCTATGTGACCGGCTCGACGCCGGACATCCGCGTGCCGATGCGCGAGATCTCGCAATCGGACACGCCCGACGGCTTCGGCGCCGAAAAGAATCCGCCCGTCTACGTGTACGACACGTCCGGCCCGTACACCGATCCGGACGCGAACATCGACATCCGCTCCGGCCTGCCCGCGCTGCGCGGGAAGTGGATCGAGCAACGCGGCGACACGGAAGAACTGAGCGGATTGTCGAGCGATTTCGGCCGCGAGCGCGCCGCCGATCCGAAGACGACCGAACTGCGCTTCCCCGGTTTGCATCGTCATCCGCGGCGCGCGGTTCCCGGCAAGAACGTCTCGCAGATGCACTACGCGCGGCAAGGCATCATCACGCCGGAGATGGAGTACATCGCGATCCGCGAGAACCAGCGGCGCGCCGAGTATCTCGAAAGCCTGAAGAAAAGCGGCCCGAACGGCGAAAAGCTCGCCGCGATGATGGGCCGTCAGCATCCCGGTCAGGCCTTCGGCGCAGCGGCGTTCGGCAAGGACTCGCCGAAGGAAATCACGCCTGAATTCGTGCGCGAGGAAGTGGCGCGCGGCCGCGCGATCATTCCCGCGAACATCAATCACCCGGAAAGCGAGCCGATGATCATCGGCCGCAACTTCCTCGTGAAGATCAACGCGAACATCGGCAATTCGGCGGTGACGTCCTCCATCGGCGAGGAAGTCGACAAGATGACCTGGGCGATCCGCTGGGGCGGCGACACGGTGATGGACTTGTCCACGGGCAAGCACATCCACGAAACGCGCGAGTGGATCATCCGCAACTCGCCGGTGCCGATCGGCACGGTGCCCATTTATCAGGCGCTCGAAAAGGTCAACGGCCGTGCGGAAGACCTGACCTGGGAAATTTTCCGCGACACGCTCATCGAGCAGGCGGAACAAGGCGTCGATTACTTCACGATTCACGCCGGCGTGCGTCTGCAATACGTGCCGCTGACCGCTAACCGCATGACCGGCATCGTGTCGCGCGGCGGCTCGATCATGGCGAAGTGGTGCCTCGCGCATCACAAGGAAAGCTTCATCTACGAGCACTTCGAAGACATCTGCGAAATCATGAAGCAATACGATGTCTCGTTCTCGCTCGGCGATGGCCTGCGCCCCGGCTCCATCTACGACGCCAACGACGAAGCGCAGCTCGGCGAGCTGAAGACGCTCGGCGAACTGACGCAAGTCGCGTGGAAGCACGACGTGCAGGTGATGATCGAAGGCCCCGGCCACGTGCCGATGCAGCTCATCAAGGAAAACATGGACCTGCAGCTGGAATGGTGCGACGAAGCGCCCTTCTACACGCTCGGGCCGCTGACGACGGACATCGCGCCGGGATACGACCACATCACGTCAGGCATCGGCGCCGCGATGATCGGCTGGTTCGGCACCGCGATGCTCTGCTACGTCACGCCGAAGGAGCACCTCGGCCTGCCGAACAAGGACGACGTGAAGGAAGGCATCATCACCTACAAGCTCGCGGCGCACGCGGCGGATCTGGCGAAGGGTCATCCGGGCGCGCAGGTGCGCGACAACGCGCTCTCGAAGGCGCGCTTCGAATTCCGCTGGGAAGACCAGTTCAACCTCGGCCTCGATCCGGACAAGGCGCGCGAATTCCACGACGAAACGCTGCCGAAGGATTCCGCCAAGGTCGCCCACTTCTGCTCGATGTGCGGCCCGCACTTCTGCTCGATGAAGATCACGCAGGACGTGCGCGACTTTGCGGCGAAGCAAGGTGTGAGCGAAAACGAGGCGCTGGCCAAGGGCATGGAGACGAAGGCGATCGAGTTCGTGAAGAAGGGCGCGGAGATTTATCAGCCGACGTGAAGCTTTTTACCCGCTGACAACGGCCTGTCGCACCGTGCGTGCGGCAGGCCGTTTTTTCGTGCGCATCGGCCGCGGGAGCTTACCGGGCTTGACTTCGAGCGTGCTCTGAGGAATCGGGCATCTTTCCTGCTGATCAGCGAACGAACCGGCGAAAAACATGGCGGCCCACGGGCGAACGCCGAGCCGATTCAGCTCATCATCGAATTGGAGAGTCGACATGAAAAACATCAGACAGATCGGCGCCGCTGCAATGGTCATCGCGTTTCTGGGAGGACTGACCGCCTGCGGCGATATGACGACGCGTCAACGGGATACGGCCATCGGCGCGGGCGTGGGGGCGGCGGGCGGCGCGGCCATCGGCGGCAGCGCGCTCTCGACGCTCGGCGGCGCGGCGGTCGGCGGGGTCATCGGCAATCAGGTCGGGAAGTAGTGGCAACACGCGAGCGGCGACCCGTCGGTTCGTCGCCGTTGTTTCAGGTTTGTTACAGGAAGGCGCTTCGGTAATGCTTTGTCACATGACAGCCGACGCCCGCTCGCCATCGTTCGACTAAGCTGCTTCTTAACGGACCCGTTCTCATCGAATCGAACAAGAAGTCCGCATGCCGTATCGCAAGGAGCAGCATCATGATTCCCGCCCGCAGTAATCCCGGACCCCGGACAGCCATCGCCATGATCGCGGCCGGGATGCTTCTCAGCGGGTGCTATTACCCTTACGGTTATCCCCCTTATTCGGCCTATCCTTCGTATCCGGTCGTCGGCGCGGCATACACGCAGCAGGAATTTTCGCTGCCCGCGCAGGCGGCCTCCGGGACGATGGCAACCACGCCCGGCGCAACGCTTCCGCCCGAATACCAGTACGCGGTCGGCTCGTACGGCGACTACTACCCGGCCTATCCCTACCCGTATCCGCCACCGTACTACCCGCCGTATGGCGCTTATCCGGCGTACTACGGCTATGGCTATCCGGCCGTGTCGATCGGCTTCGGATACTGGGGCGGCGGCGGTTGTTGCTGGGGACACGGCTGGCATGGCAACGGCTGGCATGGCGGCGGGGGCGGCTGGCACGGCGGTGGCGGCGGCTGGCACGGCGGCGGGGGCGGCGGCAGCAGTTGGGGACACGGCGGCGGCGGTCACGGACATTGACCCGGGCCAGGATGCGCGCGGGAGCGTTGCATCGGATGGGACAAACCGCCGTCTCCGGCTATCCGCGTAACATTGCTGCAACAATTTCCGACAGTTCGACGGCGCACGCAACGAATGCGCGATCGTGCGCTCGGACACTTTCCTTTCCCGACAAACACTTGGCGGATTTTGCCGATTGTTGGCACGATTCTGGCTAAACGTCTTCCCTATTTGCCGCGGCGCGATGGCGATGTCGCTGCGGCTTATCCGTTATTGAGGGATCGGACATGATGGCTTTCGTGTTTTTCCTGCTCTGGATGCTCGCCTCGCTCGGTCTTCTGACGATCTGGGTATTCCGGCGCACGCCGGTCGCCGGGGACGAGGAGCGCGCGCCAGGCGTCGTCGCCAAGGGCTGATCGCCTCCGCGTTTCCTCACGCCGTTGGTTCAGACGGACGCGCCCGCCCGCGCCGTCGTCGCGGGCCCCTGCCCGCGCGCGAACCGCGCGCCGCAATGACCCCGCATTCCCGCCTTGACGCCTCCGGATCGCGCCCTATTCTTAGTGTGCGCGTTATGCGTCCGCTTAAGCCTGCGGACGCCTGCTGCTGAAACATCGAACTCCACGCGCATCGCGGCTCGCTTCGCGCCGCTTCCGTTCATGACAGGACGAAGGAGAACCGATGTTCCACCAGATACTCACCCCGATCGCAAACTCGCTGTTCGCCTCCTTCATCGTCGCTGCGCTGCCGATCGTCCTGGTGCTCGTGCTCCTCGGCTGGGCGCGCCGTCCCGCGTGGCAGGCGTCGCTCGGCGGCCTCGTGCTCGCGCTGATCATCGCGGTGGCGGGCTGGCATTTCCCGGTCGGGCTCGCGCTCGATTCGGTCGCGGCGGGCGCCGTGTTCGCGCTGTGGCCCGTCATGTGGATCGTGTTCGCCGCGATCCTGCTCTACAACGTCGCGCAGCGCTCGGGCCGCTTCGAAGCTTTCCGCCAGTGGATGGTCGACAACCTGCCGAACGACCGGCGCATCGTGCTCGTCGTGATCGGCTTTTCGTTCGGCGCGCTGCTCGAAGGCATTTCGGGCTTCGGCACGCCGATCGCCATCACGAGTTCGCTGCTCATCATGCTCGGTTTCCCGACGCTCGAAGCGCTCACCTTCACGCTGATCTTCAACACCGCGCCAGTCGCCTTCGGCGCGCTCGGCGTGCCGATCACCGTGCTCGGCGCCGTCACGCATCTGCCGACCGACGCCCTTGCGAAAATGGTCGGGCGCCAGTTGCCGCTCTTCGCGTTTTTCCTGCCGTTCTACGTGATCGGCGTCTACGCGGGCTTTCGCAACATGCTGCGCGTCTGGCCGGTGCTGCTCGTCTCGGGCGGCGCGTTCGCGCTCACGCAATTCGTCACGTCGAACTACATCAGCTACGCGCTCACCGACGTGCTCTCGTCGCTGGTCTCGCTGATCCTGACGATCGCCTTCCTGCGCGTGTGGAAGCCCGTCGCGGACGAACGTTTCGCCGTCCATGTCGAGCGCGTGGGCGGCGCGCGCGGCACGCTTTCGGGCGGGCACGGCTGGGTGCCGTGGATCGTCGTGTCGGTCGTGGTGATCGTCTGGACGGTGCTCAAGATATTCCTGATCGGCGACATCAAGATTGCGTGGCCGGGGCTCGACAAGGCCGTCTTCATCACGCTGTACAACCAGCCGTACGGCGCGATCTGGGACTTTCAGCCGCTCGCGACCGGCACGGCGATTCTGGTGGCGTCGATCATCACCGCGCTGCTGGTGAAGCTGCCCGCGAGCGAATACGGCGCGGCGATCGCCGACACGTGGGTGCAGACGCGCATCGCCATTCTGACGGTCGCGACGATCGTCGGCTTAGCCTATCTGATGAACTACTCGGGCATGAACTACACGCTCGGTCTGGGCGTGGCGTCGGTCGGGCCGTTCTTCCCGCTGGTGTCGGCGTTTCTCGGCTGGGTCGCCGTGTTCCTCTCCGGCAGCGACACGTCGGGCAACGCGCTGTTCGGCAACCTGCAGGTGGTCGCGGCGAACCAGCTCAACCTGAATCCGGTGCTGATGGCGGCGACCAACTCGTCCGGCGGCGTGATGGGCAAGATGATCTCGCCGCAAAACATCTCGACCGGCGTCGCGACGACCGAGCTCAAAGGCAAGGAAGGCCTCGTTTTCGCGCGCACGTTCTGGCATTCGATCTTCCTCACGATCCTGCTCGGCATACTCGTGTGGCTGCAGCAGAACGTACTGACCTGGATGATCCCGCCGCACTGACGCCCGGCGCGGCTCTCCCGCTTCTTGCGCTTTCGTTCGGTCGCCGCATTATCGAGATGAACGCGGTGCTAACATGCGCGGACTTTTCCAAGGTATTTCGAAGTCCGCCCCGCCATGTCGCCCGCCAACCTGCTGCAACTGATCGTGCTCGCCGCCCTGTGGGGCGCGTCGTTTCTCTTTATCCGCGTGGGCGTCGCCGAGTTCGGCGTTGCGCCCCTGATGGCCCTGCGCGCGGGCATCGGCGCGGCGTTTCTCGTCGCAATGCTGCTCGTGCGGCGCCCGCTCGCCGCCACGGTCGCGACCTTGCGGGCGCGCTGGCTGCCTTTGCTCATCGTCGGCATTCTCAATTCGGCCGCGCCGTTCTGCCTGTTCGCGTATGCGGAACTGACGCTCGCGGCGGGCGCCACCTCCGTCATCAACGCGACGACGCCGCTCTGGGGCGCGCTCGTCGCCTATCTGTGGCTCAAGGATCGCCTGACGGGCACGCGCACGATCGGCATGGCGATCGGTTTCGCCGGCGTGCTCATGCTCGTGTGGAATCAGATCGCGCCCGCGCACCCGGGCGCCGATGCCGCGCTGCCGGTGCAGGGACTGCTGGCGGCGGCTGCGGCGCTGGCGGCATCGGCGCTCTATGGCGTCGCGGGCAACTTCGCCAAACGCTATCTGATGGACGTCGACTCGACGACCAACGCCGCCGGCAGCATGCTCGGCTCGACACTCGCGCTCGCGCCGATCGCGTTCCTCACCTGGCCTGCCGCGCCGGTCTCCGTGCATGCGTGGGGCGCGGTGCTGGCGTTGGGCGTCGGCTGCACGGGAATCGCGTACTTCATCTATTTTCATCTGGTCGCGGTGGCGGGCCCGGCGCGCGCGATGACCGTGACCTTCGTCATCCCGCCGTTCGGCATCCTGTGGGGCGCGCTCTTTCTCGGCGAACACGTGTCGCCGGTGATGCTCGCCGGCTGCGTCATCGTGCTGGCGGGCACCGCGCTCGCCACGGGCGCGCTCAGCCGCCTGCCGTTTTTCGGACGGCGCAAGCTCGCGCGATGAACTAGACTTTTTTTCGTGACGATTGGTGCCGCGCCTGCGTTGCCCGCCTGGCCGCTCGCGATCCTTCGCGCCCTTCGTCTTTTCACGTGGAGTTCCCATGGGCGTTTCATTTTCCGGCATCAAGCACGAGATGATGAAGATGGTGCCGCCCACCATCTTCTTCTTCGTCCTGCTGCATGCCGTGGTCATCATCCGCGCGTTGATGGTGAGAGGCAGCGGCGTCTCGCTGCCGACTTCCCTGTCCGTGATCGTCGCGTCGCTGATCCTCGGCAAAGCCGTGCTGCTCGCAAACATGCTGCCGTTCATCAATCGCTATCCGGATCGTCCGCTGATCTGGAACGTGGCGTGGAAAACGCTCATCTACACGGTCGTGGCCGGCGTCCTCCACTATCTCGAGCGCTTGTTCGACTTCTGGAAGGAAACGCACGATCTGGCCGCTGCGCATCATGAACTGACCACGCACATCATCTGGCCGCAGTTCTGGGCGATCCAGATCCTGCTCTTTCTGATGATCGGCAACTACTGCGCGTTCGCCGAACTCGGCCGCGTGATCGGGCGCGAGCGCCTCAAGTCGTACTTCATCGGGCCGCTCGCCCCCGACGCCAAGTTGCGCGAAAGCTGAAAGCGGAGCGACGCGCGGGCATCCGCGCGCCGCTTCATTCCCCGCGGACCGGGCCCCTTCCCGCCTTGATCGCGCCGCGCTTCACCTTGCCTTCCACACGACGCATCTGCGATGCGCGCGTCGGCTTCGTGGCGATGCGCTTGCGCCGGGTCACGCTCACGCTGCGGATCATTTCGTCGAGCCGGGCGAGCGCCGCCGCGCGATTCATGTCCTGCGTGCGGTGCTCCTGCGCCTTGATGACGATCACGCCTTCGCGCGTGACGCGGCTGTCGGCGAGCGCGAGCAGCCGCGCCTTGATGTGTTCCGGCAGCGACGACGCGCGGATGTCGAAGCGCAAATGAATCGCGCTCGATACCTTGTTGACGTTCTGGCCGCCCGCGCCCTGCGCGCGCACGGCCGTCAGCTCGATTTCGTTCGGCGGCACGGCGAAGCTGTCGGTCGTCGTCATCGTTGGGCTCCTTGATGCGCATGGCACGCGCGTGTCATGCCAGACGCCGCATTCTCGCAGCCAGTCCGGAATCGCGCCGGGTTGGCTCCCTGACCGCCTGCGCGAAGATCGCGGCCGAGCCGATCACGTCGACGCGCCGCTTCGCCCGCGTGATCGCCGTATAGATCAGTTCGCGCGACAGCACGCGCCCGAATGCGCCGGGCAGCACGAGCGCCGCGTGCTCGAACTCCGAGCCTTGCGACTTGTGCACCGTCAGCGCGAACGCCGTGTCGTGCGGCGGCAGCGCGGCGGGTGAAACGTACCGCAGCGATCCGTCGGCCATGCGGAACGCGACGCGCAGAAGACCGTCGGCGCCCGGCAGCGCGATGCCGATATCTCCGTTGAACAGCCCGAGCGCGTAATCGTTGCGCGTGACGATCACGGGCCGCCCGGCGAACCATTGCGCACCGAGCGCCAGCGCGATGCCCGCCTGCTCGCGCACTTTCGCGGCGATGCGCGCGTTCACGTCGTCCACGCCGCGCGGTCCGCGGCGCGTCGCGCACAGCACGCGGAAGCGGTTGAGCGCGTCGAAGAGCCCGGCGTGGGCGGCCGGCGCGCCGTCGAGCGCGGCTGCGAGCGCTTCGGCGTACGGTGCGAAACCTCTCGCGAGTCGCGCCAGCGTGCGCTCGGACAGCGCAGCGTCGCCGTCGTCGAAAAGTGCGGCGGCGCGCTCGCCGGTGGTGTCGAGGGCGTCGAGTGCGGCGCGGTCGTCGCCGTTGCGGATGGCGATCGACAGACGACCGATGTCCGATTCGAGCCCGAAGCGATAATTCTTTTGCAGCCAGACGACGCAATCGGTGAGCGCAGGCGATTCGCTCGCAGCGCCGCCGTGCCAGTCTTCGGGGAGCGTGTCGAAGAGTTCGTCGTAGCCTTGCGCGTCGTCCGCCGGCTCGGCATCGAAAAGTCCCAGTTGCGTCTCGCGCGGCGCGGCGGCAGCGGATGCCGCACGCTTCGGCGCTTCCGCGTGCGGCAGCGCGGCTTCGAGCCGCTTCGCATCGACCGCGAGCGCCGATGCGATCCGCGCGACGCCCGCGCGGCTGAACGACGGCGCCGCGCTCAGTTCGGCGAACACCGCGCCCGCCTCCACGGCCGACAACTGATCCTTGTCGCCCAGCATGACGAGCCGGCTCGCGGGCGCGACGGCTTCGAGCAGGTGCGCCGCGAGCGCGACGTCGATCATCGAGGCTTCGTCGACGACGATCACGTCATAAGGCAAGGGATTGTCGCGATGATGCCGGAAGCGCCCGTCCGCCTGCACGCCGAGCAAGCGCTGCAGCGTATACGACGTGCGCGGCAGACGCGCGGCCAGTTCCGGCGGCAGCTTGTCCGCGCGCTCGATCAGCGCCTCCTGCATGCGCTGCGCGGCCTTGCCGGTCGGCGCGGCGAGCGCGATGCGCACGTCCGGGTCGGCGTCGAGCAGACACGCGAGCACGCCGACGACGGTCGTGGTCTTGCCCGTGCCCGGGCCGCCGCTCACGATTGTCAGCTTGCCCGCGAGCGCCACGAGCGCGGCGACGCGTTGCCAGTCGATCTCGCCGGGCGCGCCGGGACCGAAATAACGCGCGATGCGTTCGGCCTGCCGCGCGATGTCCTGCTGCGCGATGTGCGCATGCGCATCGCGCGAGCGTTCCACGAGCGCCTGCGCGAGCCGCCGCTCGTAATCGAAATAGCGGGCGAGATAGAGCCGTCCGTCTTCGTCGATGACGAGCGGCAGCAGATCGGCCGCATCCGTGCGCCGATTGCCGCGCACGATGCACGCGACGCCGCTTGCGAGCAGCGCATCGCGCGCGACGTCGAAGCGTTCGTCGTGACGCCGCGCCAGAGCGGCAAGCGACAGGCACACGTGGCCTTGCGCGGTCGCGCGGCTCATCGCCGCGGCCGCGCGTTCGGCCCACTGCACGCCGCGTTCGTCCGCGCCGAGCCGCATCGCGAGCGCGCCGATGCGCCGCGCGAAGCCCTCCGCGAGCGCCGCGCTTTCGTCGGCAGGCGCGGGCGCGGTCCGCGCGCGATCGGTGATGGGCGTGCTCATGCCGCACCTCCCGACATCAGCCGGTCGAGCGCTTCGACCAGTTCGAGCGGCGGCCGCCCGCGATGCACGCCGCTTGCCCGCTCGCCGTCGCGCCAGTCGGGACGCACGCCGCGCACGAACAGGTAGAGATAACCGCCGATATGCGTGTCATACGCGTAACCGGCCAGCCGCGCGCGCAAATAACGATGCAGCGCGACCACGTAAATCAGCGCCTGAAGGTGATAGGCGTGGCTGGCCATCGCGTCGGCGAGCGGCGCGGCGGCGTAGTCGGATGCGGTGTCGCCCAGATGATTCGACTTCCAGTCGATGATCCAGTAGCGCCCGTCGTGCTCGACGATCATGTCGATGAAGCCCTTGATGAAGCCCCGCAGCGCGCCCGTCTCCAGCGCGACGTCGGGAAAACCGTGCGCGCCGAGCACGCGCCGCAGCGCCGCGAAATCGAGCGATTGCGCCGGGAACAGAAACTCCAGTTCGTTCATGCGGCGCGTCGTCGCGATGTCGCGCAGTTGCATGCCCGGCGCGATTTCGGTGACGACGGTGTCCGCGAGAAGACACAGCATCATCGGCCGCAGGCGCGGCGCGAGTGCGTCGGGCGCGGGCGTCGGATGCTCGTGAAGCGCCCGCTCGACGGCGGCGGCCCAGCCCGAGGGCTCCGTGAAATCGGCGAGTTCGTACATGCGATGCAGACATTCGCCCGCCGCGGCGCCGCGCGGAAACGCGAGGATGTCGTCGGCGGCGAGCGGCGCTTCGTCGCGCGAAGTTGCCTGCGCCGGCATCGTTTCGGCGAGTGCGACGAGTTCGTCGTGATCAGGGCGCGCCTCGGCCGGCTGCGTCTGGTTCGCTTCGTCGCGCGCGCCGGCTGCGATCAGCGAACTGAAGCTCGCCATGCGCCAGCGGTCGCGCAAAATCCGCCGGTTGGTGCGCGCGGCGATCTCATGCTCGTTCGAAGCATCCGCGACGAGCGGCTCGCGCGCGTCGATCACCGGCAGCGGCGCGACGCCGATCGCTTCATTGTCATCTTCCCCACCAAGTGCGTTCCACGCCGCGACGATCTCCGCTTCTTCGGGCGGCGCGTCGCAGAACGCGTCGAACGTCTGGCCCCGACCCGCGACGAGCCAGTTGAGCACGCTGCGGCGCGATTCCTTCGTCGACCGGTTCGACAGATAAAACCCCGCGACGACGTAACAGCGAAACACCGCCCGCGTCAGCGCGACATAGACGAGACGCGCCCGCTCGGCCGCCTGTTCGCGCGCGATGGCCGCGCTCACGTGATCGTCTTCGTCGCCTTCGATGCCGTAATGCAGCACAGCTTCGCCCGCGTCGTCGTGATATTCGCGCGCGTCGGGCAAGCCCGTTTTCGCGGGCTCGCGCAACGCGCCGTCGTTCAGGAACGGACAGAACACGACCGCGTATTCGAGCCCTTTCGACTTGTGCACGGTCACGATCTGCACGAGATTGCGATCGGATTCGAGACGCAGCTGGGCTTCCTCGCCGCCGCCTTGCTGTTCGCGCTGTGCGGCGAGCCAGCGCAGCGTGGGCGCGATACCCGGCTGCTCGGCCGAGCGCGCCTGCAGGAGTTCGGCGAGATGATTCACGTTGGTGAGCCTGCGCTCACCGTCGGCGCGGGCGACGAGGCGCGTGGCGATCGACAGCTCGCGCGCGAGCGTGCGCCACATCACGGCGAAACCGCGCTCGTGCCAGATCGTGCGATAGCGCGAGAAGCGCTCGACCCAGCTTGTCGAGTCGAGCGCGTCGCCGCCGGGATCGGCCGCGTCCGCGTGTTCGAGGCGCCAGAGCGCGGCCGAATCGAGCCCGAACCAGTCGGTCGCGAGCGCGGCGCGCAGACGGCGCAGGTCGCCGGGCGTATCGATAGCCGCGAGCACGCGCTCGATCTGCTCGGCATCGGGCGAGCCGAATACGGACGCCTGCGCGAGCTCCACGCTGCCGATGCCCCACGCCGCGAGCACGCGTTTGACCAGGCTGCCCTGCCGGTGCGTCTGCACGAGCACGGCGATATCGCCCGCCGACAGCGGCTTGGCGCCGATGTTCACCTCGCCCCGCTGCGCGCCGCGCAAGAGCCGCGCGATCTCGGCCGCGCACGCTTCGGCGGCCTCGCGCTGGGCGCGGGTCTTGGCAAGCGCCGATTCGCCGTGCGGCAGCATCCACACGCAGAAATCCGCCATGTCGGCATAGGCCGCCGCAGGCGTTCGGTCGATGAACGGTCCGCGCTGACGCGTGCCGGCGCGCACCGGCTGATACTCGAGCCCGTCCAGAATGAATGCCGACGGATTCGCCCCGAAGATGCGATTGCACGCGTCGATGATCGTCGGCGTAGAACGCTGGTTCACGGCGAGCGTGTAACGCGCGCTCGCACTGTCGCGCGCGGCGAGATACGTGTGGAGATCGGCGGCGCGGAAACTGTAGATGGCCTGCTTAGGATCGCCAACGAGGAACAGCGGCCCGTGCGGCGCGAACACGCGTTTGAAGATCGCGTACTGCAAAGGATCCGTGTCCTGGAATTCGTCGATGAGCGCGGCCGGATAGCGCGCGCGCAAGGCATCGGCGAGCCACGCGTGTCTGACGAGCGCGTGGTGCAGGTTCGAGAGCAGATCGTCGAACGAGACGACGCGGCGCGCGCGCTTGCGGGCGGCGAGTTCGGCGGGCGCGTAGTCGAGCCACGCGCGCACGATGTCGAGCCACAGCGCGCGCTGTGACGCCTCGGCGGCGGCCGCGGACGCGGCGAGCAGATCGGCGTGATCGAAGAACGCGTGCGCGGGCGGTGTGTTCTTGCTCTTCGTGCCCTTCGCGAGCGCGCTCGCAGTAAGCTTGAGCGCTTCCTTGGGCGGCGGCGCGTGACAGTCCGCTTCCGCGAAGTACGCGTGCCACGCGTCGATGGCGGCGTCGATGATCGTGCGCTTGTGCGTCGTCTTGCTGAGGATCGCCTCGGCGTCGAACAGCAGCTTCGCGATGGCGTCGCGCTCGGCGTTCCACAGCGCGCATGCCTGGTCGAAGAGCGCCTGCATGTCGGCGGCAGCGACTGCCGCCGTATCGCCGAAACGCAGCGCGGCGAGCGGCTTTTTGAGACGGCGCGCCAGTTGCGCGTCGAGCGATGCGGGCCCCGCGCCCTTCGCGACGAGCCACGACGCGAACGACGGCGTGCGCGCCGCCGCCGGCTCCACGCGCTCGCGCCAGAAGTCGGCCGCGAGTTCGAAGCGCAGCGCGCTGTCGTCGGCTTCCATGTCGAGAGCGAACGGCATCGCGGCGGCGAACGGCGCTTCCTGCAGCGCGCGCTGACAGAACGCGTGAATCGTGTGGATCGCGGCCTGATCGAAAGTGGACAGCGCGATGCGCAGACGCTTCACGGCTTCGTCGGCGTCGATATCGGCGAGCGTGGTGTCGAAGAGGCGCTCGATGAACGGGTCGCCTGCCGCGTCGCCATTCTCGATGGCATGCGCGACGCCCGCGAGGCGCGAGCGAATGCGTTCGTGCAGCTCGGCGGTCGCGGCTTTGGTGAACGTGACGACCAGAATCTGTTCGACGGAAAGACGCTTCTCGAGCAGCAGCCGCACGTACAACGCGCAGATGTTCCAGGTCTTGCCCGTGCCGGCGGAAGCTTCGATCTGGTTCACGCCGTCGAGCGCGCAGGAGAAGACGTCGAGTTCCTGCACGGCGAAGGCGTCCACGGAGGTTGTCGGTTGCGTCATGCGCCGCTCCGCAGATGTTGCACGAGCGGCGCATACACGATGCGCGCGAGCGCGGCGAAGGCGTCGTCGAGCGCGGGAGCCGCGCCGCGATACGCGATGCGAAACACGGGGTCGTCGGATTCGGCGCGCGTGCGATCGGATTCCCACGCGGACTGCGCCTTCGCGTCGCCTTCGGTGGTCTTGAGCCAGGCGCTCTTCGGGAAGAACCGCAGCGGCATGCGCCGCCCCGCGCGATAGAGCGCTGCGAGCGCGGCGAGATGCGCGAGCGGATCGGCAACGGGCGCGAGCTCGAAATCCGCCGCCTGCGCGCCGCGCCCGTGCCAGACCGTGCGGCGCGGGCCGTCGGGAAGCGCCGCGCAATACGCGAGATGCGCGAGCCACGCGGACAGGTAATCACGCGCGCGCGGGGAGTCGTAGCGATAGATCACCTGCCCTTGCGGCGTCAGGCGATTGAGCGTGCCGACGAGCGTCATCGGCCGTTCGTCGACGAGCGCGTCGTCATGGGCGCCGAACAACGCGATGCCTTCCGTGTCGGGCCAGCGCGGCGCGAGATCGAGCGAGAACGGCAGCCGCCCCGCGCCCTCCGAAGTCGACGCGCGCACACGCTCGGCCAGCTGACCGAGCGCATGCAGTTCGCGCGCCTGCCACACGCCGCCCGTCGCGCCGCCGGGCATTTCGGGACTCGCGCGCGCGATGTGCCGGGCGCGTTCGCGGACGGCGCGCTCTCCGTCTTCCGCCGCTTCCAGCAGCGCAGGCAGCACGCGAGCGGCGAGCGCATCGCGGCCCGCGAAGCCGAGTTCGAACGGCTCGGTGTCGTCGAGTTCGCCTTCCGCATCGACGAGCGCGATGCCGAGGCGCTCACGCAGCAGCGCACGTGCAGGATGGCGCCAGAAGCGCACGAAGTCGTCGAACGCGACGGTCTGCACATCATCTTCCGGCGGCAACGGCGCGGAGAAGAACGGCGCTGCGGGCTGCGTCCTGCCCGACTCCAGCGCGCGGGCGAGTTCGGCGCGCTCGGGTTCGTAAGTGAAAAGCCTGCCTCGCGGATGAAAATATTCGGACGCATACGGCTGCAACGGATGCTCGAACACGAAACGCGCGCGCGCTTTTTCGATGTCGTCCGGCCCGGCGTGCCGGCCCGCGACCGACTGCGCCAGATAGTCGAGCAGCTCGTCGATCAGCGCGGCGGGCGGCAGCACGGCGTTGTCGCGGATGCTGCGGCCGGTGTACGCGATCAGCAGGCGGTCGCGCGCGGCGAGCACGAGATCGAGGAACAGGTTGCGCTCGTCGTCGCGCCGCTGACGGTCGCCGAGCTTGCCGAAGCGCGCCATCAGATCGAACTCGTCGGCGCGCGTGAGGCTCGGCAGCATGCCGTCGTCCATGCCGAGCAGACACACCACCCGATACGGCAGGCCGCGCAGGCTCGTCAGCGAGGAAAACGTGACGCCGCCCCACGGCACGCCGCCGCGCGCGGGATCGTCGAGCGTGTCGGTGAGCGCGGTGCGGATCACGGCCGCCGACACGTCGGTTGCGCCCGCGCCTTCGTCCATCGCGAGGACGAGTGCATCGACCGCGCGGCGAACGTCGCCGATGCTGTCGGTGAACGCGACGCCCGGATCGAAGAAACGTTCGAGCGCATCGAGCAGCAGTTCGCTCCAGGCGCGTGCCGTGCGCGGCGTCGCGATGCGCTCGGCGAATGCGTCGATATCGTCGACGAAGCGCGTGAGACGGCCGAGCAACTCCGCGTCCGAGCCGTTCGCGCCTTCGATGGGCAGCCATTCCGCGACCGGCGCGCCGCCCTCCGGCAGCGCGTAGCCGAGATAGAGACGCGTCAGGGCATCGGCGAAAGTGTGACGCGCGGCCGGGACGTCGTCGGCCGTGACTTCGTCCGGACGCAGGCCGCGCCGCGCGCCCGCGTCCGCGAGCCAGGCCTGCGCGGTTTCGAGCGCGGCGGCATCGATGCCGTAACGCGCCGCGATTGCATCGACGCGCAGCCATTCGACGAGCTCCGGCGCGCCGACGCTGCGCTCGGTGAGCGCGAGCCAGTCGAGCAACGCGCGCGCGACGGGATTCGCCTGCGACGGCGGCAGCCCGGTGATCCGATACGGAATGCGCCGGCGTTCGTTGCTCGCGCCCGCGGGCGCGGTGCCGAAAATGCCGTCGATGAGCGGACCCGCAACTGCCAGATCCGGAAACGCGACGAGCACGTCCGATGGCTCGAGCCCCTCGATTTCATCGAACATGTCGAGCAGCCGGTCGTGCAGCACTTCGAGCTGGCGCGACAGGCTATGGCACACGTGCACCTCGATTCCGTTCGCGACGATCGCGTCCGGCTGCGGCTCGGCGTTCTCGTCGTCGAGCGCGAGGATGCCGTTCTGCAGGCGCGCGAGCCAGGTCGGCGCGGGATTGTCTTCGAATAGCTGGCGCTCGCCGGACGCCGCGCGCTCGGTCAGTTCGTGCAGCATGTGAAGCTGCGCCTGCGTCTGCCGGCCCCACTCCGCGAGCAGCGGATGACCGACTTCCTGATAGTCCGCCTCGCCCTTCAGTTCCAGTTGTTCGACGCGCGCCTCGCTCACGATGTCGAACCAGAACTCGCGGCAAGGATTCACGGCATACACCCGCACGTCGATCCAGCGCGACAGTTCGCGCAGCAGCGCGATATGCAGCGGCGGCATGGTCGGCAACGCGAACACGCTGATGCGGCGCGGCCATTGCGCGCGCATGGCGGCGTCGAGATCGAGCGTGGGCGCATCGGCCAGAAAGCGGTATGCGGGCGGCGTCGGGTCGTGCCCGTTGCCGTCGGCGTCGGCGTCGCGGGCGAGGTCCGCGAGCAGCGCACGCCACAGCGTAGCCTGCCAGCGTTCGTCCTCGCGCTGGATGTCGTTCGCGCCCGCGAGACGCGGACCCGTTGCGTCGGCCCCGGCGAGCGCGCCCGGCACGTCCGCGAGAATCGAGCCGCCCGCCTGCCAGTGCAGGAGCCACTCGGGCCGGTATGTCAGATAGTGATCGAACACCGTGGCGATGCGGCGCGCGAGTTCGTAGCGCATCGAATCGTCGGCGGCGCCGAGGTAGGTGGACAGACGCGCCGAATCGCCGAACGACGGATCGCCGAACAGCCGGTAGCAACGCCACGCGAGCCGGTCCGGCGCGAACGGCGAATGCGGCGCGACAGGCAAGACGCGCCCGATCTGCGCCCACAGCCATTGCGCGAGATAGCAGAAATCGACGTTCGCGCAGATGCCGAAGCGCTCGGCCATGTCGAGTTCGAGCCGCCGCCGCACGGCTGCGCTCGGCACGATGACGGTCTCGCGCGCGAACGGGTCGCTCTCGCGCATCGCGAATGCGTCGAGGTCCTCGAAGAGCGCGGCGGCGAGCGTCTCATGACGGTTCGAATAAAAGAGTTCGAGCATGGAATGGGCCTTGCCAGGCGGCCTCTGAAACCCGGCCCGAGGCGCGAAATGAAAAGCTTTGTAAGTTCAGGCGCCAGCATAGCAAAGCGCACGCGCTCCCGAGAACCTGGCCGAATGGCCGAGGTCCGACGCTCCGGTGAGTTGGGTTAGACTCGATCTCGCTTCGTCCGGCAGACGTCGATCAGGACATCAACGAGCGTCAAAACAGGAAGTCGATGCGTTATTCGTTCGAAATCAGGAAGTTCATCTACAGCCAGTATTTCTTCGGCGGCTTGCGCATTGCTCTGGGCGTGTCGCTGCCCGCCGTACTGATGCTCACGGTCTTTCACAATCGCGAACTCGGTTTCACGATCGCGACCGGCGCGCTCGGCGCATGTGTCGTCGACATGCCCGGGCCGCTCAAGCACAAGCACAACGAGATGCTCGCGTGCACGCTGATCGGCTTCTGCGCGGCGCTCGCCACCGGCATCGCCACCGCGCATCCGCTGACGCTGTGGCTGACCGTCGTGCCGCTGACCTTCGTGCTGTCGCTGATCGTCGTGTATGGCAATCGTTGGCCGCAAATCAGCTTCGCGACGCTCTTCATGATGGTCGTCACGCTTGAAGAGCATTTCACGCCGATGCAGGCGCTCGTCAACGCTTCGTGGATTCTCGTGGGCGGACTCTGGTACACGTACTGGGCGACGCTCGTGAGCCGTCTGCTCGTGTATCGCATCGAGCAGCAGGCGCTCGCCGAAAGCATCTTCAGTTGCGCGGAGTATCTGCTCGCGCGCGCGAACTTCTACGACGGCGACGCCGATCTCGACGAGTGCTATCGCGTGCTGATCGAAAAGCAGATCGCGGCGGTCGAGCGCCAGGAAGCGGCGCGCGACATCGTGCTGCGCAATCTGCCGAAAGTGAAGAGCGGCAAGCTCGATGCGCGGCGCGCGCGGCTCTTCAATCTGTTCATCAACGTCGTGGATCTGCACGAGTTCTTCGTCGGCGCGCACACGGACTATCCGCTCGTGCGCAAGACGTTCGCGGGCTCGGACGTGCTCGTGTTCTATCGCGACCTGATGCGAAAGGCGAGCGCCGATCTGGAAGAAATCGGTCTTGCCGTGCTGCAGAACAATCCGGCGCCGCGGCAGATCAGCATGAAGGCCGAACTGCGCGCGATCGAATATGAACTCGAACTGATGCGCAAGCACGGCCTGCCGGAGAAAAATCCGGAGGCATACACCGCGGCGGCGGCCGTGTTCAGGCGCTTGTGGAGCGCGACGCGGCTGATCGACAAGATGCGCCGGCGCACGCGCGGCGACGCCAGCCCGACCGAAACCGAATTGCAGATCGATCACGCGCTGTCGCGCTTCATTTCGAGCCGCCGCGTGCCGTTCATGCAGATCTTCTCGAACCTGACGATGGCGTCGCCCAGTTTCCGCCATGCGCTGCGCGTGACGATCGCGGTGGGCGTCGGGTTCTGGCTCGGGCGCCTGCTGCCGCTCACCAACGCGTACTGGATCGTGATGACGACCGTCATCATTCTCAAGCCGGGCTATTCGCTCACCAAGCAGCGCAATACGCAGCGGATCATCGGTACGGCGATCGGCTGCGCGGTGACCATCGCGCTCATTCTGTTCGTGAAGGAGCCGCATATCCTGCTCATCGTGATGTTCGCGTCGATGGTGATGAGCTACAGCCTGCTGCTCTTCAACTATGCGGCGAGCGTCGTGTTCACGTCGTCGTATGTGTTGCTGATGTTCCATCTGCTGGCGCCGGGCAGCCTGCGCCTGATCGGCGAGCGCGCGATCGACACCGTGGTCGGCTGCGCGATCGCCATTGCGGCGAGCCATCTGTTCCCTTATTGGGAATATCGCCTGATGGGCAAGCTCGTGAAGGACCTGCTCGCCGCCACGCGCAACTATCTGGAAGCGAGTTGGTTGTGGAAGGCGAAACCGGCTTCGCAGCCGGACAAGGCGCGCGCGGCATCTTCGACGGCTTCGGCTTCTTCAACGACCTTTTCAACGGCAAGTTCGACGGCAACTTCGACGGCGACGCCAGCGCCGGCGGTCGAAACGCCCATCGACCGCGCCGTCTTCGCCGATGCGAATGCGGGCGCGGTGGCGTCGTCATCGTCCGTCGCCGAAACGTCCCCGCAAACCGTGGCCGTGACGGCCGAAGCGGCGAACGAGCCATTGGCCGGCACGCCGCCGCTCGAACCCGATCTGGTCGCGGATTCCGCCGTGAAAGCCGCGACCGCGACGGCGCAGCGTTTGTCGTCGGTGAGCATCGGCGAGAGCACGGCGGCAACGGCGAGCAAGGGCGCCTCCGCCGCCGCGACGGTCGCCGCTACCGCGCTCGATCGCGATTATCGTTACCGGCTCGCGCGCAAGAACGTGCATATCGCCTTCGCCAATCTCGCGCAGGCGTTCCAGCGCATGATGCTCGAGCCGAAGGCGCAGCAACGGTATGTCGCCGAATTGAACGACCTGCTCGTGCAGAGTCACGTGCTCGCCTCGCAGATCACGGCCGCCGCGCCGCTGTTTCAATCGCTCAATGAAGCGGACGGCCAGCCGTTCGAACCGGTCCAGCGCACGTTCGGCGTGGTCCGCGACAATCTCGCGTTCGCGCAGGACGAATTGCCGGCGGCGCCGAAGCCCGACGCGCCGCCCGCACAGGCCGACGCCCTCAAGGAGTTGCGGCGCGAACTCGACGCGATGGTCGTCGCCGCCGAACGCGCGCAGTCGCTGCCCGCCGACGCGCTGCACGACCTGAAATTACTGGCGCATCAGTGCAAACAGATGCTGACCGCCTCGACGCTCATCGAAAAGGACGCCGCGCAGATCCGCTTGCCGGTGTGAGCCCGGTCGACTTCGTGCCGGGTTCGCGGCGTGACGCCGCCTGATGCGCTCAACGCGCTCAATGCGCTAATGCACTCAATGCGACGCGCCGATCGCCGGCACTGCGGGACGCACATCGCTGGCGGCGGACGGTTGCGCGTTCTGCTGATCGAACTCGCGTTTCTCGCGGATCGCGTTGAAGAGAACCGTGCCGATCACGAGCAGCACCACCACGACGATGAACACGCTGACGGCGCGGGTCGGATTTTTCTTGGGGCTACCGTGCGGGCGGCGGGGGTCGCGGGAGTCGTCGATCATGGGGCGAGGCGGTTCGTGACGCATTGTCGGGATGGAACGCGACATGGTACCCGCGTTGGTTTTCAGTTGGGTTGCGAGCGGCGGGAAGGCGAGCGACGGGATTGCGAGGGGTGGGGTTGCCAACCGCGCACGCGCTGCTGCGTTTTGCGCGGCCGAAGTTCGCGCCGTTGCGAAACCCGCACGCCACGCGCGAAATTCACTGCTGCACCGCCGCGCTTGAACGCCGCCCGCCCGAGTGACGATACTACTCACGATTCCATGCACGTCCGATCCCGGCGAGGACTGCAAGGGGCAGAATCGGGATACCTAGTGACCGGACGTGTTGCGCCGCCCTCTCCGGGCGGCTTTTTTCTTGTCCGCGACGTACGGGCCTTCGGTCACGGATATTCCGAGGTCGGCCGCACCGGCAGCGCCGTCGAGTACTTGATCTGCTCCATCGCGAAGCTCGAACTGACGTCGTAGAGCGGCACCGCGCGAATAAGCTGTTTGTAGACGCGGTCGTAGTCGTCGATATCGGATACGACGACGCGCAGCAGATAGTCGGTCTCGCCGCTCATCCGGTACACCTCGACCACTTCCGGAATGTCGCGCACCGCGCGCGTGAAATCTTCCGCCCAGGTTTGCGTGTGCTGGTTCGTGCGCACCGCGACGAACACCGTCGTGCCGACGCCCAGCTTCTTCGGATCGCACAGCGCCACCTGCGCGCGGATCACGCCCGTCTCCTTCAGACGCTGCACGCGCTTCCAGCACGGCGTCTGCGACAGGTTCACGCGCTGCGCAAGTTCGGCGATGGGCATCGTCACATCGTTCTGGAGCAGTTCGAGCAGCTTGCGGTCGATGAGGTCCATTCCCATGCTCCACCCCTGGTAGGAAATTATTCTATTTCTCGATGTCCGAGCGGAATTATATGGAAACTAATTCTGGAGGCAAGCCGGTATAAATGAGCCGTATGAACCGCCATCACAAAACGGCTTGAATATCATGCAACTCGAACATGTCAGCCGCGCGCAGCGGCCCTTCGCGGCAGTCTCGCCGGGCGCCGCCGTCCGCACGGAACAAGGCACGGCGCTCGCGCAATTGTGTCGCGAGATCGACGCCGCTTTCGCCGCCGCCGAAACCGGCGCGCAGATTTCGTTCGGACAGCGCGTGCGTGCGGCCCTGCGCCGCGCCATCGCCGATGCCGAACTCCTGCGTCCCGAGCAACGTATCGGCAGCGCGCAAGGCTATTGCCGTCATCTGCTCGCGGCCGATCCGCTGAACCGCTACGCCATCGCCGCGCTCGTCTGGGAGCCGGGTCAGGCGAGCCCGGTGCACGGGCATCGAACGTGGTGCGGCTATGCGGTGATCGAGGGCACGCTCGCCGAAACGCTTTATCGATGGGACGCCGACGCGCATTGCGCGCTCGAGACGCGCCGCCATCCACGCGCGGCGGGCGCAGTCTCTTATGTCGATGCGGGACGCGGCGCGATTCATCAACTCGGCAATCCCGCCGATGCCGCCGCGCGCGCCGTGTCGCTGCATGTCTACGGCGTCGCGGGCGAACAGATCGCCACGCACGTCAACGATCTCCTCGCCGCCTGAGTTGCACCGGGCGAAACGCCCGCCGCTCAGCCCTTGCCCGGCTCCGGCGCGGTCGGGATCTGCGGCGGAATCGGCACTGACTGTTCCGTCGGCGGCGGCGCCGGCTGCGGTTCGTGCGAGACATCGCGCGCTGCCGCCATCGGGCCTTTCGCCTCGCGCGCGAAGGCCGGTCCGATCGCCATTTCCTCTTCGTCGCTGTCGGGCGGCTCTCCGGCCGTCCAGATGCGCCGCGCACGTTCGCGGCCGAACGCGGCGGCGTCGCCCAGCATCGCATCGCGCGTCATCTGAACGTGCATCTGCGGCACGGGAATCTCCATGCCGGCCTCGTCCATCTTGCGCTTGATGCGCAGGTTGAACGCCCGCGCGACGCTCCATTGCTGCAGCGGCCGCGTCTTGATCTGGCCTTTGACGACCATCCAGTTCGGATCGAAGCGGTCGAGCCCCCACACTTCCACCGGACCCAGCATTTCGAGCCGGTAGCGGAAGTCGGACAGCATGTCGGCGCCGACTTCGCGGATCATTTCCGTGACTTCATCGACGTCCGCGGTAAACGGCAGGCGCACTTCGAACACCGCGTACGCGAAATCGCGCGACAGGTTCTTCACCGTCTTGATCTGCGAGAACGGAATCGCGTGAATCGCGCCCTGGCCGTCGCGCAGGCGCACGGTGCGGATCGTCAGGCTTTCCACGATTCCCGCGTGCCCGCCTTCCACCTCGATCGAATCGCCGACGGAAATCGTGTCCTCGATGATGATGAACAGGCCCGTGATCAGATCCGCGACGAGCGATTGCGCGCCGAAGCCGACCGCGAGCCCGATCACGCCCGCGCCCGCGAGCAGCGGCGTCACGTTCAGGCCGAGATTCGCGGCCGTGACGATCGCGGCGACCGTCAGCAGGAACACGAACACCACGTTGCGTACGAGCGGGAGCATCGTGCGCGCGCGCATGCTCGGGCCGCGCGTGCCACGGCGCGCCGTATCGGGGCGCAGCGCTTCCTGAATGCCCGTGTCGATCAGAATCCACACGAGCCACACGACGAAGAACGTCAGCACGATCATCGCGACCGCGTGCGTGATGCCGCGCGCGGCGACGCTCTCCTCGGCCATATGCGCGAGCGAGAAGCCCCAGAAACGCGACGACAGTTCGAGGAACACGAGCCAGACGCCGACCACGATCATCGTGCCGACGAACTTGACGAGCCTGCGCACATACGCCGATTGCCGGCGCGGCCGTTGCGACTTGGGGCGCGTGATGCGCACGACGATCGCCGAAAGAAAGAACCCGACGACGAGCAGGCCGGCGGTCGCGATCGCCATCTGCAGGACGTTCTCCGACGTGCCGATTCCCATGAGCGTCGCCACCACCGACGCCGACGCGAGCAGCAGCAGCGGCACCTGCCACAGCGACGCGACCACCTCGAAGGTTTCGGTCGCGGCCTTGCGCGTGTTGCGCTGCTCGTAGGTGCGGCTGCGGATCAGATGCGCGACGGGCCGCTGGAAGGCGAGCGCGAAGTACGCGGTGAGGCCGGCCGCGCCCATGTTGGCGCACGTCGAGATGAGCCCGGAGAGATTGGTGCCGAGCTGCTGCGCGACGTCGTAGTTGGCCGCGGCGTCGCCGAGCGCGCCGAGCGTGCCGATCAGGAAAAGCAGCCGACGCGCGCGGATGATCAGCACGTTCACCGCGACGCGGCGATGCGCCGAGCCGAACAGCGAGAACATGATGAGACAGATCGCGGAGAACACCGCGCCCGCGACGATCGCGTAGGCGGTGACCATCGCGAGCGTGCGGCCGAGCGACGCCGGCATGTAGTGCGTGAAGCTCAGCGCCGCGACAAACGCGACGACATACGGCGCCACGCGGCGCATCGTGAAGAGCAGCAGCTCGCGCGTGGTCGGGTTCGAGTGCAGACCGCTGTCGATGCCGTAGCGCGCCTGCACGCGCCGCTGGATATAGACGAGCACGAACGCGCACGCGCCCCAGCCCGCGAGCGTCGCGACATAGTTGAAGAGCGTGTGGCCGAACGACTCGCGGCTCTGGCTCGTGACGATCGTGAAGAGTTCGTTGCCCGCCGCGTTGAAGCGCCCGCCCCAGTAGGCGATCGGGGTCTTGCCGCGCTTCACGTCCGCTTCGATGTTGGTGAGCGCCGACGCGATCGCGCCGAGCAGCCCGGCGTTCTGCGCCATCGTCGCGACGACCGAAGAAGCCGTCGAACTCGACGATGTCGGCGCGCCGGCCGGCTGCTCGCCGCTCGCCGCGCCGCTGGCGGTCGCCGCCGCCGTCGGGCCCGACGCGGGCGCAGCGGATTCGGCAGCGCGCTTGGCCTCGCGCAGACGCTTCAGTTGCGCGACGAGCGCGGCGCGCTGCTTGTCGCTATCGAGCGTGGAGATGACAGAGTCGAGCGAGCGGACCATGTCGGCATCGGACACGCCCGGCGCCGACGCGCCTGCTGCACCCGATGCGGCATCCGGCGCCGATGCGGGCGCGGCCGGCTTGATCAGTTCCTCGAACGAAGGCAGCGTGAGGGCGGTCGCCGCGTGTGCTGCCGGCGCCGCGAGCAGCAGCGACGCGGCCAGCGCGGCGAGGATCGGCGACGACGCGCGCAATGACTGACGCAGCGTTGCGCGGAGCAATGCGAAAGCTGCCATCCAGAATATCGCGACAGTCGCCGACTCGCGGGCATCCGCGAGCTTGCGTGACTTCATAACGGTCTCGATTTTCGAAAGACCGCCAGTTTAGCGGCTGCAACCCGCCGGCCGCCCAACGCGGACGTAACCGAATGTTAAGTGTCCGCGCCTTGATTCTTCAGATAAAAGACGACGTGCCGCGTTACTTGTCCATATCGGTGCGTGTCCCGCTGTCGGTGGCGGGCGCCGTACCGGACGCCTGTGCGCCGGCCTGCGTGTTCGATGCGCCGCTCGCCGACGACCATTCCTGCAATTTGCGTCCCGCCGACTGCAGACCCGCGCCGGTCGCGCTCGCGGCGTTGTTGATGGCGGCGTTGGTGGCGCTCGCCGCGTTGTCGAAGTTCGCGCGCGCCGATGCGGCGACGCTGCTCGCGGAGACGTCGGGCATCGAACCGGCGTTGTCGATATTCTGCTGCGCCGACTGCTTCGCCGAATCGACCTTCTGGCCGACGTAGCTCGCCGCCTGATCGAATTTCTGACCGGTCTGGCTCGCCAGGTTATTGAGGGCGCTCGCGGCCTGTCCGGCCGTGGCGTCGTGCTTTTCGCAGGCGGCGAGCACGCCGAGCGCTGCGAAGGCGACCGCGATTCGGGTCAAGGGAGTCATCTGCATGGTATTGCCTTCTGCTGAATGTGTGCGCATCCGGGCGCACGCCTGCGGAATCCGGCGCACGGCGAATTCCGCCTCGAAAACTGGCGCTCATCATACGCCGTCGGAGCGGGTGCGGGCCGCGAAAGGCCGTCGAAACCAAAGCGTCGGGCCGTCGTCGGCTTCGCCGACGCAAGGCGATTTGCGGCTTTATTCGCGACGCGGAGTGCATTTGCACAACCTTGCATCACAGGACAATCTGATCGTTCGCTACGCCTCTCAGCGAGGGAGCAGGCGCATCGAAACCGCGAATAGAATTTTTCCTCTACATTTAGGAGACTTCTGGTTTTGGCACGATCTGGCTTGGCATATATTCGCCGGCGTTCCCGCCCCCGATCGAAGCCTCCCGCCATGCTCTACATGAATGTCGCCATTGCCCTCGTCGCGGGGCTCATGCTGTTCGAACCGTTTACTCGCGCACCCGTTTCCCGCTTCAACACGGCTCGCGTGCGCCGCAATCTGGCCACGCGGTCCTTCTATCAGGCGGCCGCCGCCTTCTTCACGGCGTTGATCATCCTGACCAGCCCGCCGGCACCCGAGCGCATTTCGCCGCTATTCGTCCTGTTCGTCGCCACGGTCCTCGCGCTCGCCAGCATCTATTGGGTCATTCGCGGCCGACGTCTGCTCCGTCAGCGCCGTGTGTTCACCGACCTGCACTGATCGCGAGCGCGCCTCGCGCCACACGGCGCCCGCGCTTTGCAGGTATATTCGGGTCAAAGCAATCCAGACGGACAAAAAAAAGGCGCTACGTTTCCGTAGCGCCTTAAAAGTTCTAGCCATTCCGAGGGCCGTGCTAGAACCTGAGAGCCTGTATCCCGAAGCCTTAGACGGAAAGCGCATGCGCACATCGTCTTCAAGTTTCGAAATTCGGTTCCATTTTTTCCGGGATCGCTGCCCAAGTCAAGCAAAATTTCTGACTACGGGCAACTGCCCAGCTTTCGTCCGGGCCTAGAACCAGCGCCAAAAGTTTCATTGCTCATACAGCTTATTGTTGATGTTTGCATCGCCTGCAAGTTTCGGCATTCCACCTTGTAGAATGTCGCTGAACCGTCAAACGAAACGATGTTTCATAAAAACAGGTGCACATGCAAAACGATCGGTCATCGGGTAAAGAGAGAGTCCGGGAGAAGGACGGCGAGGAAGTCACCGCGCTTGCACGCGGACTCGACGTACTGCGCCGCATCGCCGCCGCCGACGCGCCCGTCAGCAATCGCGAACTGACCGACTGGACGGGCATTCCGAAGCCGACAGTCTCGCGCATCACGGCGACGCTCGTGGGCGCGGGACTGCTGTACCAGCTGCCCGACAGCGAGCGCTTTGTCCTGACCGCGTCCGTGCTCGAACTGAGCAACGGATTCTTACGCAATTTCGACATTCGTGCACGAGCGAGGCCGTTTCTCATCCGGCTCGCCGAGCACACGGGCCTGTCGGTGCATCTGGCCGTGCGCGACCGGCTCGAGATGGTCGTGATCGATGCGATCCGGCCGCGCTCCGCCGTCCTCGTGTCGCGGCTCGAAGTCGGCGGCAGGATGGACATGAGCCGCACGTCGGTCGGTCGCGCGTATCTGGCGGCGCTCGCGGAGCCCGAGCGCCGCGCGCTCATCGGCAGCCTGCAGACCGCATCGGGCGACGACTGGCCGACCGTCGCGGGCAGCCTGCAACGCGGTCTCGACGAAGCGCTGCGCCTGGGCTTCGCGATGTCGATCGGTGAATGGCACGACGGGCTGAACGCGGTCGCCGCGGGCTTCGTCGGACCGTCGGAGGAACGCTACGCGGTCAACTGCGGCGGCGCCGCGTATCAATGCCCGCGCGAAGCACTGATCGCGGATGTCGCGCCCGCGCTGCTCGACTGTGTCGGCCTGATCGTGCGCGAGATCGGCGGCTCGCAGACGGCTGCCCTCGCCGCGCCCCCGATTCGCGCCGCCGGTTAAACTACGCGGCCGGCGGCGGGCCGCGCGGGCCGCTTATTGGCCGCGTCACGCACGGCATGCCGAAAGCGTGCATGCCGTCGCGTGTAACAGTCGTAATCAACAGAAAGAATGACCGGTGGACGGACCCCGGTGCGGGACGTAGCATCATGCTTCGCGCGCATCGGGGCCGCGCCGGGAGCCAACGCCTGCCTGACTGGAAGGCCTTTCCGCCCGCTCTCAACGGCCCCGTCATGTCCACGAACTTCGCTTCGACGGCGGTTCACGCGCGCCGCGTCGCTTGTCGCGCTCAAGCATCACGCCGCGAGATCGCGCCCGAGCATCGCGCGCCCGACACGTGATTGACCGCCCGTCCGCGCCCCGTACGACAGATTTGAAAGACCCAGCCACCGAACCGATGGACGACCAAAAGAATCCCTACGGGCAACCGCGCCCGACGCCCGTTTCCCCCGCCGCCGTCGAGCCCGCGACCCGGCGCCGCAGAATCGTGCCGCTCGTCGTCGCGGCGCTGATCGTCGCGGGGGCGATCGTGTGGTGGCATCCGTGGAACCGTGGTGACAGCGGCGGCACGGGCGCGCCGCAGGAAGCGCGTCAGGGCGGACGGCGCGGCGGTCCGAACCCCGCGAACCAGCCGCAGCCGGTGCACGTGGCGACCGTCACGCAAGGCGAAATGCCCGTGGTCATCAATTCGCTCGGCACGGTCACGCCGCTCGCCAACGTTACCGTCAAGACGCAGTTGAACGGCATCCTGGTCGACGTCGCCTTCACGGAAGGCCAGATGGTCAAAAAGGGCGACGTGCTCGCGCAGATCGACCCGCGTCCCTATGAAATTTCGCTGCGCAATGCCGAGGGCACGCTCGCGAAAGACCAGGCGCTGCTGCAGACCGCGCGTCTCGACTTGCAGCGCTACCAGACGCTGCTGTCGCAGGATTCCATCGCCAAGCAGCAGGTCGACACGCAAGCGTCGCTCGTCAAGCAGTACGAAGGAGCGGTGAAGTCCGACCAGGCGAACGTCGATACCTACAAGCTCGATCTCACCTACGCGCGCATCACGGCGCCGGTGTCGGGGCGCGTCGGCCTGCGTCAGGTCGATCCGGGCAACTACGTGACGACGGGCGACACCAACGGCGTCGTCGTCATCACGCAGTTGCAGCCGATCAGCGTGATCTTCACGACCTCCGAGGACAACCTCGCCGCCATTCTGAAGCCGCTGCACGCGGGCACGAAGATGTCGGTCACGGCCTACGACCGCACCAACACCACGGCGCTCGAAGCGGGCTATCTCGAAACGGTCGACAACCAGATCGACACGACCACCGGCACCGTCAAGCTGCGCGCCACGTTCGACAACAAGGGCCTAGGCCTCTTCCCGAATCAGTTCGTCAACACGAAGCTGCTCGTCGACGTCATCAAGAACGCGACCATCGTGCCGACCCCCGCGGTGCTGAACGGCTCGTCGGGCTCGTTCGTGTATGTGGTGAAGCCAGACAACACGGTCACGGTGCGCAACATCAAGACCGGTCCTGTCGACGGCGAGCGCACCAGCATCAAATCCGGCCTGCAGGTGGGCGAGCGCGTGGTGATCGACGGCTCGGACCGGCTCAAGGAAGGCGCGAAAATCACGATCCCCGCCGAGAAGGCGAAGGCCGCTTCGGGTGCCGCGGGCGCGTCCGGTGCCTCGGGCGCATCCGGCGCTGCGGCGGCGTCCGGGGCATCGGGTGCGCGGCACGCCGGGCATCGCCGTCAGCAAACGCAGCAGCCGTAACCGCACGCCTCAGGTAATGAATCCCGCATGAACCCATCTCGCATATTTATTCTGCGCCCGGTCGGCACGGCGCTCCTGATGGCGGCGATCATGCTGGTCGGCCTCGTCGCGCTGCGCTTTTTGCCGTTGTCCGCGCTGCCCGAGGTCGACTATCCGACCATTCAGGTGCAGACGTTCTATCCCGGCGCGTCGCCCGACGTAATGACCTCCAGCGTCACCGCGCCGCTCGAAAAGCAGTTCGGGCAGATGGCGAGCCTGAACCAGATGTCGTCGCAGAGTTCGGCGGGGGCATCGGTCATCACGCTGCAGTTCAGCCTCGATTTGCCGCTCGATATCGCGGAGCAGGAAGTCCAGGCGGCGATCAACGCGGCGGGCAATCTGCTGCCGTCCGACCTGCCCGCGCCGCCGATCTACGCCAAGGTGAATCCCGCCGACGCACCGATCATGACGCTCGCTGTCAGCTCGAAGACCTTGCCGCTCACGCAGGTGCAGGATCTGGCCGACACGCGCCTCGCGCAGAAAATATCGCAGGTGGCGGGCGTGGGCCTCGTCTCGGTGAGCGGCGGCAACCGGCCGGCCGTGCGCATTCAGGCGAACACGCGCGCGCTGGCGTCGTACGGGCTCAACATCGACGACCTGCGCACGACCATTTCCAACCTCAACGTCAACACGCCGAAGGGCAACTTCGACGGCCCGACGCGCGCCTACACCATCAACGCGAACGACCAGCTGACCGACGCCGAAGCCTACAAGAGCGCCGTGGTCGCGTATCGCAGCGGCCGGCCGGTCATGCTGACGGACGTCGCGACCATCGTTCAGGGGCCGGAGAACACCAAGCTCGGCGCGTGGGTCGACGCGACGCCCGCGATCATCCTGAACGTGCAGCGCCAGCCGGGCGCGAACGTGATCCAGGTCGTCGACAGCATCAAGAAGATCCTGCCGCAGTTGCAGCAGTCGCTGCCCGCAGCGCTCGACGTGCGCGTCGTCACCGACCGCACCACGACCATCCGCGCGTCCGTGCGCGACGTGCAGTTCGAGCTCGCGCTGTCCGTCGTGCTGGTCGTGCTGGTGATCTATCTGTTCCTCGCGAACGTATACGCCACCCTCATCCCGAGCTTGTCGGTGCCGCTTTCGCTCGTCGGCACGCTCGCCGTGATGTACCTGTGCGGCTTCTCGCTCGACAATCTCTCGCTGATGGCGCTGACGATCGCGACCGGCTTCGTCGTCGACGACGCCATCGTGATGATCGAAAACATCGCGCGTTACGTCGAGGAAGGCGATCCGCCGCTCGAAGCCGCGCTCAAGGGCAGCAAGCAGATCGGCTTCACGATCATCTCGCTGACGGTCTCGCTCATCGCGGTGCTGATTCCGCTGCTGTTCATGGGCGACGTGGTCGGCCGCCTGTTCCACGAATTCGCAATCACGCTCGCGGTGACCATCGTGATTTCGGCGGTCGTCTCGCTCACGCTCGTGCCGATGATGTGCGCGAAGCTGCTGCGCCACACGCCGCCGAAGGAAAGCAAGCGCTTCGAGGCGCGCGCGCATCAGTTCATCGACTACGTGATCGGGCGCTACGCCGTCGCGCTCGAATGGGTGCTCGAACGCCAGCGCGCGACGCTCTTCGTCGCGGTGCTGACGCTCGTGCTCACCGGCGTGCTCTACGTGTTCATTCCGAAGGGCTTCTTCCCGGTGCAGGACACCGGCGTGATCCAGGCGATCACGCAGGCGCCGCAGGCCGCGTCCTATCAGGCCGTCGCCGATCAGCAGCAGGCGCTCGCGAAAAAGATCCTGCAGAACCCGGACGTGGAGAGCCTGACGTCGTTCATCGGCGTGGACGGCACGAACATCACGCTCAACAGCGGGCGCATGCTCATCAACCTGAAGCCGCGCGACGACCGCAGCGACACGTCGAGCGAAATCATCCGCACGATTCAGAACGAAGTCGCGGACATTCCCGGCATCAAGCTCTACATGCAGCCGGTGCAGGATCTGACGATCGACTCCACCGTCAGCCCGACGCAATACCAGTTCATGCTGACCGACCCGAATCCGTCCGAGTTCGCGGAATGGGTGCCGAAGCTCGTCGAACGCCTGCAGCACACGGCCGTGCTGAGCGATGTCGCGACCGACCTGCAGCAGAACGGCCAGTCCGTATATATCGAAATCGACCGGGCGACGGCCGCGCGCTTCGGCATCACGCCGGCGACCGTCGACAACGCGCTCTACGACGCCTTCGGCCAGCGCATCATCTCGACGATCTTCACGCAGTCCAACCAGTACCGCGTGATCCTCGAAGCCGAACCGTCGGATGCGCACTACAGCGAGACGCTCAACGGCATCTACCTGCCCTCCTCCACCGCGGCGAACGGACAGGTGCCGCTTTCGTCCATCGCGAAGTTCCACGAACGCGCGGCGCCCTTGCTCGTCACGCACCTCGGCCAGTTCCCCGCCACCACGGTCTCCTTCAATCTCGCGAAGGGCGCATCGCTCGGCGAGGCGGTGAAGGCCATCGAGCAGGCGAAGACGGACATCGGCTTGCCGGCGTCGTTCCAGATCCGCTTCCAGGGCGCGGCGCTCGCGTTCCAGGCGTCGCTGTCGAACGAGCTGTTCCTGATCCTCGCGGCCATCGTCACGATGTATATCGTGCTCGGCGTGCTGTACGAGAGCTTCATCCATCCGATCACGATTCTTTCCACGCTGCCTTCGGCGGGCGTCGGCGCGCTGCTTTCGCTCATGATCACCGGGCACGATCTGGACATCATCGGCATCATCGGCATCGTGCTCCTGATCGGCATCGTGAAGAAGAACGCGATCATGATGATCGACTTCGCGCTCGAAGCCGAACGCGATCAGGGCAAGCCGCCGCGCGAGGCGATCTTTCAGGCGTGTCTCCTGCGTTTCCGCCCGATTCTCATGACGACCATGGCCGCGCTCCTCGGCGCGCTGCCGCTGATGCTCGGCTGGGGCGCGGGCTCGGAATTGCGCCGTCCGCTCGGCATTGCGATTGTCGGCGGCCTGATCGTGTCGCAATTGCTCACGCTCTTCACCACGCCGGTGATCTATCTCGCCTTCGATTCGCTCGGCGCCCGCCTGCGCGCGCGCTTCGGCCGCAACGACATGGGCGCGCCGCGTCCGGCGGGCGATGCGGAGTAAGTCATGAACCTGTCGCGCATCTTCATCGCCCGGCCCGTCGCGACGACGCTGCTCGCCATCGGCATCGCGCTCGCCGGCATGTTCGCGTTCGTGCGGCTGCCCGTCGCGCCGTTGCCGCAAGTCGATTTTCCGACCATCTCCGTGCAGGCGCAGTTGCCGGGCGCGAGCCCGGAGACGGTCGCGACCAGCGTCGCGAGCCCGCTCGAACGGCATCTGGGCACCATCGCCGACGTGACCGAAATGACCTCGCAAAGCGCGGTCGGCACGACACGCATCACGCTGCAATTCGGGCTCAACCGCGACATCGACGGCGCCGCGCGCGACGTGCAGGCCGCGATCAACGCCGCGCGCGCCGACCTGCCCACTTCGCTGCGCAGCAATCCGACGTATCACAAGGTCAACCCGGCCGACGCGCCGATTCTCGTGCTCGCGCTCTCCTCGCCCACGCGCACGGCGGGCTCGCTCTACGACTCCGCCGCGACCGTGCTGCAGCAGACGCTCTCGACCGTGCCGGGCGTCGGCGAAGTCGACGTGAGCGGTTCGGCCAATCCGGCCGTGCGCGTCGAACTGGAGCCGGGTGCGCTGTTCCACTACGGCATCGGGCTGGAAGACGTGCGGGCCGCGCTCGCGTCGGCGAATGCGAACAGCCCGAAAGGCGCGATCGAATTCAAGGGCACCCGTGTCCAGCTCTACACCAACGATCAGGCGAGCAAGGCCGCGCAGTACAAGGATCTCGTCGTCGCGTACCGCAACGGCTCGGCGGTGAAACTGTCGGATGTCGGCGAAGTGGTCGATTCCGTCGAGGATCTGCGCAATCTCGGCCTCATCAACAACAAGCGCGCGGTGCTCGTGATTCTTTACCGCCAGCCCGGCGCGAACATCATCGAGACGATCGACCGCGTGAAGTCGATGCTGCCGCAACTGCAGGCCGCCCTTCCCGCCGACGTGCAGATCACGCCGACCGCGGACCGCTCCATCACGATCCGCTCGTCACTGCACGATACCGAGCTCACGCTCGTGATCGCGGTGGCGCTCGTCGTGATGGTCGTGTTCCTGTTTCTGCGCAACTGGCGCGCCACGCTGATACCCAGCGTCGCCGTGCCGATATCGATCATCGGCACGTTCGCGGCCATGTATCTGCTCGGCTTCTCGCTCGACAACCTCTCGCTGATGGCGCTGACCATCGCGACGGGCTTCGTCGTCGACGACGCCATCGTTGTGCTGGAAAGCATCACGCGGCATGTGGAAAAAGGCGTGCCGCGCATGCAGGCCGCGATCATCGGCGCGCGCGAAGTCGGCTTCACCGTCGTGTCGATCAGCGTGTCGCTCGTCGCCGTGTTCCTGCCCATCCTGCTGATGGGCGGCATCATCGGACGGCTGTTCCGCGAATTCGCGCTGACGCTCTCGCTCGCGATCGCGGTGTCGCTGGTCGTCTCGCTCACCGTCACGCCCATGATGTGCTCGCGCCTGCTGCAAGAACCGCACGAACGCCGCGACGAAGGCCGCGTCGCGCGCTGGCTCGAACGCCAGTTCCAGCGCCTGCAGGGCGGCTACGCGCGCACGCTCGAGTGGTCGCTCGCGCATCCGTTGCTGATCCTGATGACGCTCGTCGCCACCATCGTGCTCAACGGCTATCTCTACGTCATCGTGCCGAAGGGCTTCTTCCCGCAGCAGGACACGGGACGCATCGTCGGCGGCATTCAGGCGGACCAGAGCACCTCGTTTCAGGCGATGAAAGGCAAGTTCTCGGAGATGATGAAGATCGTCGAGGCCGATCCGGCCGTGGACAGCGTCGCGGGCTTCACGGGCGGGCGCTCCACGAACTCGGGCTTCATGTTCATTTCGCTCAAGCCGAAGAGCGAGCGCAAGATATCGGCGGATCAGGTGATCAACCGCCTGCGCAAGCCGCTCGCGGACGTCGCGGGTGCGCGCACCTTCCTGCAGGCCGTGCAGGACATCCGCGTGGGCGGCCGGCAGTCGAACGCGCAATATCAGTTCACGCTGCTGTCCGACACCACTTCCGACCTGTACAAGTGGGGGCCGATTCTCACCGATGCGCTGCAAAAGCGCCCCGAACTCACCGACGTCAATTCCGACCAGCAGCAAGGCGGCCTGGAAGCGATGGTCACCTTCGACCGCGCGACCGCCGCGCGCCTGGGCATCAAGCCCGCGCAGATCGACAACACGCTCTACGACGCCTTCGGCCAGCGTCAGGTCTCGACCATCTACAACCCGCTGTCGCAGTACCACGTCGTAATGGAACTCGCGCCGAAGTACTGGCAAGACCCGGAAATGCTGAAGCAGTTGTACATCAGCACGTCGGGCGGGACGGCGAGCGGCTCGGCCTCCACGCAATCGACGACCACCTCGGGCACGACCTCGACCGCATCGACGGCGGCCACGGGCTCGACCGGCGCGGGCGGCGCATCGACGAGCATGAGCGACACCACGGCCGCCCTCGCGCTCGCCGCGGTGAAGAACTCGGCGACCAACGCGATCGCGGCGACCGGCAAGAACGGCTCGTCGTCGGGCGCGGCGGTGTCCACGTCCAAGGAAACCATGGTGCCGCTGTCGGCCATCGCCAAATTCGGGCCGGGCAACACGCCGCTTTCGGTGAATCACCAGAGCCAGTTCGTCGCCTCGACCATCTCGTTCAACCTGCCGCCGGGCAAGTCGCTGTCGGATGCAACTGCCGCGATCTACGAGACCATGGCCGAAATCGGCATGCCGCAGACCATCCACGGCAGCTTCCAGGGCACGGCACAGGCTTTCCAGCAGTCGCTCAGCACCCTGCCGATCCTGGTCCTCACGGCGCTCGCGGCGGTGTATATCGTGCTCGGCATTCTCTACGAGAGCTATATCCACCCGATCACCATTCTCTCGACGCTGCCGTCCGCCGGCATCGGCGCGTTGCTCGCGCTGCTGCTGTTCAAGACGGAGTTCAGCATCATCGCGTTCATCGCGGTGATTCTGCTCATCGGCATCGTGAAGAAGAACGCGATCATGATGGTCGACTTCGCGATCGAGGCGACGCGGCACGGCGCGTCCACGCCGCAGGACGCGATCCGCGAAGCGTGTCTCCTGCGCTTCCGCCCGATCATGATGACCACCGCCGCCGCGCTGCTCGGCGCGCTGCCGCTCGCGTTCGGCACCGGCGAAGGCTCGGAGATGCGCGCGCCGCTCGGCATCGCGATCGTCGGCGGCCTGATCGTCAGCCAGATGCTCACGCTCTATACGACGCCCGTCGTGTATCTGTACATGGACCGCTTCCGCATCCGCGCGGAAGCACGGCGCGCGCGCCGTCAGCAGCGCGCGCGGCCCGCGGGCGCGGCCGAATAAGCGGCCGAATGAGCGACCCCGTAAGCGGCCGAACCAGCAACCGATCAGGCGGCCGAACAGCCGCGCGCGCGAAAATGCTGCGGACGCAAATGCGTCCCGCAGCACGCCGCGCAAAAATCGCCTACTTTGTCGGGTAGAGGCCCGTTGAAGTCCGTCAAGGCCCGCTGCGGTCCTCGGCACAGGAGCGTCCCCGCATGAAAACGCTGAAGGTTCTGCTGATCGGCGCGCATGGCCGCACGGGACGTCTCATCGCGCGGCGCCTGCACGACGAAGCCATGCCGTTTCGCGCGATGCTGCGCAAATCGGCGCACAGGAGCGAGTTCGCGGCGATGGGCGCGGAAATCGTGCTCGGCGACCTGACCCACGATTTCTCCCACACTTTCGACGACATCACGCACGTGATCTACGCGGCCGGTTCAGCGGAAACGGAAGGCGTGCACGAGGAGCGCGCGATCGACCGCGACGCCGTCATGCGCACCGCCGATTACGCGAAGCGCCGGCGCGTGCAGCAACTCGTCGTGGTGAGTGCGCTGTCGGCCTTTTATCCGGCGCGCAGCGGCTTCGCACTACGCCACTACTCGCGGATGAAACTCGAAGCCGACGAATACGTCGCGCGACGCGGCGTGCCGTACGCGATTCTGCGTCCCGGCGCACTCTCGGACGAACCGGCGCGCGGCGCGATCGCTCTTGCCGACGAACACACGGAACACGGGCCGGAAGTGTCGCGCGGGGATGTCGCGCGCATCGCGGTGCGCTGTGTCACGCTCGGCATCCGCGACCGGACGATCGCGTTCGTCGGCGGCGGCGAGCCGATCGACGCCATGCTCGACGCGCTCAGGCTCGAACCCGCGAACATCACGCGTCACGCCGCGCCGACCAGGCGGTAGCCGACGCCCGTTTCCGTCACGATGTGCTCGGGCTGCGCCGGATCGCGCTCGAGCTTCTGGCGCAGATGCGCCATGTAGATGCGCAGATAATGCGGGCTCTCGACATGCGACGGCCCCCACACTTCGAGCAGCAACTGCCGGTGCGTGAGCACGCGGCCCGCGTGGCGCACGAGCGTCGACAGAAGTCGATATTCGATCGGCGTCAGATGCACGTTCTCGCCGCTTTTCGTGACGCGGCGCAGCGCCAGATCGACGGTGATATCGCCGAACATCACGACCGGCGCCTCGCTCGCCTGAGCCTGATTGCGCCGCCGCAGATGCGCGCGAATCCGCGCCATCAGTTCTGAGACGCCGAAGGGCTTGGTCAGATAGTCGTCGGCGCCGGCATCGAGCGCGGCGACCTTTTCCTCTTCCTGCGTGCGCGCCGAGAGCACGATGACCGGCAACTCGGTCCAGCCGCGCAGTTCGCGGATCACGTCGATGCCGTCGGTGTCGGGCAGGCCGAGATCGACGATCACGAGATCGGGCTTGCGCGTCGCGGCTTCGACGAGGCCTTTCTGCCCCGTTTCCGCCTCGTGAACCGTCATGCCCTGCGCTTCGAGCGACACGCGCACGAAACGGCGGATCTGCTTGTCATCCTCGATCAGGACGACGGTAAAGGACGGCTCGCTCATGTTCTCAGTGTTCGTTATGGTGAGGAACCGCCCCGCGGCTTCCGCTCGGCCCGAACTCAGGGCAGAAGAATCGTGGAACCGGTGGTCCTGCGCGCTTCGAGATCTTCGTGTGCGCGCGCCGCATCGGCAAGCGGATAGCGCTGGCGCACGTTGGTCTTCACCTTCCCCGAGGACACGACATCGAACAGTTCCGCCGCCATCGTGTCGAGATCGGCGCGTTTGGCGATGTAGCTGAAGAGCGTCGGCCGCGTGAAGTACAGCGAGCCGCGTCCGGCGAGATCCGACGAGTCGATCGGCGCGAGCGGCCCCGACGAGTTGCCGAAGCTCACGAAAAGTCCCAGCGGCGCGAGGCAATCGAGCGAGCCGATGTAGGTGTCCTTGCCGATCGAATCGTAGACGACCGGCACGCCCGCGCCGTTGGTGATCTCGCGCACGCGCTGCGTGAAGTTCTCGCGCGTGTAGACGATCGGATGATCGCAGCCGTGCGCTTTCGCAAGCTCGGCTTTCTCGTCCGAACCGACCGTGCCGATCACGGTCGCGCCCAGCGCCTTCGCCCACTGGCACGCGAGCATGCCGACGCCGCCCGCCGCCGCGTGGATCAGCACGGTGTCGCCCGCTTTCACGCGATAGGTCCGGCGCAGCAGATACTGCGCGGTGAGCCCTTGCAGCATGATCGACGCGGCGTCCTCGTAGCCGATCGAATCCGGCAGCCTGACGACGTAATCCGCCGACATCACGCGCTCCTCGGCATACGCGCCCGGCGGCCGCGACGCATACGCGACGCGATCGCCCGGCTTGAACTGCGCGACGCCCTCGCCCACCGCCGTCACCTCGCCCGCGCCTTCCATGCCGAGGCCGCCGGGCAGCGGCATCGGATAGAGACCGGTGCGAAAGTACACGTCGATGAAATTCAGTCCCACCGCATGATGCTTCACGCGGATTTCGCCCTTGCCCGGCGCGCCCACGTCCACGTCGACCCACTTCATGACTTCGGGGCCGCCTGCCTTGTCGAATCGGATTGCCTTGGTCATCGCTCGTTCGTCTCCATCGGTTCGTCAGGACGCCCACGCAAAACGCAGGCGCAAGTCGTCGAGAATCATGCGCGCCGTCGCGATGTTGGTCGCGCACGGCACGTTGTGCACGTCGCACGCGCGCACGAGCGCGTTGATGTCGGGCTCGTGCGGCTGCGGCGTCATCGGGTCGCGCAGGAAAATCACCATGTCGACGCGTCCCTCGGCCAGTTCCGCGCCGATCTGCAGATCGCCGCCGTGCGGGCCGGAAAGCTTGCGCTCGACTTCGAGCCCGTGCGCCGCCGCGATGCGGCCGCCGGTCGTGCCCGTCGCGACGAGGCTGCATTGCGCGAGCGTATCGGCGAACTCGCCGGCCAGCGTGACGATCTCGTCCTTCTTCATGTCGTGCGCGATCAGCGCGACGCGTGTGGTCATGGGCGCTCCTCTCTCGTCGTTATCGTGATTTCAGTACGTGCCCGGATAAGCGCCGCCGTCGATCAGCAGGTTCTGCCCGGTGATATAGCCCGCATGCACGCTGCACAGGAACGCGCACGCGCGGCCGAACTCCTCCGACGTGCCGAAGCGCCCGGCCGGCAGGCTCTGCGCACGCCGCGCGCGCATTTCCTCGACCGGGATGTTCTGCGCCTTCGCCTGCGCTTCCATGGTCACGGCGATGCGGTCCGTGTCGAACGTGCCAGGCAGCAGGTTGTTGATGGTGACGCCGGTCGCGGCGACCTTGCGCGCCACGCCCGCGACGAAGCCGGTCAGCCCCGAGCGCGCGCCGTTGGACAGCCCGAGCACATCGATCGGCGCCTTCACCGAGGAACTCGTGATGTTCACGATGCGCCCGAAGCCGCGCTCGATCATGCCGTCGATGGTCGCCTTCATCAGCTCGATCGGCGTGAGCATGTTCCCTTCCAGCGCCTTGATCCACATCTCGTGCGTGAAGGTGCGGAAGTCGCCCGGCGGCGGCCCGCCCGCATTGTTGACCAGAATGTCCGGCGCGGGGCACGCGGCGAGCGCCGCGGCATGGCCTTCGGGCGTGGTGATGTCGCCCGCGACCGCCACCACGTTCACGCCGTATTGCGCGCGGATGCTCGCGGCCGTCGCCTCGAGCGTCTCTGCCGTGCGCGCGGTGATCACCAGATTGACACCCTCGGCGGCCAGCGCCTCCGCGCAGCCGCGGCCGAGCCCCTTGCTCGCCGCGCACACGAGTGCGGTGCGTCCCGCGATTCCCATATCCATCGTCCATCCTCCGTGATCGTTCGTCGTGTTTCCCCGGCACGCGCCTCGCGGCGCATGGTCTCTCGCGCAATTCTAGAAGAATCGGGGCGGCAACGTCGGCGGCGGCTCGCGGCGTGCCCGACGAATCTTCTTAGGTGCGGGCGGCCTTTTCGGTAAACTGTCGCCACTGTCCGCGCAGGCCGCGCCGTCGTCCGGCTGCGCGCCGCATTCCCAAGCGCGACGAGGCAGCCACCACACGAGCAGGACGCGCCCGGCGCGAGACCCATGAAACAAGACAGCCGTTTTCCCAATCTCTTCATCCTCAATCACCCGCTGATCCAGCACAAGCTCACCCACATGCGCGACAAGGACACCTCGACGCGCACGTTCCGCGAGCTGCTGCGCGAGATAACGCTGTTGATGGGCTACGAAATCACGCGCAATCTGCCGCTCACGACCAAGCGCGTGGAAACGCCGCTCGTCGAGATCGAGGCGCCCGTGATTGCCGGCAAGAAGCTCGCGATCGTGCCGGTGCTGCGCGCGGGCATCGGCATGTCGGACGGCCTGCTCGATCTGGTGCCGTCGGCGCGCGTCGGGCATATCGGCGTGTATCGCGCGGACGATCACCGGCCGGTCGAGTATCTCGTGCGCCTGCCGCCCGATCTGGAAGAGCGCGTCTTTATCCTGTGCGATCCGATGGTCGCGACCGGCTACTCCGCCGTCCACGCCGTCGACGTGATGAAGCGCCGCAACGTGCAGGCCGAGAACATCGTCTTCGTGGCGCTGGTCGCCGCGCCCGAAGGCGTGCAGGTGTTCCAGGACGCGCATCCGGACGTGAAGCTGTACGTCGCGTCGCTGGATTCGCATCTGAACGAGCATGCTTATATCGTTCCGGGTCTCGGCGACGCCGGCGACCGCCTGTTCGGCACGAAGAACTGAGCCACGCCCGGTTCGCCGCCACCGCCGCGCGAGCGCGCGGCGGTTTGCGCGGCTGATGCGCATTTGCGCGATTTCACCGTCATTTCGCCTGTTTAGCGCGACTTTTCCCGTCCGGATCCGCACGCGGCGGTGCTGAGAGCGCGTGCCGCCATGCTAAAATTTCGGTCTGTTCCTATTCGGGTTACGCCGGATCAGATCGCACATGCGCCGATCCACGGGCGGACCCGGCGCCTGCTCGAGACGCGATGCGCGCCGAGGCGCAAACGTCGGCGCAAAATCGGCGCGAGCGGGCGCGAACAGACACTTTCAGCACGACAGCACACTAGGCGCCCGGCACGAAGTCCGCGCGCGATGGAGAAAGGTAATGGCGGGTCATTCGAAATGGGCCAACATCAAGCATAAGAAAGCAGCGGCCGACGCCAAGAAGGGCAAGGTCTGGACGCGCCTCATCAAGGAAATCCAGGTCGCGGCGCGCATGGGCGGCGGCGAAGCCGACTCGAACCCGCGCCTGCGGCTCGCCGTCGACAAGGCCTACGACGCCAACATGCCGAAAGACAACATCAACCGCGCGATCCAGCGCGGCGTCGGCGGCGTAGACGGCGCGAACTACGAAGAAATCCGCTACGAAGGCTATGGCATCGGCGGCGCGGCGATCATCGTCGACACGATGACGGACAACCGCACCCGCACCGTCGCCGAAGTGCGCCACGCGTTCTCGAAGTTCGGCGGCAACATGGGCACGGACGGCTCGGTGTCGTTCATGTTCGATCACGTCGGCCAGTTCCTGTTCGCGCCGGGCACGCCGGAAGACAAGCTGATGGACGCAGCGCTCGAAGCCGGCGCGGATGACGTCGTGACGAACGAGGACGGCAGTATCGAAGTGATCTGCCCGCCGAACGATTTCCAGAAGGTGAAGGACGCGCTGGACACCGCGGGCTTCAAGGCGGAACTCGCCGAAGTGACGATGAAACCGCAGACGGAAGTCGAATTCAGTGGCGACGATGCAGCGAAAATGCAAAAACTGCTCGATGCGCTCGAAAATCTCGACGACGTGCAGGAAGTCTATACAAACGCCGCGATCAACGAAGACTGAGCTTCGGGTCGCGCCGGGGGCACGGCGGCCGTGGTGAGAACCGCCCCGCCCTCGCATGGAACATCTTTCGCTTCGGCTCTGGTGCCGGAGCGGCGCCGCCGGATCGACGCGGCGCGGCATCGCCCGGGGAAGGCGCGTGACGCAGCCGATGTCAGCGCGAGCCGCCTTCGCCACCATGACGAACGTCATGCGCGCGTCTCGGGTGCGTCTCGGGCACGATGCAGCCAACGCTTTCATTCAAGCCGCTTTTAGTCAGGATTTCGGGGATTCAAATGAAGTTACTCGTCGTCGGTTCCGGCGGTCGCGAACATGCACTCGCATGGAAGCTCGCGCAGTCGCCGCGCGTGCAGATCGTCTATGTGGCGCCGGGCAACGGCGGCACCGCGCAGGACGAGCGCCTGCGCAACGTCGACATCACGGACCCGGCGGAACTCGCCGATTTCGTCGAGAAAGAGCATGTCGCGTTCACGCTCGTCGGGCCCGAAGGGCCGCTCGCGGCGGGCATCGTCAATCTGTTTCGCTCGCGCGGCCTGAAGATTTTCGGGCCGAGCCGGGAAGCCGCGCAACTCGAGAGCTCGAAGGATTTCGCCAAGGCGTTCATGAAGCGCCACAACATCCCGACCGCCGAGTACGAAACCTTCTCCGAGGCCGCCGCCGCGCACGCGTATATCGACGCCAAGGGCGCGCCGATCGTCGTCAAGGCGGACGGGCTCGCGGCCGGCAAGGGCGTAGTCGTCGCGATGACGGCCGAGGAAGCGCACGCCGCCGTCGATTCCATGCTCGCCGACAACACGCTCGGCGATGCGGGCGCGCGCGTCGTGATCGAGGAATTCCTCGCGGGCGAGGAAGCGAGCTTCATCGTGATGGTGGACGGCAAGCACGTACTCGCGCTCGCGTCCAGCCAGGACCACAAGCGTCTGCTCGACGGCGACCGCGGCCCGAACACCGGCGGCATGGGCGCCTACTCGCCCGCGCCGATCGTCACGCCGCAGCTGCATGCGCGCGTGATGCGCGAGATCATCCAGCCGACGGTGCGCGGCATGGAAAGCGAAGGCATCCGCTTCACCGGTTTTCTGTACGCGGGCCTCATGATCGACGCGAACGGCAACCCGAAGACGCTCGAATTCAACTGCCGAATGGGCGATCCCGAGACGCAGCCGATCATGGCGCGTCTGAAGGGCGACTTTTCGAAGGTTGTGGAAATGGCGATCGACGGCAAGCTCGACAGCGTCGAACTCGACTGGGACCGCCGCACGGCGCTGGGCGTCGTGCTCGCGGCGCATCATTATCCGGACACGCCGCGCCGCGGCGACCGCATCACCGGCATTCCGGCGGAAACGGAGAATTCGGTGACGTTCCACGCGGGCACGACGCTCGCGGACGGCAAGCTCTCGACCTCCGGCGGACGCGTGCTGTGCGTCGTTGGCCTGGCGGATTCCGTGCGCGGCGCGCAATCCGTGGTCTACGATACAGTGAATCAGATCTCGTTCGACGGCATGCAGTATCGCCGCGACATCGGCTACCGGGCGGTGAACCGCAAGCAGTCGGCCGACAAGCACTGAGCCACGCGCGGCGCCGGCCGCCCGCACACCCGCGCTGCCGGACCTCGTGTCCGGCAGCGTGCTTTTGAGCTTTTTCAGACGAAGGGTTTACCCCGCCCATTCATGGCCGCCGACACGGCATATTGCAGCAATCGATGAGTGAACCGAACCGCAGCGCGCAAACACGCACAGAACACGACGCGTCCCACGATATCGAGGCCGTCCGCGCCTATCTGAAGGGCCTGCAGACGCGCATCGCCGATGCGCTCGGCGCCTTCGACGGCACGGCCTTCGCAACCGACGCCTGGGCTCGCGAGCCCGGTGCGCATCTGCGTGGCGGCGGCGTCACGCGCATTCTGGAAGACGGCGGATTTTTCGAGCGCGGCGGCATCGGCTTCTCCGACGTGCAGGGCGACGCGTTGCCCCCTTCCGCGAGCGCCGCGCGCCCGCAGCTTGCCGGGCGCGGCTTCGAGGCGCTGGGCGTGTCGCTCGTGATGCATCCGCGCAACCCGCACTGCCCGACCGTGCACATGAACGTGCGCATGCTCACGGCCGTGAAGCCCGGCGAAGCGCCGATTTTCTGGTTCGGCGGCGGCATGGATCTCACGCCGATCTACGGCCACGAGGACGACGCGCGTCATTTCCACCAGGTCTGCCGCGACGCGCTCGACCCGTTCGGCACGGAACTGTATCCGCGCTTCAAGGCGTGGTGCGACGAGTACTTTTATCTCAAGCATCGCAACGAGCAGCGCGGCATCGGCGGAATTTTCTTCGACGATTATTCGGAACCCGGCTTCGAGCGCTCCTTCGCGATGATGCGCAGCGTCGGCGACGCGTTCCTCAAAGCGTATCTGCCGATCATCGAGCGCCGTCGCGACACGCCGTACACTGAGCAGGAACGCGAATTCCAGGCGTACCGGCGCGGGCGCTATGTCGAGTTCAATCTCGTGTTCGATCGCGGCACGCATTTCGGGCTGCAGAGCGGCGGGCGCACCGAGTCGATCCTCATGTCGATGCCGCCCGTCGCGAACTGGCGCTACGACTGGACGCCCGAACCGGGCACGCCCGAGGCGCGGCTCTACTCGGACTTCCTGGTGCGGCGGGAATGGCTGTGACCATGACGGCCACGGCCGGCGCGCCGTGCGCGAAGCGCATCGGGCTCTTCGGCGGCACGTTCGATCCGATCCACGACGGGCATCTCGCGCTGGCGCGGCGCTTCGCCGAGCTTTTGCAACTGACCGAACTCGTGCTGCTGCCCGCGGGCCAGCCGTGGCAGAAGGCGGGCGTGTCGGCGCCCGAACACCGGCTCGCGATGACGCGTGCGGCGGCCCGATCGCTCACGCTCGACGGCGTGCGGATCACCGTCGCCACCGACGAAATCGAGCGCGAGGGCGCGACCTATACCGTCGACACCCTCGCCCGCTGGCGCGAGCGTGAAGGCGCGAATGCGTCGCTCGCCTTGCTGATGGGCGCGGATCAGCTCGTCAAGCTCGACACTTGGCGCGACTGGAAGCGGCTGTTCGACTACGCGCACGTCTGCGTGGAAACGCGCGCGGGCTTCGACGTGGCGACGCTGCCCGCCGCGGTGGCCGCCGAATTCGAAAAGCGGCGCGCGTCGCCCGAGATTTTGCGCGCGAGCCCGCACGGGCACATGCTCATCGACGAAACGCTTCTGCTCGACGTATCCGCCACGGCGATCCGCGAAGCAGCGCGCACGATGACCGGCATGCCCGAAAACACGGCGGCTGCCCGCGAGCAGGCGCGCAATCAGGTCCCGCCGGCGGTATGGGACTATATTGTTCAACATCACTTGTACCGGACACGGTAAAGACACGGTAACTATGGAAATTCAGAAGCTTCAACGCGCGATCATCGACGGTCTGGAAGACGTCAAGGCGCAAGACATCAAGGTGTTCAACACGTCCCACCTGACGTCGCTGTTCGACCGCGTGGTCGTGGCGAGCGGCACGTCGAACCGGCAGACCAAGGCGCTTGCCAACAGCGTGCGCGAGAAGGTCAAGGAAGCGGGTGGCGACATCATCAGCACGGAAGGCGAAGAGATCGGCGAATGGGTGCTGGTCGATTGCGGCGACGCGGTCGTGCACATCCTGCAACCGGCGCTGCGCCAGTACTACAACCTCGAGGAAGTCTGGGGCGACAAACCCGTGCGCGTGAAGCTGCAGAAGCCGAACATGTTCGGCGGCGCGAACGTCACCGCCGACGAAGACGAAGACGACGAAGAAGCGGCGCCGGTCGTCAAACGTCCCGCGCGCAAGACCACGCGCAAGCAGGCATCCTGAAGTAACGCCGTTTCATGAAGCTGGTCATCCTAGCCGTCGGACACAAGATGCCCGACTGGATCACGAATGGCTTCGAAGAGTACGCGAAGCGCATGCCGCCCGAATTGCGCATCGAGCTCAAGGAGATCAAGCCTGAGCAACGCTCGTCGGGACGCAACGCCGAGAGCGTCATGGCGGCCGAGAAGCAGCGTATCGAAGCCGCGTTGCCGAAGAACGCGCGCATCGTGGCGCTCGACGAACGCGGTCGCGACTGGACCACGATGCAGCTCGCCGGCGCCCTGCCCGGCTGGCAGCAGGACGGCCGCGACGTCGCGTTCGTGATCGGCGGCGCTGACGGGCTCGCGCCCGAAGTGAAGGCGCGCGCCGAGCTGTTGCTGCGCGTGTCGAGCCTGACGCTGCCGCACGGCATGGTGCGCGTGCTGCTTGCCGAACAGCTTTACCGCGCGTGGAGCATCACGCAGAATCATCCTTATCATCGCGCCTGAGGCATACCGATAGTTGGATCTTGATGCCGTGTATGTCGAACGCGCGGACTTCAGAAATCCGACTCCCCGATGCCCACTTATCCCTTCGTTTATCTCGCGTCTCAAAGTCCACGCCGTCAGGAACTGCTGCGCCAGCTCGGCGTGCAGTACGAACTGCTCCTTCCCCGTCCCGACGAAGACGCCGAAGCGCTCGAAGCCGAGCTTCCCGGCGAATCCGCCGATGCCTACGTTCAGCGCGTCTGCGTGCTGAAGGCGCAGGCGGCGCGCGCACGGCTGCTCGCCGCGGACACGCGCGCAGCGCCGATTCTCGTCGCGGATACGACCGTCACCATCGACGGCCTGATTCTCGGCAAGCCGATTCACGAGGAAGACGCCGTCGCGATGCTCGAACGCCTCGTCGGGCGCGAGCACGAAGTGCTGACCGCGCTCGCCGTGGTCCATGCGGACGGCGCTTTGCCCGAACCCGCGCTGTCGCGCTCGACGGTGCGCTTCGCCGCGGTCGGACGTGCTGCGCTGCAACGGTACGCCGCGTCCGGCGAGCCGCTCGGCAAGGCTGGCGCGTACGGCGTGCAGGGCCGCGCGGCCGAATTCATCGAGCGAATCGACGGGTCCTATTCGGGTATCATGGGTCTGCCCCTTTTCGAAACCGCAGCTCTCCTGCGCGTGGCGCGCGTCGAATTCTAAACAGGCCATGAACGAAGAAATCCTGATCAACGTCACACCGCAAGAAAGCCGCGTCGCACTGGTTCAGCAAGGCGCCGTTCAGGAGCTTCACGTCGAGCGCACGCTCTCGCGCGGCCGTGTCGGCAATGTCTATCTCGGCCGGGTCGTGCGGGTGCTGCCGGGCATGCAGAGCGCGTTCATCGATATCGGACTCGAGCGCGCGGCGTTTCTTCATGTCGCCGATATCTGGCATCCGCGCATCGCGGGCGAGCCGCATTCCGCGGCGCCGCATGTGCCGATCGAGAAGATCGTCTTCGAAGGGCAATCGCTGATGGTGCAGGTCGTGAAAGACCCGATCGGCACCAAGGGCGCGCGGCTCTCGACGCAGGTGAGCATCGCGGGGCGCACGCTGGTTTATCTGCCGCAGGAGCCGCATATCGGCATCTCGCAGAAAATCGAGAGCGAAGCGGAACGCGAAGCCGTGCGCGCGCGTCTGACGGCCGTCCTGCCCGTCGATGAAAAAGGCGGCTATATCGTGCGGACCATCGCCGAGGATTCGAGCAGCGAAGAACTGGCGGCGGACGTGGCTTATCTGCGCAAGACCTGGGCGACGATCGTGGCCCAGGCGCAGCGCGTGCCGCCTACGACACTGCTCTATCAAGACCTGAATCTCGCGCAGCGCGTACTGCGCGACTTCGTCAACGACGAAACCACGCGAATCCAGGTCGATTCGCGCGAGACGTATCAGATGCTCGCGGACTTCGCGGCGGAGTTCACGCCGGCGGTGGCGTCGCGAGTACATCACTACACCGGCGAGCGGCCGCTTTTCGATCTGTACAACATCGAGGCGGAGATTCAGCGGGCGCTGTCGCGGCGCGTCGATCTGAAGTCGGGCGGCTATCTGATGATCGATCAGACCGAGGCGATGACGACCATCGACGTCAACACGGGCGGTTATGTCGGCGCGCGCAATTTCGACGACACGATCTTCAAGACCAATCTCGAAGCCGCCCATACGATCGCGCGGCAATTGCGCCTGAGGAACCTGGGCGGGATCATCATCATCGATTTCATCGACATGGAGAATGTCGAGCATCGGGATCAGGTGCTGGGGGAATTGAAGAAGGCTCTGTCGCGGGACCGGACGCGCGTGACGGTGAACGGGTTCTCGCAGCTCGGGCTCGTCGAGATGACGCGCAAGCGCACGCGGGAGTCACTCGCGCATGTGCTGTGCGAAGCGTGTCCCACGTGCGAGGGCAAGGGGCAGGTGAAGACGCCGCGAACCGTCTGCTACGACGTGCTGCGCGAGATCATGCGCGAGTCGCGACAGTTCAATCCGCGCGAGTTTCGCGTGGTGGCTTCGCAGCAGGTCATCGATTTGTTTCTCGAGGAAGAGTCGCAGCATCTGGCCATGCTGATGGACTTCATCGGCAAGCCTGTTTCGCTTCAGGTGGAGAGCAATCTGAGTCAGGAGCAGTATGACATCGTGCTGATGTGACCTTCGCAGGGCAGCGCGACGGCTCCCAATGCCCTGCAAAGCGATCGCAGCCCAGTCACCCCCGCAATATCACGCCGCCTGCTGCTGATACTGAATCCGGTGCAGATGCGCGTACAGCCCGTCCTTGCGCAGCAGTTCCGCATGGCTTCCCTGCTCGGCGATGCGCCCCGCCTCCATCACCAGAATGCGATCCGCGCGCTCGATAGTCGACAGCCGGTGCGCAATCACGAGCGTCGTGCGCCCCTTCATCAAGGTCTCCAGCGCCGACTGCACGTGCCGCTCCGACTCCGAATCCAGCGCTGACGTCGCTTCGTCGAGGATCAGGATCGGCGCATCCTTGTAGATCGCGCGCGCGATCGCCAGACGCTGACGCTGGCCGCCCGAAAGCCGCATGCCATTGCCGCCGATGAGCGTATCGATGCCGTCCGGCAACGCCGACACCACATCCGCAAGATTCGCCGCCGTCAGCGCCGACATCACGCGTGCGCGATCGGGCGTCTGACCGTACGCGACGTTCGCCGCGATCGAATCGTTGAAGAGCACGACGTCCTGGCTCACCATCGCCAGTTGACCGCGCAAGTCGTGCAGATTGTATTCGGTGAGCGGCACGCCATCGACGAGCACCTGGCCGCCGCGCGGATCGAAAAAGCGCGGCAGCAGATTCACGAGCGTCGTCTTGCCGCTGCCCGACGGGCCCGCGAGCGCGACCATCTCGCCCGGCGCCACCTTGAACGACACGCGATCGAGCGTCGGCCGGTCGACCGAGCCGTAGGCGAACGTCACATCGCGGAATTCCACTTCGCCGCGCGCACGCTCCAGACGCCGCCCGCCGCCTTCGGGCTCGGCGGGTTCGTCGATCAGGCCGAAGATCAGCTCGGCGGCCGTCATGCCGCGCTGCAAGGGCTGATTGATGTCGATGAGATGCTTCAACGGCGAAATGACGAGCAGCATCGACGTGACGAACGCGACGAAGCCGCCGACCGTCGTCTGATCGTTCGCCGACTGCACGACCGCGATCGTGATGACGATCGCAAGGGCAATCGACGCGAGAAACTGCGTGAGCGGCTGCGCGAGCCCGCCCGACACCTGCATGCGCATCGCGTAGCCGCGCAGCCGATGGCTCATCTCGCTGAAGCGCCCCATCTCGTACGGCTCGCCGTTGTGCACCTTCACGACCTTGTAGCCGCCGACCGTCTCCTCGACGATATACGACAGCTCGTTCGTGAGCGTCTGATGCTCGCGGTTGAGGCGGCGCAGGCGACGGTTGATCTTGCTTACGAGCCAGCCGATCGCAGGAAGAATCACCGCGACGATCAGCGTCAGGCGCCAGTTGAGGATGAACAGATAGCCGAGCAGAAACACGACCGTGAGCGAATCGCGCACGAGCGTGACGACGACGCTCGAAAGCACGCTCAGAATCTGGTTGACCTCGAAGACGATCGCGTTGATGACCGTGCTCGCCGTCTCGCGCTGGAAGAAGCCCGCGCTCGTGTGGATCATGCGCTGGAACATCTCGAGCCTCAGTTGCAGCAGGATCTTGTTCGTCACGTACGAAAGAAAATAGCCCGACGCGTACTGCGCCGCGCCGCGCACGAGCGCGAGACCGATCACCGCCGCCGGCACGATCCACTTCGCATGGTCGCTGCTCTTCGAGCCGAAGCCATGGTCGAGCAAGGGCTTGAGCAGCATCGGAATGCCCGCCTCGGTCGCAGCGACGATGCCCATGGTCAGCAGGCCGAGAAGCACCATGCCCATCAGCGGGCGAATATACGGCCATAGCCGCTTCATGACGGCCGTCGGCGACGAGCTTTCCGTGCCGCCGATCGGCTTGCGCAAACCTGCTTCATTGTTCAAGAGCGTATCTCCACTTCGCCCGGCGCTGGAGGTGCGTGGCCGCGCGGCGTTTGTTGGTATCGTCGTCAGCCGGACGGACGGGTGTATCGATCAGCGGATCGGCCAATCAGTCGATGAACCGATCAGTCGATGGGCCCGCGGCCCGGCTTGCCTTGCGGCTGGCGCGCGTCGTGCGTGATGACCGCAAGCAGCACGGCCCAGATGAGCGCAATGAGCGCGGTACTCATCACTACGGTGAATACGTCGATGCTCAAACCGAAGATGATAACCGACCCCGACACCGCGATTCCGCAATACGCGGCCGTCGAGACATCGCGATGCGGCGACTTCCGGTAGCGCACGAAATACACGAGCGGCCCGAAGTAGATCAATGCCAGACAGACGACGCCCGCGCCGCCCAGTTCCGCGATTGTCGAGAAAAACTCGCTGTGCGCGCGCTGATTGACGATATAGGCCGGCACTTCGCCCTTCGTCGCCAGACTTTTCAGCGACGACTCCAGATGTCCCTTGCCAACGCCCGTCACCGGATGCGCCTCGAACAGGTAAATGGAGGCGCGCCACAGTTGCAGGCGCGCGCCGATCGAACTATAGGCCGCCGAGCCTTCCGCCAGATGGACGATATCGGAGCGCGTCGCCATCACGCGCTCTCGCCCGAGCGGCGAGGCGAGCAGCGCCGACATCGCCAGCACGGCGACCACCAGCGCGATCAGCCAGTGCCGGATCTGCCTGACCCAGCCGAAATTGAGCGAGCACAGCACCAGAAACAGCGGAATCGCGAGCCATCCGCCACGCGTGCCCGACAGATACGACGCGTACACGCCGCCCGCGAGACCCAGAAGCTTCACCGCGATGCCGAGCCGCTTCGCGAGCACGTTCGGATAGTGGTCCCAGCGGATCGTCATCGCGGACAGGAAGCCGAGCAGCAGCGCCGTGTTGCCGTAGGGAATCGGATTCGTGAAATCGTTGCCGAGGCGGTTGAGATCGTTGATCGTCATGTGGATGTTGCTGTACACCGCCCACCCGCCCGCGCCGATCGCCCCGAGCGCGCAGCCCCAGCCGAACCATTTCAGATGCCTGATCGGAACATTCACGAGCAGCAGAAAAATGGGCAGACTCAGCGCGAAACGCGACATGCCGTCGAATTCGCGCGGCAAATAGTAGCCTTCGATGGCCTGCTGCAGCGGCAGATAGACCATGAAGCACAGCATGCCCGCGGCGTACCAGGGATAAGCGCTGACGAGCAGGCTGCCTCTGAGCCGAAACGGCTTGCTGAAGCCGGCGAACAGTGCGATGGCGAGCAGCACGAAGAAGCAATAACCGGTTCCGCCCCGCACGATAAGCGTGCTCGCGGGCGCCAGCAAGACCATGCTGGCGATGACGTAACGGAGATTTTTTTCCAAATCGATGAACCTGACATGGGATTGACCGGCCGGCCCGGTCGCGTGTCCCAAAAACCCGCGCTATTATAGCCGCTACCGCCTGGCACGCTCTTCGCTCCGGGGTCCTCCGACCCCGACCGGGGAACGTTCCCGAGGCAATCCATGCGTTGTGAATCCGCGTTGTGAATCCGAAATGCCAGCGACATCACCAGAAGAGCCGGACGCGCCGCTCGCGAGCTTCCTGCTCATCACGTTCAACCAGCAAGATACCGTCGCCGACGCGATTCGCGGTGCGTTCGCCCAGACCTGGGCGCCGCTCGAAATCCTCGTTTCCGACGATGCCTCCTCCGACGGCACCTACGCCGCCGCCGAGGCATGCGTGCGCGCCTATCGCGGCCCGCACACCGTGCGGCTCTATCGCAACGAGAAAAATCTCGGCATCAGCGCGCATCTGAGCGCGCTCGCGGCGCGCGCGTCGGGCGAAATGCTGTTCATCGCCGCCGGCGACGACATCTCGAAGCCCGAGCGCGTCGAGCGCGTGATGCGCGTGTGGCTCGACAGCGGCAAGCGCTACGACCTGATCGCGACCGACCTGCAGGACATCGACGCGCAAGGCAACACGCACGGCGTGCTGCGCGTGACCGATCTCGACGACTATCGCAGCTTCGAAGCATGGTCGGGCAAGCGTCCGCATCTGGTCGGCGCCGCGCACGCATGGGCGCGCCGCCTGTTCGACGCGTTCGGACCGATCGCGCCGGGCATCTACGGCGAAGACCAGATCATGGCGTTTCGCGCCATCATGAGCCACGGCGCGCACACGCTGCACGAACCGCTCGTGCAGTACCGGCGCGGCGGCCTGTCGCGCAAGCGCAAATGGCGCACGCCCGCGGATTTCGTCGCGCGCATCAAACTCGCGAACCTCAACGGAACGGGCGAAACCCATCAGCTCGTCAGCGACGCCGAAAAGGTCGGCGTCGGCCGCGAGATGCGCGCGCTGCTCGCCGGCAAATCCGCGCGCGAAAGCTACGTGAGCGCGATGTTCGGAGACCTTCCGCTCGCCCGCAAGCTTGCGCTGCTCGCCACGTCGAAGGACGTGAGCTTCGGCTTTCGCTGCAGGATGCTCGTCTACGCGACGTGCCCGTGGCTGCTCGCGCCGTTTTTCTTCGTGAAATGGCATCTGCGCGGATGAACGCGCTTTCTCTCGCCCGAACAAAACAACAAGGCGCGCCGCGCCAGTCAAAGGCAACATGAACTCCCCGACGCTCGGCATCGCCATCATCACGCACAATGCGGCAGCGCGGCTCGCGCAGTGCCTTCAGGCGGTCTCCTTCGCGGACGAAATCGTCGTTGTGGACGGCGGCAGCAGCGATGCAACCGTCGGCATCGCCGAAACGCATCGCGCGCGTGTGATCGTGGCGCGCGACTGGCCGGGCTTCGGCCCGCAGAAAAATCGCGCGCTCGACGCACTTTCGACCGACTGGGTCCTCTCCATCGACGCCGACGAGATCGTCACGCCGGAACTCGCGGCCTCGATCCGCTCGGCGATCACCGATCCGCAGGCGGACGTCTACGCCGTCGATCGGCTGTCGAGCTTCTGCGGCGTATGGGTGAAGCACAGCGGCTGGTATCCCGACTGGATTCCGCGTCTGTTCCGGCGCGGCACGGCGCGCTTCTCACCCGATCTCGTCCACGAACGGCTCGTGCTCTCGACGGGCAAGCCGGTCGCGCGTCTTTCCGGCCGGCTGATGCATTATTCCTACGAAGATTTCGAAGCGGTGCTGCGCAAGCTCGACGCGTACTCGACGGCGGGCGCGGCGCAGCGTCACGCGGCGGGCAAGCGCGGCAGTTTCGGCATGGCGCTCGCGCGCGGCGCGTGGGCGTTCGTGCGGACGTATGTGCTGCGGCGCGGCTTTCTCGACGGCCGCACGGGATTCGTGATCGCCGTGTTCAATGCGCAGACCGTCTATTACCGGTTTCTGAAGCTCGCGCAGATGAACGAGTTGCGCTAGCGCTCAGCGCTTTTTGACGATACCGCGCGCGAGTTCGACGAGCGCGCTCACGTGCGACGACACGTCCGCGTCGTAGCGCACGGCATCGCCCGACACGCGCGCCGCGCCGCGCCGCGCTCCGATGGCGTCGAGCACCACGCGCCGCAGGTCGCCGGCATCGCCCGACTTGAAGACGTGCTTCGCGTGATCGGCGATGGCGTCGCAGCAGCCGATGCACGCGGGAAAGATCACGGGCGTGCCGCACATCACCGATTCGATTCCGACGAGCCCGAACGGCTCGTAGCTCGACGCGAGAATGGTGAAGTCCGCCGCGCGATACGCGTCCTCGATATTCTTCGCGTAACCGAGATAGCGCACGTTCGGCGCGGGTTTCTCCGGCGCGCGCCCCGCGACCGCGATCACGACGTTCATGCCGGCGAGCGCCTGCTCGATCAGCGGCAAGCCCTTGCGCACGTGACTGCTCGACGGAAACAGCAGCACCGTTTCATCCGCTTTGAAGCCGAATTGCTCGCGCAAGCGCGCGCGCTCCGCGGTATCGACCGCCGAGAAGCGCGCACGGTCCACGGGCGGATAAAGCACGCGAATCTTCCGATTGTCGATGCCGTAGAGCGTGCGAAGCTCGTCGCGCATCATGTCGGAGTGCGCGACGATCACCTCCGCGCGCGCATACTGCCGCCGCTCCAGCGCGATCTGCCGCGTGTCCGAGCGCTTTTCCCGGCGGCCGGTCGCGCGCAGGAAACCGATATGCGTGCCGCCGCAGATCGCAATTTCCGAACCTTCCACACGATTGCAGCCGATCAGCACATCGACCTTCGCCTTCCTGCGCGCGCGTTTCAGCGCCCAGGAAAAATACGCGTCGCGCAGCTTGCCCGGCAGGAACGACACCTTGATCCGATGCGCCTCGATCAGCCGGCTTTCCGGCAGCGACGTGTCGATCTTGCGCGCGAAGAACGCGGGCTTCGTGCGGCCGTCGAAGCCTGCGGCAGCGAGCCCGCGCACGAGATCCATCGCGTAGCGTTCGAGGCCGCCGGAGTGCTTCAGCGCGTTCGCCGATATGCCGATACGCATCAGTAGACGATTTCGATTGCGCTGCCCGCGAATTCGCCGCGCAGCGCCGTGATGAGTTCGTCGGTCGGCTTGACGCGCCACGCGTCGCCCAGACGGACTTCGCCTTCGGCGTGCTCGCTGCGATACACGATGCTCACGTTCAGTCCGTTCGGAATGGGCGCGGACTGGCGCGAGCGGCCGTTCTCGCGCGCGGGCGCGGGCGGCGGCGCAGCCTGCGCACCGGCCGCGTGGGCTTCGAGCACGCGGCGCAGGCGCAACGCATCGGCGTTGCCGTTCATCTCGACCTTCACGGACTGCGCGTAGCGGCTGCGGGCGCGCTCGAGATCCATCGCCGTGTCGACCGTGAAGCGGATGCCGCCCGTGAACGCGTCGTTACGCGCCTGCCCCTGCACGACGAGCAGCTCGTCTTCCTTGAAGAGCGCCTTGTTGGCCTCGAACTGCTCGTTGAAGACGGTGACTTCGCACTGGCCGCTGCCGTCGTCGAGATTGACGATCAGCATCTTGCCGCGCTGGGTCATCTGCGTGCGCAGCGCGGAAATGACGCCTGCGACGAGCTTGTCGCGCCCTTCCTTGAGTTCGCCGATCTTCTGCCGCACGAAGCGGCGCACTTCGCCCTTGTACGCGTCGAACAGATGCCCCGACAGATAGAAGCCGAGTGCCGTCTTCTCTTCCTGCAGGCGCTTCTTGTCCGACCACATGGGTTCGTCGACGAGTTCGTGCGCTTGCAGCGGCGCGTCGCCCATGTCGAAGAGGCCGGCCTGCATCGCGTTGGCGGCGGCCTGATCGGCGGCTTCCATGGCGAGCGGGACGGACGCGAGCAGTTGCGCGCGATTGGCGTGGAGCGTGTCGAGCGCGCCCGCACGGATCAGCGCTTCCACCGTGCGGCGATTCACGACGCGCCGGTCGATGCGTTCGCAGAAATCGAAGAGGTCGGTGAACGGACCGTCTTCACGCGCGCGCAGGATTTCCTCGATTGCGTTCTGCCCGCTGCCCTTCACCGCGCCGAGACCGTAGCGGATGGTCTTCGAGCGCGTGCCGTCGCTCTCCGCGACCGGCTCGAAACGATACGCCGACTGGTTGATGTCCGGCGGCAGCACCTTCATGCCGTTCGCGATGCAGTCTTCGAAGAGGATCTTGACCTTGTCGGTGTCGTCCATGGCGAGCGACATGTTGGCCGCCATGAATTCGGCCGGATGATGCGCCTTCAGCCACGCCGTGTGATACGCGAGCAGCGCATAAGCCGCGGCGTGCGACTTGTTGAAGCCGTAGCCCGCGAACTTCTCCATCAGGTCGAAGGTTTCGTCCGCCTTCTGCGCGGTGAGGCCGTTCTTCGCCGCGCCCTCGCGGAACAATTCGCGATGCTTGGCCATTTCCTCCGGCTTCTTCTTGCCCATCGCGCGGCGCAGCAAGTCCGCGCCGCCGAGCGAGTAGCCGCCGATGATCTGCGCCATCTGCATCACCTGCTCCTGGTAGACCATGATGCCGTAGGTCTCTTTCAGGACAGGCTCCACGCGCGGATCGGGATACTCGACGATCTCGCGCCCGTGCTTGCGCGCGCAGAAGCTCGGAATCAGATCCATCGGGCCCGGCCGATACAGCGCCACCAGCGCGATGATGTCCTCGAAGCGGTCCGGTTGCGCGTCCTTCAGCATGCCCTGCATGCCGCGGCTTTCCAGCTGGAACACGGCGACGGTGTTCGCCTTTTTCAGGATCGAGAACGACGCCGGGTCGTCGAGCGGAACCTGCGTGAGATTCCAGTCTTTCTTCGACGGATCGAGGCGGCGAATATAACGCTCGGCCCAGTCGAGAATGGTGAGCGTGGTCAGGCCCAGAAAGTCGAACTTGACGAGACCGACGGCTTCGACATCGTCCTTGTCATACTGGCTCACGACGCCGCCGTCTTCGCCCTGCGTATAGAGCGGGCAGAAGTCCGTGAGCTTGCCCGGCGCGATCAGCACGCCGCCCGCATGCATGCCGACGTTACGCGTCAGGCCTTCCACGCGCTGCGCGAGTTCGAGCAGCTGATGCACTTCGTCTTCGGAATCGAAGCGCTCCTGCAGCGTCGGCTCTTCCTTCATCGCGTCCGCGATGGTCACGTGCTTGCCCGGCTTGAACGGAATCAGCTTGGCGACGCCGTCCGTGAACATGTAGCCGAGATCGAGCACGCGGCCGATGTCGCGCACCGCGGCCTTCGCGGCCATCGTGCCGAACGTGGCGATCTGCGAGACGGCGTCCGCGCCGTACTTCTGCTTCACGTACTGGATGACGCGGTCGCGGCCTTCCTGACAGAAGTCGATGTCGAAGTCGGGCATCGACACGCGTTCCGGATTCAGGAAGCGCTCGAACAGCAGGTTGTAGCGCAGCGGGTCGAGATCGGTGATGCCGAGCGCATAGGCGACCAGCGATCCCGCGCCCGAGCCGCGGCCCGGACCGACCGGCACGCCGTTGTTCTTCGCCCACATGATGAAGTCGGCGACGATCAGGAAGTATCCCGGAAAGCCCATCTTGATGATGGTGCCGCACTCGAATTCGAGCCGCTCGAAATAGGTCTCGCGCTGCGCTTCGCGTTCCGCCTCGACGGGATAGAGCTGCTGCAGGCGCACTTCGAGCCCTTCCTTCGACAACTGTACGAGATAGTCGTCGAGCGACATGCCGTCGGGGGTCGGGAAGAGCGGCAGCTTCGGCTTGCCGAGTTCGAGCGTCAGATTGCAGCGCTTCGCGATCTCGACGGTATTCGCGAGCGCGGACGGAAGATCCGCGAACAGCGCGCACATCTCGTCCTGCGTGCGGAAATACTGGTCGGTCGTGAAGCGCTTCTGGCGGCGGGGATTCGCCAGAATGTCGCCTTCGGAAATGCACACGCGCGCCTCGTGCGCCGTGTAGTCGTCGGGCGTCATGAACTGCAGCGGATGCGTGGCGACCACCGGCAGCCGGAGCTTCGCTGCCAGCGCGACCGCCTCCGTAATGTACGCCTGCTCGCCGGGCTGCCCGGCGCGCTGCAATTCGATGTAAAAGCCGTTCGGGAAACGCTTCGCCCAGCGCTCGGCATTGCGTTGCGCACTGGCCGCGTTGCCCGCCGCCAGCGCCATGCCGATGTCGCCCGTCTGCGCGCCCGAAAGCGCGAGCAGGCCTTCGGCGAGACCTTCGTCGAGCCATTCGACCAGGACTTCGGCGCGGCCGCGATACTGGTTCGTGAGCCACGCGCGGCTCAAAAGCTCGCAGAGATTGAGATAACCCTGTTTGTCGCGCACGAGCAGCAGCAGGCGCGAGGGCTTGTCGCAGTCGTCGGGATTGGTGATCCAGACGTCGCAACCGGCGATGGGCTTCACCCCCTCGCCACGCGCTTCCTGGTAGAAGCGCACGAGACCAAATGCATTGCCGAGATCGGTGAGCGCGAGCGCGCCCTGCCCGTCTTTGGCGGCAGCCTTGACGACGTCGTCCAGCCGCACGATGCCGTCGGCGATCGAGAATTCGGAGTGGACGCGGAGATGAACGAAGCGGGGATCTGACATGGCGATATTGTACATGCGGCACCCACGCGAAAACGCCGTGCGCGCCCGCGTTGGCCGAACGGATAAGGCCTTGAAAGCTTTCGACATTGCGCACGCTCAAAGGCTGGCGACGCGCGCGCGGCGAATCGGCGGGGGGCGCCCGCCATTTGCGGGATAATACGTGTTTTGCTTTCGAATTTCGCGCACGCCGCGCCGTCTTTCCGTCATCCGATCATGAGCATTCTGAACCTCTCCGCCTACAAATTCGTCACCATCGAAGACGGCGCCGCCTGGCGGCCGCTCGTCGCCGAACGCTGCAACGCGCTCGGCCTGAAGGGCACGATCCTGCTGGCGCCGGAGGGCATCAATCTTTTCATCGCGGGGCCGATCGCCGAGGTTCGCGCGTTCATCGACTACATCCGCACCGATGCGCTTTTCGGCGGCCGCTTCGCCGACCTGCAGTTCAAGGAAAGCCTCTCGGCCAAGCAGCCGTTTCGCCGCATGCTGGTGAAGCTCAAGCGCGAAATCATCACGATGAAAAAGCCCGCGATCAAGCCGGAACTCGGCCGCGCGCCGTTCGTCGATGCGCCCACGCTGAAGGAATGGCTCGACCGCGGCCACGACGACGAAGGCCGCCCCGTCGTGATGCTCGACACGCGCAACGCGTTCGAGGTGGACGTCGGCACTTTCGATAACGCGCTCGATTACCGCATCACGAAATTCAGCGAGTTTCCCGAGGTGATCGAGCAGAATCGCGCGGATCTCGAAGGCAAGACCGTCGTGTCGTTCTGTACGGGCGGAATTCGCTGCGAGAAAGCTGCAATTCACATGAAGGAAGTAGGCATCGAGCACGTTTATCAGCTCGAAGGCGGCATTCTCAAGTATTTCGAGGAAGTGGGCGGCGCGCATTACACTGGCGAATGTTTCGTGTTCGACTACCGCACGGCGCTCGATCCGGATCTGCAGCCGACGGCGACGTCGCAATGCTTCGGCTGCCGTGCGGTGGTGTCCGTCGAAGATCAGCGTTCGCCGTTCTACAAGCCGGGCGAAACGTGCCCCGCCTGTCATCCGGACGCCGTTGGCCAGGCTGCATAACCACAGTCGATGACCTATCGCGGCCGCTTCGCGCCCTCGCCTACCGGACCGTTGCATGCGGGATCGCTCGTCAGCGCGCTGGCGAGTTTTCTCGATGCGCGCGCACATCGCGGCAGCTGGATCGTGCGTATTGAAGATGTCGATACGCCGCGCACCGTGCCCGGCGCCGCCGATGAAATCCTCGCGACCCTCGCGCATTTCGGCATGCATTCGGACGCGCCGCCGGTCTGGCAGAGCGCGCGCGGCGACGCGTATCAGGCCGCATTCGAGCGGCTTCAGGGCACGGGCCTCGTTTATCCATGCGGCTGCACGCGTCGTGAAATCGCGGATTCGCTCGTGCACGCGCACGCGCGCCATTCGACGCTCGCCTATCCGGGCACGTGCCGCCACGGTCTGAACGGGCGTCCCGCGCGCGCGTGGCGACTGCGCGTGCCCGACGGCGACGCCGCACGCATGACATTCGCCGATCGGTGGCAAGGGCCGCAGACGCAGGATCTTGCAACCGAAGTCGGCGATTTCGCGCTGAAGCGTGCGGACGGACTCTGGGCGTACCAACTCGCCGTGGTCGTCGACGATGCCGACGCCGACATCACGCACGTCGTGCGCGGCGCCGATCTGCTCGATTCGACCGCGCGGCAAATCTATCTGCAACACTGTCTCGGCGTGCCGTCGCCGGTTTATCTGCATGTGCCGGTCGTCAGCAACGGCGCGGGCGAAAAGCTCAGCAAGCAGACGGGCGCAGCCCCGCTCGACCATCACGCGCCGCTCGACGCGCTTGCGACGGCCGCGCGTCATCTGGGCTTCGATGCCCCCGCCGATTCGCTCGATACGTTCTACAGCGCCGCGACGGCCGAATGGGCGAAGCGTTTCGGGCGCTAGATTCGTCGTCCGGACACGCGCAGGCAACAAAAAAGCAGCCACGCGGGCTGCTTTTTCACATTCGATCCGGCCAGTCGCGAATCAGGACGATTTGCGCGGCATCCCGAGCCCGCCCAGCAATGCCGCGAGCGGCTGCTTCGGCGCGGTCTTGCGCTCCGGTTCGACCGCCTCTTCCTGATGACGCTTCATTGCCGACGGCGACGGCTCGTACGGCTTCAGGAAAAACTCGTCGACGGGCTGCTGACGCCCGCGCGGACGATCATGCGCGCCCGGCGCGCGACGGCGCGGACCGGCTTCTTCGCGCGGCGCATGACGATGCTCGCCGCGTTCCGGGCGGCCGAAGCGCTCGTCGCGGCGCGGCGCCGAACCGTCGCGATGCATGCGCGTGGCGACAACGAGCGTCTCGACTTCGAGCGGACGCTTGATCAGCTTCTCGATATCCGCGAGCTGCTTGCGCTCGTTCGCGCTGCACAGCGACAGCGCGTCGCCCGACGCGCCCGCGCGTCCGGTGCGGCCGATACGGTGCACGTAATCTTCGGCATTGAACGGCAGATCAAAATTGATGACGGCCGGCAACTCGGCGATATCGAGACCGCGCGCGGCGACGTCCGTGGCGACGAGCGCCTCGATCTCGCCGCGCTTGAACGCGTCGAGCGCCTGCATGCGTTCGCCCTGCGTGCGGTCGCCGTGAATCGCCGTGGCGACGATGCCGTCGCGCTCCAGCACGCGCGCGAGCCGGCTCGCGCCGATCTTGCTGTTGCAGAACACGATCACTTGCTTGAGCGCGCGTTCGCGAATCAGTTGCGCGACCGCGCCCGACTTGTCGCTCTCGTGCACCTCATAGACGATCTGGCGCACGTTGGTGGCGGTCGAATTGCTGCGCGCGACTTCGATGGTCTGCGGATTGCGCAGATACGTCGACGCGAGCTTCTTGATTTCCGGCGAGAACGTCGCCGAGAAGAGCAGCGTCTGGCGCTCCTTCGGCAGCAGGTTCAGGATGCGCTGAAGGTCCGGCAGAAAACCCATGTCGAGCATGCGGTCGGCCTCGTCCAAGACGAGCATCTGCACCTGGCCGAGATTGACGGTTTTCTGCTGCACGTGATCGAGCAGGCGTCCGGGCGTCGCGATCAGGATCTCGACGCCCCGGCGCAGTGCGTCGGATTGCGGATTCATGTCGACGCCGCCGAACACCACGGTGCTGCGCAGCGGCGTGTGTTTCGAGTAGGTCTGCACGTTGGCCGCGACCTGATCGGCAAGCTCGCGCGTCGGCGTGAGCATCAGCGCGCGCACCGGATGACGCGCGGGCGACGCGCTCGTGCTGGCGGTCGGCAACAGACGCTGGATGATCGGCAGCGAGAAACTGGCGGTCTTGCCGGTGCCGGTCTGCGCGGCGCCCATGACGTCGCGGCCCGCAAGGACGACGGGAATGGCCTGGGCCTGAATGGGCGTCGGCGTGGTGTAGCCGGACTCGCGCACCGCTTTCAGGATGTCGGCGGACAAACCGAACTGGTCGAACGTAGGCGCGGCGGCCTCTGCGGTGGACGTGTTCGTGGCGACGGAATCGGACATGGTGATTTTATTGGCTTTCGCTAAATTTTCCGCGCATTGCGGCGCGCGTAAGAGACCGGTCTGGGCGCGGTCGGATCGTTCGGGCGATCGGGCGCGACCGGTCGCTTACGCGGATGTGTTTCGTTGCGCTCGCGGCGCGTCAGTCGCGCGCAGGCGTGTGCTGCAAGACGTTGCGGCGCGTTCGGCGAGCCTGGCCGGCCCGATTTCGGGCATATCGCCGTTCCCGATGCAACACCGTTTCGATGACGTTTTGAAGGCAGGCGCCATCGTTCGTTCTGACCGGGCGGCTTGCTGACCCCTGCAATCGGCCGATGCGCCGGTCAGGCCGGCATCGGACGGCGATGCCGGACGTTACTGGATTGGGTCCGGCCGCAAGCTGCAAGTCTCGAGGCCGTAAAGCCGCACATTGTAGCACTGCGCGCCCGGCCACTCCGGTCGCGCGGGCGCGGCCCGCTGCCGATAAGACCGGCGCTCGAGCAAACGGCCGGGCAAACCGCGGCAAGCCAATGGCTCAGCACGGCTCAGCACGCCGCGCGCCCGCTCCTACTTCTTGCGCGCCTCGCAATCGGCGAGCAGCGGCGGCGAATCCTTCGCGGCCATCTCGTCGTAGAGATTGGCCTGCGGACCCTTGGTCCACCACGTGTATTGATCGGCGACGTATTTCGCGCCCGATCCCGCTATCACGTTGACGAACAGCAGCTTGCGCCCGTCGACGGTCAGCGCCGCGAAGCTCTGATGGTTGCGCGTATTCGTGTACTGGACGGTGACGCTCTTGCCGTCCTTGCAGTCGTAACGCGTCGTTTGCGTCGACGCGGTCTGGATCTGCGGCACGGTGAGCGGCATCGCGAGCGCGGCCTGCGCGCCCAGCGTCGCCAGCGAGCATGCGAGAAGTCTTTTCATCGTTCGGTTCGCAATTTGGTTCGCAATGGGTTCGGTATCGAGAGTCGATGCGTCACGGATCGATCACGTCCGCGCACACATCGGTCGGCGCGGCCGCGACGTGGCCGACGACCGGCACGATCTTCAGCCCCGCCGATGCGATCCGGCACGGCGCCGCTGCCAGACCGCAGCCCGACAGGCCCAGAGAAGCCGCGACGAACACGGCCAGTACTTTCCATTTCACTGTGTCGCTCCTGCCGGCGCCCGAGCGCCGGTCATCTGGCCGATACCGGCCGCACTTTCGACGCCGCGAGCTTTGCGCGCTCGCGCGCCTCGTCCGTGTCGACGCCCGTCGCCAGCGCGACGCCCATGCGCCGCTTCGCGAAGCTCTCCGGCTTGCCGAAGAGCCGCAGATCCGCGCCCGGCACGGCGAGCGCGTCCGCCACGCCTTCGAACGCGATGCCCGCCTCGTCAAGTCCGCCATAGATGACGGCGGACGCGCCCGGCGCACGCAACGCGGTGTCGACAGGCAAGCCGAGAATCGCGCGCGCGTGCAGTTCGAACTCGGAGAAGCGCTGTGTCGCGAGCGTCACGAGGCCGGTGTCGTGGGGACGCGGGCTCACTTCGGAGAACCAGACGTCGTCGCCGCGCACAAAAAGTTCGACGCCGAAGAGCCCGCGCCCGCCGAGCGCAGTGGTCACCTTCGCGGCGACGTCGCGCGACTTGTCCAGCGCGGCCGGACTCATTGCCTGCGGTTGCCACGATTCGACGTAATCGCCCGCAACCTGAACGTGACCGATCGGCTCGCAGAAATACGTCTGCGTCTCGCCGGTCGCGGGATCGGCTGCGCGCACGGTGAGTTGCGTGATTTCGTACTCGAAGTCGACGAAGCCCTCGACGATCACGCGCCCGTGATTCACGCGGCCGCCCGCCATCGCGTGGTTCCAGGCGGGCTCGATATCGGCGTCCTGCTTCAACACCGACTGCCCCTTGCCCGACGACGACATCACCGGCTTCACCACGCACGGAAAACCGATCTTCGCGATCGCGGCCTTCATTTCTTCGAGCGAATTCGCGAACGCATACGGCGAAGTCGGCAGGCCGAGCGTCTCGGCGGCGAGGCGCCGGATGCCCTCGCGATTCATCGTGAGTTGCGTGGCGCGCGCCGTCGGGATGACGGTCGCGAGTCCGGCCGCTTCGATCTCGGCGAGCGCATCCGTGGCGATGGCCTCGATTTCCGGCACGATCAGATGCGGCTGTTCCCGTTCGACGAGCGAGCGCAGCGCGGCGGCGTCGGTCATGTCGATCACGTGCGCGCGGTGCGCGACCTGATGCCCCGGCGCGTTCGCGTAACGATCGACGGCGATGACTTCCACGCCCAGACGCTGCAGCGCGATGATCACTTCCTTGCCGAGCTCGCCCGCGCCCAGCAGCATGACGCGCGTCGCGTTCGGCGAGAGCGGCGTGCCGATGCGAGCGCCCGCATTGGCTGCCTGCGCGCCATTGACGTCGGCGCGGAGTGGATCGGTCTGCATGTGTGCTCCAGGATGAATCGGTCACGAGGGCTGAACCGGCTGACCGAAGGCTGATCCAGCGGCCGATTCAGCAGAATTGGGCGGGATGTTAACACGCTGCGCGGGACGCAACAGCCCTGCCGTCCGGCCTATTGACAAGCTCGAAAGACTGCGGCGACAGCGTCGCCATCTGCGCTATTGACACACGATCGCGGTACGGAATTCCCCGCAATCGTCGACGATTCCACGCCGGCGCGACCCGGACGATCATTTTGTTGCATCTCGGCGCTGGACAAATCGTAGGACGAGTGCGATACGCTTACGGTTTCGGCAGCTTCAGGATCATCGATGCCCACGCACTTTCTCCGCGCGCCCGTTTCGCTTTCGTCGCGCTTTTCGCACTTTCCGCGCTTGCTTTCGCTGGTCGCTTGCGCGTCCCTCGTCGCCGGCTGCGCGATGCCGAAGCATCCCGATGCGAGCGCGCCGCCCACGGACCCGTACAATCCCGCCGCCACGCAGTTGCTCGACGACACGCAGTGGGACCTCGCAAGCTGGACCGACGCCGCGGGCAAGACGCGGGCCGTTCCGCACGGCGCGCAGGATGGCGGCCAGCCGCTCACGCTCGATTTCTCGACGGCGAGCGGCCATCGGCGGGCGAGCGGCTTTTCGGGCTGCAACCGCTACACGGGCGCATACGACCTGAAGGACGGCAAGCTCACGTTCGGGCCGATCGCAGGCACGCGCATGGCGTGCGCGTCCGGTGCAGGCGCCGCGCTGGAGCAGCCTTATCTCGACGCGCTCGCGCATATCGCCAAGAGCGGCGTGCAGATGAACCCGCCGCAAACCCTGCAACTCACGCTCGAAGACGGTCAGGTGCTCACCTTCACGCCGCACGCCAAGTGAGCGCCGCGGGTTCTTTCGGGCGCATGTGTTGCGTGCTTGCGGCATATGCGCCGTGCACGCGCGTCACCCTGCGTGCCAGCCGTTAAACTGCTCGATCGAATGGCGCCGTCGCCAAAAACGAGCGTCACGGACCGGAAAGTCACGGCCGGGCGGCAGTCTTCTTGGTTTCATTCAACATCGATTCAATCTCAGGCATGCACATGGTAGTTCTCGGCTGGTTCGGTGCATCGGTCGTCTGGTTCGGTCCGCTTCTCTGGCGCGTCGTCAAAATGGCGCTGCCGGGCGGCGGCGGGCTGCGCGGCCCCGGCACGATCCGCCTCTGGCTCGGTTTTCTGGCCGTGCTGCTCGCGAGCAGCACGCTCGAAGGCACGCTTGCGGGCTCGCTCGAAGCCCAGGCGAATATCAATCGATGCGGGCGCGCGCTCGCCGACGCGCTCGGCGCGCTCGCGCATCCGGCCGGCACGCGCGTGATCGCCGCGCTCGTGCTCGCGGTTTTCCTGCCCTGGCTCATTGAATTCACCTGGCGTTCCGTGCTCGCATGGGCCGATGAAGCGTTCGGCTTCGGGCTGCCGCGAAGCTGGCTCACGCCGCGCGAACGCGAAGCCGAGCCGCGGCCGGCCAAAGAGCCGCGCGACAAATCCGCCGGCTGGTTCGAGCGCCGCGCCCGCGCGCGCAGCGCGCGCGATTCGCAGGAACGCGGCCTTCGCTCCGAACGTTCCGATGCGCCGCCGTCGCGCACGGGACCGGACGAACCGACGCTCGGCCTGCCGACAGGCAACCGGGGCAGTCGCTACCAGCGTCCGACAGCGTGGCGTCCTCCTTCGGTGAGCAAGGGCACGACGGCCGCGGGCGAGGTTCAGGCGCGTCGGCCCGCCTTCGAGACAGCCGATGCGTCCCCGCTGCCTTCCCACCGGCCCGCGCAGGTCGAGCCCAGTGCGCCTGCGAACTGGCTGAAGCCGTCGGCGGCATCATCGAATCGGGACGTCGGCACGCCATTTCCGCCGCGACAGGCGTCTGCGTTCGCCGCGTCGGGGTCTGGGTTGCGCGCGTCTATCGCCGCCGACAAACCGCTCGGCCAGAAGCCTCCCATCGCCGATCCACGCTTGAACCGGCCGCGCAGTGCTGCGACCGCAACGGCGACGTCGATGCCCGCGCAGCGCACGTCCGGCGCTTTTGCGTCGGTCGCGTCGGTTGCATCGGCAGCGGCGGGAACCGGCGCCGCACGCAGATCCGCGCCGGTGTCGCAGACGCCGCCGGGCGTCGTCAGGCGGCGGCCCGGCCAGCCGGGCGCGAGTTCGCCGGCCCGCGAATTCGCGCCGGCGCCGCTTGCCGCGCCCGCGTTCTCGCGTCCGTCGACGCCGCTTCGACCGGCCGGGCCGCCGCCCGCGCCGGAATCGATCCAGGCAACATTGCGTTCCATCGAAGAGAAAACGGCGCTGTGGACGTCGCTCGCCGGGGCGAGTCTCGCTCGCGGGCACGTGGCGATGGCGAAGTCGGGTCAGTCGGGCGCCGAGACTGCGCCGCTCGCTCAGCCTCATGCGGACACGCGAGAACCGGCTTTTGCCGCAACGACGATCCCCGAGGCCAGCGTCGCGCCGCCGCCGCGGGCACCCGCAATCACGCCCGTTGAAACGCTTCCGACTGATGCCCACGCAATCGTGCCCGCCCAGGAAGCGATCGATCACGCCGAAACGCCACCGATCGATGCCCACGCCATCGCGCCCGCGCAGGAAGCGATCAAGCACGCCGAAACGCCACCGATCGGCGCACACGCCATCGCGCCCGCCCAGGAAGCGATCAAGCACGCCGAAACGCCACCGATCGATGCACACGCCATCGTGCCCGCCCAGGAAGCGATCGATCACGCCGAAACGCCACCGATCGACGCACACGCCATCGCGCCCGCGCTCGTCGAACCGCCGCCGCTCTTGAGTGGGCGTGCGTTCGGGCGAGATATATCCGATCTCGCGAACGCGCCGTCGGCCTACGCAAAAACCGGCAGCTTCGACCGAGACCTCGCAGCAAGACCGACGCACGTGAACGCGAGCGAACCCTTCACCACGCCGGCGTTTCCATCCGAACCGGCGCTGCCGTCCGAACCGTCGATGCCACATTCCGGCGCGACGGCGCGCTCGGCCTCGGCGTTGGATGACGACAATCGCGACTATCGCGATATCGCGCCGACGCCGCCGTGGCTGGATGCCGCCGCGCCCGACGAAACGTGGAGCGAGCCGCCGGCCCCGCCGCTTCCGCGCGCGATCGACGACTCGGCCGCCGCCCCGACGAGCCATCGTGCGCCGCTGAAATCCGGGCAAATCGATGACGAAGAGGACGATCTCGCGCCGCCGTCGAACATCGTGCGTTTCCCGATCGCGACGGCAGCCGCGACTGCCGCAAACACCGCCGCGCCGCTGGCTCCGCCGCCGCCCATCGCAGCGCCGAGCGTGCGCAACGTGCCCAACGCGCCAAACAACGCCCCGCCCTCCCCCGCCGAAACGCGTCCCTCCGTACGCGGCTTCGAGCCGACCGAATTCGAGTTTCATGCGCCGCACGCATCGGCGGTCGAGCTGCCGACGCTCGATCTCCTCGAACCCGCTTCCGGCGAAATCGAGCCCGTCTCCGAGGAAAGCCTGGCCGACACTGGTCAGCTGATCGAACAGCGCCTGCAGGAATTCAAGGTTCCGGTGACGGTCGTCGGCGCGTCGGCCGGACCGGTCATCACGCGCTTCGAGGTCGAGCCGGCGCTCGGCGTGCGCGGCAGCCAGATCGTCGGGCTGATGAAGGATCTGTCGCGCGGCCTGGGCCTCACGTCGATCCGCGTCGTCGAAACGATTCCCGGCAAAACCTGCATGGGCCTCGAACTGCCGAACCCGAAGCGCCAGATGATCCGCCTCTCGGAAATCCTCGAGGACGACGTCTACCGTTCATCGAAGTCGAATCTGACGATCGCGATGGGCAAGGACATCGTCGGCAATCCGGTCGTCACGGATCTGGCGCGCGCGCCGCACATGCTCGTCGCGGGCACGACGGGCTCGGGCAAGTCGGTCGCCATCAACGCAATGATCCTCTCGCTGCTCTACAAGGCGAAGCCCGAGGACGTGCGCCTCATCATGATCGACCCGAAGATGCTGGAGCTTTCCGTCTACGAAGGCATTCCGCATCTGCTCGCGCCGGTCGTGACCGACATGAAGCTCGCGTCGAATGCGCTCAACTGGTGCGTCGGCGAAATGGAAAAGCGCTACCGGCTGATGTCGGCGGTCGGCGTGCGCAACCTGCAAGGCTTCAACCAGAAGATCCGCAATACCGAAGCCGCGGGCAAGAAGCTCACGAATCCGTTCTCGCTCACGCCCGACGCGCCCGAGCCGCTGGCGGCGCTGCCGCTCATCGTCGTGGTCATCGACGAACTCGCGGACCTCATGATGGTCGCGGGCAAGCAGATCGAGCAGCTGATCGCGCGGCTCGCGCAGAAGGCGCGCGCCGCCGGCATCCACCTGATTCTCGCGACGCAGCGCCCGTCGGTGGATGTGATCACCGGCCTCATCAAGGCGAACATTCCGACGCGCGTGGCGTTCCAGGTGTCGTCGAAGATCGATTCGCGCACGATTCTCGACCAGATGGGCGCGGAATCGCTGCTCGGCGCCGGCGACATGCTTTTCCTGCCGCCCGGCACCGGCTATCCACAGCGCGTCCATGGCGCGTTCGTCGCGGACGACGAAGTGCATCGCGTGGTCGAGTATCTGAAGCAGTTCGGCGAACCGGAATACGAGGAAGGCATTCTCTCCGGGCCGACCTCCGAAGCCGGCGCGACGCAAGACCTGTTCGGCGACACGCCCGACGCCGAAGCCGATCCGCTCTACGACGAAGCCGTAGCCTTCGTCGTGCGCACGCGGCGCGCGTCGATTTCATCGGTGCAGCGGCAATTGCGCATCGGCTATAACCGCGCGGCGCGGCTCGTCGAGCAGATGGAAACCGCCGGGCTCGTGTCGTCGATGAGCAGCAACGGCAACCGCGAAGTGCTCGCGCCGCCCGGCCCGGCCGAATAAGCGCTACCAGAGCCGCAAGCGGCGCAGCAGAAAGATGGTGATGGCGGCGCAACCCGCCATCACGCCGATCACGACCCAGAACGAAACCGGATCGTGCGTGCCCGGCAAGCCCGCCACGTTCATGCCGAAGATGCCGGTCACAAGCGTGGCGGGCAACAGCAACGCGGACATGATCGCGAGCCACAGCAGCTTGCGGTTGATGTCCTCCGAAAGCGCCGCGGCGATTTCATCCTGCAGCAGCTTCGCGCGTTCGTAGAGTCCTTCCAGCCCGCCGCCCAGGCCGTTCAGCACCTGAATCGCCTGCACGAGCGCTTCCATCGAACGCGGCTCGGCCCATTCGAGCTTGCGCAGGACGAGTTGCGTCAGCGCGTTGCGCTCCGGATCGATGAAACGCTTTACCTCGACGATGCGCCGCCGCGCCTCGCCCAGCATCGCGCGGCACTTCGAATGGCCGCCTTCGAGCACGCTTTCCTCGACATCGTCGAGACAGTCGCCTATTTCGTCGATGCGGTTCGCAAATGTGTCGTTCAGCGCGCGGATCAGGCCGGCGAACAGATCGACGGTATCGCGGAACATCGTGCCTTCGAGCACCGCGTGACGCAGCCGGTCGGTCGATTGCAGCGGCCGCGCGCGCACCGTGATCATGCGGTGCTTGTCGACGTAAAAGCGCAGCGCGCCGGTCGCGCGGTTCGCTTCGCGGGCGTCGGGCGCGGCGGCGTCGGGCGTTTTCGCGACGAGTTCGAGATCCGCGACGACGCCGTACATGAAGTTCGAACCGATATGCACGCGCGGACGCTTGTCCTCGCCGTTCAGGAATTCGCGCGCGACATCGGGCATCGACGTGACGCCTTCGAGCCAGCCTTCGACGGCGTCGTCGTTGGCGGAGAGGTGCAGCCATGTCGGGCCCTCGCCCGCGATCGATTCGCGCGCTTCGTCCCATGAAAGGCGCAGCGCCTGGCCGCCCGCGAAGCGAAACGCGCTGATGAAACCCGGCGGCGCGGATTCATCCCGCTTGAGTGTGGATCGCTCGCGCGATTCGAATGTGTGAGTCGTGTTCAATCTTGCTTTCCCTGCTATTGCCTTTCGATTTCTCAGTACACCTTTCAGTCGCACGCGGATGCGCGCGCAGACCAGAAATGCATCGTACTAGAATGCGCGGCGGCGTCGAAAGAGCGACGCCGGTCACGATGGCGACACGAACTTGAAATCGACCGGCGAGCCGATCGACAGACGTTTCGGATCCGATGCGAGTTCGCCCGTCGCGGGATCGCGGCGGAAGAAATAGGCGCTGTCGCTCTCCTGATTGCCGACGACGAGCCAGCGCCCGCTCGGATCGATCGCGAATTCGCGCGGCGTCTTGCCGAGCGTCGGGTAGCGCTTGAGCAGCTTGAGACGCCCGCTTCCCGCATCGACGGCGAACGCGACGAGTTCGTTGGCGTCGCCGCGATTCGTCGCATAGAGGAAGCGTCCGTCCGGCGACAGATGCAGCGCGCCGCCGCCGATCTTGCCGCGGAAACCCGGCGCGATCATCGAAACGGTCTGAACGGGCGTGAGCTGGCCGTCGCGGTAGTCGAACACGAGCACCGACGCGTTCAGCTCGGTCGTGAGGTACGCGTGCTTGCCGCTTTCGTCGAAGACCAAATGGCGCGGGCCCGAGCCCGGCTTGATCTGCGTGTAGCGCGTCTGCGCCGGACCGAACAGGCCGCGGTTGCTCGCGGACGGATCGGGCGTGTAGCGGTACGCGAATACCTTGTCGACGCCCAGATCCTGCGCGAATAGATACTGGCCGTCGGGCGAGAACACCGTCGAGTGCACGTGCGAATTGTCCTGCCGCCCTTTCACCGGGCCGCCGCCTTCGTGATGCACGGTCAGCACCGACGTGCCGACGTGGCCATCCGCGGTGATCGGGAAGACCGCGAAGCTGCCGCCCGGATTCGACGCGACGGAATAGTTGGCGGTCAGCAGATATTTGCCGTCGGGCGAAAGCGCGAGATAGCAAGGATCGTTGCCGTCCGACGAGACGCGATTGAGAAAGCTCAGCTGGCCGCTCGCGCGATCGAAGCGAAACGCGCTCACGCCGCCGCGCTGCGAAGCCGGACCGTTGTCGCCGGGCAATTCGTTCACTGCGTACACGTAATTCCGGTCGCGGCTCACGACGAGATACGACGGATTCACCGTCTGCGCCGACGCGATGCGCGAAAGTTCGCCGTTGCCGGTATCGAAACGATAGACGTAAATGCCTTCGCTTTTGCCACCCGCCGTATAGGTGCCGATGAGCAGGTCGTAGACCTGTGAGCCCGACGCGCCCGCGGCGCTGGCGGCATCCGACGCGGCCGGTGTCTGCGCGAAACACTGCGCCGCCGCGAGCGAGAGCATCAGCGCGACGCCTTTCACCCAGCGGACCGGGCCGGAACGCGTCAGGCGCGCGTCTTGCAACGGGGTTGCCTGCGTGAGTGCGAGTGCATGGGCGCGGCGGAAATCGCTCGGGTGCATGAAACCTCCTCATCGTCTCTTTGCTGGTTGTTATTCAGGAGCGAGCGCAAGTCGGCAGGCATCGCTGGGCCAACGACGTGCGGGAGCAAGTTCCGCTCCAAAGTCATGAACGGAGTGACGTATGACGCCGTCGCGACGAACGCGCCGCACTCAAGATACACCACGCACGACAGGCCCACCGACACGATTCGAACCAACAACAGGAGTCGCCGCCATGACCATTCACTTAAGCCTGGGCCCGCTGGTCTCGCTGATCGCCGGGATCCTCATTCTCATCATGCCGCGCCTGCTGAACTTCATCGTCGCGATCTATCTGATCGTGATCGGGCTGATCGGGTTGTTCGGCATGGGATCGATGCACTTCTGATCGCGCGTTGCGTCCTGACGCCGGCGCGCGCACGGACGCGCCTATGCCCACGCACACGGATTGACCCGCGTGCGTGGGCAAAGTGTCACGAAAACGAAACGGAACGATGCGCGGCTGTGCCGCGCTGCCGGCACAGCGTGGGCGCGTTCAGCCGGGTTCAGCCGGGTTCAGCCATTGGCGAGCTGATCCAGACGCAGCCGCCCTTGCAGCGACAAAGCACCGACCGCGACGCCGCTCACGCCGAAGGAATAGCGGTTGAAGCAGCCGCGCTCGGTGAGGAATGCGGCGGCGGCATCCATCGCGTTGCGCGACAGGCCGAGATGTCTGTGGTCGAGCGCAAGCAGCGTTTCGGCGTCGTCGACGCGGCTGGCGGCGGAAAGTATGGCGATGCAATCGGCTTTCGACGGATAGAGCATGGGGTTCCGTTCCTCGAAAACGCTACGTTAGAGATCGGCCGGAAAGATGGCAGGACCGGCACGCGCACGACGGTCTGGGAAACGCGCAAGAAGACGCTTGCGTCATGCATGAAAGACTCGCGAAAGGCATTCGAGTTTCAACGCCGGGGCCTTTCACTAAGCTTAAATTTAATCATCAGTCGAATGAAATATCAATGTCGCAATTGCCGCAGCGTCGCGTGGAGCCGGCGCGCCGCTCGCGCCGCGCCGCCAACGTGCCGCGGCATCCGGCCGCACTTCGGGCTCGCGCGGTGTGATCACGGCTGGCCACGTTTTCTGCTTGCATCGAACGATTGCGGCAGAATGCGGCCAGAAAGCATGCGCGGCATCCGCTCCGACATCGATTTCGCTGCCGATGACGCCGCGCTTCGCTCGGGACGTCACGCGTCCCGGATCTTTTGCTCCACCCCGCAGCGCGCGTCCGGGTCCGGCGCGCGCCGCCGCAAGCAGGAAGATGTTCGCTTATGCCAGCACTGATCGAAGACTATGCGATGGTCGGCGACGGCCACACCGCAGCGCTCATTTCACGCGACGGCTCCGTCGACTGGCTCTGTTGGCCGCGCTTCGACTCCGGCGCGTGCTTCGCCGCGCTGCTCGGCACGCCCGAGCACGGACGATGGCTTATCGCGCCCGAGATGCCCGACGGCGAAGCGCCCGTCATCACGCGCCGCTATCGCGAGGACACGCTGGTCCTCGAAACCGATTTCGAAACGCCGCAAGGCGCGATCACCATCGTCGACTTCATGCCGTTGCGCAACGGTCATTCGGAACTCGTGCGCATCGTGATCGGACGGCGCGGCACCGTGCGCATGAAGATGGAACTCGTGCTGCGCTTCGACTACGGCTCGGCCGTGCCGTGGGTCAGCCGGCTGCCCGATGACAGCGGCATTCGCGCCATCGCCGGACCGGATCTCGCGATACTGCGCACGCCTGTCGATCTCGTCGGCGAGAACATGCACACGACCGCCTGCTTCGATGTGAACGCCGGCGAGCGCGTGCCGTTCTCGCTGTGCTATTCGCAGTCGCATCTGCGGCTGCCGCACGCGAGCGATCCGCATACCCAACTCGCGCGCACCGAGAACCACTGGCGCGAATGGTCCGGCCAGAGCGAACTGAAAGGCCACTGGGCGCCCGCGATCCGCCGCTCGCTCATCACGCTCAAGGCGCTCGCCTACGAGCCGACGGGCGGGATCGTCGCCGCGCCGACCACATCGCTGCCCGAACAGCTCGGCGGCACGCGCAACTGGGACTATCGCTATTGCTGGCTGCGCGACGCGACCATCACGCTGCTCGCGATGATGCGCGGCGGCTACTACGACGAAGCCCGCGCCTGGCGCGCGTGGCTGGGCCGCGTGATGGCCGGCTCGCCGTCGCAGATTCAGATCATGTACGGCATCGCGGGCGAACGACGCCTGCCCGAATGGGAGATTCCGTGGCTGCCGGGCTACGAGGGCGCGGCGCCGGTGCGCATCGGCAACGGCGCGGTCGATCAGCTGCAGCTCGACGTCTACGGCGAAGTGATGAACGCGCTGCATCTCGCGCGCGTCGGCGGCCTGCAGAGCGACGAGACCGCCTGGTCGATCCAGTGCGCCATGCTGCAGCATCTCGACACGATCTGGGAACTGCCCGACGAAGGCATCTGGGAAGTGCGCGGCGGACGGCAGCATTTCACTTTCTCGAAGGTGATGGCGTGGGTCGCGTATGACCGCGCGATCAAATCGGCCGAAAAATTCGAGCTGCCCGGACCGGTCGATCACTGGCGCGCGATGCGCGCGCGCATCCGCGCCGAAGTGCTGAAGAAGAGCTGGAATCCGCAACTCAACTCGTTTACCCAGGCCTACGGCAGCGATGCGCTCGACGCGAGCCTGCTGCTGATCCCGTTGCTCGGCTTTTTGCCGCCAAACGATCCGCGAGTGACCGGAACCGTACATGCGATCGAGACCGGATTGACGCACGATGGTCTCGTCAAGCGCTATCACACCGCCGAAGTGGCGGACGGACTGCCGCCCGGAGAAGGCACGTTTCTCGCGTGTAGCTTCTGGCTCGTCGACAACCTGGCGTTACAGGGCCGGATCGACGAGGCGCACCAGATGTTCGAGCGGCTGATCGGACTGGCGAACGATGTCGGGCTGCTCGCGGAGGAATACGACACGGTGGCCAAACGCATGGTCGGGAATTTTCCACAGGCGTTTACCCATGTGGCGCTCGTGCATACGGGAATGAACCTGATGCGCCACGAGGAAGAGATGGCCAAGGCGACCGGCCGGCCGACGGGTTCCGAAGGCCACGACGACGAAGCGCAGGCGGAGATCGATGCAGCAACCGGAAAGTCTTAAATGTCTGTTTTGCCTGGCGAAATTGAGGTTTTAAAGGTAGTATTGTTGCATTGCACAATCAGTAGGCAGTGGGTTTCTGTCGCTAATCTGTTGTTTCAGGAATAGGCATTTTTAACCGATCTATTGAATTGCGTGCTTAATGCGCGGAAAATCTTGCCTCGACTCAAGCTTTGTCGCTGAAAGTCGTTATCGCGCAAGAGTCTCGTGCCGAAGGCAGAACGAAATCGCAGGAAGACAGTGCCCCGGCAGCATGGCGACAGCCCGCCGCGCTGCCGGGGATCATCGAATGCCGTTGAGATTCATCGCCGGATGCTTTGCCGGGATCAACGGGCGTACCGGTTCCGACCGGAGTTACTGGGGCAACCATGCTGTATCAAATTCACGAATTCCAGCGAGCCATGCTGTCTCCCCTCACAGCATGGGCCCAGGCCGCTTCCAAGTCGTTTGTCAATCCGGCCAGCCCGCTCGCCTACGTTCCGGGCTCGAGCCGTTTCTCCGCCGCGTACGAACTCCTGTACCGGCTCGGCAAGGACTACGAGAAGCCCGAGTTCGACATTCATCAGATCGTCAAGGACGGCCATAACATTCCGATCGTCGAGCAGACGGTGGTCGAGAAACCGTTCTGCCGCCTGCTGCGCTTCAAGCGCTTCGCCGACGACAGCGCGACCGTCACCAAGCTCAAGAACGAACCCATCGTGCTCGTGTGCGCGCCGCTCTCCGGCCATCACTCCACGCTCCTGCGCGATACCGTGAAAACGCTGCTGCAGGACCACAAGGTGTACATCACCGACTGGCTCGACGCGCGCATGGTGCCCATCGAGAACGGTCCGTTCCATCTCGACGATTACGTCGAGTACATCCAGGAATTCATCCGCCATATCGGCGCGAAGGACCTGCACGTCATCTCCGTGTGTCAGCCGACGGTGCCGGTGCTCGCCGCCATCTCGCTGATGGCGAGCCGCGGCGAAGACACCCCGCGCACGATGACCATGATGGGCGGCCCGATCGACGCGCGCCGCAGCCCGACATCGGTGAACTCGCTCGCCAATGAGCATTCCTACGAGTGGTTCGAGAACAACGTCATCTACACGGTGCCGGCGAACTATCCCGGCGTCGGACGCAAGGTTTATCCGGGCTTCCTGCAGCATGCGGGCTTCGTCGCAATGAATCCGGAGCGCCACCTCACGGCCCATTGGGACTTCTATCAAAACCTGCTGCGCGGCGACGATGACGACGCCGAGCAACATCGCCGTTTCTACGACGAATACAACGCTGTCCTCGACATGGCCGCCGAGTACTACCTCGAAACGATCCGCATCGTGTTCCAGGAATTCCGGCTCGCGGAAGGCACGTGGGAAGTGAACGGCGAACTCGTGCGTCCGCAGGACATCAAGCACACCGCCCTCTTCACGATCGAAGGCGAACTCGACGACATCTCCGGCAGCGGCCAGACGCGCGCCGCGCACGATCTCTGCACGGGCATTCCGGCGAAGCATCAGCGCCACTTCACGGCGGAGAAGGCCGGTCACTACGGCATCTTTTCCGGACGCCGCTGGCGCACGATGGTGTATCCGCAACTGCGCGAGTTCATCCTCGAACACGACAAGACGCCGAAGACCGAAGCCGTGCCGGCGTAAGCCGCGCGCTTGTCGCGGGACCGATTCCATCGCCGCAAAACAAAACGTCGCGCCCTGCAAGGAGCGCGACGTTTTTTCTTCAGACGGCGCGTGCTGTCGTAAGAAGGCCGTTGAAACCGGCCGTCGAAAAGCGCAATCAGCGGCGCGTCAGATACGCCAGCAGCAACTCGGTGTTCATGCGCACCATCTGCTCGCGCTGGTTGGCCTCGCTGAAATCGAGCCCGAAACTCGCTTCCAGCGTGAAGCGGTTCGACACGATGTAATAGCCGAGACCCGACAGCGTGACGTAGAACTTGAGCGGATCGACGTCGGTGCGAAACAATCCGGCTTTTTGGCCACGATCCAGAATGGCCGTCAGCGTCGCAACGATAGGCGAAATGAGTTCGCGTATTCGATTCGATCCTTTGATATATCTCGCCTCATGCAAGTTTTCGTTATTGATGAGGCGCAGCAACTCCGGATGGTCTCGATAGTAATCCCAGACGAAATGCGCGAGACGCGTCATTGCTTCGATGGGCGCGATGCCGTCGAGTTCGAGCGTACGCTCGGCTTCGACGAGCGCCGCGAGCGCATGTTCGAGCACGGCAGTGAATAACTGCTCCTTGCTACCGAAGTAGTAGTAGAGCATGCGTTCATTGGTCTCCGCCCGGCGCGCGATCTGATCGACGCGCGCGCCAAACAGACCTCCGGCAGCGAATTCCTCCGCGGCGGCAAGCAAAATACGGCGCCGGGTGCCTTCAGGATCTCTTTTGATTTTCGGCTGATTCATGGTGGCATGATTCGGGAGCCGCGTTGCCGGATTAGCGTCACGCGGCCCGCGTTGGGGTACATGACGTGAACGGGCGCTGCCCAGGTTATTGGGAAACACCGGTCCTGCGGTCAAACGGAGAAGCGCTTCGATTATGCGCACATCGAAGAACATTGGCAATTGGGATTGAAAGCCATTCGTTACGACGCTCACCGACTTCGGCGATAATGGCGGATAAAGCCGAGCACGCGCCCGCGAGAACGGGACGCGCGCCGAACATGCAGCGTGCCGACGTCGTGGACGCCGAAGCGTTTCAACGCATCCCGGACGTCCGGCGTGATCACACCGATTCGTTCGTGCCGCCGCTGCGCCATCCCCACGCATCATCGCCATCCCTCGTGACCGCAAACGTTTCCAGAACGCTCGCAGAGCGCATCGAAGACCTGCTGCCGCAGACGCAATGCACCAAGTGCGGGTATCCCGCCTGCCGGCCGTATGCCGAGGCCATCGCCGCGGGCGAGGCGAGCTACAACCAGTGCCCGCCCGGCGGCGCCGAAGGCATCGCGCGGCTCGCCGCGCTCCTCGGCAAGCCCGTCATCGCGCTCGATACGACGCACGGCGTGGAGCGGGCGCGGCCCGTCGCCGTCATCGACGAGAACGTGTGCATCGGCTGCACGCTGTGCATGCAGGCGTGTCCCGTCGATGCGATCGTCGGCGCGGCGAAGCAGATGCATACGGTGATCGCGGAACTGTGCACCGGCTGCGATCTGTGCGTGCCGCCCTGCCCGGTCGATTGCATCGCGATGCTGCCGGTCACCGGCGAACGCAGCGGCTGGGACGCCTGGAGCCAGGACCAGGCCGATGCGGCGCGCGCGCGGCACGATCGTCGCACGGCGCGGCTCGCGCGTGAGCGCGCGGCGGCCGAAGCGCGGGCGAGTGCGCGCCAGGCATCGCGTGCGGCGCCCGCCGAAGCCGAGGAGCCGAAAGAGGTCGAAACGGAAACGGCCGCCCAGACGCCCGTCGCGAGCGACGACGCGCAAGCCAGAAAACGCGCGATCATTCAGGCCGCGCTCGAACGCGCGCGCAGGAAGAAGGACGAAATGGCGCAGCTCGGCGCGGGACCCAAGAACACGGAGCATGTGAGCGCCGCGGTGCAGGCGCAGATCGACGCCGCCGAGGAGCGCCGCCGCCGTCTCGGGCTGTCGGACGAGAATGCGCCGCGTCCCGTCGATGGCGACAAAAACGCGTGAGCACGGACATCGACCCATGAACGCGAAAAAGCGCTACGCGATCTTCGAAACGCTGCAGAGCCTGAATCCGCATCCGACAACCGAGCTCGAATACACCACGCCCTTCGAACTGCTGATCGCCGTGATGCTCTCGGCGCAGGCCACCGACGTCTCGGTCAACAAGGCGATGCGCAAGATGTTTCCCGTCGCCAACACGCCGGCGGCCGTGCTTGCGCTCGGCGAGGAAGGCGTGTCCGAATTCATCCGCACGATCGGGCTGTACCGGACGAAGGCGAAGAACGTGATCGCGACGTGCCGCATCCTCATCGAGCAACACGGCGGCGAGGTGCCGGACGATCGCGAGGCGCTCGAAGCGCTGCCGGGCGTCGGGCGCAAGACGGCGAACGTCGTGCTGAACACGGCCTTCGGCCATCCGACGATTGCCGTCGATACGCACATTTTCCGCGTGGCCAATCGCACCGGACTTGCGCCCGGCCGTGACGTGCGCGCGGTCGAAACGGCGCTGGAGAAGTTCACGCCGAAGGAATTCCTGCACGACGCCCATCACTGGCTGATCCTGCACGGCCGCTATGTCTGCCGCGCGCGCGTGCCGGAGTGCTGGCATTGCGCGATCGAACCGCTCTGCGAATATCGGCCGAAGACGCCTGCGCCCGTCGAATGAAGCCGGCATCCGAGCGCCCGACAGCGCTGCGGTCTACAATGTAGGGTTGAGAAACCCGCAATCGAATCAATACCTTATGTTCAATCCCAGCCGCGACGAAGTGCGCCAGTTCTTTTCCGAAACCTGGCGCAAGGAACGCGCGGGCGAAATTCTGACGCCGCTCGAAAGCATGGCCGCCGACTGGATCGGCGAGCATCCCGAATATCACGACGCGCTTCAGGACACCGGCTCGCACGAAGCCGACTACTCGCCGGATCGCGGCCAGACCAATCCGTTCCTGCATCTGTCGATGCATCTCGCGATCAGCGAACAGTTGTCGATCGATCAGCCGCCGGGCATCCGCCGCGCGCACGACAGGCTCGTCGCGCGTCTGGGCTCGCCGCACGACGCGCAGCACGCGATCATGGACTGCCTCGGGCAAGTGATCTGGGAAGCGCAGCGCAGCGGCACGCCGCCCGATACCGACGCCTATCTCGCATTGATCGAGCGCCGCGCGTCGCGCGACTGAGCGTTCCGAATTCGCGTCGTCAAACAAAAACACCCCGCTTGCGAGGCGGGGTGTCTTGCAACTGCCGGAACTTCCGAAGCAGCGCTTATTTCTTCAGCACGAGACTGCCGTCGAGCGATTCGATGTAAGCCGCGAGATCCTTCAGGTCGCTCTGCGACAGGCTCTGCACCTGCGCCGCCATGATGGCGTTGTTGCGCCCGAAGTTCGGATTGTTGCCGCCGATCTGATACTGACGCAGCGCCCAGTAGATATACGTCGCGTGCTGGCCCGCGAGGCGCGGATACTCGCCGCTCACCGGCTTGTTGAGGCCGGGGCCGTGGCAGGCCGCGCAGTTGTGGCTGTCGGAGAGCGCCTTGCCGTTGGCCGCGTCGGCCGCGTGCGCCGAGCCGAACGCCGTCATGCCGATGAGCGCCGCTGCCGCGCATGCCGCCTTGAAGCTGTGTTGAAGTGCCTGAGAGGGCTTCATGAATTCTCCTGTCCGCGTTGTCGGATGCCGCTTGCACGGCGCCGGTCGTTCTACGCGCGGATCACTTGTCGGGATTGTTCTTCGTTTGGGGAGTCTGCGCGGCGTAGTACGCGGCGATATCGGCGATGTCCTGATCCGACAGCGTCGTCGCGATGGCGCGCATCGTGTCGAAATGACGATCGCCCTTCTTGTACGCATGCAGCGCGTTGGCGATGTACTGCGCGTTCTGACCGCCCAACATCGGCACTTCGTAGACCTCGGGGTACGCGGTGCGATAGCCGGGGATGCCGTGGCAGCCGATGCACATCGCGACCTTGCCTTCCGCCGCCTTCGCGTTGCCGACGACATCGGCCGACGCCTCGGTCGCGAAGCCGGCGAGACCCGACAGCGCTGCAATCACGGCACATTTGCCGACGAAATTGTTCATAGCTCTTCTAACCTGGCTTGAGGGGAAATCCGGCGCTCCAAAGGCCGCGGCCCGCGCCGAGCGCAATACAAGCTTCTCGGGACTGTTTTGCTGCTACAGGGTCTGTCGCCACGCAGGCCAAAAAAATCGCGCTAATTGTACCGCGCGACCTACCCCCCGTCCACACGCGAACCGCGCCGAAGCCCTTCTGACAAGGGGAATCGGCTGAAAAAGCAGTCGCGCGACCTGCGACAATCCGTCCCTGTACAAGCGATGAAGCCGCCTGCGCACTCGCGCCGGACGAACTCGAAACGAAGGCGGACCCGCGCGGCGGACCACCGATGGAGCGGCTCAAACGATACCCGGCGCGCCTCAATGCCGAAAGGTCTTCTGACTTATACTGGGATTTTTTTGCCAACCGGATCTTCGTCATGCGTTTCGAAGGCTCATCGCAATACGTCGCAACCGACGACCTCAAGCTCGCGGTGAACGCCGCGATGACGCTGCAACGGCCGCTGCTCATCAAGGGCGAACCCGGCACCGGCAAGACCATGCTCGCGGAAGAAGTCGCGGGCGCGCTGGGCATGCCGCTTCTGCAATGGCACATCAAGTCCACGACCAAGGCCCAGCAAGGCCTCTACGAATACGACGCGGTCTCGCGCCTGCGCGACTCGCAGCTCGGCGACGAACGCGTGAAGGATATCCGCAATTACATCGTCAAGGGCGTGCTGTGGCAGGCGTTCGATTCTGACCAGCAATCCGTGCTGCTCATCGACGAGATCGACAAGGCGGATATCGAATTTCCGAACGATCTGCTGCGCGAACTCGACCGCATGGAGTTCTATGTCTACGAGACGCGCGAACTCGTGAAGGCGAAGCATCGGCCGCTCGTGATCATCACGTCGAACAACGAGAAGGAATTGCCCGACGCGTTCCTGCGCCGCTGCTTCTTCCACTACATCAAGTTCCCCGATGCCGAGACCATGAAGGCCATCGTCGAGGTGCATTTTCCGGGCATCAAGCAGGACCTGCTCGCCGCCGCGATGCAGAGCTTCTTCGAATTGCGCGGCGTGTCGGGCCTGAAGAAGAAGCCGTCCACGTCCGAATTGCTCGACTGGCTCAAACTGCTGCTCGCCGAAGACATTCCGCCGGAAGCGCTGCGCTCGCAGGATCAGAAACAGATCGTGCCGCCGCTGCATGGCGCGCTGCTGAAGAACGAGCAGGATGTCGCGCTGTTCGAGCGGCTGCTGTTCATGAACCGCAATCATCGTTAAGCCATCACTCACGAGACACAAGGAAAACGACGCATGAGCCGCTGGATCGAACCCGTCACGCTCGAAGGCGAGCACGTCAAGCTGGTTCCGCTCACCCTCGATCACGAAGCCGCGCTCGCCGCTGCCGCCGCCGACGGCGAGCTGTGGAAGCTGTGGTACACGAGCGTGCCCGCGCCGGGCACGACGCGCGCCTATATCGAGACGGCCATCGACATGCGCGAGCGACTCGGCGCGCATCCGTTCGCCGTGATCGATCCGCAGACGGGCGACGTCGTCGGCTCGACGCGCTACTTCAACGTCGAAGCTGCGCACCGGCGGCTGGAAATCGGCCATACGTGGTACGCGAAGCGCGTGCAACGCACCGCGCTCAACACCGAAGCCAAGCTGCTGCTGCTCGGCCATGCGTTCGAGCGGCTCAATGCCATCGCGGTCGAGTTCCGCACGCATTTCATGAACCATCAGTCGCGCGCGGCCATCGCGCGGCTCGGCGCGAAACAGGACGGCATCCTGCGCAATCACCAGATCGGGAAAGACGGCGCGTATCGCGACACCGTGGTGTTCTCGATCATCGAGTCGGAGTGGCCGGCCGTGCGCACGCATCTGAAGCACAGACTCGACCGCTGAAATTCGTCACGATGGAGAGCGCGCCATGCTGATCGACTTCTTCTACTCGCTGCGCGACGCGAAGCTGCCTGTTTCGGTGAAGGAATATCTCACTCTGCTCGAAGCATTGAAGGCGCAGGTGATTTCGCCGTCGCTCGACGAGTTCTACTTCCTCGCCCGCATGACGCTCGTGAAGGACGAGAAGTACTTCGACAAGTTCGATCGCGCGTTCGGCGCTTATTTCCATGGCGTGACAGCGCTTCCCGACGAGGCGTTCAGCGTTCCGCTCGAGTGGCTCAAAAAGCGCCTCGAGCGCGACTTCACGGCTGAAGAGAAGAAGCGCATCGAGGCGCTCGGCGGCCTCGACAAGCTGATGGAACGCCTGAAAGAGCTGATGGACGAACAGAAGGAACGTCACGAGGGCGGCAACAAGTGGATCGGCACCGGCGGCACGTCGCCGTTCGGACACGGCGGCTACAACCCGGAAGGCATTCGCATCGGCGGGGAATCGTCGGGGAGTCGCACGGCGGTGAAGGTGTGGGACGAGCGTGCGTACCAGGATTACGACGATCAGGTCGAAATCGGCACGCGCAACATCAAGGTCGCGTTGCGGCGCCTGCGGCGCTTCGCGCGCGAAGGCGCGGCCGAGGAACTCGATCTGCCCGACACCATTCGCAGCACCGCCGCCAACGCGGGCTGGCTCGATCTTAAGATGGTCCCCGAGCGCCACAACAACGTGAAGGTGCTGATGCTGCTCGATGTCGGCGGCTCGATGGACGATCACATCAAGCGCGTCGAGGAGCTTTTTTCCGCGGCGAAGGCGGAGTTCAAGCATCTGGAGTTCTACTACTTCCACAACTGCGTCTACGACTATCTCTGGAAGAACAACCGCCGCCGTCACGCCGAGCGCACGCCGACCTTCGATGTGCTGCACAAGTTCACGCCGGACTACAAGCTGATCTTCGTCGGCGACGCCACCATGAGTCCCTACGAAGTGCTGCAGCCGGGCGGCTCCGTCGAATACAACAATGCCGAGGCGGGCGCCGTGTGGCTGCGCCGTCTCGCGGACCAGTTTCCGCATCACGCGTGGCTCAATCCCGAGCCCGAGCGGCTATGGGAATATCGCCAGTCGATTTCCGCGATTCGCCAGGTCCTCGGCAACCGCATGTATGCGCTCACGATGGCAGGCCTCGAAAGCGCGATGCGCGCCCTGTCGAAATAACTCACCAGAACGATTCGAGCATGAAAGCTTCTCCCGGCGCGCCATTGGCGCGCGTGCCCTTGCGCCCCTTCGCCGATTCTTCCGTCTCCACCATCGTCGCGGGCTTCGTCGCGATGATGACCGGCTATACCAGTTCGCTCGTGCTCATGTTCCAGGCGGGCCAGGCCGCGCATCTCACCGATGCGCAGATTTCCTCGTGGATCTGGGCGCTGTCCATCGGCATGGCGGTCTGCACGATCGGTCTGTCGCTGCGCTATCGCGCGCCGATCGTCGTCGCCTGGTCGACGCCGGGCGCGGCGCTGCTCGTCTCGTCGCTGCCGAACGTCGCGTATGCGGACGCAATCGGTGCGTTCGTCGTCTGCGCGCTGCTCCTCACCGCCGTCGGCCTGACCGGCTGGTTCGACACGCTCATGAAGCGCATTCCCGCCGGCATCGCCGCCGCGCTGCTCGCGGGCATCCTGTTCGAGATCGGCATTGAGATCTTTCGCGCGGCGCAGTATCAGACGGCGCTCGTCGTCGTGATGTTCTTCACGTATCTCGCGGCCAAGCGTCTCGCGCCGCGCTATGCGATTCCGGCGACGCTCGTCGCGGGCGTGGCGATGGCGGGCGCGCTCGGCCTGCTCGATTTCTCGCGCTTTCATGTGGCGCTCGCGCATCCCGTCTTCACGATGCCGGCGTTTTCGCCGGCGGCGGCCATCAGCATCGGCGTGCCGCTGTTCGTCGTCGCGATGGCCTCGCAGAACGTGCCGGGCATCGCCGTTTTGCGCGCCGACGGCTACACGACACCCTCCGCCCCGCTCATCTCGGCGACCGGCATCGCGTCGCTCGTGCTCGCGCCGTTCGGCTCGCACGGCGTGAACCTCGCCGCCATCACCGCCGCGATCTGCACCGGCCGCGAAGCGCACGAAAACCGCGACAAGCGCTACACCGCGGCGCTCTGGTGCGGCGTTTTCTATTTGCTGGCGGGCACGTTCGGCGCGACCATCGCGGCGCTGTTCGCCGCATTTCCGAAGGCGCTGGTCGTCTCGGTCGCCGCACTCGCGCTGTTCGGCTCGATCATGAGCGGACTCACCAATGCGATGCAGGACGCGCGCCAGCGCGAACCGGCGCTCGTCACCTTCATGGTGACGGCCTCGGGTCTCACGCTGCTCTCGATCGGACCGGCGTTCTGGGGGCTGATCGCGGGCGTCGCGACCCATTTCGTCCTGAATGCGCGGCGCGCGTGACACGCATTCCACAGCGGATTTCGTGTGGTGCGCCCCGCCGCATGGAACGCGAGCGCCGGCGCCCGGTCGAAAACCGGCATCCGCGCACGCTCTCAGCGCGTTTGCCGCGCGCGGGACTAGAATGAGGGAATGACATTCAGGGGCGCGCCGGGCGGGCGAAGTAGCCGCGCGGCGTCGCATTCATGGCCAATCCGCGGGTTACCGCAATTTGACAAGGCGCGACGCGCCTGAGACTCGACATGACATCCGCTCTCGACCAGCTCAAGCAATACACGACCGTCGTCGCCGACACGGGCGACTTCCAGCAATTCATCGCATTCAAGCCGCGGGACGCGACGACCAACCCGTCGCTGATCCTGAAGGCCGTCCAGAAGGACGACTACAAGCCGCTGCTCGAAAAGACCGTCAAGGAGCACGCGAAGAAGCCGATGCCGCAGATCATCGACAATCTGCTGGTCGCGTTCGGCACCGAAATCCTGAAGATCATTCCGGGGCGCGTGTCCACCGAAGTCGACGCGCGGCTTTCGTTCGACACCAAAGGCTCGATCGACAAGGCGCACGAGATCATCAAGCTGTATGAGAACGCGGGCATCGGCCGCGACCGCGTGCTGATCAAGCTCGCCTCGACGTGGGAAGGCATTCGCGCCGCCGAAGTGCTGCAGAAGGAAGGCATCCACTGCAACATGACGCTGCTGTTCTCGCTGGCTCAGGCCGTCGCGTGCGCGGAAGCCGGTGCGCAACTCATTTCGCCGTTCGTCGGCCGGATCTACGACTGGTACAAGAAGTCCGCCGGCGCCGAATGGGACGAAGTGAAGAACGGCGGTGCGAACGATCCCGGCGTGCATTCGGTGCGGCGCATTTATGCGTATTACAAGAAGTTCGGCTACAAGACCGAGGTGATGGGCGCGAGCTTCCGCACGGTGAGCCAGATCACCGAGCTCGCCGGCTGCGATCTGCTGACCATCAGTCCCGATCTCCTGAAAAAGCTGGCCGACAGCAACGACACCGTCGAGCGCAAGCTGTCGCCGGAATCGGCGAAAAACGAGAACGTGGAGAAGATCGGGGTCGACGAGCCGACCTTCCGCTTCCTCCTGAACGACGACGCCATGGCGACCGAAAAGCTCGCCGAAGGCATCCGCACGTTCGCCGCCGATGCAGTCAAGCTGGAAAAGCTGATCAGCGCGCTTCAGTAAAAGGGTTCGTCTGGTAAGGACCGCCATCGGGCCGCTGCATTGGTTCGATTTGCGGTCCTTTGCGTTTCGCCGCGTCCTGCCATCTTTTGACCTTTTCCGATTCGACGAGGCATTCCGTTGCCATAGACTCTCGTGCTTTGCGGCGTGTCGCGCCGCCCACGCACGGGATCGTTCGAATGCAACTGGATACTTATCTCTTTTTCAACGGCGACTGCGCCGCGGCGCTCGATCTGTATCAGGCTGCATTCGGCGCGCAGATCGTCGCGCTGATCCGCTTCCGCGACATGCGGACGGCGGCAATGCGCCGCCCGAGTGGCAGGACAAGGTGATGCACGCGGTATTTCGCGTCGGTCAGAACGACATCATGGCGTCCGATGGCCGCAGCGAGCAGTCGCACAAGGCTTATGCGGGCTTCACGCTGTCGATCGTCGCGCAGGACGCGCCGGCCGGCGAGCGCATTTTCGCCAGCCTGGCCGAAGGCGGCCAGGTGCTCACGCCGTGGCAGTCCACCGCCTGGACGCCGGGCTTCGGCATGTTGACCGACCGCTTCGGCGTGCCCTGGATGGTCAACGTCGCCGGCGAAAACGAAGCCCAGGCGGCCTGAGTTTCAGCGTAGATCTCGCCGACTCGTCAGTCGTTGAGCGGCCGCGCACCTTCGATATTCCACTGCCGTTCGATTTCGGAAAGACGCAGCCGCAGCCGGTCCACCTGTTCGACGAAGCGCATCGCGAGCCAGTGCATGCCTTGAGTCGCCCGGTCGTTTTCGTCCTGATCGGCGCACGCGCCCGGCACGAAGCCCGATGTGTCCACCGCGCGGTACGGGAGCCCCACGCGCCCGAAACGCAGCGCCCGCGCCATCTGCAGCAGTTGCTGACGCACGGCGTATTCGCGCGGCGAGCACGCGATCGCGAAATGGCTGGCGCCGGCCGCGACTTCCGGCATCGACGTGATCAGCATTTCGAGCGCCGCGAGAATCGAGCGGTGCAGCCGTTGGATTTCCTCGAGTTGCGCGATCGGCACGTCCGTTTCCTTCGCGACCGATTCCATCAGCGCGCGCGCCTGCACGAGCCGCTGGCTCATCGCGAAGAAGCGCCGGGCGGTTTCCTCCGCGATGAGCGGCCTGCCGTCCAGCAAGGCGCCGTAGAACTTCGCGCACTCGCGCAGATTGTCCGCGAGCCGGTAGCGCCACGAATACGTCGCGTATTGCGGCAGCACGAACGAGAATCCCAGCGCGATCACGACTCCGATCATCACATTGGCCGTACGCCACAAGCCGGTGGAAAGCGGCAGATCGCCGTGACCGGAGACGATGACCATCGTGATCGCGGTGAGCAGCGCGACGTACCCCGCCTTGCCGATCGCGTAATAGGCGCAGCCGCCGGCGATCAGGCACATCAGGACGAAGAACAGCATCTGCGAGCCGGAAAACGATTCCACGAGAATCAGGCCGAGCCCGAACAGCGCGCCGAGCATCGTGCCGACCGCGCGCTCGGTCGCCTTCTTGCGGATGTTGCCGTAGTGTTGCAGCCCGCCCACCACCACGAGCACCGACACCGACGCCCACGGACCGTGCGGCACGTCGACGCCCGTCGTGACGATGAACGACGTCGCCATGGCGAGCGCGACGCGCACCGCGTGGATCACGTTCGCGTGCCTGTAACGAAAATACGGCGAGCCGATCCAGTGCAGGATGCGCGCGAGATGGCCGCGCCGGGATGACGTCGATGTCGGAGAAAGCATGGTTCGCTCGCGTCGATAAACACGGTCCGCCGGATGGCGCCGGCGCCGCCACAACGAAACGCCCGCAACGGCCAGCGGCTGTTACGGGCGTTTTACCAGCTTTTCGCGCGACGCGTCGGGCGCCAGGCACGGCGCGTCGTCGCAAAGAGTTGAATCAGCCTTCCACGATGTCCAGATAGTCTTCCGGACGCGTGCGGTCGTCCGAGCGCTTCAGGCCCAGCACGCGCACGAGCAGGCTCACGGCCACCGCGACGATCAGATTCACGATCAGCGCCCACACGGCCGCGTAGCCCGGCACGACGTAGCCGAACAGATGCAGCGGGTAGATCGAGCCCTTCAGTTGCAGCGACACGGCCATCCACGTACCGACGCCGATACCCACCGCCCAGCCGATCAGCAGACCGCGATGATCGAGCACGCGCGTATAGAGGCCGAGCACGAGCGCGGGCAGCGTCTGGATGATCCAGATGCCGCCGAGCAGTTGCAGCTGGATCGCGTAGGTGAGCGGCAGCGCGAGAATGAAGACCACCGCGCCGACTTTCACGATCAGCGACACGAGCTTCGCGACGTTGGTTTCCTGCTCCGGCGTCATCGACTTGTTGACGAACTCGCGATGCACGTTGCGCGTGTAGAGATTCGCCGCCGCAATCGACATGATCGCCGCCGGCACCAGCGCGCCGATGCCGATGGCCGCGAATGCCACGCCCACGAACCACGACGGGAAGTAGTGCAGGAACAGCGCCGGCACGGCGAAGTTCGCGCCGTAAGCCTTGAAGTACGACGCGAATTCCGGCATGTCCTTCACGCCCGAGGCGAGCGCCATGTAGCCGAGCAGCGCGAGCAGGCCGAGCACGAGCGAATACGCCGGCAGCAGCGACATGTTGCGGCGGATCGTGTTGCCCGAATTCGACGAAAGAATCGCCGTCACCGAGTGCGGATACAGGAACAGCGCGAGCGCCGAACCCACCGCCAGCGTCGCATAGGCGCTGTAGCCGTTCAGGCTCGCGGCATCCGGCGCCTTCAGCAGCAGTTTCTCCGGCGGCACGACGCTGAAGATGTGCCCGAAGCCGCCGAGCTGCGCCGGAATCACGATCATCGCGGCGATGATCGTGATGTAGATCAGCACGTCCTTCACCACAGCGATCATCGCGGGCGCGCGCAGACCTGACGTGTACGTGTACGCGGCGAGAATCGCGAACGCGATGATGAGCGGCAGATCGCCGACGAAGCCTTGCGTCGAGAAGCCGAGCGCGCCGATCACAACTTCGATGCCGACCAGTTGCAGCGCGATGTACGGCATCGTCGCGACGATGCCCGTCAGCGCGATGGCGAGCGCCAGCATGCGGCTGTTGTAGCGCGCATGCACGAAGTCGGCGGCGGTCACATAGCCGTGACGCTTCGCGATGCTCCACAGCTTCGGAAACACGACGAACGCGAACGGATAGATGAGGATGGTGTACGGCAGCGCGAAGAAACCGGTTGCGCCCGCGCCGAACACGAGCGCCGGAACGGCGACGAACGTGTAGGCGGTATAGAGATCGCCGCCGAGCAGGAACCACGTGACGATGGTGCCGAAGCGGCGGCCGCCGAGGCCCCATTCGTCGAGCTGCGCGAGATCGCCCTTGCGCCAGTGCGCGGCGATGAAGCCGAGAATCGTGACGCCGACAAAGAAGAGAACGAAGACGAAGGTTGCGGTGCCGTTCATCATCGCGCACCTCCTTGATTATTATTTTTGCGTCCCGAAGGCAGCGCCTTGGTCTTTTTGTAGACGACGGCCGTGATGACCGCGCTGATCAGCACCCACAGAAGCTGATACCAGTAGAAGTACGGAAAGCCCCACAAAACGGGCTCGATCTTGTTGTAAAACGGCACCCATACCACACCGATCCAGGGAAGGATCAAAAGCCACAGCCAGTGCTTGTTGCGCGGTTGTCCGGTGCCGGTCGCAGCTTCGTGAGCCATGAACGGTCTCCTCTTGTTTTGATTCGTTGGATTATCGCGAGTCCGGCGGGATGCCGGTCGTCGGGTAGACGTGTCGCTGAAAGCGCCCCGAAATAACAGAGGGAGTATATGGACCGTTAAAGGCGGGTCAAGCAGGGGGAATCCCGACTATTCCACTGATTTGAAAGACTTTCGGAACCAGGCCGGAACGCCGTTGCGGCCTGGAATTCCCGCGTCGCTCAAATGGAGAACGAACCGCTCGCAGCCACGCCGGCGCTCTCGGCGAGACCTTTGACCCACTTGCGCGCCGGCAGGCCGAGTTGCGCCTCGATCAGCTTCGCGCGCGCCTCGAGAGCGGCGAACGGCACGTCGAGCGCGGGACCGGCGAACGCCAGCGCGACGCGATTGCCGTCGTGCACTTCGGGCAGCGCGATCACGCGACGATCGAACGCCTCGTTGAGATGGCGCATGTTGCGCACGAAGCTCGGATGGTCGCCGAACAGGTTGATCGTGACGACGCCGGCCTGCGGCGTGAGACACGCGCGGCAGGCCCGGTAAAACGACACGCTGTCGAGCACGGGGCCGCGCGCGGTGGCGTCGTAGATATCGATCTGCAACGCGCCGATCGTGCCGTGGTTCGCGCGATCGTTGACGAATTCCCAGGCGTCGCGCTCGGTGACGGTGAGGCGCGCGTCGTCGTAGGGCAATTCGAACATTGCGCGCGCGGCGATCACGACGGCGGGATTCAGCTCGACCGCTTCCACTTTCGCGCGCTTCAGGAAGCGATAGCAGAACTTGGTGAGCGCCGCGGCGCCGAGGCCGAGTTGCACGACGCGCGCCGGCGTCTCGATGAACAGCAGCCACGCCATCATCTGCTGCGCGTACTCGAGTTCGATGTGATCGGGCTTTTTCAGCCGCATCGCGCCCTGCACCCATTCGGTGCCGAAATGCAGATAGCGCACGCCGCCCTCTTCCGAGAACGTCACGGGCGCGAAGCGCGGCTTGCGGGGCGCGTCGATGCGCGGCGCGTTCGCGAGTTCGCGGCGGTCGTCGTCATCGCGTTCGCGCGCGGCGCGCTGCTTCTTGTTGCCTTCTTTCTTGCGGCCGAACGCGCGGGCTTCAGCGGACGCGCGCCTGATCAGATTCGTCATGAGTGAGGATGTCGCGCCATACGCGCAATTTTTGATCGAACGAGAGGATAGCATTGGCCGCGCTCGACGACGGCAACACGAGCGTCGCGTAGCCCGCGGCGGCGAGCACCGGCGCGAATCTGCCCGAGGTCTTGCCGTTGAAGCACACGCGGCGCAGCGCCGGAAAGCGCACGCGGAATTCGGCGAAGTCGTTGGGCGACGCGTGGCGGATCGCGCTGTCGAGGCTGCCTTCGCGCTCGCATGCGGCGAGCACGTCCCACAGTCCGATGCCGTGCGCCACGAGCCGCGCGAGCCGGGCGTCGTAGGCGAGTTCGTGCAGATTCTCGCCGATCGCCGCGCCCACCAGACGCCAGAACTGATTGCGCGGATGCGCGTAGTACTGTGTCGCCGCGAGCGACGCGACACCCGGAAAACTGCCGAGGATGAGCGTGTGCGTGGCCTCGTCGCCGACCGGTGCGAATCCCGCGAGCTTCATCTGGCTTCGCCCTGCGCTGCGCGCGTCGCATGCGAGCTCAGGTGCTCATAGGAGCGCGCGTGATCGCGCCGGCGCGGGCCGTGCAGCGGCGCGAGCCTTGTCCAGAGCGCATCGAGCATGCATTCCGTGACCATCAGCGGCGCGCCGTGTCGCTCGAACACGGAGCGTCGCGCGACGAGCACGTGCCCCGCATCCCGCGCCTGCGCCGACGCGAGCCGGTGCAGCGGATGCCGCGCCGTGAGCCGGCGGCTCGCGAGCGCCGAGCGCGAGACGCTGCTGTCGCTGTAGAGCAGTTCGGCGAGCGGACGCGTGCGCAGACGGCGCATCGACTGCCACACGCCGATGCTGTGCGTCAGCGCGACAATGCTGTGCGCCACGACAAACGGCACGCCATCCACGTTCAGCGCGACTTCGCGCACCCAGACCGGCGTGCGCGACGTGATGCCGAGGGCGCGCGCTTCGTCCTGCCACGGAAGATCGACAGCCTCGCGCGTGACGTCGACGCTGACCGCACCGAGCGTGCGCAAGTGGGCGGTCAGCGAGCCGCCGCGCGTGAGCCAGTCTTTCTGAGTGTCGCTGAATGTGGGAAGCGGAACGACGCGCCAGTGGGCGTCGGCGGGATCGATGGGCGTCGGCATGGCCGTGATTATAGGATCACCCCGTACTTCGGACGATTCGTATGGAGCTCGTGCGCCGAACGAAAGAAACTGAATGGTCGTTCACGCGTGTCGCGTGCGGCCGCGCGCCGGGCGAAACCATCGGCACATCGATCAACGGAAGATCAATCAAAGGACAGCGAATGTCGGAAAACAAGAAACAGACATCGAAGCGAGTCGCGCATCTCGCGGCTGAAACGCTGCATGATCCGAAGGCCTCTGCCATCAAGAAAAGCCTCGCGGCATCCGCGCTGTCGCAGTCGCACACCAAGAAGCAAACCAGCGCCGAAATGGAACACAAGGCAAGCGAAGTGCTTCACAGCAGCAAATATTCGGAAGAAACCAAAACGCTCGCCGCGTCCGTACTGGCGCAATCCAACAAGGAGCGCAAGCTCAAATAAAAAAACGCGCTGCCGGTTGCATCCCGGCAGCGCGTTCTTCAAAGCACGTCCCTCGTGAGCTTCAGCGAGCCAGCAACAGCGCGTTCGTCCGCTTGACGAAGCTCGCAGGATCTTCCAGCGCGCCGCCTTCGGCCAGCATCGCCTGATCGAAGAGCAAGTGACACCAATCCGCGAAATTGGCGTTGTCCGCGTTCAATGCCTTCACCAGCGGATGCTCCGGGTTCACTTCGAGAATCGGCTGCATCTGCGGCGCGTTCTGGCCCGCCGCCTTCAGCATGCGCTGCAGATAGCCGCTCATGTCGCCTTCGTCGGCAACGAGGCAGCTCGGCGAATCCGTCAGCCGGAACGTCAGACGCACGTCCTTCGCCTTGCCTTCGAGCGCTTCCTTCATCTTCTCGACGAGCGGCTTCAGCTCCTCGCCGACCTTTTCCTGCTGCTGCTTTTCCTCGTCGTTGAGCGCGCCCAGGTCGAGGTCGCCACGCGCGACGCTCGCGAGCGGCTTGCCGTCGAATTCGTTGAGGAAGGACAGCATCCACTCGTCGACGCGATCCGTCAGCAACAGCACTTCGACGCCCTTCTTGCGGAACACTTCCAGATGCGGGCTGTTCTTCGCGGCCTGCCAGCTGTCGGCGGTGACGTAATAGATCTTCGTCTGCTCGGGCTTCATGCGCGCGACGTAGTCGGCGAGCGACACGTTCTGCTCGTTGACGTCGCTATGCGTCGACGCGAACCGCACGAGCTTCGCGATGCGCTCGCGATTGCCGAAGTCCTCGCCGATGCCTTCCTTCAGCACCTGGCCGAACTCGCTCCAGAAGGTCGCATATTTCTGCTTGTCGGCGTCTTCGGTGGCTTCGGCCGACGAAGCCGCGATGTCTTCGAGCATCGACAGCACGCGCTTGGTCACGCCTTCGCGGATCGCCTTCACGTCGCGGCTTTCCTGCAGGATCTCGCGCGACACGTTGAGCGGCAGATCGGCCGAATCGACCACGCCCTTCACGAAACGCAGATACGCGGGCAGCAGTTGCTCGGCGTCGTCCATGATGAACACGCGCTTCACGTACAGCTTGAGGCCGCCGCGATGCTCGCGGTTCCACAAGTCGAACGGCGCGTGCTTCGGCACATACAGCAGTTGCGTGTATTCGCTGCGGCCCTCGACGCGGTTATGCGTCCACGCGAGCGGTTCGTCGTGATCGTGCGAGATGTGCTGGTAGAACTGCTTGTACTGCTCGTCGCTCACATCGCTCTTTTGCCGCGTCCACAACGCGCTCGCCTGATTGACGGTCTCGTCCTCGTCCTTCACGACCATCTCGCTCTTCTCGGCGTCCCACTCTTCCTTGTTCATGAGGATGGGCAGCGCGACGTGGTCCGAGTACTTCTGGATGATCGACTTCAGTTTGTGCGTGGAAAGCAGCTCGTCCTCGTCCGCCCGCAGATGCAGCGTGATGGTCGTGCCGCGTTGCGCGCGCTCGATGTCCTCGACTTCGAAATCGCCTTCGCCCGCGCTCGTCCAGCGCACGCCTTGCGCGGCCGGCAAACCGGCGCGGCGCGTTTCCACGGTGATCTTGTCCGCGACGATGAAGCCCGAATAGAATCCGACGCCGAACTGGCCGATGAGCGCCGCGTCTTTCTGCTGGTCGCCGGAGAGCTTCGAGAAGAATTCCTTGGTGCCCGAACGCGCGATGGTGCCGAGGTGCGAAATGGCTTCCTCGCGGCTCATGCCGATGCCGTTGTCGTCGATGGTGACAGTACGGGCGGTCTTATCGAACGACACGCGGATGCGCAGGTCCGGATCGCTTTCGTACAGCGCGCTGTTCTCGATGGCTTCGAAGCGCAGTTTGTCCGCCGCATCCGACGCGTTGGAAATCAGTTCGCGCAGGAAAATTTCCTTGTTGCTGTACAGCGAATGGATCATCAGGTGCAGAAGCTGCTTAACTTCCGCCTGAAAGCTCATGGTTTCTTGCGCCATGGTCGGGTCCTCTGGTGTTGATTTCGTGGGTCTGTTCAGTCCGTCGCGTGCACGCCCGCGCGGACAATTCGTCGGATATGAGGGCAGTGAGTCATGTTTCAAGAGCCGGCACGCCCGGATAGGATCATCGCCCGACACTCGCCCATCCCGCCGTCATGCCCGTTCTTTCAAATCGAAAGCGCCACGCCCGTCCGCTGACACATGGCGAATCCGCGATGGCCCGGCTCGTGTTCCGGGACGCGATCGACTATGCGAAGGTTTCGGTCTACGCCTGCGGCTATCTGCCGTTCGGCCTGCAGCCGCCGCGCACGGCCATGGCGCCCGACGGCAACCTGTATTTTCCGCGCGCCTGTTTTCAGGATGATTTCTCCGGCTGCAGCCTGACCGAGCGCATGTGGTTCATCCACGAGATGACGCACGTCTGGCAATTTCAGCTCGGCTATCCGGTCAGGCTGCGCGGCGCGATCCGCGTCGGCCTGACGTACGCCTACACGCTCGCCGACGGCAAGCGTCTCTCCGATTACAACATGGAAGCGCAGGGCAACCTGCTCGCGGATTATTTCGCGCTCCGATTCTGCGACGGCCAAAGCCGGCTCTACGAACATCGCTACCGGCAGATGCCCGGCGCGCTCGCGCTCTTCGAAGCCGTGCTGACCGACTTCATCCGCGCGCCGTCCGAGCGGCGCAATCTGCCCGGACGCAGACGCGCGCCTTAGGCGCTGCGGCGCGACGCCTTTTCCAGGCAGTTCGACAGCAGTTCGGGCAGCGCCGGATCGCCGCAATTGGCGATGTTGAAGCGCATCCAGGTCGTCGGCGACTGATGGGGCGAGAACAGGCTGCCCGGCGTCAGCAAAAAACCCGCTTCGTGTCCGGCCGCCGCGAGTCCGTCGGAGTCGACGCCTGCGTCGGCCCACAGGAACATGCCCGCCGCGGGAGGCGTCGCAAAAAGCCTGAGGCCGGTCTTTTCCAGCATGCGGGCGGTCTTCTCCCGCACGCCGTCGAGCCGCGCACGCAGCCGCTCCACGTGGCGCCGATAATGCCCTTCGGTCAGCACCTTATAGACGACGCGCTCGTTGAGTTCCGGGCTCGTCATGCCGACGAGCATCTTCTGGTCGGCGAGCGCCTTCGCCACGTCGGCCGATGCCGCGATATAGCCGACGCGCAGGTTCGCCGCGAGCGTCTTCGAAAAGCTGCCGAGAAAGATCACGCGCTTCAGCTGATCGAGCGATGCCAGGCGCGTCGCCGGAAAACCCGCGGGACAGAGATCGCCGTAGACATCGTCCTCGACGACGATGAAGTCATATTCCTGCGCCAGTTGCAGGATGCGGAACGCCTGCGCGGCGGTGAGCGACGTGCCGGTCGGGTTCTGCAGCACGGAATTGATGATCAGCATTTTCGGCCGCCAGGTCGCGACGAGCGTCTCGAGCGCGTCGAGATCGGGGCCATCGGGCGTGTACGGCATGCCGAGAAGCCGCGCGCCCTGCGACGCGAAACGGCCGAACATCTGGAACCACGCCGGATCGCCGACGATCACCGCATCGCCCGGCTTGACGTAGAGGCGCGCAATCAGGTCGACGGCCTGCGTGATGCCCGACACAAGCACGATCTGCCGCGCCGCCGAGGCGCCGATCTCAAGTTCCTCCAGGCGCGTCTGCAACTGCTGGCGCAGCGGCAGAAAGCCTTGCGGCGTGCCGAAGCCGAGCATCTGCGCGCCGCTTTGCCGCGACAGCGAACGCAGCGCATTCGTGATGAGTTCGCCGTCGAGCCAGCGGCCCGGCAGATAGCCGAGCCCCGGCCCTTTTTCCGGACTGGACGTATGCAGCATGTTGCGCAGCAGCCAGACCACGTCGATGGTGTTCTGCACCGGCTCGCGCTCCGCCGCGACCGCAGGCGCCTCGCCCTTCGCGACCAGCGCCGGCGCGATGCGCTCGCGCACGTAGAATCCGGAGCCGCGCCGCGAATCGAGATAGCCGTGAGCGACCAGCCGCTCGTACGCCTCGACCACAGTGAAACGCGACACGCCCTTGTCGAGCGCCAGCTTGCGGATCGACGGCATGCGCATGCCGGGGCGAAACACCCGTTCGTCGATACGGCGGCGGCCCCATTGCACGAGCTGATCGACGAGCGTGAGTTGCGCGGCGTCGTGCGGGGCGGGAATCTGTTCGAGCGGGACGGACATGCGGACCTCCGATGTTCGGCGAACGCACTGCGGCGCCGCGAGAAACTGTATCGAATAGTATGGGGCCGATTGTACCGTTACTGTTACGGTGATAGCAGCTACATTCTGCTTTCGGGCTGCAGGATGCGCGGCAGGGAAGCGTTATGCTGTCGGCCTTTGAACCGACATTCGCGCCCGTCATGACTCACCATCGGCTCACACTCGATCACCTCGTAATCAACGCCCGCACGCTGGAAGAAGGCGCGCAGTTCGTCGCCGCCAGGTTCGGCGTGGACATGACGCCGGGCGGCGCGCATCCGCTGATGCGCACGCACAATCGTCTGCTGAATCTGTGGGGCGGCGCATATCTCGAAGTCATCGCGATCGACCCGGCCGCCGCGCCCGTCGACGCGCCCCGCCCGCGCCTTTTCGCGCTGGACGATCCGGCGATGCAGCGCCGTCTCGAAGAAGACGGCCCGCAACTCGTGCACTGGGCGGTGCGCGTGGAGCGGCCGAAATCGCTCGTGCGCTGGCGCGAACAATATCCGGAGCGTATTGCGCCCGTCGCGGCGATGTCGCGCGGCGGCAATTCGTGGGGCCTGACCGTGCCGGACGACGGCGCGTTTCCCGCATGGCAAAGCGCGGGCGACGGCGTGCTGCCCTCGCTGATCCAGTGGGACACGCCGCGCCATCCGAGCGACACGCTGCCGCCGACGGGCATCGCGCTGAAATCGCTGACGGGCTTTCACCCGGACGCGGCAGCCGTTGCCGCCCAGCTCGACTGGCTCGGCGCGGCGCATCTGATGCAGGTTCGGTCGACGGCCGGGGCGCCGGTGCTCGTCGCGCAGTTCGATCTGCCGGACGGCTCCGTACTCACGCTCGGCGAATCGGCGGAACAGGCGCAGGCGTGGGAAGAAGAAGCGCAGCAGGCGGCGAAACGCCGCCGCACGAAGAAGCCGGACACGCAGGAAACACCCGATACCCCCGCCTGACGCCCAACGCGCCGCGCAAACCAGGAGACACCTCACGATGAAGTCCCGCGAAACCGAAGGCATGCTGCTCGGCCTGATCGGCGTCGTCATTTTCAGCCTGACGCTGCCGATGACGCGCATCGTCGTCGCGGAGGTGCATCCGCTGCTGAACGGGCTCGGACGCGCTCTCGTCGCGGCCATTCCCGCCGGCGCCCTGCTCGTCTGGCGCCGCGAAAAACTGCCGACGTGGCCGCAGGTCAAGAGCCTGGCCGTCGTCTCGCTGGGCGTGATCATCGCGTTTCCGGTGTTTTCCGCGTGGGCCATGAAGACCGTGCCCGCGTCGCACGGCGCGGTCGTCAACGGGCTGCAGCCGCTGTGCGTCGCGATCTATGCCGCGTGGCTCTCGCACGAGCGGCCGTCGAAGGCGTTCTGGGCAAGCGCGATCGCGGGCAGCGCGATCGTCGTCGCGTTCGCGCTGCAGTCGGGCGGCGGCGGCGTGCAGGCGGGCGACCTGCTGATGCTCGTCGCGGTCGGCATCGGCGCGCTCGGTTACGCCGAAGGCGCGCGGCTCGCACGGCAGATGGGCGGCTGGCAGGTTATCTGCTGGGCGCTCGTGCTCTCCGCGCCGTTTCTTCTGCTGCCGGTCGGCTGGCTCGCGTGGGCGCAATTGTTCGGCAGCCATGCGACGCATCCCGAACCGCTCGCGCTCAAGACCTGGCTCGCGTTCGGCTATGTGACGCTGTTCTCGCAGTTCATCGGCTTCTTCGCGTGGTATGCGGGCCTCGCGATGGGCGGCATCGCGCGCGTCGGACAAGTGCAGCTTCTGCAAATCTTCTTCACGATGGCGTTGTCCGCGCTCTTTTTCGGCGAGCACGTGAGTGCTTCGACGTGGCTGTATGCGGCCGCCGTCATCGTGACCGTCGTGCTCGGCCGCCGCGCCGCCGTGCGTCCCGCGCCGCCGCCGGCGGTGGTCGCGCCGGGCGCCGCCCGCACGACGCACGCAAGATGACGCGCCCGCGCGATAATCGCGGATTGCAGTTCCTCGTCAGCCCAGTTTGACTACCCGCGGCCCGCGCCGCGCAAGACATAACCCCAGAGACAACCGAGGCATTTCATGAATCAAGCCGATCTCCGCGCCACGCCGTGGCAACTCTCCGAACGCGCCCGCAAGCTCACCAGTTCGGCGATTCGCGAAATCCTGAAGGTGACGGAGCGGCCCGAAGTCATTTCCTTCGCGGGCGGCCTGCCCTCGCCCGCGACGTTTCCCGTCGAGGAAATGCGCCATGCCTCGGAGCGCATCCTGCGCGACCAGCCCGCCGCCGCGCTCCAGTACAGTGCGACCGAAGGCTATCTGCCGCTGCGCGAATGGGTCGCGGCGCGTTATTCGGTGAACGGCGCGCAAATCCGCCCGACGCAGGTGCTCATCACGACCGGCTCGCAGCAGGCGCTCGACCTGCTCGGCAAGACGCTCGTCGATCCGGGCAGCCGCGTGCTCGTCGAAACGCCGACCTACCTCGGCGCGCTGCAGTCGTTCTCGCTCTTCGAGCCGCAGTACGTGCAGGTGCCGACCGACGAATCCGGCCTGATTCCCGAGCGGCTCGACGCCGCGCTCACCGCGAACGCGCGCCTGCTGTACGCGCAACCCAACTTCCAGAATCCGACCGGCCGCCGCCTGCCGCTCGAGCGCCGCCGCGCGCTCGCCGCGTTCGCGCAGAAAGCCTCGTTTCCGGTGATCGAGGACGACCCCTACGGCGCGCTCGACTACGCCGGCGCCCCGCTGCCGACGATGCTCTCGATGGCGCCCGATCACATCGTGCATCTCGGCTCGTTCTCGAAAGTGCTGGCGCCGGGCCTGCGCGTGGGCTACATCATCGCGCCCGAGGAACTGCACTTCAAACTCGTGCAGGCCAAGCAGGCGACCGACCTGCATACGCCGAGCCTCACGCAGCGTATCGTGTACGAGGTCGTGAAAGACGGCTTCCTCGATCAGCACGTGCCGACCATCCGCGCGCTCTACCGCGACCAGTGTCAGGCAATGCTCGACGCGCTGGAACGCCACATGCCCGCGGGCGTCGAATGGAACCGGCCGGAAGGCGGCATGTTCGTGTGGCTCACGCTGCCGAAGCACGTCGATACGATGAAGCTGCTCGAACAATCCATCGCCCAGAATGTGGCCTTCGTGCCGGGCGGTCCGTTCTTCGCGAACGATGCCGAACACAACACGCTGCGCCTGTCCTTCGTGACGGTTCCGCCGGCGAAGATCGAGGAAGGCGTGAGCAAGCTCGGCGCGCTGATTCGCGCGAACATCTGATTCTCCGGGCCGCCCGCGCGAGCCCGGGCGCCCTTTCGTCTCAATTCAGTCATGAGGAGCAACCGATGGCATCCAATGTGTATGACAAGCTGAAGGAACTCGGCATCGACCTGCCTACGGCCGGCGCGCCCGCCGCCGCCTACGTGATGAGCGCGCAGAGCGGCAACACCGTGTATCTGTCGGGCCATATCGCGAAGAAGGACGGCAAGGTCCACGCCGGCAAACTCGGCGACAACGTCACGACGGAAGAAGGCAAGGCCGCCGCGCGCAGCGTGGCAATCGACCTGATTGCGACGCTGCATGCGCATGTTGGCGATCTGAACCGGGTGAAGCGCATCGTCAAGGTGATGAGCCTCGTGAACTCGACGTTCGATTTCACCGAGCAGCACATCGTGACGAACGGCGCGTCGGAACTCATCGCGGAAGTCTTCGGCGATGCCGGCAAGCATGCGCGTTCGGCCTTTGGCGTCGCGCAGATTCCGCTCGGGGCGTGCGTCGAGATCGAGCTGATCGCGGAAGTCGCTTAGTCGCGTCATTCGCGCAGGCGCGTCTATCGCCCGCAAACGAAACCCGACGCGTCCGCGCGCCGGGTTTTTTTATGTCCCAGATGAGCAGACGAAATCTCATGTCTTCACGCACCGTGCAGTTCAAGCAGGTCGACGTCTTCACGCCCGTTCCGTTCAAGGGCAATCCGCTCGCCGTCATCTTCGATGCCGAGGGCCTTTCGAGCGCGTGCATGCAGGAAATCGCGCGCTGGACCAATCTCTCCGAGACGGCGTTTCTGTTGCCGCCGACCGATCCGCGCGCCGACTATCGCGTGCGCATCTTCACGACGGCAGTCGAATTGCCGTTCGCGGGCCATCCGACGCTCGGCAGCGCGCACGCGCTGATCGACAGCGGCTACGCGCCGAAGACGCCCGGCCGGCTCGTGCAGGAATGCGGCGTCGGTCTCGTGTCGCTCGCCGAACGCGCCGACGGCGAATGGGCGTTCGCCGCGCCGCGCGCGACCATCACGCCGCTGACCGACGCACAGAACGAACGCCTCGCCGCATCCCTCGCGCCCGCCGTAATCGATTTCAGCGCGCCGCCCGCGGCCGTGAACAACGGCGTGCCATGGCTCGTCGTGCGCGTGCAGGACGCGGCGCAATGTCTCGCGATGTCGCTGCGCGGTGAAGCGCGGGCGTCTCTCGTGTCGCTGGTCGCGCAAACGCGCACGCACGGCATCACGGTATACGGGCCGCACTCGCCCGGCGGCCCCGCGACCTTCGAACTGCGCGTGATCCTCCTGGGCGACGAGAACATCGAGGATCCGGTGACGGGCAGCGCGAACGCCGCGCTGGCGATGTTGCTGAGCGCGCAAGACAGGCGTCCCGGTGCGTCGTACACAGTGCGGCAGGGCACGGCGCTCGGCCGCGACGGCCGCGTGAGCATTGCCTACGACGATCTGGCGGACGGCGCGCCGGTGTGGATCGGCGGGCGTTCGGTAACTGTGATCGACGGCACTTTTCGCATCTGAAACAATGACTCGCGCGTGGCTGCGGGCCGCGCGTATACCCCCAAGTTCCGCCCCTTTCTTAAACCCCGAGCCTTCGCTAATATCTGAACAATCGGGGAACAGAAATATGCCGTGGTTCACTACGACGGCGCGCGTCGCGGGGCCGAGCCGCCTGCGCCGTAGCGCAAACGTATGCAGCCGAAGAATCCGAACCTCCGCCGCTGCACGCATGGCGGCCCATCGCGCTGCTCGTACGACACGGCTCGCCGAACGGCCGTCGAGGCGCGTCTCGACGCAGGTCGTGCCGTGGGACCGGGTCCGCACGACGTGTGGGCCGGTCAACCACTGCGCGCCGCGCGCGGTATAGTCACTCGTTTCGGCGGAACGCCTCAAACCATGCATCGCTTCACTCACTTCGCGCAGTTCGCAGCACGCCCGGCGCTACGCGATTTTGCGTTGCAGGACGCGCCATGAAGCGCATGCGCCCGCACGCCGTGAGCGACACACTGTTCGGCGCGCCAACGGTGCGGCGCCGGCGCGCGCTGCTGGCGATTCCGGTGCTCGGTTCGTTCGTGCTGGTGCTGCTGTGGGCGGTGATCTTCGCGCGGCTGTCGGTGGAGCGGGAAGCGACGACACATGAGTCGATGGCTTCCGCCGCCATTCTTTCGTCGGCGCTCGAACAGCACACCATCAAGGCGATTCATCAGGTCGACCAGATCACGCGCTTCGTCAAGTACGAATACGAGAAGTCGCCGGATAACTTCGATCTGATCGCGACCGTTGAAAAAGGCGTCGTGCAGAGCGACACGCTCGTGCAGGTGTCGCTGATCGACGAATACGGCACGCTCATCGCCAATACGTCGGATCCGCATCCGAAACCGATCGACCTTTCCGACCGCGAGCACTTCAAAGTGCACGCGCATTCCAACGACGATCTGCTTTATATCAGCCGTCCGGTGCGCGGGCGCGTGTCGGGCCTGTGGACGTTGCAGATCACGCGGCGCCTCAATCACGCGGACGGCTCGTTCGCGGGCGTCGTGGTGGTGTCGGAAGATCCGGTGTATTTCACGAGCGACTTCTACAACGTCGCGTCGATCGGCCGCGAGGGCGTGATCGCCGTCGTGTCGGACAACGGCTCGGTGCTCGCGCGCAGCACGGGTGGCGGACTGGCCGAGAACGCCGCGGCCAGCGGCGTCGCGCGGGGCGGCACGCGCAACGGCGCGCCCGATCGCGCGCACGGAGAATTCAGCGCGAGCGGCGTCTATCCGACTTCCGAACACGCGTCGGGCATCTATGTCGATCCGATCGATCACGTGAAGCGCATCGTGTCGTACCGGCACATCGACGGCTATCCGCTCGGCGTGCTCGTCGGCCTCTCCGAGCGCGAGGAGATGACCGACTACAACCACACGCGCAACGTCTATCTGCTGATGGCGAGCTTCATCTCGCTCGCGATGCTCGGCTTCTTCGCGGTCGCGACGGGTCTCATCGGCAAGCTGCTCGGACGCGAGCGCGAGATGACGCATCTCGTCGAATACGATCTTCTCACCGGCCTGCGCAACCGCTACTCGACGCTGCGCGCCTTGCGCCAGGACGTGGCGCAGCCGGAGAACATCGGGCGGCTCGCGCTGCTGTTCATCGACCTCGACAACTTCAAGACCGTCAACGACACGCTCGGTCACAACGCCGGCGACATCGTGCTGCAGATGACGGCCTCGCGTCTCGCGGAAACCGTCGGCCACAGCGGCACGCTGTCGCGCATCGGCGGCGACGAGTTCGTGGTGGTCGTGAAGGGCGACGATGTCGAGCAGCGCGCCGTCACGCTCGCCGACGACATCGCCACGATGTTCGCCACGCCGTTCGACGTGCGCGGCAGCGCGTTCGTGCTGCATGCGAGCATCGGCATCGCGCTGTTTTCGGTGTCGAACGAGAGCGAGATCGATCTGCTCAAGAAGGCCGATCTCGCGATGTACAGCGCGAAGGATGCGGGCCGGAACTGCTATCAGTTCTATTCGCCGCAGCTGTCGCATCGCGCGGACCATCTGATGAAGTGGGAGCAGCAACTGCGCGTCGCGCTGACCGAGGAGCAACTGTTCCTCGTCTATCAGCCGAAGATCGATCTGACGCGCCGCTGCATCACCGGCTTCGAGGCGCTCGTGCGCTGGAATCATCCGCAGCACGGGCTCATTCCGGCGAACGAATTCATTCCGGTCGCGGAGTCGACAGGTCTCATCGTCGCCGTCGGCGATTTCGTCATTCACACCGCGTGCATGCAGCTCGCGCAATGGCAGCGCGACGGCTACACGGGCCTGTCGCTCGCCGTGAACATCTCGGCCGTGCAGTTCTGGCGCGGCGATTTGCTGGAGACGGTCGCGCGCGCGATCGACGCGAGCGGCATTCCGCCCGACAAGCTCGAACTCGAAATCACCGAAACGGTGATGGTCGAATATCCCGAGCTCGTGCAGGAGAAGATCGTCGCGCTGAAGAAGCTGGGCGTGCGCATCGCACTGGACGATTTCGGCACGGGATATTCGTCGCTGTCGTATCTGAACCGCTTCTCGGTCGATACGCTCAAGGTCGATCGCTCGTTCATCCAGGCCATTCCCGAAGACCGCAGCGTCTGCGTGATGGTGTCGGCGATCGTCAATCTGGCGCGCTCGCTGGGACTGACGGTCGTCGTGGAAGGCACCGAGCGCGAGGAACAGATCGCGTGGCTCGCCGCGCTGGGTCCGGTGGAAGCGCAAGGCTTCCTGTTCTCGCGGCCCGTTCCGGCGGATGGCGTGCAGACGTTGCTCGATCGCTTCGGCGTGTGCGGCTGGCCGCGCGGGCAGTCGCCGCGCACGCACAAGGATGCGGGTCGGGAGTCGAGTACCGCGCTCAGCGATGAGCGCGGAGGCTAAGCAGTCGTCACGCGACGGCGTGCGTCAGCGCTGCGCGATCGACCATTGAGCCGGTCCGAAACGAACGTCGAAGCGCGACAGAAACGACTGCCCGAGCAAACCATCGATACCCGCGCCGAGACCCGGCCCCGCGCCGCCATCGACGGCAACCGGCACATTCGATGCCGTCACGCCGCTCAACGCGATGGCGTCGGCCTGCGTGAGCGTGGCCTCGCGCGTGCCGTTCGCGGTCTGAAGATGAATCGCCTTGCCGCGCCCGGCTACTTTTGCGCGCCGCGCGAATGCTGACGTCAGGGAAACATACGACGCCCCCGTATCGACGATGAACGTTCCCTCCGTTCCGTTGACTTTCGCGCGGACGCGGATCGTATCGCCGGAGCGGCGCGGGAATGTCGCTCGTCCCGCCGCATAGCCCGACGGACAACTCTGCTTCGATGCGTAGCGGTCGATCATCGAGCGGGCCTGCGCGTTGTCGGCGCGATCGGGGCTCGCCGAGGTCCACATGCGGATCATGCTGATCGCGTCGCAATAGCGCGCCGCGCGCGCGTGGATTTCGGCCGCGCGCACGAAGAGATTGCTGCTGATCGCAGCGCGATTCGTTTCGAGCGCGATGACCTGCATATAGTCGGCGAGCGCTTCGTCGTCGCGATCCGCGGCCTCGAAGGCCTGGCCGCGATCGAAGTAATACTGTGTATTCAGCGAGTCCTTCGCCAGCAGACGATTCAGCAACTCGATGGCCTGTCTGAAGTCGCCCGCCGCGATGAAATCATTCGCCGCCGCACTGAGAAAACCATCGGCCTTGCCGCACTGCTCGACGAACTGCACGAGTACCCGGCCCGCGTCCGCGCGAAAGCCCAGGAATTCGAGCTGGGCGCCCAGGGTTCCCATCGCCGCTCGGTTGCACGCCTGCTCGCTCAACTGGATCAACGCGCGGTTGATTTCCGGCTTGAGCAGATCGCTGTTCGGAATCTTCGACAGTTCGTAGCGCTGTACCGCCGGCCTGATTGCGGCGGGAGGCAGGATCGAAGTGGAGATGGATTCGTCGCATCCGCTCAAGGCACCGAGCGCCGACAGAACGATCAGATACGCATGCCGCACACTACGCTGATTCTTTACCGATTTCTTCTTCATTGATGGATTGCAAAGGGATGGGGAAAGTCGACGTAACCATCGACGAACCCGCATCGTCCCTGCAATCGGAGAAGTTCGAAATCGGAAAGCGCGCGACCGATCAGATCCCGCGCGACAACACCGCCGTGCCGATCGTCACGACACCGAGCACGAGATTGATCACGACGAGCCGGCGCACCGTGCCTACTGCGCGCGCGCCGTCGGGCCAGTTCTGCGCCTGTACCGCGCGGCGAATGCGCGGAAACACGGCGAAACGGATATGCCCGAAGATCAGCATCATCACGATGCCGAGACCGGCCATCGCATGCAGCGGCCAGGCTGCGTGAGCGCCGCCGAACTGCATCAGCAGGAAGCCGCCGGTCAGGAGAATCACGAGCACCGCGGCCGCGACCCAGTTGAAGAAGCGTGCAAAGACGGACTCCCAGAGCGGCAGACGCAATTGCGGCGCGAGATCGCCGAGCGCCGGGCGCAGGCAGAAATGCGCGAAGACCATCCCGCCGATCCATACGGCTACGCCGAGCAAATGCAGAAAGAGCGCCGCTTCGATGGCTTTGTTCATTGTGTTCCCGGGCTGACTTCGTTGACTGGATTCGTTGACTAAAGTTTGGGCATTCGACTGAGCCATCGCGCATCAGTTCCTGCAAGCTCGCGACGAGCACAAAAAGAAACGCCTCGCCGCATGCTCGCGACGAGGCGTTGCTCCCGGTCATATGGATGCGCGCTGCTGTTATATCGGCAGCGCGTCACGGCCGATTGAGGCTTACTCCGCGAAAACCGGCCGCAAATCCGTCACCTTCAGCGACGAATCCGGCGCACGGCCCTTCCGTGCGCGCTTGCCGAGATGCAGTTGCAACTGCGAGCCCGAGAGCTTCTCGTCGCGCACCTTGCCGCCGCGTCCGGCGCCGATCATCACGACACCGCGCGCGTCGACGGCGAGCGCCTGCCGCAAGGTTTCCTTGGGATCGAGCGCCATCAGAATGACGCCGCGGCCGCCGCCCGACAGCGTCTTCATCTCGTCCATGCCGAAGACGAGCAGACGCCCCGCGCTCGACAGACACGCGACATACGTCGCGCCCGGCACCACGGGCATCGGCGCGAGCGGCACCGCGCCCTCGTCGATGGTCATGAACGCCTTGCCCGCCTTCTGACGGCTCACGAGATCGCCGAGCTTCGCGATGAAGCCGAAGCCGTTGCTCGACGCCAGCAGCAACTGCTGCTCCGCATTCGCCGCAAAGTAGTGCAGCAGATGCGTGCCCGATTCGAGTTCGATGAGCGAGGTCACCGGCACGCCGTCGCCGCGCCCGCCCGGCAGCGCCGCCACCGGCACCGAATACACGCGCCCCTTGCTGCCCCACGCAATGAGCGAATCCGGCGTGCGCGCCTGGAACGCCGCATACAGCCCGTCGCCCTGCTTGAACGTGAAGCCCGCCGGATCGAGGCCGTGGCCCTTCAGCGCGCGCACCCAGCCCTTTTGCGACACGACGACCGTCACCGGCTCGTCGACCACGCGTGTCTCGAACGTCGCGCGCTTCTCCTGCTGGATCAGCGTGCGGCGATCGTCGCCGTACTGCTTCGCGTCGGCTTCGATCTCCTTGATGAGCACGCGCTTCATCGCGGCATCGCTGTTGAGCAACTCTTCGAGTTTCGTTTTCTCGTCGCGCAGATCGGACAGTTCCTGCTCGATCTTGATCGCTTCCAGGCGCGCGAGCTGACGCAGCCGAATTTCGAGGATGTCTTCCGCCTGCCGGTCGGAGAGATTGAAGCGCGCGATGAGCGCCTGCTTCGGCTCGTCGGCTTCGCGGATGATACGAATGACTTCGTCGATATTCAGGAAGACGATCATTCGCCCTTCGAGAATATGGATGCGGTCGTTGACCTTGCCGAGACGATGCTGCGTGCGCCGCGTCACCGTGACGAAGCGAAAGCCGATCCATTCGTGCAGGATATCGACGATGCCCTTCTGACGCGGACGCCCATCCGCGCCGATCATCACGAGATTGATCGCCGCGTTAGATTCGAGGCTCGTGTGCGCGAGCAGCGAGTTGACGAACTCGGTCTGATCGATGCGGCTCGACTTCGGCTCGAACACGAGACGCACGGGCGCATCCCGGCCGGATTCGTCGCGCACGGCGTCGAGCAGCGCGAGCATCGACTGCTTGGTCTGGATCTGCTCGGGCGTGAGCGTCTTCTTGCCGAGCTTGATCTTCGGGTTGGTGAGTTCCTCGATCTCTTCGAGCACTTTCTGGCCCGACGTGCTCGGCGGCAATTCGGTGATGACGAGTTGCCACTGCCCGCGCGCGAGATCTTCGATCTTCCAGCGCGCGCGCACTTTCAGGCTGCCGCGGCCGGTTTCGTACGCCGCCGAGATTTCCGCCTGCGACGAGATGATCTGGCCGCCGCCGGGGAAATCCGGTCCAGGCACCTTTTCCATCAGACCGGCATGGCCGATCTTCGGATCGCGGATCATCGCGACGGCGGCCTGCGCGACTTCGCGCAGATTGTGCGACGGAATTTCGGTCGCGAGACCCACCGCGATGCCCGACGCGCCGTTGAGCAACAGGAACGGCAGGCGCGCCGGCAGGAGCTTGGGCTCTTCGAACGAGCCGTCGTAATTCGGCATGAAATCGACCGTGCCCTGATCGATTTCATCGAGCAGCAGGCGCGCGATCGGCGTGAGGCGCGCTTCGGTGTATCGCATGGCCGCGGCGCCGTCGCCGTCGCGCGAGCCGAAGTTGCCCTGACCGTCGATGAGCGGATAGCGCATCGAAAAGTCCTGCGCGAGACGCACGAGCGCGTCGTACGCCGATTGATCGCCATGCGGGTGGTACTTGCCGAGCACGTCGCCGACCACGCGCGCCGATTTCACCGGCTTCGCGCCGGAGGCGAGGCCCATCTCGCTCATCGCGTAGAGAATGCGGCGCTGCACGGGCTTTTGTCCGTCGCAGACATCGGGCAGCGCGCGGCCCTTGACCACGCTCACCGCGTAGTCGAGATAAGCGCGTTCGGCGTAGTCGCCGAGCGTCAGTTGTTCGCCGTCCGGTGCGGTCTGCTCGGCGAAGAGGTCGTCTGTGATTCCCATCGAATATCGATATCCGTTATGCGTTGCTCAAGTCGAACTCAGATGTCCGCTTCGACTTCGTTGCCCTTCTCTTCGAGCCAGCTGCGGCGCGACGCCGCTTCGCCCTTGCCCATCAGCATGGTCATGCGCGAGACGGTGAGATCGAAGCCGAGATCGCCGAGACCGACGGGCAACAGGCGCCGCGTGTCGGGGTTCATCGTCGTGTCCCAGAGCTGTTCCGCGCTCATTTCGCCCAGGCCCTTGAAGCGACTGATGGTCCATTGCGATTCGCGCACGCCGTCCTTGCGCAATTTGTCGAGGATCGCTTCGAGCTCTCCTTCGTCGAGCGCGTAGAGCTTCTGCGCGGGCTTCTTGCCGCGCGCGGGTGCATCGACGCGAAACAGCGGCGGGCGCGCGACGCAAACATGGCCGCGCTCGATCAGTTGCGGGAAGTGCTTGAAGAAGAGCGTGAGCAGGAGCACCTGAATGTGCGCGCCGTCGACATCCGCGTCCGACAAAATGCAGATCTTGCCGTAGCGCAGATTCGAGAGATCGATCTGATCGTCCGGACTATGCGGATCGACGCCGATCGCCACCGCGATGTCGTGCACTTCGTTGTTCGCGAAGAGCCGGTCGCGCTCGGTCTCCCACGTGTTCAGCACCTTGCCGCGCAACGGCAGGATGGCCTGGAATTCCTTGTCGCGGCCCATCTTCGCGGAGCCGCCTGCCGAGTCGCCCTCGACGAGAAAGAGTTCGTTGCGGGCGATCTCCGTCGATTCGCAGTCGGTCAGCTTGCCGGGCAGCACGGCCACGCCCGAGCTCTTCTTCTTCTCGACCTTCTGGCCGGCGCGCGTGCGCGCCTGCGCCTGACGGATCACGAGTTCAGCGAGCTTCTTGCCGTATTCGACGTGCTGATTCAGCCAGAGCTCCAGCGCCGGCCGCGTGAACGACGACACGAGCTTCACCGCGTCGCGGCTGTTGAGACGCTCCTTGATCTGCCCCTGGAACTGCGGATCGAGCACCTTCGCCGACAGCACGAACGACACGCGCGCGAACACGTCTTCCGCGAGCAGCTTCACGCCCTTCGGCTGCAGATTGTGAATCTCGACGAAGTTCTTGACCGCCTGAAACAGGCCGTCGCGCAGGCCGGATTCGTGCGTGCCGCCCGCGGGCGTCGGAATCAGGTTGACGTAGGATTCGCGCAACAGCGGCCCTTCCTCGCTCCACGCGACGACCCACGACGCGCCCTCGCCTTCCGCGAAGGTTTCCTCGGTGTTGCGCGAGCTTTCCGCGTAGCGTTCGCCTTCGAACAGCGGGATCAGCAGGTCGCTGCCGCCCATGCCTTCGAGCAGATAGCCGCGCAGTCCGTCTTCGTACTTCCAGGTCTGGCGCTCGCCGGTCTTCTCGATGACGAGCACCACTTCGACGCCCGGCAGCAGCACGGCTTTCGAGCGCAACAGGCGCTGCAATTCGCCGAGCGGCAGATTGGCGGAGTCGAAATACTTCGGATTCGGCCACGCACGCACGCGCGTGCCGCTTTTTTTGGCACCGCGTTCGCCCGCGCGCGTCGTGAGTGCCTCGATGACGTCGCCGTTGGCGAACGCGAGTTGCGCGACCTTGTTGTCGCGCCAGACGGTCACTTCGAGGCGCGTGGCGAGCGCGTTCGTCACCGAGACGCCGACACCGTGCAGGCCGCCCGAGAACGTGTAGGCGCCGCCGGCGGCTTTATCGAACTTGCCGCCCGCGTGCAGCCGCGTGAACACGATCTCGACGACCGGTACGCCTTCCTCCGGATGCAAACCGAAAGGAATGCCGCGCCCGTCGTCCTCGACGGACACGGAGTTGTCCGCATGCAGCGTCACGATGATCTGCTTGCCGAAGCCGCCGAGCGCTTCGTCCGAAGCGTTGTCGATGACTTCCTGGATGATGTGCAGCGGATTCTCCGTGCGCGTGTACATGCCGGGCCGCTGCTTGACGGGCTCGAGGCCCTTCAGCACCTTGATCGACGCTTCGCTGTAGCCGGCGGCCTTGGCGCTCATGACCGTGCGTGTGCGTCGTTGCGTGCCTGTGGCCAATGCGCTGGATTTTTTCGTGGACATAGTTGAACGTTGATCCGGCGTCGGGCGTTTCACGCGGAAAAATGCCACGGCGTAACGCCCGAATTGCCGTCTGATGCCTGAATTCTGCTTGGTCGAGTGCCTGGCTGAAAGCAAGTGGGGCAAGGCGTTCGCCTCTGCCGCCGTCCTCAGCCGCGCTGAGAGAATAGCGGTTTTCGCGCGCCGCGCCCACCTCGGACGCTTATTTGCGTTTCGCTTCCAGTTCTTCCCAGCGCTCCAGCGCGACGAGCAATTCCTCTTCGATCGCCGCGTGACGTTCCGAAAGCCGCGCGCCTTCCTTCGCGTCCTTCGCGAAGATCGAGCCGTCCTCGAGTTGCGCGCCGATGGTCTTCTGCTCTTGCTCCAGTTCGGCGATGCGCCCCGGCAGCGCTTCCAGTTCGCGCTGCTCCTTGAACGAGAGCTTGACGGTGCGCTGCGCGTTGCGGCCCGCCGCGCTTTCCTTGGGAAGATCGTCCTTCGGCGCTTCCTTCGCGCTCTGTCGGACCGCTTCCTCCGCGATACGCTCCGAACGTTCGCGCTGAATCTGCCAGTCGGAGAAGCCGCCGACATATTCGCGCCACTTGCCGCCGCCTTCCGCCGCGAACACCGAGGTGACGACGTTATCCAGAAACGCGCGGTCGTGGCTGACGAGCAACACGGTGCCGTCGTAATCGGCGAGCAGTTCCTCGAGCAGTTCGAGCGTAGGAATGTCGAGGTCGTTGGTCGGTTCGTCGAGCACGAGCACGTTGGCCGGGCGCGCGAACAAACGCGCGAGCAACAGCCGGTTGCGCTCGCCGCCCGACAGCGACTGCACGGGCGAGCGCGCGCGTTCGGGCGCGAACAGGAAATCGCCGAGATAGCTCATGACGTGCTTCTTCACGCCGTTGACTTCGACCCACTCGCTGCCGGGGCTGATGGTGTCGGCGAGCGACTTGTCGAGATCGAGCTGCGCGCGCATCTGGTCGAAGTACGCGGCCTGAATGTTGGTGCCGGTCCGCACGCGGCCTTCGTCGGGCTGCAGCTCGCCGAGAATGAGTTTCAGGAGCGTGGTCTTGCCCGCGCCGTTCGGGCCGACGAGACCGATCTTGTCGCCGCGCATGACCGTGGCCGTGAAGCGCTCGACGACCGTGCGCTCGCCGAAGCGCTTGGTCACATCGGTCAGTTCCGCGACGATCTTGCCCGACTTCTCGCCCTGCCCGACATCCAGCCTCACATTGCCCTGCACGTTGCGGCGCTCGGCGCGTTCGCGGCGCATCTCGACCAGCCGCGCGATGCGCCCGACGCTGCGCGTGCGCCGCGCCTCGACGCCCTTGCGGATCCACACTTCCTCTTGCGCGAGCAGCTTGTCGAACTTGGCCTGCTCGACCTGTTCGACTTCGAGCTGCTGCGCCTTGCGCGCCTGATAGGCGCTGAAATTGCCGGGATACGACAGCAGGCGCCCGCGATCCAGCTCGACGATGCGCGTCGCCACGCGATCCAGAAACGCGCGATCGTGCGTGATGAACAGCAGGCCCGTGCGCAATGTGACGAGCAAATCTTCCAGCCAGCGAATGCCTTCGAAGTCGAGATGGTTGGTCGGTTCGTCGAGCAGCAGCACGTCCGGCTGCACGACGAGCGCGCGCGCCAGCGCCACGCGCTTTTTCATGCCGCCGGACAGGGCGCCCGTGCGCGCGTCGCCGTCGAGGCCGATCTGCGCGAGCGTGGTCGCGACGCGCGTGCGCCAGTTCCACGCGTCGCGCGTGTCGAGCGATGATTGCAGCGCGTTCATGCGCGCGAGCAGTTCATCGTGCTGCGCGCCCTCGGGCGTGTCCGCGAGCGCGTGCGCGACGGCGTCGTACTCGTCGAGCAGCGTGCGCGCTTCGGTGAGACCGGAGGCGACGACATCGAACACGGAGGCGTCGAGATCGAACTCGGGCTCCTGCGGCACGTAGACGGTCGTGAGTTCGGCCTGACGCGTGACGAGGCCGTCGTCGGGCGCGGCGAGACCCGCGACGATCTTCAGCAACGACGACTTGCCCGCGCCGTTGCGGCCGATCAGCCCGACGCGTTCGCCCGCTTCGAGCGAGAAGTCGGCATGGTCGAGCAATGCGACGTGGCCGAACGCGAGCTGCGCGTCCGAAATGGAATAGAGCGACATGGGAGAACCGGATGAATGGCGACCAGTGCCACCGACGTGACACCTACGGAAGCTGCCATTCTACCGGTCGGGCGCGCCGTGCCGTGCATCGGCCGGATGGCATAAGCCGCGGGACATGAGCCGCCCGGCGCGGGCCGCCGCACGCGCACCGCACCTGCGCGGCATGCACGGAGCGGGCGGCGCGGCCCGAAAGCGCGCGCGGCGTTACTGCTTCACATGCACCTTGATCGTCTGGCTCATCTCCGGCCCGTACGAACGATGCGCGCCGTCGCCGAACTGCATCGTCAGCGTGTGATCGCCGGGCGAAAGCGGCACGTCGGCTTCGGTCTGGCCCTTGCCGAAGTGCAGCGACGTGTCGTTTGCCGGAATCACCGTGCCCTTCGGAAGCGCCTTGCCGTCGATCAGAAGATGATGATGCCCCGTGCCTTCGGTCATCGTGCCGGCCGGCGCGATCGACATGCCGTCGACGCCGAATTTCACATGCACGGGGCTCGTGACGGTCGCGCCGTCCTTCGGCTCGACGAAATAGACGCGCGCCTGCGCATGCGCCGCGCCGCCGTAGGAAAGCAGGACCGCACCCGACAGCATCGCACCCAAGAGTGTTTTGTTCAGCATCATCTTCTCCATGTGAGGGAAACCGGTCGATGGCGCGAAATCGGCGCCGGAAATTCGAAAAAGAATACACCGGGCTTTCTGATACTCGTATCAGGGCCATCCTGCGGGCCGCGCCGATGCGGCACGGCGTCGCGTCTTGCGGGTCATTCGGGAACCCGCGCGCCCATTCCTGTAAGATGCCGGGTCGCCGCGCCGCGCGCTTGCTGCGCACGCATGCAATCCGTTTATCCCTTTCGAATCAAGAGTCTGTCGTGAGCGAAGTCATCGAATACAAAAGCTGGGTCTGCCTGATTTGCGGCTGGATCTATAACGAGGAAGAGGGCCTGCCGGAAGACGGCATCGCAGCCGGCACCCGTTTCGGCGAGATCCCCGATGACTGGCGCTGCCCGCTGTGCGACGTGGGCAAGGCGGATTTCGTCGTCGTCGAATTCTGATTCGGCCGGCCGCATGCGTTGCGGCTTTCAGCGCGCCACCGTGATCAGTTCGCGGCTCATTTCATCCACGGGCGCGCGGTTCCAGTCTCCATACCAGTCGATCCGCGCAAACCCCGCGCGGTTCAGCAAGCGCGTCAGTTCGTCGAGCGTGCGAAAGCGCAGCTCGCTCGCGGCGGACAGCGTCTCCTCGACGGCGCGCGTCCCCGGCTCCGGCATGAAGCGATAGTGCGTCGTGAACGCGACGCGCCCCGTCGCCGCCGGATCGGGTTGCGCGTGCCGTTCCTGCCACACTTCGACCACCTTGCCGTCCGGCGTTTCGATGCGTTTCATCGAGCGTTCCGGCGTCCAGTCTTCCCACGCCCGCGCCGCCGGATTGCGGCTCTCGAACGCGATGCGACCGCCCGGCCGCACGGCGCGGCGCGCGGCTGCGAGCGTCGTCAGGAACGCAGCGTCGTCGAGAAAAACCTGCGCGACGTGTCCCGTCATCAAAAGGCAATCCGTCGCGCCGAAGAACGGCAGCGCGCCCGCGTCGCCTTCGATCCACGTGACCGTGTCGCCCGCCGGACGCGCCCGCGCGATGCGCAACATTTCGGGCGACGGATCGATGCCCGTCACGCGCTGGCCGCGCCGGCTGCGATTTGCCAGTTCGCACGCGAGCAGGCCCGTGCCGCAGCCGAGATCCACGACGTGCTCCGCGGTTTGCGCGAGCGCGAGATAGAACGCCGTGTCGGCGGCAAAGGGATTGAGCGTGTCGTAAAGCGCGACGATGCGCGGATCCTGATAGAGCATCAGCGGCTCTGATACGCGAGCGCGTCGCGCAGCGGCTGGCTGCCGATCATGATCGGGCCGGTGAACGGCGTATCGAGATCGAGGATCACCAGCACGGCGGACGCGATCGACAGCGCGCCGAGCATGATCGTCACGAGCGAGAGCGCGTTGCGCGGCGCGATCAGCCCGAAGCACAGAAAGATGATGAGCAGCCAGCCGACCAGAATCCGGTCGAACGGATAGGAGATGGAGCCGTGCGCTTCCTCGATCAGCTTCCAGCGCAGCGCGATCAGTTGCTCGAAGCGCGCGGCGGCCTCGGTGGCGAGCTGCCGATGGTAGGCGTCGTTCGGCGCGAGCATGCGCACTTCGTGCTGCGCGCGGCTCAGAAGCGCGCCGAGCTCGCTGCTCGCGAGATCGTCGCCCTTCTTCGACGGCTCGATGTCCGGATAGTAGTTACCGGGCGGACGCGGCTCGTTCGGCCAGGTGCTCGCGATGGCCGCCGCGGTGTACGAGCGCAACAGCGCGCGCGGATGATCGGTTTCGGGGCCGTAGTCGCGCATCGCGCGGTCGAGCTCGATGATCGACGTCGCGTAACTGCGCACGTCGTTATTGGTGGTGTCGAAGATGGTTTTCGCCGATGCGGTCAGAAGCCCGAGCACGAGCGCCGCGAAGGTCACCAGCATGCCGACGAGCAACTGCACCAGTTGCACTGTTTCCCGCGCCTTGTGCTCCTCCGGCAGGAGCGGCCGCACGATTGCGCCGACGCCGGTGCTGGCCAGCAGGAGGATGAAAACGACCACTGCGGATTCGATTTCCGTCATGAGCGCGCGAGCCGTGATGGCGTGACCGGAGTGGTCGCATTATCGGCGGGAAACCGCTTACGGTTCAATGCGGGACGGGGAGAGACAGGGAATTGATGAGCGGCCGCTGGCTGCGGCGCGGGGGATCGTGGTCCCCCCGGCAGGAATCGAACCTGCATCTAGCGCTTAGGAGGCACTCGTTCTATCCATTGAACTACGGGGAGCGGACCGCGGCTCGCCGATGCGTCGGCGAAACGAGCGCAGAGTATAGCAAACGCGAATCGCGGCATCGGCTTCGCCGAGAAGAAAAACCCCGCCTGCCCGAGACACTCATAAAAACTGACAAATACGGGTTTATACCTATCAAGTTTCGCTGAAGCGCGCCGCCATCGGAGTAATGGACCATTTCCCCGATATCAAGCCGCAGGGCGCGTTTTCGGCGTTGCTGGCAGACCAGGACCTGACGCACCTCGAACTGGTGCTGCGTCGTTCGTTGTCGTGCGATCTCGGCGGTCCGCTGCTGCCGCCCTCGTACTGGCGCGAGCGGCTCGCATCCATCACGCGCCGGTCACATCTCTCGCATACGCAGATTCAGACCGTGCATCGGCTGTATCTGCACATCGATGCGTTCGAGGCCACCGCCCGCCAACGCGACGACGAACTCAGACAGGAACGCGAGCGCGCGGCCGCGGCCAGCGAGCGCGTTCCGGCGGCGAAGTCGCAGGGCGCCTAGCCGCGCGTCAATGGCGATGCCGCAGCCACCATTCGCGCAGCGGATGCCGGTGCGCGCGCTCGCGCGCCGTCATGCGCGCGCGATGTTCGTCGCGCCAGTCGTGCGCAAGCAGGACGATGCTGATGGCCGCCAGCCCCGCCAGGCCGACGAGAACACTCGGAATATCGAACATGGCGCCCTCCCGCTTCACGATGCCGCCATGCTTGAATCATAGGTCACGCCCCGCGCGACTTCACTTCGCCTGACGCGCCCGCTGCTGCTGTTGCGCGTGCGCCGCGAGCCGCACCGCCGCGTTCGCCGCGCCGTAGCCGTCATAGCCGCCGCGCCGCTCGATCACTTCGAGGAAGAAGCGCTGATCGAGCTGTTCCGTGTACGCGTGAAAGAACTCTCCGCCGCGCTCGTCGCGGTCGTAAAGAATGTTGTGCTCGCGCATCTGGTCGATCTGCTCGTCGGGCAGGCCGAAGCGCGCGACGAGATCGTCGTAGTAGTTGCCCGGAATGCGCAGGAACTTGACGCCGTCGGCCTCCAGACGCGGAACCGCATCGAAGATATCCGGCGTGCTGAACGCGACGTGGTTCAGGCCCGAGCCGCGATACGTCGACAGCGACTCCGACACCGCCGTGTAACGGTCCACCGACGCGTTCAGCGCGATGCGCACCGAACCGTCGCGGCTGCGCACCGCACGGCTGCGCACGAGTCCGTACGGATCCGGCACGAGCACGGCGGCCTCGGTCTCGAAGCCGAATGCGCTGCGGAAGAACAGCACCCACGTATCGAGCGCATCGGCGGGCAGCGACAGACACACGTGATCGATGCGCGCGAGCGGCCCGACTTCGTAAGGTCCGTCGATATCGGTCAGCACGAAGTCGGATTCCCACAGCGTCGGGCCGCCGGGCGCTTCGTCGACGAAATAGTCGAGGCTGCCGTCGGGCGACTGCACGCCCGGCACTACACGCTCGTTCGGGCCGACGCTCCCCGAAAACGGCTTCGATCCATACGCGGCGGCGCGTTCGAAGGCGAGCTTCGCGTCGTCGACATGAAACGCCGACGCGCACAGCGACAGGCCGTGCTGCTGGAAGAACGCGCTCGCGAACGAATCGGCTTCGGCGTTGAGCACGATCGAGCCCGCGCCGTGCCGGTACAGCCGGACATCCTTCGAGCGATGCTTGCCCGCGAGCCGGAAACCGAGCCTGCCGAGCCATTGCGCGACGTGCTCGCGCGTGGCGTCGTCGACGGCGAATTCGAGGAACTGGAAGCCGATGTGCTCCGGCGGCGCGGGCGGATTGAAAAGCTCCGGCGGCGCGTTGTCGCCCATCAGTTCGCGCGTCTGTTCTTCCAGAAAACGCAGCGAGCGATAGCCGTCCGCCGCCGTGATCGCGGTCGGCGCGGCGCGAAAGCCGTCGTTGAAGATTTCCAGCGACAGCGGCCCCTTGTAGCCCGCTTCGAGCACGCGCGCCGTGAAGCCGGCGACGTCGAACGCGCCCTGCCCCGGAAAACAGCGGTAGTGACGGCTCCATTCGAGCACGTCCATGGCGAGCACGGGCGCGTCGGCGATCTGCACGAACGCGATGCGCTCGCCCGGAATCGACGCGATTTCTTCGACGGAATCGCGGATCGACAGCGTGTGGAACGTGTCGAGCGCGAGGCCCAGGCTCGGATGATTCACGGCATCGACGAGCTTCCACGCGTGCTTGTAAGAGTTCACGTAGCGGCCCCACGCGAGCGCTTCATACGCGACGATCACGCCCGCTTCCTCGGCGGTCTTCGCGAGCACGCCGAGTTGATCGGTGACCAGCGCATCGTCGCGAATCGTATCCGGCGACACGTTGCTGCACGCGAGGATGCGGTCGGTGCCGAGTTCGTGCATCAGTTCGAACTTGCGCTTCGCCCGCTCGACGTTCTTCGCGAGCCGCTCGGCGCTCACACCCTCGAAATCGCGGAACGGCTGGAACAGGTAGATCTCGAGGCCGAGGTCCGCGCACATGCGGCGCACGTCGCCGGGCGTGCCGTCGAAATACAGCAGATCGTTCTCGAAGATCTCCACGCCGTCGAAACCGGCGGCCTTGATGGCCTGCAGCTTCTCGGGAAGCGTGCCGCTGATGGATACCGTCGCGATGGATGTCCGGATTGAACGCAGCATCGCTGCCTCCTGATTGCAGATGCGGATGGATCGGTGCGGTTGCTGTCAGTGTAGGACGTCCGCGCCGGGGACGACGGATAACAAACGCGCAAATCCTCGCCCACGCGCGCAATCCATCTCATTCTGCGAGATAATAACAAACTAACTAGACCGTACAAATTAGTGAAAACACGAACCGACAAGGCTCGCGCGCACGTTCACACTGCGACGTACTCAATTTCGCACTGCAGCATCGCGGTGCTCACCCATGCCGGAGCGCTTGCATGACCAACAAGACTTCGTATCTCATCGGCCTGATCGGTTCGGGTATCGGCGGCTCGCTCACGCCCGCCATGCACGAGCAGGAAGGCCGCGTTCTCGGGCTCAATTACGTGTACCGGCGCATCGACCTGCAGGCGCTGGAGCTGGAGCCGTCCGCCCTGCCCGATCTGCTCGTCGCGGCCGAGCGCATGGGCTATGACGGCCTGAACATTACTTATCCGTGCAAGCAGAGCGTGATTGCCCTGCTCGACGAGCTCGATCCCGACGCCCGCGCGCTCGGCGCGGTCAACACGGTGGTGCTGAAGGACGGCCGCCGCATCGGGTACAACACGGACTGGTCGGGCTTTGCGCGCGCGTTTGAACGCGGTCTGCCGGGCGCGCCGCTCGAGCGCGTCGTGCAGCTCGGCGCGGGCGGCGCGGGCGCGGCCGTCGCGCATGCGGCGCTCACGATGGGCGCGCGCGAACTCACGCTGTTCGACTCCGACGATGCGCGCGCGGCGTCGCTCGCCGCCGAACTCGCGGCGCGCTTTCCGGATCGCGTCGTGAAAAGCGGCGGCGATCTGCGCGCGACGTTGCAGGCCGCGAGCGGCCTGATCCACGCAACGCCGACCGGCATGGCGAAACTGCCCGGCCTGCCGCTGCCGGCGGAGTATCTGCACCCTGAATTGTGGGTCGCGGAGATCGTGTACTTCCCGCTCGAAACGGCGCTCCTGAAGGCGGCGAAGGCGATCGGCTGCCGCACCGTCAGCGGCGGCGGCATGGCCGTGTGTCAGGCGGTCGATGCGCTGCGCATCTTCACCGGTCGCGAGCCGGACGCCGAGCGCATGTTCGCGCATTTCCAGACTTTGCTCGAACGCTGATACGGCGATGCGCCATGAAAAAACGGCGGCCTCGTGAGAGTGCCGCCGTTTTGCGTTTTGCTTGCGTCTTTTGCTTGCGTCTTTTGCGTGCGTCTTTTGCGTGCGTCTTTCGCTTGTGCCGTTGCTTGCGAAATTCAGTCTTCGCGCCGCATGAAGCGCAACACCGCATCGACGATCATCTCGCGATGCCGCGCCCGCAAGCGCGGTCCCGACGGATCGCGCCCGAACGCCGCGCCCCACGTATGCCGGTTCGCCACGCGATGAAAGCAGAACGAGCTGATCATCAGATGCAGATCGATGGGATCGACGTCCTCGCGAAACTTGCCCGCCGCGACACCGCGCGCGATGAGATCCTCGATAGTCTTCACAACCGTCGAATTGCGCGACTTGAACGTCTTCGACAGTTCGATGTACTTCGCCGCATGAATGTTTTCGATGGTCACGAGACGCACGAAATCGCGATGCTTGTCGTGATAATCGAACGTGAAGCCGACGAATTCACGCAGCGCTTCTTCTGGCTCCATCTCGGCGAGCTGCAGTTCCTGCTCGAGTGCGCGAATGTCGCCGTAGACCTGTTCCAGCACCGCTTCGTACAACCCTTCCTTGCTGCCGAAGTAGTAGTACAGCATGCGCTTGGTGGTATTGGTGCGCTCCGCGATGGCATCGACGCGCGCGCCCGCGAGTCCCATTGCCGAAAACTCCTGCGTGGCGATGTCGAGAATGTTCCGCTTGGTCTCCTCCGGATCGTACTTGCGCCGCCCTTCCGCTGTGGTCGACGAGGGCGCAGTACTAGCGGCCTTGCTTCCTTTTTTCATTTTTCTGTCTGAGAACGGCATTGGAAATCGATTCTAGCACGGGGCAAATACCCATCTTTCCGGCATCAGGCATTCATTTCATGCGGGTTCGCCTATAATTTTTTCTCCCCGCATAACAATCCGAAACCCATGCGCACAACGCGTTCGAATCTCCCCGTTTTCGCCGTTCTGCTCGCAGGGTGTCTGGGCGCGAACGCGCAAACCGCGCTGCCGCCGGGGCATCCTCCGACGAAGGAAGGAATGGCCGCGGAAGGCGTGATGACGAGCGCCAATATCGCGCGCGGCGCCGCCGACGTCTGTCATCTCGACGCCGCGAAAATCGCGCGTTTCAAGGAAGCGGTCCGCGCCAATTATCCCGACGCACCGGATTTCGACGGCGAATGGAAGCTCGGTCTGGCTCAGGCGCAGCCGAGCGTCGATCGCTTCGACAAGCTCAGGACGAGCAATCCCGCCGAATACAAAAAGGAAGTGGGCGAGGCCTGCCCGGCGCTCGATCGCGGCATCGACGAAGTGACAGCGCCGAAGAACTAGCCGCCGCGCTCATGGGCCGCTACGCGTCCTTGCGCTGACTGTCCCGCTGGCTTTCCTCATAATGCGCGCGCTTCTCGGCGTACATCACGGCGTCGGCGCGCTGCAGCATCGCTTCCAGCCGTTCGCCGTCGTGCGCCGTGGCCGCGCCCATCGCGAACGATAGCGGCATGCCCGAGTAGAACTGGTTGTTCACTTCGAGCAACTGGCGGATGCTGTCCATGACCGTCTCGCCGCCGCGCTCGTCGGTGCCGGGCAACAGCACCATGAACTCGTCGCCGCCGATACGCGCCGCCTGAAACGGCTTTTCCACCGCCTTGCCGAGCACTTCGCCCGCGCGGCGCAGGAGCGCATCGCCGGCGGCGTGACCGAGCTGATCGTTCACCGCTTTCAGGCCGTTCACGTCGATCGCGATCGCCGTCACCGGGAACGGGCCCTTGCGTTCGAGCCGGTTGATTTCGTCGATATAGAACGAGCGGTTCTTGAGCTTCGTGAGGACGTCGTGCTTGCCGAGAAATTCCAGATACGCCTCGGCCTTCTTGCGCGCGGTGATGTCCGTCAGCGCGACGAGCACGAGATCCCAGCGTGCCTCGTGTCCCGGAAACACCGAGAACTGCAGGTGCACGTGCACCTCGTTGCCTTCGAGCGAATAGTTGAGCACCTCGCGCTGATGAAACAGCTTGCCGTCCCACAGGTCGATCAACTGTTCCTGAAAGTGCTGCTGCATGTCGTCGCGGAAGATGTCGGGCAGGCGCGAGAGCAGCATTGCCTTGTCGGGCGCGGCGAACATGCGCAGCGTGTGCTGATTCACGTCGAGCACGTGAATCTCCTGCATGCAGCGTTCGACGAATTCCGGATGCACGTTCGTGAACGTCCGAAAGTCGACGATGCCGCGCTCGCGCACATCGTCGAGCAGCGCCTTCACGGAACTGAAATCTTCCACCCACAGCGACACCGGCGAATGCTCGAACAGACCGCGCGCATAGAGTTCGCTCGCGGCGGCGGTGCGCCGCACCGCTTCGAGCTCGGTGATGTCCTCGATCGTGACGAGCACGCGGCTCCACGTGTCTTCGTGGCCCGGCAGGATAACCGCCTTGAGCAGCACGTCGAGGCGCTTGCCGTCGAGCGTGTAGTTGACCGTCTGGCTCACGAAACTCGGCTTGCCGGACCAGAGCTGTTCGAGTTCGTCGACGTGCGTGGTGAGCATGTCGTCGCGGAACACGCGATCCAGGTTCTGCACGAGTTGATCGACATCTTTCGCGTTGAACAGCGAGAGCGTGCGCCGGTTGACTTTCACGACCCGGATGCGCGTCGAGCATTCGGCGACACGCTCCGGATTCTCGGCGAGAAACCCGCGCAGGTCGGTGACGCCCGCTGCGCGCCAGCGCTCGAACTGCTCGCGCACGGCGCTGAAATCTTCGAGCCACAGGGAGACGGGCGCGAGGTCGAACATGTCGGCATCGTCCGCCGGAACCGCCGCCGGCGTGAATTGCCCGGCGGCGCGGCGCGGGTCGTTTGGCATGGTCATCCTTTCGGCTCGCGCCGTCTCACGGTTCATCCCTGATTTCATCTCATTATTGTAGCGCGACATTTTTCAGGGTCCGAATGGACACACGCCGGACAACTCGACGCAGCATGCCCGCGTTCGTGCCCGCTCGGACTATCGGGGGCAGATGCTACACTCGATTCGCCATGTGCTCGCGGCGCCCGAGCGCACTCGGGCACGTTTGCTGCACCTGGTTTATGAGTTCACATGAAGGACGCGGGCCGCCGCGCGCACGATCCGCCGTGGCCCGCGTTCATGCTCACCGCAAGAAGGAGGCACGACTCTCATGGCTGATTTCCGTATCTGGTCCGACGAATTTCCGGCAAACGGCTTCATGACGCGCGCGCAGGAATTCGACCAGCAGGCCTTCGGCGGCTCGGGCGAGAATATCTCGCCGGCGCTGCAATGGGACGCCCCGCCCGTCGAAACGCGCAGTCTCGCGCTCACCGTCTACGATCCCGACGCGCCCACGGGCAGCGGCTTCTGGCACTGGATCGTCGTCAACATTCCGCCCGACGCGCGCTCGCTGCCGCGCAACGCCGGCAAGGCCGACGGCAGCCTGCTGCCGCAAGGCGCGCTGCAGCTTCGCAACGACTACGGCACGGTCGGTTTCGGCGGCGCCGCACCGCCGCGCGGCGACAAGCCGCATCGCTATATCTTCCGCATCCATGCGCTGTCCGCGGAGAGCCTGCCGCTCGACGTGAACGCGACCAACGCGGTCGCGCGCTTCATGACGCATCTGAACGAAATCGATTCCGCCACCTACACCGGCCTGTACGAACTGAAATAAACGCCGGTCGGACGGCGCGGCGCTTGCCGCGCCGTCCGCCTCGCGCCGCTCACAAGCCATTTGAAACCGGCGCGGCATACAATGCGCCGCTGCCACTTCCCGCCCATCGATGGATTCCGAACAAGGTTTGCCGCTGCCCCAGCGATACTGGGCCATTGCCGTCGTCGCGCTCGGCATCACCCTCGCGGTGCTCGACGGCGCCATCGCCAACGTCGCGCTGCCGACCATCGCGCGCAATCTGAATGCTTCGCCCGCCGACTCCATCTGGGTCGTCAACGCCTATCAGCTGGCGATCACCATTTCCCTGCTGCCGCTCGCCTCGCTCGGCGACCGTATCGGCTACCGGCGCGTGTACATGGCGGGGCTCGCGCTCTTCACGGTGTCGTCGCTCGCGTGCGCGCTGTCCGGCTCGCTCGTCGCGCTCACCGTCGCGCGCGTCGTGCAGGGCTTCGGCGCGGCGGGAATCATGAGCGTCAACACGGCGCTCGTGCGCATCATCTATCCGCAGGATCAGCTCGGGCGCGGCGTCTCCATCAACGCGACGGTCGTCGCCATTTCCTCCGTGATCGGCCCGACGATCGCCTCCGGCGTGCTCGCCGTCGCGCCGTGGCCGTGGCTCTTCGCGATCAACGTGCCGATCGGCCTCGCCGCCTTCGCGATCGGCTGGAAGTCGATGCCGCGCGCGCCGGGACATCGGCAACCCTACGACTACATCAGCGCGATCATGAACGCGCTGTTCTTCGGTATCGCGATCGTGGCCGTCGACGGCATCGGGCACGGCGAGCACCGGCCGTGGCTGATCGGCGAGTTCGCGGCCACCGTGGTGATCGGCTACTTTTTCGTCAAGCGCCAGCTCACGCAGAGCGCGCCGCTGCTGCCGATCGACCTGATGCGCATTCCCGTGTTCGCGCTGTCGGTCGGCACTTCGGTGTGCTCGTTCTGCGCGCAGATGCTCGCGTTCGTGTCGCTGCCGTTTCTGCTGCAGGACAGCTTCGGCATGAGCCAGGTCGAAACCGGCTTTCTCATGACGCCGTGGCCGCTCGTCATCGTGTTCGTGGCGCCGCTCTCGGGCGTGCTCGCGGACCGTTATTCTGCCGGTCTGCTCGGCGGCATCGGGCTTGCGATCCTGACGGTCGGGCTCGTGCTGCTCGCCACTGTCGGCGCGCATCCGGGCGCGTTCGACATCGCGTGGCGCATGGCCGTGTGCGGGCTCGGCTTCGGCCTGTTCCAGTCGCCGAACAATCGTCAGATGCTCTCTTCCGCGCCGCGTCATCGCAGCGGCGGCGCGAGCGGCATGCTCGGCACCGCGCGTCTCACCGGCCAGACGCTCGGCGCTGCGATCGTCGCGCTGATCTTCGGCGTCGCCCCGAAGCAAGGAGCGACGATCGCGATCGCGGTCGCGGCGGCCTTCGCGGCGGCGGCCGCCGTCGTCAGCTTGCTGCGCCTGACGGGCAAGCGCAGCGTCGAGCCTGCCTGAGCCGCATCTTTTCGTCCTTCGTTGGGCACACCCCTTGCTGAACTCCCGGACATGGATTCCGCCGATGCGGAACGTTCGAAATCAGCAACAAGGAGTGCCTTCATGGCTATTTCCCTCAACGGCTGCAAGGTCGCGATCCTTGCGCTCGACGGCTTCGAGCAGGCAGAACTCGTCGAGCCGCAGCGCGCGCTGAAGGAAGCCGGCGCGCAGGTGGACGTCGTGTCGCAGCAGGCGGGCCAGATCCAGGGATTCAGGCATGTCGACAAGGGCGACAAAGTCGATGTCGACGTGACTTTCGATGCCGCCGATGCCGCGAATTACGACGCCCTCGTGCTTCCGGGCGGCGTCGTGAACGGTGACGCGATCCGCCTCGACGCGAAGGCGCAGCGCTTCGTCAAGGAAGCCGACAAGGCGCGCAAGCCTATCGCGGTGATCTGTCATGGCGGATGGCTGCCGATTTCGGCGGGCATCGTCGCCGGCCGCACGATGACGAGCTGGCCGAGTCTGCAGGACGACGTGCGGAACGCCGGCGGCACGTGGGTCGATCAGGAAGTGCAGATCGACGGCAATCTCATCACGAGCCGCAAGCCCGACGATCTGCCCGCGTTCAATCAGGCGCTGATCGAGGCGCTTGCCAGAACGCGCGCGACGTGAGCCATACACGACGACGATGACGACCGCGACCGGAGCAACGATGCCGAGATTCCCGATCAACTCGCCGATGAACTCGCCGATGAACCCGCCGACGTCACGCATGCGTGCGAGCGCTTTCGTGCTCGCTGCCCTGTTGCCGCTCGCGCAGGCTCATGGTCAGGAAAGCGCGCGGGACAACGCCGGCGCCGCGCTGAACGCACAGACGCAGAAGCTCTCCACGATCGATCAGCAATTCCTGCAGGACGCAGGCCAGGCGAGCGCGACTGAAATCGCGGCAAGCAAGCTTGCGCTCACGCACGCGGGCGACCGGCAGGTCCGGGAATTCGCACAGCGAATGATCGCCGACCATACGAAACTCGCGCGCAATCTCGACGTAATCGCGAAACGTCACGGCATCACGGCGCCGCCCGCCGCGAATTCGGCGCTGATCGGCAGCCTGCAAAATCTTCAGGGCGCGGAGTTCGACAAAGCCTATATTGAAAAGGTGGCGGTCGGCGGCCATCAGAAGGCCGTCGAGCTCTTCACCAGGGAGAGCGAAAGCGGCAACGACACCGCGCTCAAGGCAGCCGCGAGCAAGGCGCTGCCGGTCATCAGCCATCACGACGCGATGGCCCGGCAACTCGCCAAAACGAAGGCGGCGTCATGAGTACCGCGAACGTCGCCGGGCGAGCCGCCTCTTTCCGTTTTCGTCCCGCCTATGAGGACTCGACCATGCACATCACGTTTGCAGAAGAAGCTCCGCTTTACGACGGCGACGATCTCGCGATTCATTTCTCCGCGCTCGTCGACGGCGAACCCGTCGTGTGCTCGATCAGTGCCGAAGCCCTCGAAGATCACTTCGGCGCGCAATCCCCGCGCGAGGACGATTTGCTCGATGCCTTCGCCGGCGGCATTGCGCGCATTCGCGCCGTGTGCGCCGAAGCGCTCGACGAAAACGGCGGCAAGCCCGTCGTCCTGAGAAGCGGCTTGTTCCGCGTCGCAGGCCTCGAGCCCGAGTGACGCGCCCGAGTCACGAGACCCAGCAACCGAACGCAACTTCAGTCAACAAGGAGGGAACATGTCCCTGATCATTGCGGGCCGATTCCAGACCTTTCCCGCGGCCGAATCGGCGGCCCAGCGTCTTTTTGCACGCGGCTTCGTCGAAGAAGACGTGACGCTGTTCTTTGTCAATCCGAGCGGCCAGCACGCGCGCCATCCGCTCGGCGGCGATGTCGGCACCGATGCCGGCGCGACCGACGCGCCCAAAGGCGCCGGCAAGGGCGTGACGATCGGCGCGGTCGTCGGCGCCGTGGTGGGCGCGGCGGTGTTCGCCGTCTTTCAGGCGCCGCTGCTCGTCTCGGTGATCGCGGCCGGCGTCGGCGCTTATATCGGATCGCTCGCCGGCGCCATGTCGCATACCAAGAAGTCCAGACTGCCGGCCCACGCCGAAGCGCCTTCGCGTCACGCGGGCGTGCTCGTCGCCGTGCATGTTTCGCCGGAAACGCAGGATCAGGCTACGGCCGTGCTGCGCGAAGCGGGCGGCATGGATCTCGAACGCGCATCGGGGCGCTGGAAGCAAGGCCGCTGGAGTGACTTCGATCCGCTGCAGCCGCCGCATCCCGTCAACGAACCGGCGGGCGAGTTCGCGCATACGCGGGCGTGAGCGAATCAGCCGCTGCAGACAAAACGCCCGCAATTGCGGGCGTTTTGCATGATGCGCGTCGGTGCCGCGTTCGCGTCAGACCCAGGTTGCGAGCGGATGTGTCGATCGCGCCTTCGCCCGAATGCTGCAATCGGCAGGCATCGCGCGTGCCGCGCGCGACGTATCCGGATTGGCGGCCGCGGGCTCGCAGACTTGCTGCGACGACTGCGCGGCCCCTCCCTGCGCTTCGGTGACGTGCTGCCTCACATGCATCGTGATGGCCGAGGCGACGATCGCCACGAGCATCAGAGACTCGCGGTTCGCGAGCCGGTTGAAAAACTTCATCGCGTTCTCCTATTGCCGTGTCGTGCGCACGCTCCGCAGAACGCGCGCTGTAGTTCCATCGGAGATGCAAAACATGTTCCCGCGCGACACGGGCAAGCGGGCACGCCGCGTGCGCTATCTCCATACGAGCTACGAGCCGCGTCCAATGGGCGGCCGGCAAGTGGCAACCAGTGGCAACGTCGGACACTACAGGAGGTATTACATGAGCACGAACGTCGTATCGGTACTCAATGATCTCGTCGAAACTTCGAACGACGGGCAGAAGGGCTTCCTGAAGGCAGCCGAGGACACGCGTGATCCGAGCCTCAAGCTGCTGTTCCAGAATCGGGCGGAGGCCTGCGCACAAGGCGCGCGCGAGTTGCAGGACATCGTTCAGCGGCTGGGCGGCAAGCCCGAAACCGGCGGCTCGATGGCGGGCGCGCTGCATCGCGGCTGGGTCGATGTGAAGTCTGCCGTGAGCGGCCATAGCGATCACGCGATTCTCGCCGAGTGCGAACGCGGCGAAGATGCGGCGAAGAAGAACTATCGCCAGGCACTGGACAAGGACCTGCCCGCCGATGTCCGCGCGGTCGTGGAGCGCCAATATCAAGGTGTGCTGGAGAATCACGATCGCATTCGCGATCTGCGCGATCAGTACGCAGCCGCGAAGTCCTGATGCGTTTCCCGGTGCGCGGCCGCTGCAGGCCGCGCGTCAAAAAGCAAACGGCCGCTCACGCGGCCGTTTGTCCGTGCGGGGTCAGCCGCGCGACTTACTGCGGTGCGCCCTTGTCGTTCGTGCCGAGCGCCGAAGCCGCTGCCGCTGCCGATGCGCCCTTCAGCTTGTGCGCCTTGTCTTGCTGATGCAGATAGGTGCCCTTCCCCTTTTTCGCCTGAGCGCCCGAGTTCGCGCCCGTTCCTGCCGCATCCGACGCCGCCTGCGCGAACGCAGCCGAGGAGAACGCCAGCGCCAGAGCGCCGATCAATGCCATCTTTTTCGTCTTCATGAAGAGCTCCTATTGTCGGGGCCTTTGAACGGCGCGAAGGGCCCGTTCGTAAGCCACCTGTGTAAGTACCGTTTTGAACGGCCGTACTTCGTTTTAGGTTTCGAAGTGCTGCGAGGTCATGCGCACTGCGTGAAGCGTCAAGCTGAAGTTGCGACGAGAAACGGGTCCGAGCGACACGAACCACGATGCCTGCATGCGCAAACCCGCGCTTCGCCCGATTCATCGCCGCTGGATGGCGAATCGTCGAACCCCGCGCGGGTCTGGTACTGCTGGCACTCGGCCGCGGCCCGCCGTGGCGAGCCGGGCATACGAACTATGCCATTACTTCGCCGCAATTTTAAGATGGTTCTTCACGGAAGCAACACCCGAGACGTTCGAAACGACTTCTTCCGCGGCCGTCTTGTCCTCCGCCGACGGCACCGTGCCGGTCAGCGACACCACGCCGGTGTGCGTCTTCACGTGGATATGCGTGGACTTGACATTCTTCGCGCCGAGCAGTTCGGCCTTGACCTTCGTCGTGATCGCGCTGTCATCGACCTTCTGGCCGACCGTCGTGCCGGAACTGCTGCTCGACGCCGCCGAATTGGTTTGAGCGCTCACGTTCAGCGCAAACACGACACATGCGATACCGCCGGCTGCCTTCAGGATTTGAGTCGTCTTCATGGCAATACTCCCATTTTTTCGATTTTGGTCTGGCGCGCCCCGTTCGCCTGGTCGCTTGCGCAACACGAACTTCTGCGAGAGGCGGCTCTTCGATCGCGCAACGCGCCGTAGCACGCGAACGCATCGTCGTTACCGCAACTTGTGTGCCGGGGGCCGGGCAACGCGCACTCGCGTCGTCCCCGCAAGCACCGAAATGCTTGCCGGATCAAGGCGTTCGCGCGTGCTCGAACAAATCGTCGACGCCGCTCGACGCCGCCCGCAAGCCGCGTCGGCGTGCCGTCGCCACGCGCAGCGCTTTTGTCTGAGCGCGTGTAAAAACTGCGTGAAATGAGCGCTCACAACGCTTCCGGCCGATCGGCGCGATAGCAAAAAACGTAGTCGCAGCGCGAGCTTAACGAAGGTTGGCACGGCGGTTGCTTTAGTACTCCGCAAACCAGCCCATCAAAGTCAGCACAATCGAGGATTAGCAAGCAATGCCGCCTACACTCGAACTCCGCGCGAAGCAAAGTCTCGCGCTCACGCCGCGCCTGCAACAGTCGGTCCGTCTTCTGCAACTCTCGTCGCTCGAGTTCCAGCAGGAACTGCGCAATGCGCTCGACACCAATCCGTTCCTCGAATACGACGAGTCGCAAACGGAAGACAACGCGCTCGGCGCCGACAACGGCAATTCGATGAGCGAAACCTCACTGTCCGGCGCGTCGGAAGCCACCGCTGAAGCGCCGCTCGCGTCCGACGCGAGCATGTCGGGCATGGACGGCGAACAAGGCGCCGACAACAGTTCGCGCGACGATTCGATGAGCGATTCGATGAGCGAATACGCATCCGATCCGTTCGGCCGCAGCGCCTCGCGCAACAGCGGCGACGGCGAAGGCTCCGATCCCGCCGACTGGGTGCGCATCGAGCCCTCGCTGCACGACACGCTGCATGACGGCCTGCGTCTCTATCAACTGAACGAGCGCGATCGCGCGATCGCGCAACTCATCATCGAAGCGCTCGATGACGACGGCTATCTGCGCCAGGAACTCAGCGAACTCGCGAACGTGGTCGATATCGAACCCGCGCTCAACGAGGACGAACTCAACATCGCGCTCAAGCTCGTGCAGTCGCTCGACAAGCCAGGCGTCGGCGCGCGCAATCTCTCCGAATGCCTGACGCTGCAACTCGAAGCGATGGACGAAGAGACGCCGGGCCGCGAAGTCGCGCTCGAAATCGTTGCGCATCATCTAGAGCGGCTCGCGCGCCGCGAGCAGGCCGAACTGCAGAAGAAGATCGGCTGCAGCGCGGATGACTTGCGCATCGCCTGTGCGCTGATCCGCCGCCTCGATCCGAAGCCGGGCGAGAACTACGGCGCGAGCGAGGACAATTACGTGGTGCCGGACGTCATCGTGCGTCCGATGAAGAAGCAATGGATCGTCACGATCAACCCGGCGGTTCTGCCGCGCGCGCGCATCCATCGCATGTACGCGGAACTGTTCGCGCAGTCGGCGGGCGCGAGCCGTTCGCCGCTCGCGCAGCAACTGCAGGAAGCGCGCTGGCTGATCCGCAACGCGCAGCAGCGCTTCACGACCATTCAGCGCGTGGCCGAATGCATCGTCTCGCATCAGAAGGCGTTCTTCGACTATGGCGAAATCGCGCTGAAGCCGCTCGTGCTGCGCGATGTCGCCGATGAACTCGGACTGCACGAATCGACCATTTCGCGCGCGACGGGCAACAAGTACATGGCGACGCCGCGCGGCATCTTCGAGTTCAAGCACTTCTTCCCGCGCGAACTCTCGACCGAAAGCGGGGGCACCTGTTCGGCCGCGGCGGTGCGCGCGCTGTTGAAGGAAATGATCTCGAAGGAAAACACGCGCGATCCGCTCTCCGATGTGAGCCTCGCGAAAATGCTCGCCGATCAGGGCGTGATCGTCGCGCGTCGTACGGTGGCGAAGTATCGGCATCTGATGAAGGTGCCGCCCGCCGAGTTGCGCCGTCAGGCAAGCTGACACGCACGCAGCGCTTTCCACGCTCCCGAACGCCCGGCGACGACCCGGTCAAGCGAGGCGCCAGAGCTTCGTTGAGCGTAGACGACAGGCCGTCCGTTCGCGGACGGCCTTTTTTTGTCCGTTTGTTATCGACGCTCAGTATCGACGCTCAGCGGACGCCTCAGCGCCACCCCGACGCGCGATGCGTGCGCTTTCGCGCCGCGGTCGCCGAAAGCTCCGCGCCGAGTAGGAACACGGCGGCCGAGTAATACAGCCACATGAGGATGATCGCGAGCGACCCCGCCGCGCCGAACATGTTCGCCGTGCCCGCGTGCGCGAGATAGAACGCGAAAAGCCGCTTGCCGCCTTCGAAGAGCAGCGCCGCGGCGGCCGCGCCGAGCGCGGCGTCGCGCCAGAGCATGCGCGTCGTCGGCAGGAACTTGAGCAGGACCGTGAAGGCGAGCATCAGCACAGCCAGCGACAGCGCGCGCCGCGACAGGTCCGACAGCACGATGAACGGACTGCCGTCGCCGAGCACCCAATGCCCGAGGATCTCGACGAGCGCATCGAGCACGAGCAGCACGGCGACCAGCAAGCCCGCGCCCACGACCAGGCCGAACGACATCAGCCGCACGCGCAGCAACGTGACGATGCTCTCGCGCGCGCTCACGGCGGGCGTCGGCCAGATGACGTTGAGCGCGCTGTGCAGCGACGAGAACGTGGCGGACGCGCCGATCAGGACGCCCGCGAGCGAGAGGATCGCCGTGCTGCGCGCGATATCCGCGTGCCACGCGTTCGCGACGATCGCCTCCAGCGCATGTGCGGCATCCACGCCCACGACGCCGCTGATTTCATCGAACAGACGTCCCTGCACGGCATCCGCGCCGAAGAACACGCTCGCCACCGAAATCACGATGACGAGCGTCGGCGCGAGCGAAAACGCGGCGAAGAACGCGATCGACGCGGAGAACATCAGGCAGTGATCCTGCGTCCATTGCGTGAGCGGATCGACGATCCACGAGAGCCAGCCGAAGCGCGCGGTGCGGCCGGAGGCAATCGGTGCGGATTGCGGTGCGGGAACATCCTGATCCATCGGCGGGAGCGTGAGCGCGGCGAAAAGTGTCAACGGATCATGTTAGCCCGGCGATGCGATGTGCGTGCAAAAGCAGCGCGCTGCGCCCGGAGCGCGCTGCTTTCGTCCTTACGGTCCAGCGATGTTCAGGTCGGATCGGTGTCCTCGTCGGCGATACCGCGGGTTTCGTCCTCGATCTCGTCGGGCAGGATATCGCCGTCCGGCTGCAGATGATTGTCGCCGTCCGCCGAAGCCGCTTCGCCGGTGCCGTAGCGGTCGGTATCGCTATTGAGTTCCGCTTCGGACTGGCCGAGCGCGTGCGCGTCGAGTTCGTCATCGATTTCGCCCGGATAGCGCTTTTCGCCCTGCACGTCCGAGCCGCTGTCGGACGAGTCGCTCGGACCCAGCGCGCCCGTGCCGTGTCCCTTGCCGTATTCCACGCCGTCGTCTTCGGGCGGGTTCAGAGTGCTTCCGCTCATCATGACCTCCTTGGTTCGTGTCAATGACGAGGGCGCAAGTCCCGTTCCGCAGTCGCCGCAGTCACCGCGATCGGCGCGGGCAGCGCGAAAAAAACCCGCGTTTCTCGCGAAACGCGGGTCGTGTCGTGCTGTGTCGGGCGAAAGCGCGCCGCCGGGCGGATTCAGGCTTTCGCCGCCGGCCGCCGCGCTTCGCTCGCGCCCTGTTTCACCGTCTTGACGGTCTTCTCCGTGACCGAAGTCGCCGTCGCGACGCTGCGCAGGTCGGAGAGGAAGGAATCGCGCCAGACCGAGAGATTGTTCTCGCGCAACGGCGCCATCATGTCGGTGTGACGCGCCTGACGCTCCGCGAGCGGCATCGACAGCGCGCGCTCCAGCGCTTCCGACATCTGCGACAGATCGAACGGATTGACGACGAGCGCGCCCGGCAACTGGTCCGCCGCGCCCGCGAACTGCGAGAGAACGAGCGCGCCCGGATCGGCCGGATCCTGCGACGCGACGTATTCCTTCGCCACCAGATTCATACCGTCGCGCAGCGGCGTCACGTAGCCGACCTGCGAGAGGCGGAACAGCGCCATCAGCAGATTGCGTTCGTACTTGCGGTTGAGATACTGGATCGGCGTCCAGTCGAGCTGCGCAAAGCGCCCGTTGATGCGCCCCGCCTCGCCCTCCAGGTTCTGGCGAATGCGTTGATACGTCTGCACGTCGGCGCGCGTTGGCGGCGCGATCTGCACGAGCGACACGCGGCCATGCCAGCCCGGCGCGTTCAGCAAAAAGCGCTCGAACGCCTGGAAGCGCTCGACGAGACCCTTCGAATAATCGAGGCGATCGACGCTCATGATGAGCTTGCGGCCGTGCATGCTGTCGCGCAGGCTGCGGACCGGCTTGCGATTGGAGAACTGCTCGGCCGCCTTGGCGATCGCGTCCGGATAAATGCCGATCGGATACGCGCCCACTTTCAGCATGCGGCCGAAGGCCTGCAGCATGCCGTCCTCGCTGAAATGGCCGCGGCCGGTGCGCTCCACGTAGTCGGTGAACGACTGCTGATCGCTTTCCGTCTGGAAGCCGACGACATCGTACTGGCACATCGCCGCGATCAGTTCCTCGTGCGGCGGCACAGTGCGCATCATTTCCGGCACCGGAAACGGAATATGCAGGAAGAAGCCGATCGGATTCTCGACGCCGAGCTTCCTCAGCTCCTGCGCGAACGGGAGCATGTGGTAGTCGTGCACCCAGATGATGTCGTCGGGCTTGAGCAGCGTCTTCAGCTTCGCGGCCAGGCTCCCGTTGACGCGCATGTAGCCCGCGTATTCCTCGCGATCGAAGCGCGAGAGGTCGTTGCGATAGTGGAACGTCGGCCACAGGGTCGCGTTCGAAAATCCACGGTAGTACTGGTCGTAATCCCGGCGCGTAAGCCCGACGGTCGCATAGGTCACATTCCCGGCCTTTTCCAGGACAGGCGCGCCCGCCTCGCCGACGATCTCGCCGCTCCACCCGAACCACACGCCCCCAGTCTCCTTGAGCGCGTCCAGAACGCCGATCGCAAGGCCGCCCGCGCTGGGCTTGCCTTCCTGGATCGGTGCGACGCGATTCGATACCACGATCAATCTGCTCATTACAGCATCACCTCATCAGTTGTCGTTGCATGCTCGAATTGGCGATCAAGGGTATGCAAAAGTTGTGCCTTTATGTGATCCGGCGGAAATTAAAATTTGTATGTAGATGTTACGGACGAACGAAAACACGCGGCAATTGCTCGCCGCGTAGAAATTTTTGTTCTTTTTCGCCGGATTGTGGGCCGGCCGGAATCACGAGTCCTGCTCGGAACCCAGGTCGCGCTGATAGTCGATTCCCTCGCGCCGCACGCCGCCCTGGTTGTGCTCGCCGTCCGGCGGAGCGTCAGGCGCGGGGCGGTTCTGGCCGGCGGGATCGTGGACCGCGGGCGGCGCGGATGCCCCTTGTGCACCGGCGGCCTTGGCCGCTTCGGCGCGCGCTTCGCGCTTGGAAGAATGACGCGCTGAGCGTCGGAGTGCGGGATGCCTCATGATGCCTCCAGAAAGAAGGCCGTCGCGATTGTGACGTCGGCGGCGTCGGACCCGTTGCGCTTCGGTAAGCGCAGCTTCAGAAAAAACGACCGGCGACAGAGCGTGTCGCCGGTCATTATTGCGTCATCTGTTGTAATCCCTACGAACGGGATGGAAACTTATTCAAACCTTGCACGAATTCTGGGCATCGTCCAACGGCTGCGGTTCAGCACTCTGCGACCTCTTTAGTAAACGTGCGGCGCCTCGTTCGGTCCCGGTGGCGGATCGCCGATCGGCTGCGACGGCGGCACCGGAGGCTCGCGCGTCGGGTCCGGATTCGTGTCGGGCGGAATCGGAACGGGCGGCGGCTGATCGGGCGGCGTTACCGGCGGATCCGGCGGCTGCGGCGTCTGTGCTTCGATACGGGCACGGGTGGAGGCGGACTCGGGCATGACGGGCTCCTTGCGGTCTTGTGATCGTACTTTCCCGCACCCCGGCGCCGACGCTCGACGAAAAAGCCGTGCCGCGCCCGGAGTGTCACCTCGACCCACGCAAGGGGCATGCCCCTCACGTCCTTCGGTCCTTCCGCTTCGTTTTGCTCCTGTCACATTATCGGCGTGAAAAACGCGCCTGCCAATGAAAAACGCCTGCGCTTTTACAAGCTGCAGGCGTCGTTTTCGTCTAAAGATAAGCGACGTTCAGGGATTTTCGTGATCGGACTCGCTGACTTCCCCGCCCTCGCCGACTGCCGCCTTGCTGGCGTCCTCGCCGTACTCGACGAGCCGGTTATAGAGCGTTTTCAGGCTGATGCCGAGGATCTCGGCGGCACGCGTCTTCACGCCGCCGCACTGGTCCAGCGTCGCGAGGATGAGCTGCCGGTCGGCCTGCGCGAGCGACGTGCCGAACGGAATCGTCACGGCCGTGCCCGCGGAGGGCTTCGACAGCGAGATCTGCAGCGGCACCGTCGCCGTGCTGTCCGAATCGGACGCCGACATGATGTACGCGCGCTGCACGTAGTTCTTCAGTTCGCGCACGTTGCCGGGCCAGTTGTACGAACCGAGCATCTCGCGCACGGCGGGCGGGAAGCCCTTCTTCGTGTTGTAGCGGCTGTTCAGCTCGTCGAGGAAGGCCTGCGCGAGCAATTCGACGTCCTTGCCGCGTTCGTGCAGCGGCGGCAGGTTGATCGGGAACACGTTCAGCCGGTGATAAAGATCGAGGCGCAGCTTGCCTTCGAGCACCGCCTGCTCCGGATCACGGTTGGTCGCGGCGATCAGGCGCACGTCCGTTTCGAGTTCCTTGGTCGTGCCGACGCGCATGAACATGCCCGTCTCCAGCACGCGCAGGAGCTTCACCTGAAGCTCGATCGGCATCTCGGTGATTTCGTCGAGGAACAGCGTGCCGCCGTTCGCGCGCTCGAAGTAGCCCTTGTGCTGGCGGTCTGCGCCCGTAAACGAACCGCGTTCGTGGCCGAACATTTCGGACTCGATCAGGTTCGGCGAGATCGCCCCGCAGTTCACCGCGATAAACGAGTGCTTGCGGCGCAGGCTCAGCTCGTGCAGCGTCTGCGCGGCGACTTCCTTGCCGGTGCCGGATTCGCCGATCAGCAGCACGGACGCAGCAGTCGGCGCCACGCGGCCGATCTGGTCGTAGACCGTCTGCATCGCCGGGGAATTGCCGAGCATGAGACCGAAGCGGCCCATGCGGCGCAACTCGCCGCGCAGCGTGCCGATCTCGGCCTTCAGGTCGCCGGCGCGCGGCAGGCGCGAAAGGATCGCCTTCACGCGCTGCATGTTGATCGGCTTGACCAGATAGTCGGCGGCGCCCATCTTGAGCGCGCTGACCGCGGATTCCACGGTCGCGTGACCGGTAATGACGATGAACTCGACGCCCGAGCGCGGATCGAGATCTTCGAACAGATCGACGCCCGTGCCGTCGGGCAGCTTCAGGTCGGTGAACACGACGTCGGGCGTCTGCCGCACCAGCTGAATGCGCGCCTCGCGCAGGTCGCCGGCTGTGGCTGTCGTCAGTCCGTCTTCGCCGATGATCGCGGCTAGCGCCTCGCGGGTACTGGGATCGTCATCGACAATCAATACGTGTGGCATCGCGTCTCGAATTCTTGCAAAACATTTCAGGGTCACACGCCTTGAGCGGCGTGGTCTTCTCCGTGCGGCCGGTGCCGCGCGGGCCGGTGGGATTCAACGCGCCGATTCGATTATCGGCCGGCTGTGAAATCCGCGAAAAATATAATAATTTCCGATGATGCACTCTCACCCTGATCTCACCGTAAGTTTTTCCATTTAGGTAACTTATGGCGGAGTTTCGGTGATTATAAGCGTTTATCAAGATAGAAACGCACGCTTGCGAAGCGTGCGTTTCATTGGTCGCATCATTAATGCGCCGGTCGAGCGGGCGTTCTACATCGCTCTACATCGATTAAACGAGGTTTTCCGCCCGCGTTTTCAGCTACGCGGGAAATGCCACGCGTCGGCGGTGCCGCCTACCGCGCCGTGGCCGTTGACGCCGCTCGCGCTCGCGCCGCTCACGGGCGTCAGCACTTTGCCGCCCTCGTCTTCCCAGCGATTCAGATCGCGCGCGGTGCGCCGCCCAGCGTCCTGCGACTGCACCCATTTCCATGCCAGCACACTGCCGACCGCGAACAATGCGCCGAAAATCCCAATCGAAGGACGTGCCATTTGTGTTCTCTCCCATCTTCATGAAAATTCGATGCCGTCGATAACGACGGCCATCGCCATTTGCCGCGCAGAAGACGTCGCTTCAAAGGCGCGGCTTCACGGCGAATAAAATCAGCGGGAAACGATCAGCCCCAGAAGAAAGCCGACGCCCGCCGCGATGCCGAGCGACTGCCACGGATTTTCCTTCACATACTTCTCCGTGCAATCGACGCCCGCGCGATAACGCGTCTGCGCGCTGGCCTGCGCGTCTTCCAGCGCGCCACGCGCCGAATCGACGTGATCGCGGAGCCGCGAGCGCAACGCTTCGACGCCCTCGCCGGGCAGCGTCGCGGAGAGCCGCAACAATTCTTCCGAATCGTTGAGCAGCACCTTGATGTCTTCGATGATCTTTTGCTTGCCCAACGCAAGCTGGACGGTCGTCTGAGTCATGTAGTGGAGTCCTCGCCTAAGTGGGTCGATGTGGATCGATGAGTGGGTTCGACAAGTGCGCCGATGAGGAGCCGGTGAGCGGAATCGATGCGTGCCTCCCGCGATTGACCGGCCGACGGGCCGATGCGCGCGGCGGTGCCGTCAGTGCGTCTTGACGACCGGCACGACGAGCCGTCCGCCCGCCGCGAGGCGCGCGCGCAGGCTGCGCACGACGCCGCTCGCCATCAGTGCGCCGCCCATGGTGCCGAACACGAAACTCGTCACGTTCGCGGCGCGCGACAGCGCGGGCGTGCCCGCCGCATAGCCTAGCACCGCGCACATGAGCGCGGTCACCAGCGCGACCGCGGCCCAGTGATAGATGTCGATCGGCTCGCCCGTCGCGAGTTCCTGGCGCTCGCCGCGCGACCCGCGCATCGACGACGAACGGCCCTGCCGTACGGGTTTCGTGCGCTCGTACGCCACGGCTTCGAATTTGAAAAAATCTTCCATGATGCGTTGCCTCTCTCGCCCGTCCTCGTGTCTGCGTCGTCGAGATTGCCTCGCTGACGGCACTTTCGAATAACATTTGCCTACTCCATGCAGATTCCGTGCCAACTTTGCAAAATCGCATGCGGACGGCAGCCGGCGTTGCAGTCGAGGAATGCTCGCGCGGACGAATCGCGCGCTGCCGCCCGTCCGACGCGACCAGCCGACCGGGTAACATTTACGGCGTCGCGTTGTAAATTTCTCGGCGTACGCGGCGAACCTTTCCGGAAGCGCCCGCCGGCCTCGCGCGGTGCAGACAAATTGCCTCGCTGCAATGGGCGTGCATTGCCGCAAGGTCGTTGCGAATGGTTAAATAGCGTTTATGAGATAGGTTCGTCCGTCGCCTTCGCGCTGCGCCGGGCAGACGAACCTTGACCGACGCACGATGAAGGAGAGCGGCCTACGGGCACATCGCGTAGCGCGGGCATCACCTGCAGCGCGTCACATGCCGTGCTGCACATGCCGAGGCGCGCGGTCATCCACAGCGCATCGCCCGCGCGAGGCCGAGCCACGGCTTTCGTCGACGCATCGAAGGCCTCTCCCGACCACCACATTCGCAAGCACCTCAGGACACATCAGGACACATGGCGTCAACCGATCTGGATCCGCCGCCCATTGCAGCCAGCAATACGCCGGCGCAGAAAAAGCGCCACGCGGGGGAAGTGCCGGGCTTGAAATCTTACGGACTGCTCTACGGCTCGTCGCCCGTGATGCAGGAGCTGTACGCGCAGATCGAGCGCGTCGCCGGCACCGACGCGACCGCGCTCATCATCGGCGAATCGGGCACGGGCAAGGAGCTCGTCGCCCGGACCATCCACGACCAGAGCGCGCGCAAGGACGCGCCGTTCATCGCCGTGAACTGCGGCGCGATTCCCGACAATCTCATCGAAGCCGAGCTTTTCGGCCACGAGAAAGGGAGCTTCACGGGCGCCGTGCAGGGACGCATCGGCTACTTCGAGCATGCGAACGGCGGCACGCTGTTTCTCGACGAAGTCACCGAAATGTCGCCCGTGCGGCAGGTCAAACTGCTGCGCGCGCTGGAGACAGGCACGTTCTTTCGCGTCGGCGGCAACGATCTCATCAGTTCGGATGTGCGCGTGATCGCGGCGACCAACCGCGATCCGGTGACGGCCGTCAAGGAAAACGGCCTGCGAGAAGATCTGATGTACCGCCTCGCCGTGTTCCCGCTGCGCGCGCCGCCCCTGCGCGAGCGCGACGCGGATCGAGAACTGCTCGCGCAGTATTTTCTCGCGGAGATGAACGCGCAGGAAGGCACGAGCAAGGTCTTCAGCAAGCGGGCGCTCGATGTGCTGCGCACGTATTCGTGGCCCGGCAACGTGCGCGAACTCAAGAACACGGTCTATCGCGCGTTCATTCTCGCGGAGAAGACGGTGGAGATTCCGCATCCGCATCTCGCGTCGCGCGTGAAGAAACCCGTGACTCAGGGCGACGCGATGAACGTCTGGGTCGGCACGCCGCTCGCGGACGCGCAGAAGCAGATCATCCTGGGCACGCTCAAACATTGCGGCGGCGACAAGCGGCGCGCGGCCAAGGCGCTCGGCGTGAGCCTGAAGACCTTGTACAACCGCCTCGGCGCCTATGAAAACGAGGACGCCGACGCAGGCAATCCGTCTCCGGGCAGCGAGAACTGACGCGCCAGCCTGATCTTTTCCCGACGACCATCGAAGCGAGCACGCATGCCGGGCTCGCTTTTTTTTCGCCTGCGATCGATGCGCGTCGCGCAACGTGTTCCGTCTGCTTGCAATTTCTTGCAATTTTCACAGCCCGGTAATTAGAAGCTTGCTTCAAAATGCGCGAAGCCCGTGAAACGGGCGCGTAACGTCCGAGTTTGCGCGCCTTCTTCGCGTTGCCAGGCAAGCGCCTGAAGGCAAAACCTCAGGCAGATTCGAGAATCCGATGTCACGCATCGGGAACCGGTAGACGAAGGAACAGCAACATGCAGATCTGGGTTCAGGGACGTGGCCCGCGCGCCGCCGCGCTCGCCACGCTCATTACGGGCGTCATCGCCTGCGCGAGCCTCTCGGGATGCAATTCCCTCTATAGCGAAGGCGCGGTGGCCGGCGCCGGTATCGGCGGCGCGGCAATCGCCGGTGCCGTGACGAACAACGCGGCGGTGGCCACGGGCATCGGCCTCGGTGCGGTGGCGGCGGCCAAGTCGGGCGTGCAGTACACGCAGCGCGTCGTTCACACCAACACGCAGGACGAGATCGCGTCGGTCGCCGGGCCGCTCGCCGTCGGCGCGGTCGCACCGTGGAAGATCGTGCACTCGGTGCCGATCGAAGATGACGAAAAAGGCCGCGTGACGGTGAGCCGCACCATCAGCAGCGGCGTGCTCGACTGCAAGGAAATCGTCTTCTCCGTCGACCGCGACGCGACGCAGGACCGCGCCGCCGACAGCGCGTTCTACGTGGCATCGGTCTGCCGCGACGGCAACAAATGGAAGTGGGCATCGGCCGAACCGGCAACGCCGCGCTGGGGCTCGCTGCAATGACGCTGCGGATCGACGGTTTCCTGGCGCTGCGTCTCGGTGTGATCGCAGCGGGCGCCGCGGTTTGCGTGACGATGAGCGGTTGCGCATCGATCGGCGCCGCGACGGGCGCGGTCGCCGGCGTGGCGACAGGCGCGGTCACGACGAACCCGGCCATCGGCTTCGGCGTGGGTATCGCGGTTCAGGCCGCGACCGACGAAGTCGTGAAGCGCACGATGAAATCGCTGCATCAGGATCAGCAGGTGATGATCGCGGTGACGGCGGGCATGGCGCAGGTCGGCGAGTCGCGGCCGTGGAAGGTCAAGCACACGCTGCCCGTGGAGAACGGTCACGGCGAAGTGCGCGTGCTGCGCGAGTTCAACAGCGCACTGGCGAGCTGCAAGGAGTTCGCGTTCTCCGTCGTCGATGGCGACGATGCCAAAGCACACGCCGACTGGTTCCTCGCGACGGTTTGCCAGCAGCCGTCCGGGTGGAGGTGGGCGTCGGCGGAGCCTGCCGTCGAACGATGGGGCAATCTGCAGTAAAGCTCCACTGCACGAATGTGAAAAAGCGCGGTTTTCGCCTGAGCGAACCGCGCTTTTTTGTGCTTCGACGCGTCGCGATCACGTCGGGCGCCGCACGCGCTTCGCCCGATGCGCGCGCAAGCCTTCAGCCCTCGACATCCTCCAGACTCAGCATCTCCGTCTGATCGTTGTACGAGAAAATCTCGCCGTAGCGGCCCCAGTCGATGACCGCATCGAGCGTTTCCTGCGCGGCCTTGTCGGAGAGAAAATCCTCCAGTTCCTGCTCGAAACGCACCCGCGGCGCGCGATGTCCCGGCCGCTCGTTCAGCACCTTCTTGATCCGCGCGGCGAGCGGCACATGCCGCAGCAAGTGCTCGGCGAACATCATCTTGCGTTCCTGCGTGCCGAATTCCGCGAATACGCGCGCCTGCGGCGTGAGGAAAATATCGCCCTCGCGCACGTCGGCGAAACCGAGATGCTGCAGCACTTCCGCGATGGGAAACAGCTCGTCCACTTCCAGATGCAGCGTGCGGGCGATTTCCGGCATGTCCGCGCGGCCGTGATACGGCTCGGCGGCGAGCGTTTCGATCAGACCCGCCATCAGGTTGGTCGACACCGACGGCAGCCAGCTGCCGAGTTCGAGCCCCTTCTTCTTCGATTCGTCGAGCTGGCGCGCGGTCATTTTCGCGTAGATGTCGTCGACGAGACGGCGGAACGCCGGGTCCAGACGATTGCGCGGATGCTTGAACGGCACCTTGATCTCGGCCATCACGCGGCCCGGATTGGACGACAGCACCAGGATGCGGTCGCACATGAACACCGCTTCCTCGATGTTGTGCGTGACGATCAGCACCGACTTGATCGGCATGCGCCCTTGCGTCCACAGATCGAGCAGATCGGTGCGCAGGTTTTCGGCGGTCAGCACGTCGAGCGCCGAAAACGGTTCGTCCATGAGCAGCAGCGTCGGATCGACGACCAGCGCCCGCGCGAAACCGACGCGCTGCCGCATGCCGCCCGACAGCTCGCGCGGATACGCGTTTTCGAAGCCGTCGAGACCGATCAGATCGATCGCGGCGAGCGCGCGCTCGCGCCGCTCGCGCGCGCCCACGCCCTGCGCTTCCAGACCGGCTTCCACGTTTTGCAGCACGGTCAGCCAGGGAAACAGCGCGAAAGTCTGGAACACCATCGCGACGCCCTTCGCGGGACCGCGCAACGGCTCGCTCAGATAGGTGACTTCGCCGCCCGTCGGCTCGATCAGGCCGGCGATGATGCGCAACAGCGTGGACTTGCCAGAGCCCGAACGCCCGAGCAGTCCGACGATTTCTCCTTCGCGCAGCGCGAGGTTGGCGTCGTCGAGCACGAGCAGTTCGCCCTGCGTCTTGTTGAAACCGCGGCTCACGTTCTGCACGCGCAGGATTTCCGCACCGAGACGCGGCGGCGTACCGGGCGCGCGCTGGAAGCCCGTCGCCGCGGACGTCTGCGTGTTTTTCAGGTTCTGCATCGGAACTCGTCCTCAATCCAGCCGGAGTCTTGCTTCGGCATAGGCGTATAGCGGGCGCCACAACAGTCGGTTGAACAGCGTGACGAACAGCGACATCACGGCAATGCCGAGAATGATTTTCGGGTAATCGCCATCGGCGGTTGTCTGGGCGATGTAGGCGCCGAGGCCGTGCGCGACGACCTTCGTATTGCCCCACGAGACCGCCTCCGCAACGATGCTCGCGTTCCACGCGCCGCCCGACGCGGTGATCGCGCCCGTGACGTAGTAAGGAAAGATGCCCGGCAGCATGCACTTCTTCCACCACTGCCAGCCGCGGATCTGAAAGTTGGTCGCCGCCTCGCGATAATCGTTCGGATAGGAGGACGCCCCCGCGATCACGTTGAAGAGGATATACCACTGCGTGCCGAGCACGATGAGCGGCGACAGCCAGATGTCCGGGTTCAGATTCCAGCGCACGATCACCACGACGAACACCGGAAACAGCAGGTTCGCCGGGAACGCGGCGAGGAACTGCGCGAGCGGCTGGATCTTTTCCGCGAGCGCCGGGCGCAACCCGATCAGCACGCCGGCGGGCACCCAGATCACCGACGCGATGGCGATCAGCACCACGACGCGCAGCAGCGTGATGAAGCCGAGCACGAAGACGTGGCCGACTTCGCCCCAGGTCACGCCCGTCGACACGAAGGACGCGACCTTCCATACGACGAACACCGTGATCAGCAGCACGGCCGTGGCCCAGGCGATATCGCCGGCGCGCGTGGACGGCACCTTCGCGCGCAGCGGCAGCCCGACGTTCTCGAACGCGCCCTGCAGCGACGGCAGCCTGATCGGCACGCGCGCCGCCTTCGCGAGAATCCAGCCCGCCGGCACGAGCAGACGGTGAATCAGACGCGTGCGGCGGATGAGATCGAGCAGCCACGAACTGGGTTCGTCGCCGGAACTGGTGTTCTCCATGCGGAACTTGTCCGCCCACGCGACCAGCGGACGGAACATCAGCTGATCGTAGGCGAGGATGACGATGATCATCGCGAGAATCACCCAGCCGATCGCGGAGAGGTTGCGCTCGCCGATCGCCGCGGCCAGATATGCGCCGATGCCCGGCAGCACGATCGTGCGGTTGCCGACCGTGATGGCCTCCGACGCGACCACGAAAAACCAGCCGCCCGACATCGACATCATCATGTTCCAGACGAGGCCAGGCATCGAGAACGGCACTTCGAGCTTCCAGAAGCGCTGCCAGTTGGTGAGATGAAAACCGCGCGAGACTTCGTCCAGATCGCGCGGCACCGTGCGCAGCGACTGGTAGAAGCTGAACGTCATGTTCCAGGCCTGGCTCGTGAAGATCGCGAAGATCGCGGCGCACTCCGCGCCGATCACGCGGCCGGGAAACAGCGCGAGAAAGAACGTGACCGTAAACGAGATATAGCCGAGCACCGGCACCGACTGGAGGATGTCGAGAATCGGCACGAGCACGAGCGACGCGCGCCGGCTCTTCGCCGCGAGCGTGCCGTAGACGAGCGTGAAGATCAGCGAGGCGACCATCGCGGCGAGCATGCGCAGCGTCGTGCGCAACGCGTATTCGGGGAGATTCGCGGGGTCGAGCGAAATCGCCTGCGATTGCAGCGTCGAGATCGGTGCCAGGGTTTCGTGGAAACCGACGGCGGCGAGCGCGATCACGCAGATGATCATCGGGAACGCGACGAAATCCCAGCGGTTGGGCAGGAGCCGCCAGGCCGACGCATTCGCCGTGCGCTTCAGATTGAAACCAAATTCCATGCAAGGCCCTCCCCGTAAGGCTTTGTTCCGACCGCGCGAGCGCGGGATATTGCTGGGATAGTGCTTTATGACGGCTCTCGAGAGGTCTGGCGGACAAGCAGCCTCTGCCCGGCCCCATGCTCCCCTGTCCAACGCATGCGGCCTTCGATACGACGACATGTCCGGCGCTCATTCGCATTGCCCGCTCGCATTGCCCGCGCTGAACCGAGCGACACTACACCAAGCGGTGTGACAGGCACAACCTCAAGGTGTCCGCACGCGCCATTCGTGCGATGTTTCTGTTGCTCTTCGGCACGGCAGAGGCAAAATGAAGGGGCGGACTGCAATCGAATAAGATCGATGTCCGCGCGCTTTCGCTTCCTTTCAGTTTGGCTGCGATTCCTCCGCGCCGGGCGGCGAAGCGGGCAGTACGTTCAGCGTCGCGCGTTTCCTGTGTTGGACGCGCGTCGCGCGCCGTCACAAGGCGCTTGATAGGCGGCAAAAAACATCGTCCAATCTTGGCTTATCACGAACAATAAATTGAGCGCCGATGCGATGCGAGACGCCAGATCCGAGCCGGAAGACCGCCTGTGCCCCGCCCGCTGCCCCGGTGCGTGCATCGGCCGCGCGACGGCGGACCTGCGCCGCTCCGGGCCGCGCGCCCGCCCCGCATGGCCAGGCAGGCGGGCCCGCATGATCGGCGTGACGCACGCCGCTCGCGCATGGCGTGACCTATAACCCTGCACGAGACCGATGAAAAAGCTCATCCTGCACCGTGTGATCGCGATGCTTGGCCTCGCGGTGCTGGCATTTGCGTGCTGGATAGCCGCCGGCTTGCTGTCGGACCGAATGGTACAACAGGAGATGACGGCGACGGTGCGCACCGAGCGCCAGATGGCGGCGTCGATCGTCGACAACATGGCGCAGATCATCGCGAGCGATCTGGCGATGTCGCGCGCCATTCCCGCCACGCTCGCTCAGATGGACCTCACGCAGCGCGCCCTGGCGGAGTCGCGGAATTATGCCTCGAACCCGGGCGAGACGGAACTCGAACGACGCAGCGACTGGACGGCCCACCCCGCGCTCGCCAAGGTGAATCACTTCCTGCACGAAGCCCAGGGCTTCTCCGGTCTCGATTCGATCTGGCTCGTCAACGACCGCGGCTATTGCATTGCTTCCAGCAACGCGGCCGACGACGACAGCTTCATCGGCTACGACATGAGCGGGCGCGCCTACGTCTCGCGCGCGCTGCTCGGCGGTTTCGTCGAGATGTACGGCGTCGGGCGGCTGTCGGGCGAGCCCGGCATCTTCATCGCGGCGCCCGCCTACGAGGACGGCATTCTCGTCGGCGCGGTGATCGCCAAGGTGAGCATCGACCGGCTGCGGCACTGGGTGTCGCGCGCCGGCACTTTCGTGACCGACGAGAACGGCGTCGTCGTGATGGCGCACGACGGGCGGCTCGAATACGAAGCCATGCCGGACGCGCCCGTCGCGCGCATGACCGACCGCGAGCGCGTCGAGCACTACCGGCGCGAGTCGTTTCCGGAACTGCGGGTGTCGCACATCGGCGAGCAGATGCGCGCCTCCGAGCAGTGGCTCGCGCCCGCGCTCGCGCAGACCTTCTACGCCGCCAACGGCAGCAACACGCCTTCGCTCTACGACGAGCGCACGGGCCTGAACTCGGGGCTGTCGGCGCATATCGTCCATCCGCTGACGAGCTGGCCGGAAATCAGCCGCAACCATAGCCGCGACCGCTTCCTCGTCTTTCTGACGATGCTGGGCGTCGTGACGCTCGCCATCGTGATCGCGACGTCGTATTCGCGCGAGCGGCGCCTGCACCGCGCGACGCGCGATCTCGCCGAGCAGTTGCAGTCGGCCAATACGCTGCTGTCCGCCGAAGCGCGCCACGACGCGCTGACGGGCGCGCTGTCGCGGCGCTATTTCCTCGATACGCTGCGCCACGAAGTGGAACTGGCGCGCTCGGTCGGCACGCCGCTTTCGGTGGCGATCGCGGATCTGGATCACTTCAAGCAGATCAACGACCGCTTCGGCCACGCCTCGGGCGACCGGGCGCTCGAGCATTTTGTCGAGGTCTGCCGCGCCCAGCTTCGTCCGAGCGATGCGATCGGCCGGCTCGGCGGCGAGGAATTCGGCATTTTGCTGCCGCAAACCTCGCTCGCCGACGCGCAAGCCGTGCTGGAGCGGCTGCGCAAGCGCTTTCATCACGAACACTGCGCGCATCTGCCCGAGGACGCGGCGCTGTCGGTGAGCATCGGCATCACGGAGCTCGCGCCCGACGACGCGCTCGAGTGGATCCTCTCGCGCGCCGATCTGGCGCTCTACGAGGCGAAATCGCGCGGCCGCGACCGCAGCGAAGTGCGGCCCGCCGATCCGACGCCGCCCACGCGCCATCCGGAAGACTCGCTCGCCGGCAAGTGAGGCCGCGACGCTCGTTCCTGCTGCCGCGGCGTCACGTCGCGGTCACGCGCGCGTCGCGACGCGTGCGCATCCCGCGGGTATCATCGGTGTTCGATATCGAATGCCGCTGGGCCAATCGGGAGAATTGCATGAAGGGAAATCTGGTCATCGTGTGTCGCGATCAGGACGCTGAAACGTTCGACCATCTGCTCGCCGAGTACGGTTCGTTCCAGACGCGGCTTTCGTCGACGACGTGGTTCCTGAAGATCGACCTCGCGCCGGAGGTGATCCAGGACGAAATCCTCACGCGGCTCGGCAAATACACGACGCATTACATCTTCGAGGCGTCGACGGTGACGTACAACACGGTGGACAGCGAAGCGGCCTCGGCGCTCGAAACACTGTTCGACTGAACGCCGGCGTTACCGGCCCAAAAAAGCGCGCCCTCAGAGCGCGCGCTCTTCCTGCTGCGGGCCTGCGCGGCGTTCGGCCACCGGCCGCGTGGCGATGTCGAAGGGAAAGGTCATCTCGACCTGCAGGCCGCCGTCCGCGCGATTTCCCACTTCGCACTCGCCGCCCGCGCGCCGCGCGAGACGCTCCACGATCGCAAGCCCCAGGCCGCTATGGCCGCTGCCGCCGCGCGCGGGATCGAGCCGCACGAACGGCCGGCTCGCCTTGATGAGATCGTCGGGGGCGATGCCCTTGCCGTGATCCGACACTCGCAACACCCAGCCCGCGGCGCCGCGCCGCGTCTCGATGACGATCGGCGGCGCGCCGTAGGCATGCGCGTTGTCGAGCAGGTTCGACAGAATGCGATCGAGCGTGGCCGCCGGCAGCGCGAAGCTCGGACCGGCTTCGAGGCTCAGGCGCACCGGCTCGGCGCCGGGCGACACCGCCCGGTACGCCCGCGCAATGCGCTCGCACTGGTGATCCACCTCGACGGGCTCGCTGCCGTCCGGACGATCGTGCGCGAACACGAGAAACTGATCGACGATATGCGCCATGGAATCGACGTCGCGCACGACGCCGTCGCGAATTTTTTCGTCATCCATCATTTCGGCGCGCAGACGCAGGCGCGCGAGCGGCGTCTTCAGGTCGTGCGCGACGCCGGCGAGCATCACGGCGCGGTCGTTGTCGGTCTGCGAGACTTCCCGCACCATCTGGTTGAAGCCGTGCGTGAGCTGACGCAGTTCGCGCGGACCGCGTTCGGGCACGACGGGCGTCGGCTGGCCGCGTCCGAAGCGCTGCACCGCCTGCGCCAGCGAGCGCAGCGGATATTGCAACTGCCACGCGCCGAATAACGCGGCGAGGACGGCCGCCGAGAAGATCACGGCGAGCCAGACGACCATCCGGTCGCGCGAACGCGGCGGCCGCAACGGCTGCACCGGCACGACGATCCAGCCCGCATCCTTCGCGCCGTGGACCCACACGCTCGGCGGCCCGCCGGGCTCGTTCAGGCGCACGTCGGTGCCGTCGGGCAGGCGGTCCTTCAAGTCCTCGACGAAGCGCTGCAGCGGCGGCGGCGTGTCCTCGTCGAGCGCTTTCGGCACTTCGGGGCCGTTCAGCGCGACCACGCGCACGCGTGGCGGCAGCGGCTGATCCGGCGTATTCGTGATGTGCTGGCGCACCGCTTCGACGAGAAACGCGGCCTCCTCGACGGCGAAACGCGTCTGCACGTTGTCGCGCTCGAAGCGGATGATCGCGAACCACGCGACATGCGAAAGGACCAGCATGCCGATGACGATGACGACCAGCCGCCCGAACAGCGTATCAATTGCCCGGCGCATTTTGCTCGCCGTCCGGCACGAACACGTAACCGCGCCCCCGGACCGTCTGAATGAAGCGCGGCGCCGAAGGATCGGTCTCCAGGATGCGCCGCAGACGCCACACCTGCACGTCGATGCCGCGGTCGGTGCCGTCGTATTCCGGGCCGTGCAGCAGTTCCAGCAGCCGCTCGCGGGTGAGCGTGCGCATCGGGTTATTCACGAAGATCTTGAGCAGCGCGAATTCGCTGCCGGAGAGCGTGATCGGCTTGTCGTCGTGCTGCAGCGTGCGCGACTGGAAATCCAGCCGGAAGCGCCCGAACGAATACGGCTCGCGCTGCTCGGGCGCGGCGGACGGGATCGTGCGGCGGCGGCGCAGCACGGCCTGCACGCGCGCGAGCAGTTCGCGCGGATTGAACGGCTTGCCGAGGTAGTCGTCCGCGCCGAGTTCCAGGCCGACGATGCGGTCCACGTCGTCCGCGCGCGCGGTCAGCATGATCACGGGGATGTCGTCGCCGGACGCGCGTAGATGTTTGAGCGCGGTCAGGCCGTCGACGCCCGGCATCATCAGATCGAGCACGATCAGATCGGGACGCTCGCGTTCGATGCGGCGTTCGAGGCCACCGGCGTCGTGCAGCACCGAAACCTCGATGCCCTGCCGGACCAGATAGTCGCGCAGAAGGTCGCGCAGTTCGGCGTCGTCGTCGACGACAAGTATTTGCGTAGTCATGGAACGAAGTTTAGCGCGTGATTCCGGCCGCATTTGATGACGACCGTGCCGGAAGGGTTACGGGGTGTTACGACGAAAGCAGCGCGTAAACCGGCGTAACAACCCTGAACCTCGCCGTAACACGCGCGCGCTTGCCAGGCCCTACGCTGTGTCTCACCGACAAGGGCAAGACCTCGACGCAGTTCCGGACACGTCGCTACGGGCTCGCCGCTTCGGCATCGACAACAATCAAGGGAGTATCACGATGGGCAAGCAATATCGCATTCTTACTGCTGCCGCCGCCGCAATCGCGCTGACCTTCGGCGCCGCACACGCCGCGACGAACGACGCGCCGCCTCCGCCTCCGGGCAGCCAGGCCATGATGGGCGGCGCAGGCGGCCCGGGCGGACATCGCATGGAAATGCGCATGCAGAAGCAACTGGACGAGCTGCACGGCCAGCTCAAGCTCAACGCGGATCAGGAAAAGCTCTGGCAGACGGCGCTCACCACGATGAAGCAGAACCATCAGGCGATGCGCGAGAGCCACAAGCAGATGCGCGATCAGTTCAAGTCGATGGAAAGCCAGCCGATCCTCGACCTGAACGCAATGCACGCCGCGCATCAGAAGCTCGAGGAGCAGAACGCGCAGCTGCGCGAGCAGACCGCGACCGCGTGGCTGAACTTCTACAACGGGCTGAACGATCAGCAAAAGACGACGGTCAGCACCGCGCTCAAGAAGCATTTCGCGAAGATGCATGAGCACGAGCGCAAGATGCACGAGCGCTGGGGCAAGCATCACGGCGCTTCGGACGGCGCAAACGCCGCGCCGGGCGCGGCGGCGGGTGCATCGGCCACCGCCAAGCCGTAAGAACGAAGGGCCGCGGAGCATGACGCTCCGCGGCCCTTTTCGCTTCGTTAGTGCCGCGAACGGCGGCTTACGCGAGATCGAACAGCAGCACTTCCGCGTTGGCGCCCTGCTCCAGCGTGACCGTCGAAAGATCCTCGATCATTGCGGCGTCGCCGGCGCCGAGCGCCTCGCCGTTGACCGTCACCGCGCCGCGCGCCACGTGTACATACACGCGCCGGCCCGCGGGCACGTCGAAGTCCGCGCGTTCGTCGCCGTCGAAGAGGCCGGCGAGGATACGCGCGTTCGCGCCGATCTTCACCGAACCGTCCACGCCTTCAGGCGACGCGATCACGCGCAGACGGCCGCGCTTTTCCTCGTCGCCGAAGCGCTTTTCCTCGTAACCCGGCGCACCGCCCGGCGCATCCGGAATGATCCAGATCTGCAGGAAATGCGCGGTTTCCGTCGGCGAGCCGTTGAATTCGCTATGGCGCACGCCCGTGCCGGCGCTCATGCGCTGCACGTCGCCGGGACGGATCGTCGAACCGTTGCCCATGCTGTCACGATGCGCGAGCGCGCCTTCCAGCACGTAGCTCACGATTTCCATGTCGCGGTGACCGTGCGTGCCGAAACCCTGCCCGCCCGCCACGCGGTCTTCGTTGATGACGCGCAGCGCGCCGAAGTGCGTGTGCTCCGGATCGTAGTAATCGGCGAAGGAGAAGCTGTGATACGAGTCCAGCCAGCCGTGGTTGGCGTGACCCCGTTCGTTGCTGCGGCGAATCTCGATCATGATGTTTGCTCCCGCCCAAGGCGTTGTTTTGCGATGAACAGAATGTAAGGGCGCGGCCCCTTCAGAACAACGCGCACAGCGGCACTACATCGTTCTGCTGATGCGGGTAATCGCGCTCGTGCGCGTCGCCGGCTGCGCACGGGCCGGGTTCGGGTAAAATACCGCGCTTTTCGGGATGGCGACGCGAAAACCGGGTAGCGACGGGCTATCAAGGCGGCGGCGAAGGCCGTAACGACGCCCGCGACGGCAGTCCGCAATTTTGGCCACCTAGAATACCGACCGCCGGCCATGAAGCCGGAACGGCTGGAGCAGGACAGCCGGTCGCGCGCCAACGCGCCGCCGGCTGAGGAAAAAGATGAGTACGTTCGCATCGCGCGCCGCGCCGTCATGCACGGGCACGGCCGCGCGAACGACCGCCGCGCGCCGCGTTCATCGTGCGTCTGCACCTTAGGCACCTTACCAAGGATTCACCATGTTGCAAGGCTACGGTCCGCTGATCCTCGCGGGCACCTGGCAGACCGTCAAGCTGGCGGTGCTGTCGCTCGCGTTCGCCTTCGTGATCGGCCTCATCGGCGCAGCGGCGAAGCTCTCGAAAAACCGTCTGGCGTCGGGCGTCGGCACCGTCTACACGACTCTGATCCGCGGCGTTCCCGATCTGGTGCTGATGCTGCTGCTCTTTTACAGCATACAAATCTGGCTGAACCAGCTGACCGATCTGTTCAACTGGGATCAGATCGATATCGATCCGTTCCTCGCCGGCATTCTCGTGCTCGGCTTCATCTACGGCGCTTACTTCACCGAGACTTTCCGCGGCGCGTTCCTTTCCGTGCCGCGCGGCCAGCTCGAGGCGGGCGCGGCCTACGGCATGACGCCGTGGCAGACCTTCGCGCGCATCATGTTTCCGCAGATGATGCGCTTCGCGCTGCCCGGCATCGGCAACAACTGGCAGGTGATGGTCAAGGCGACGGCGCTCGTCTCGATCATCGGTCTCGCGGACGTGGTCAAGGCCTCGCAGGATGCGGGCAAGGGCACCCTGCGCTTCTTCTTCTTCACGCTTCTCGCGGGCGCGATCTATCTCGCAATCACCACGATCTCGAATCTCGTGCTGATCTGGCTGGAGCGGCGCTATTCCATCGGCGTGCGCAAGGCCGACCTGTAACCGGTCAATCAACGAGCGGCGGATCTCATGATCGAAATCATCCAGGAATACTGGAAGAACTACCTCTTCACCGACGGCTACCGCATCACCGGTCTCGCGATCACGATGTGGCTGCTGGTCGTCTCCATCGGACTCGGCTTCTGCCTTTCGATTCCGCTCGCGGTGGCGCGCGTGTCGAAGAACAAGCTGCTCGCGCGCGCCGTGTGGCTCTATACGTATGTCTTTCGCGGCACGCCGCTTTACGTGCAGTTGCTGCTCTGCTACACGGGTCTGTACAGTTTGCAGGTCGTGCGCGATCACATGTTGCTGAATGAATTCTTCCGCAACGGCATGAACTGCACACTGCTCGCGTTCACGCTGAACACTTGCGCGTACACCACCGAAATCTTCGCCGGCGCGATCAAGGCGACGCCCTACGGCGAGATCGAAGCCGCGCGCGCGTACGGCATGTCGGGCTTCACGCTGTATCGGCGGGTGATTCTGCCGTCGGCGCTGCGCCGCGCGTTGCCTTACTACAGCAACGAAGTCATCCTGATGCTGCACGCGACCACCGTCGCATTCACGGCGACCGTGCCGGACATCCTCAAGATCGCGCGCGACGTCAACTCGGCGACGTATCAGTCGTTCGAGGCCTTCGGCATCGCCGCCCTGCTCTACCTCTGCATTTCGTTCGCGCTCGTGTGGCTGTTCCGCCGCGCCGAGCATCGCTGGCTGGCGTACTTGCGTCCGCAAGGCAAATAAGTCCATCGCCGCCCCAAGGACCGTTCATGAATTCCCAGATGCACAAGCTTTTCGTCGACGACATTCACAAGCAATACGGCAGCAACGAAGTACTGAAAGGCGTTTCGCTCAGGGCGAAAGCCGGCGACGTGATCAGCATCATCGGCTCGTCGGGTTCGGGCAAGAGCACGATGCTGCGCTGTATCAACTTTCTCGAGCAGCCGAACCAGGGGCGCATCTTCGTCGACGGCGACGAAGTCCGCACGATGAAGGACAAGACCGGCGCGCTCAAGGTCGCCGACGCCAGGCAGTTGCGGCAGATGCGCTCGAAGCTCTCCATGGTCTTCCAGCACTTCAACCTGTGGTCGCACATGAATGTGCTGGAGAACGTGACCGAAGCGCCCGTGAACGTGCTCGGGCTCTCGAAGAAGGAAGCCGAGGAACGCGCGCGCACCTATCTGGAGAAGGTGGGACTCGCGCCGCGCGTGGAGAAGCAGTATCCGTCGCATCTGTCGGGCGGACAGCAGCAGCGCGTGGCCATCGCGCGCGCGCTTGCGATGCATCCGGACGTCATGCTGTTCGACGAACCGACGTCCGCGCTCGATCCCGAACTCGTCGGCGAAGTGCTGAAGGTGATGCAGACGCTCGCCGAGGAAGGCCGCACGATGATCGTCGTCACGCACGAGATGGCGTTCGCGCGGAATGTGTCGAACCACGTGGTGTTCCTGCATCAGGGGCGCATCGAGGAAGAAGGTCATCCGGATGCCGTCTTCGGCAACACGAAGAGCGAGCGGCTCAGGCAGTTCCTGTCGGGCAGCCTGAAGTAAGCGCGGCACCCGTTGCCCGAAGCAACGTTCCACTCCAGAGAAAGCGCCCGCGAGGCGCTTTTTTTGCGTTCGCGCTTAACCGGTCGAGCCTGATTCGCACGTCGCGCCGGACTAGCGCCATGCCACGTCCGCGTCAATAGGCGACATACCTGACGCTGAAACTTACATTGCACTGAAGCCTTGATCCCATAAGGCTTTGCGCGATGTTTCCCATCCTGTGGGTCGCATGTCTACCACATGGGCATTGCATTTTTGACACAAACGACCGCGGATCATCATTTTCCTTTGGCGGTTATAACGTAATTTGTTAAATTGGTAATCAAAGTACCAAAACGAAGTACGCAAAAAGTAGTTTTACTTCAAAAGTCCAAAAGAAACTGAGGAACGACACCGATCAACGAGTCGGCGTCAGGTTCGCGCCCACGACGTGCGAATCGCCAGAAGCACTACAGCCCGCGCGTGTCCTTCCTCTGAAAACGACTTTCGGTTGGGTGCGCTCGCATCGAACCATACAGCAGCACTTGGGTTCTATTTCTTGACAGGGTTGGAGGAGATGATGAAGAAAGCTTTGCTCGCGTCGGCAGCACTGCTGACGTTCAGCGCGGTGGCGCACGCTCAGAGTAGCGTGACGCTGTATGGCCGCCTGGACGCGGGGCTCGAATATATGAACGGTGTGCCGACCGGTCCGGCCGGCGCGCCTGCCACCGGTTCTTCGCACCGCTTCAAGGCGGAAAGCGGCGACTGGGGCACGAGCTTGTGGGGGATGAAGGGCGTCGAAGATCTGGGCGGCGGCTACCGCGCCGTGTTCCAGTTGGAAGGCAGCTTCAACACCATGACGGGCCAGGGCCCGGGCGGCGGCGGTCTCTTCAATCGCTGGGCGACGGTCGGTATGGCGAACAATCAGTTCGGTACCCTGTTGCTGGGTCGTGAGCTCTTCATCGCCAACGGCGTGTGGGACTTCGATCCGTTCGGTCAGTCGAACTGGTCGTCGGCATCGCTGGTGCGTGGCCGCAACTGGCCGCAATCGAGCAACAACATTTCGTACCAGTCGCCGAAGATCGCGGGCTTCGACTTCTACGGTCAGTACTCGCTGTCGAACGCGACGAACTGGAACGGTAACGGCACCACGCCGCAAGGCCGTGAAGCTGGCGCGTACATCACGTACACGTCGCCGCTGTTCCAGATCCGCGGTATGTACGACGAAATTCGCAACCCGGCCAACGGTACGCTGGGCGGCGTCTACAACCCGATCGACGGCGGCTCGGGCGGCAACGGCGCGTACGGCTACTCGCGTGAGTACACGGCGATGTTCAACGTGTTCCTCGGCCAGTTCAAGGTTCAGGGCGCATACCAGGCGATCCGCAGCTCCGGCATGACGGGCCAGTTGCCCGGCCAGCCGACCACGCTCGATCACGAATGGGGCGGCGTGACGTGGCAGGCAACGCCGGCAGCGGCGCTGATCGCGGCGGTCTATCACGTGAACGGCAACAACGGCGCGGGTAACGCGACCATCTACACGGTCGGCGGCTCGTACAACCTGTCCAAGCGCACCCTGCTCGACCTGCAGGTGGCGACGGTGCAGAACAGCAAGACCGCGAACTACGGTCTGAACGCCAACAACTTTGGCTCGGCGGCCTCGACGGACAACCCGTTCCCCGGCCACAGCCAGACGGGCGTGTACGCAGGTATCCAGCACTCGTTCTAATCGGCGAGGCTGAACAGAAAATAGCTTTATAGAGTTTTCACGCTGCTGCGAGAGGCGCGTATCGGTGCGGTGCCCGAAAGGGTATCGCACCGTTTTTTATTGGGCGCGTGGATTCGTCGCGGTTCTATTTGAGCTCGACATGAGATATGTCGCACTCCAAAGATATTTTTCAAGCCTATAAACAAAAACTACAGAATCCCGGCTCGAAAAAACGATATCTCCTCCAGAATTCCGAACTCGAATCGAAGCCCGTCATTGGTTCAGAACGCGGGTCTCGACACGGCCATCGCGGCTATTCGAGTTTTCAATTTTTACGGGGTACGGAGGAGATGATGAAGAAGGCGTTAATCGCGGCGGCAGCGCTATCGATGTTCGGCGCGGCGGCGCACGCTCAGAGCAGCGTGACGCTGTATGGCCGCCTGGATGCCGGGCTCGAATTCATGAGCGGCGTGCCAACGGGTGCGGGACCGAACGGCGCGGCCACCGGCAGCACGAATCGCTTTCGCGCGGAGAGCGGCGACTGGGGCACGAGCCTGTGGGGCATGAAGGGCGCCGAAGACCTGGGCGGCGGCAATCGCGCCGTGTTCCAGCTGGAAGGCAGCTTCAACACGATGAACGGCTCGGGCCCGAGCAACGGCGGCCTCTTCAATCGCTGGGCGACGGTTGGCATGGCGAACAATCAGTACGGTACGTTGTTGCTGGGCCGTGAACTCTTCATCTCGAACGGCGTGTGGGACTTCGATCCGTTCGGTCAGTCGAACTGGTCGTCGGCGTCGCTGGTGCGCGGGCGCAACTGGCCGCCATCGAGCAATAACATTTCGTATCAGTCGCCGAAGGTCGCGGGCTTCGACTTTTACGGTCAGTACGCGCTCTCGAACGCGACCAGCTGGAATGGCAACGGCACCACGGCCCAAGGCCGGGAGGCCGGCGCGCAGATCACCTATACGGCGCCGCTGTTCCAGATCCGTGGGCTGTACGACGAGATCCGCAATCCGGGGAACGGTACGCTCGGCGGCTCGTATGCCGACGGCGGCAACGGTGCATACGCCTACTCCCGCGAATACACGGCAATGTTCAACCTGTTCCTCGGCCAGTTCAAGGTTCAGGGCGCCTACCAGGCGATCCGCAGTTCCGGCATGACAGGCCAGTTGCCCGGCCAGCCGACCGCCCTCGATCACGAATGGGGCGGCGTCACGTGGCAGGCGACGCCCGCGGCCGCGCTGATCGGTGCGGTCTATCACGTGAACGGCAACAACGGCGCGGGCAATGCGACCATCTACACGCTCGGCGGCTCGTACAACCTGTCCAAGCGCACGCTGGTCGATCTGCAGGTCGCCGCTGTGAAGAACAGCAAGACCGCGAATTACGGCCTGAATGCCAACGACTTCGGCACTTCGGCGGGAACGGACAATCCGCTTCCCGGCCACAGCCAGAAGGGCGTGTACGCCGGCATCCAGCACTCGTTCTGATCAGCGAGTCCGGCACAGGAATCGCACCAGAGAGTTTTAACGCCACTGCGAGAGGCGTGTCCCGGTGCGGTGCTCGATGAGCACCGCACCGTTTTTTTTGCCCGCGCCGAACGACGCTCCACCGAACGATGCACAAATGAAAAGGCCGCCGATTCGCATCGGCGGCCTTTCTCGTCCCGGACTTGCCGCGCGCTTAATCCTGCGCTTAATCCTGCGTTTAATCCCGCGCCATGCCCGACGCGCCGTGACTCAGCCAGTCGAGCACGGCGGCGGCGTCATCGTCACCCGATTGACGCGCCTTCGCGACCGTCTCCGTGAGCTTCGCGCCCGGCTTCGGCGCGGCACGGCGAATCGCGACGCCGACCGCCAGGATATCGATGATCAGCAGATGCAGGATGCGCGAGATCATCGACAACTGCGATTCGCGGATCTCGATGTGATCGGTTTCCAGCGCCACCGTCGCGCGCTTCGCGAGCGGCGTGTTGCTCGACGTGATGGCGACGACCGTCGCGCCCTGCTGCATCGCCACTTCGAGCACGCGCAGCAACTCCGGCGCCCTGCCCGATTTCGACACTGCCACGATCACGTCGCCCTTGCCGAGCAGCGCGGCGGACGCTGCCTGCATGTACAGGTCGCCATAAGCGATGGTCGGAATGCCGAAGCGGAAGAACTTGTAGTGAGCGTCCTGCGCGACGATGTTCGAATTCCCGAGCCCGTAAAACTCGATGCGCCGCGCGCCGTTGAGAATGTCGATCGCGCGCTCGACGTTCTCGAAGTTCAGATGCTCGCGCAGTTGCAGGATGGCGGACACGGTGTTGTCGAGCACCTTCGCGCCGAAATCGGTGGCGGTATCGCCGAGATGCACCTGACTGTGGCTGACCGGAATCGTGCCCGTGAGGCCTGTCGCGAGCTTGAGCTTGAAATCGGAAAGCCCCTGGCAGCCGAGCGAGCGGCAGAAGCGGATCACGGTCGGCTGGCTCACGTCGGCCTTGCGCGCGATGTCGATGATCGGATCGTTGATGATCGAGCGCGGATGATTCAGCGCGAGATCGGCGACGCGCCGCTCGGCGGGCGTCAACGCGTCGCGCATCTGACGGATGCGCTCGAACACCGCCGACGAACCGCTGTTTGCACGGTTCGACAACTGCTCCGAGAGAATCGCCGACACGCCGAGAAACGCGGGATATTCGGCGGTAATGATGTAGGTCGGAATGCCCGCCAGATATTGCTGAAAGCGCCCTTTCGCCTCGAAACGCTCGCGAAACGGCGACTTGTGAAACAGGTCGCCCAGCTTGAGCACGATGCCGCCGCCGATATAGATGCCGCCCAGCGCCCCGAGCGTCACCGCAATATTGCCGGAGAACGTGCCGAGGATCGCGCAGAAGCAGTTCACCACTTCGAGCGCGAGCGCTTCGCCCTGCAGCGCGCGGTTCGTGACGTCGGCGGCGGTGAAGGTGTCGGCGACCGTGATGCTGTCCCGCTCCGCGAGCGCCCGATAGATCAGTTCGAGCCCTTGTCCCGCGCACACGCGCTCGAACGAGACGTGTGGAAACTTGCGGCGCGCGTAGCGCATCACGATGTCTTCGCGTTCGTCGAAGGGCGAGAACGTCGCGTGGCCGCCTTCGCTGCCGAGCGCGATCCAGCGGTCGTCCGCCGGAATCAGGCCCGATACGCCCAGGCCCGTGCCCGGCCCGAGCAGGCCGATCACGCTGTTCTGGCGCCGCGAGCCGCCGCCGACCTGCACGCGCTGGGCGTCGGTCAGGCCGGGCAGCGCCATCGCCAGCGCGGTGAAGTCGTTCACGACGAGCAGCGTGTCGAAGCCGAGCGCGCGGCGCGTCGCCTCGATCGAGAAGCTCCAGTCGTGGTTGGTCATCTTCACGTGGTCGCCGTCGACCGGATTCGCGATCGCGATTGCCGCATGATTGACGCGGCCGACCTTCGTGTCCTTCAGATACTGCTGCATCACTTCCGCGATGCCCGGATAGTCGGCGCCCGGATACACGCGAATCTGCCCGATCTCGCCGGGCGCCGTCTCCAGCGCGAAGCGCGCGTTCGTGCCGCCGATGTCGGCGAGAAGCCGCGGTCCGTCTGCGTGCTGACTGGCCGACGACGCGGCCTTGCTATGCACACCAGTAGACATCGAGCTTCACTCCTTCAGCATGGGCCAGCGTCGAGATGGCGTTCTTTTGCGGTGCGGCGAGCGCCGCGTTCAGTACGTCGAGTTTCTTCTGGCCGGCGATGAACAGATACAACTGCCCCGACTGCCCGATCTGCCTGAGCGCCGCCATCGACAGACTCACGCGCGCGTGCGGCGCCGCGACCGGATGCACGGCCACGTAGCGATCCTGCGTCGAGATGGCGACGTCCCATTCGGGCGCATCGGCGAAGATCGAGGCCGTGTGGCCGTCCTCACCCATGCCGAGCACGGCGACGTCGGGCAGGCGGCGGCGCGCGTCGGCGTTGAGTTCGGCGATGTGCGTCGCCAGCGGCTTGCCGGTGTCGACGAGCGGCAGGAAATACGCCGCCGCGCCCGCGTTCTGCAGCAGCGTCTCGCGCAGGAAATGCGCGTTGCTGGCCGAATCGGTCTCGGGCACCCAGCGGTCGTCGACGAGCGTCACGTCGATGTGCGCCCAGTCGAGCGGCGCGTGCGACAGCGCCTGCAAGAAAGGCTTCGGGCTCGTGCCGCCCGACACCGCGAGCGTGGCGTGAGCGGTTTGTCCCGCGGCGTCGGCCGAGGCCGCGCCCCTCGCCGCGAGCGACGCCTTCAGCGCGTCTCCCACGGCTTTCGCCAGCGCGTCCGAGTGGGCGCGCGGATCGTCGAAAGTGCGAAGCTCGATCACTGCTCCTCCATCCTCTTTGTCCTGATTTATCGATCCGCTCATGCGCCGCGACATCACCAAACGACGCTTCGGGCGGTCTCTTGTATTTCACCTGCGCCGCGCGCCTCTGTCGGGCGGCGTCGGCGCCGGCCTGGTATCCACAACCTTCAGTTTTCTTCTTCGAGCCAGCAAGTACCATGCTGCGCGAGCATCGCGCTCGACGCCGCAGGTCCCCACGTGCCCGCCGCATACGGCTTCGGCCTGGTGGTGCCCGAGGCCCACGCGTTCAGGATCGGCTCGACCCAGCGCCACGCCGCTTCCTGCTCGTCGCGCCGTACGAACAGCGCGAGACGGCCGCGGATCACATCCAGCAGAAGACGCTGATACGCCTCCATCTGCCCTTCCTTGAAGAACTGGTCGAAGGCGAGATCCAGATGCACGCTTGCGAGATTCATGCCTTCGCCCGGCTGCTTCGCGAGGCAATACAGACGAATGGACTCGTTGGGCTGCAGCCGGATCACCAGGCGGTTCGCGCCCGCGCGCAGCGCATTCGCGCCCAGCGCCGAGTGCGGCACCGTGCGGAAGTTCACGACGATCTCGGCGACGCGGTCCGCGAGACGCTTGCCCGTGCGCAGGAAGAACGGCACGCCCGCCCAGCGCCAGTTGTCGATCTCGACCTTCAGCGCGACGAAAGTTTCCGTCGTGCTGTCGGGGCGCACGCCCGGCTCCGTCGCATACGCGGGCACCGCCGCGCCGCGGATCACACCCGCATGATATTGCCCGCGCACCGCGACGCGGCTGATGTCGCGCTCGTCGATGGGCTTCAGCGCGCGCAGCACGCGCAGCTTTTCGTCGCGCACGGAATCGGAATCCATGGAATGCGGCGGCTCCATCGTCACGATGGAAAGCAGTTGCAGCAAATGGTTCTGCACCATGTCGCGCAGCGCGCCGGTATTGTCGTAGAAGTCGCCGCGCGCTTCCACGCCCAGTTCTTCCGCGATGGTGATCTGAATGCTCTCGACCCATTCGCGCCGCCACAGCGGCTCGAACAGCACGTTGGAGAAACGCAGCGCGAGCAGGTTCTGCACCGGCTCCTTGCCGAGGTAGTGATCGATCCGGTAGATCTGCTCTTCCTGAAAGATCTCGCCGACGGCGTCGTTGATCGCGTTCGACGATTTCAGGTCGTAGCCGAGCGGCTTCTCCAGCACGATGCGGGCGTTCTGGTTCAGGCCGACGTTCGCGAGCGCGCGGCAGATGGGAACGAACAGCGACGGACCCGTTGCCAGATAGAAGACGCGCGTGCCGTCGTACTGCGCGAGCGTGTCGCGTAACACGACGAAGTCTTCCGCGCGGCCGAGGTCCAGCCCGACGTACTGGATGCGCTCGAGAAAGCTGCGCCACACCGGTTCGTCGACACCGTTTTTCGACACGTGCGGCTTCACGTGCTCCTCCACCCACTGACGATACGCGCCCTGATCGAGCGCCTCGCGCGCGACGCAGACGATTCTGCCCGCCGGATTGAGCATGCCCGCGCGGTGGGCCTCGAACAGCGCAGGGAGAATCTTGCGCATGGAGAGGTCGCCGGTGCCGCCGAAGAGTACGAAGACGAAGTTCGAATCGCTTTGCATGAGTCTGAACGTGGATTCCAGAGCCGGATGTTGAGTCGAATCGGGCCGCATCGCCCATCGGACCGCGGGTTTCTCGAGTCAGTCAGGAACCAACCATGACCCGCGCCGTAGTCCGATAAAATTTTTTTTGACACTGAATTGTAGTTTAACTACAATCCAAATCAAGAGGAAATGTCACCGAAGGAAAAAACGCACGGTCAATCGGAGCAATCGGATTGCGCGCGGTTTCCTGAGTCGACCTTCTGAACGCATGTTATCGGAGCCCGCGGCTTGCTGCTTTTAACGGCAGATGTCCGTTGCGGTCCGCATGCGTACAGCCTCGCGCCCCGCCGCCGGCCGCCGCGCTCAAGGAGCCAGGCGCGCCGGGCCGGGCAAAAATCAAAAGAGGAGACAGCAGTTGCGATTCAACCCACTCATCTCTTGAGCGCCGTGCGGCCGACTATCGGTCTGCCGGCCGTGCACGCGCGCCGCCTTCAACAAGCCCGCGCCTGCCGCTTCCCGCCGACACCGCCGATTTCCGGCCATCCAGTTTTGCCGTTTGTAACCACCGCTTTTTAACAATGCTTCTGGCGGCATCGGGAGCCAATCGTTTCTTGTTCAGGTGTCTGGAGGAGATAAACAATGAAAGTCCGTAAGCTCATGGGCGCGCTGTGCGCCGCAGGTCTTCTGTGCGGTGCGACGGCGTCTGCGGTGCAGGCTGCCGAAGCCGTTTCGGTGCTGCACTGGTGGACGTCCGGCGGCGAATCGAAAGCGGTCGGCGTGCTCAAGGACGACATGACCAAGCAGGGCTATACCTGGAAGGACTTCGCCGTCGCGGGCGGCGCGGGCGCGGCCGCCATGACCGCGCTGAAGACCCAGGTGATCTCGGGCAACGCGCCGTCCGCGGCGCAGATCAAGGGTCCGCTGATCCAGGAATGGGCCGAGCAAGGCGTGCTCGTGCCGATCGATTCCGTCGCCGGCGACTGGAAGAAGAACCTGCCGCCTGAAATCGACAAGATCATCCACGCGGACGGCCATTACGTGGCCGCGCCGTTCTCGGTGCACCGCGTGAACTGGCTGTACATCAACAAGGCGGCGCTCGACAAGGCCGGCGGCAAGGTGCCGACCACCTGGGCCGAGTTCTTCCAGGTCGCCGACAAAATGAAGGCCGCGGGCATCATGCCGATCGCGATGGGCGGCCAGCCGTGGCAGGACCTGACGCTGTGGGAAGACGTCGTGCTGTCGCAGGGCGCGGACTTCTACAAGAAGGCGATCGTCGATCTCGACCAGAAGACGCTCACGTCGGACAAGATGGTTCAGGTGTTCGACACGGTCCGCAAGATCCAGGGCTATTTCGACAGCGGCCGCACGGGCCGTGACTGGAACCTCGCCACCGCCATGGTCATCAACGGCAAGGCCGGCATGCAGTTCATGGGCGACTGGGCGAAGGGCGAATTCGCCGGCGCGAACAAGAAGGCGGGCACGGACTACATCTGCGCCGCAGTGCCGGGCACGGAAAAGGCCTACACCTTCAACGTCGACTCGTTCGTGTTCTTCCAGCAGAAGGACCAGAAGGCCGCGACGCCGGGCCAGCTCGCGCTCGCGAAGACCATCATGACGCCGGAATTCCAGGAGCAGTTCAGCCTGAACAAGGGCTCGATCCCGGTCCGTCTCGGCGTGCCGATGGACAAGTTCGACGACTGCGCCAAGAAGTCCTACTCTGATGAACAGACGGCGATCAAATCGGGCGGCTATGTTCCGTCGCTCGCGCACGGCATGGCACAGGGCGACGCCGTCGCCGGCGCCATGACCGACGTCGTGACGAAGTTCATGAATTCGTCGCAGGATTCGAAGAGCGCGGTTGCCGCACTCGCGAACGCCGCCAAGACGAAGTAAGCCAGGCAGTACGCCGCGCGGCGCGCTTTCGGGCGGCTGCGCGGCCAGTCGAGCCAGCAACCGCAACGTCGCCTCATCCAGCGCCCGCAGCCCGCGCCCGCAGCCAACGCCATCGGCGCGCAAGTCAGTGCAACCAAACGCCTATGAAAGCGTCGGCGCATCTTCCAGGAGTCGAGTCGTGACTGCCTCCCTCACCGCGGACAAGAAACCGCAAAACCCGCCGCGTCGCGCCTCGCCGACGTCGGCGCTCGCCGATCGCTGGATTCCGAAGCTGGTGCTCGCGCCCAGCGTCGTGATCGCGCTCGTTTTCGTGTACGGCTTCATCGGCATTACGGGTTATCTGTCGCTCTCGGAATCCCGGCTCATGCCGCGCTACGATTTCGCGGGCTTCGACCGTTACCGGCAGCTCTTCGCCAACGACGTCTGGTGGACTTCCGCCGCCAACCTCGGCTGGTTCGGCATTCCGTTCATCGCGATCTGCGTTTTCCTGGGTCTTTTCCTGGCGATCCTTCTCGACCAGAAGATCCGCAGCGAAGGCGCCCTGCGCGCGATCTTCCTCTATCCGATGGCGCTTTCGTTCATCGTGACCGGCACCGCCTGGCAGTGGATTCTGAACCCGGGCCTGGGGCTCGAAAAAGTGTTCCACGACTGGGGCTGGACGAGTTTCTCGTTCAACTGGCTGGGCGACCCGGACAAGGCCATCTTCTGCGTCGTGATCGCCGCGGTGTGGCAATCGACCGGGTTCGTGATGGCGCTGTTTCTCGCCGGCCTGCGCGGCGTCGACAGCGAAATCTTCAAGGCCGCGCAGATGGACGGCGCGGGCTTGCCGACCATCTACCGCAAGATCGTGATTCCGAGCATGCGGCCGGTGTTCTTCTCCGTGCTGCTGATTCTCTGCCACATCACGATCAAGACGTTCGACCTCGTCGTCGCGCTGACGGCGGGCGGTCCGGGCACGTCGTCCTCGTTGCCCGCGATCTTCATGTACACGTTCTCGTTCAATCGTGGCCAGTTGGGCGTGGGCGCCGCATCGTCGATGATGATGCTCGCCACGGTCGTCGCGGTGCTCGTGCCGCTCATGTATCTGGAATCGAGGAGCACCCGCAATGCAGCCTAAGATGACGATCAGCCGCGCCGTCATTTACGCGGTGCTGCTTCTTTTCGCGCTTTACTTCCTGTTCCCGATCTACGTGATGTTGTCGACGTCCTTCAAGGATCTCGACCAGCTTCGCACCGGCAACCTGCTCACGCCGCCCACGCACTTCACCTTCGCGCCGTGGGTCAAGGCGTGGCAGGAAGCCTGTACCGGCGTGCGCTGCGACGGCATGGAGCCGTTCTTCATGAACTCGGTGCGCATGGTGATCCCGGCCGTGCTGATCTCGTCGTTCATCGGCGCGTTCAACGGCTACGTGCTCACGCACTGGCGCTTCCGCGGCGCGGACGCGCTGTTCACGGTGCTCCTGGTCGGCTGCTTCATCCCGTTCCAGGCCATCCTGCTGCCGATGGCGCGCCTGCAGGGCTTTCTCGGCCTCTCGAACACGACGACCGGCCTCGTGCTCGTCCACGTGATCTACGGCATCGCGTTCACGACGATGTTCTTCCGCAATTTCTACGTGAGCATTCCGGCGGAGCTCGTGAAGGCGGCGCGCATCGACGGCGCGGGCTTCTTCACCATTTTCACGAAGATCCTGCTGCCCGTGTCGCTGCCGATCTTCATGGTGTGCCTGATCTGGCAGTTCACGCAGATCTGGAACGACTTCCTGTTCGGTATCGTGTTTTCGGGCGTGGATTCCATGCCGATCACGGTGGCGCTGAACAACCTCGTGAACACGTCGACGGGCGTGAAGGAATACAACGTCGACATGGCGGGCGCGATCATCGCCGCGCTGCCGACGATTCTCGTCTACATGATCGCGGGACGTTATTTCGTGCGCGGGCTGACGGCCGGCGCGGTGAAGGGTTGATCGCGGCTCGACGCGCTCCCCTTTCGGAAAAGACCACATAGAGGATTCACATGGCAAGCCTTTCCATCCGTGACGTGTACAAGACCTACCCGAACGGGGTGCCGGTTCTGAAGGGCGTCAACATCGAAATCGAGGACGGTCAGTTCCTGATCCTCGTCGGCGGCTCGGGTTGCGGCAAATCGACCTTGCTCAACATGATCGCGGGGCTCGAAACCGTGACGCGCGGCGACATCATGATCGACGGCAAGACGGTCAACGACCTCTCGCCGAAGGATCGCGACATCGCGATGGTGTTCCAGTCCTACGCGCTCTACCCTTCCATGAGCGTGCGCGACAACATCTCGTTCGGCCTCAACATCCGCAAGGTGCCGAAGGTCGAACAGAAGAAGATCGTCGATCGCGTGTCGGAAACCTTGCAGATCGGCCATCTGCTCGACCGCAAGCCGGGGCAGTTGTCGGGCGGCCAGCGTCAGCGCGTCGCGATGGGCCGTGCGCTCGCGCGCGATCCGGTGATGTTCCTGTTCGACGAGCCGCTCTCGAACCTCGACGCGAAGCTGCGCATCGAGATGCGCTCGGAGATCAAGCTGCTGCATCAGCGCCTCGGCACGACGATCGTCTACGTGACGCACGATCAGATCGAAGCCATGACGCTCGGCGACCGCATCGCGGTCATGAAAGACGGCGTCGTGCAGCAGTTCGGCGCGCCGCAGGAAATCTACGATTCGCCGTCGAACCTGTTCGTCGCGGGCTTCATCGGCGCGCCGCCGATGAACTTCATCGGCGGCAAGCTGGTCGAGTCGGGCGCGGGCGTCGGCCTGCAACTGGACACGGGCGTCGCGCAGAAAGTGCTGAACCTGCCGTTCGATGCGGGCCGTCTGCGCGGCAAGGTCGGCCAGGACGTGATTCTCGGCCTGCGGCCGGAGCGCATCACCGATTCGCGCAGCGCCCACGACGTCTCGGATGCGAGCCTGCAACCGGTCGACGTGCGCGTCGATGTGATCGAGCCGACCGGCCCGGACACGCTCGTGTTCGCGCAGGTGAACGGCAAGCGCATCGTGTCGCGCGTGCATCCGGCGTCCAATCCGCAGCCGACCTCGACCATGACGCTGCTGTTCGACGTGTCGAAGGCCGTGCTGTTCGATCCGCAGACGGAAGAGCGGCTCGCGTAAGTCGGCTGTCCGGTCGGCTTCAAACTCCACGGCTCACTGACCTGCACCCCAAAAGTTGGACACCGATCCAACCTTTGGGGTGTTTTTCATGGCTGAGCCGAATCGATTTATAGGGACGTCGTGTTGGAAAAGTGTGACGACCATCGGCAATATATTTAGGATTACTCGATATCGCTTTCCACAGTGATCTCTCGATAAGATTTACACGGGGCGCGCAATGGAAAAGCCGGCATCACTTGATGCGCCGCCGATCCAGCCGTGCGCAATGCCGCGCAGGTTGTCACTTGACAACCTGCGCGGCCCTAAATATACTGATCCGCCGATGAAGCGTCCACATCCAAAGAAAGAAATCGAAGCCGCGCTGTTGTACGCGGAGACGAACGGCTGGACCGTCGAGCCCAAAAAAGGAAACGGGCACGCGTGGGGAAGAATCTATTGCCCATATAACGATGCGGAATGCCGTTGCGGAGAATTTTGTATCACGAGCATTTGGAGCACTCCTCGCAATGCGGGGAACCACGCGAATGACCTGAGACGAGTTATCGACAACTGTACGGCCCGCCGAAAAGAAACTGCCCGATAAGACGCAGATGCAGAACAGCAGGAATACCTCATGGAATACGTGTTCACTCTCAAGTATCAACTGTCGGCGCGAGACTGCGATCACGAGCAACTCGTCGAACGGCTTGCCGAGGCCGGGTGCGATGACGCGACCATCGGGATTGGTCAGCCCGGACGAATTGCGCTCGCCTTCAGGAGGACCGGCGTCGACGCCCGCAGCGCCGTTTTATCTGCGCTACACAACGTGAAGCAGGCGATTTCGTCCGCTCGCCTGATCGAAGCAGCGCCCGACTTCGTCGGTCTGACGGATGTGGCCGAGGTAACGGGAATGACGCGTCAGAACATGCGTAAGCTGATGCTCGCGAACGCAACGGAATTTCCCGCGCCGGTTCATGAAGGCAATCCGTCCGTCTGGCATCTTTCCGACATTCTCGCGTGGCTGGACGGGCGCGGAGGCTATCGCATCGACGCAGATCTGCTCGAAGTTGCGAAGACCGCAAAGCAAGTCAACCTGGCAAAGGAAGCGCGTGACATCGAGCCCAACCTGACTCAGGAACTGGAAAAGCTGGTGGCGTAGATCGACGCGGTATCCCCTGGGCTCCATTGCAGGCACAATCGGCGTTTTGTGTTTCCATCCGCCCGTCTCGCATGAGCTTTCTCTCCTCGCATCCCCGACTCGCCTGGACGACGTCCGACGGTCCCGATCCCTTCCTCGGTCTCGAAGCGCTCGACGATCCGAAAACGCAGGCCTGGGTCGATGCCCAGAACCGCCGCACCGAAGCCGCGTTCGGCAGCACGTCCGAGGCGCGTGCGCTCGCCGCGAGGCTCGAAAAGGCGTACACGTCGAAGGACCGCATCGTCACCTGCTCGCGCTATGGCGACTGGGCCTACAACACCTGGCAGGACGACGCGCATCCGCTCGGCATCGTGCGCCGCACGCCGTGGAGCGCGTGGCTCGCGGGTGCGCCCGAATGGGACACGATCCTCGACGTCGACGCGCTCGACCTCAACACCCGCGCCGACGACGACACCCGCTGGGCGCTCGCCGACTTCGACATGCTCTACCCCGACTACGACCGCGCGCTCGTGAGCCTGTCGCCGGGCGGCTCGGACGCGTGCATGGTGCGCGAGTTCGATATCGCGTCGAAGCGCTTCGTCGCGGATGGCTTCGTGTTGCCCGATGTCGGCAAGCACGACATCTCGTGGATCGACCTCGACACAGTCTATGTCGGCTGGGACGACAGCAAGACGAACCCGCGTCCGGCGCTCACAACGTCGGGCTTCCCGCGCGAGGCGCGGCGCTGGAAGCGCGGCACGCCGCTCGCCAATGCGCCCGTCGTGTTCGACGGCAACCGGCGCGACGTGTCGGCGGGCGTGGACTACGATCCCATCGAAAAACTGCATCTCGCCTCGGGCGCGGTGACGTTCTACGACACGCTCAACTACTGGCTCGACGAAACCTCCAATGAGTGGCGCCAGTACGATCTGCCATCGCATGCGGAGATCGAACACTGGAACGGCTGGCTCTTCGTCACGCCGCGCAAGTACTGGAACGCGGGCGGCCGACGCCACGCGCCCGGCACCCTGACGGTCATCCGGCGCGACGCGTTTCTCGCCGGCTCGCGCCAGTTCACCGCGCTCTTCACGCCGACGCAGCGGCTCGTGCTCGCGGGCATCGACTTCACGAAGCACTGGCTGATCGTCTCGCAGATGGACGACGGCGCGCCGCGCGTCACCTTGCTGCGCCCGCCCGCCGCGTCGGATGACGCATCGGATAGTGCATTCGACGGCGCCTGGCAGTCGCGCGAATTCGCGCTGCCCGAGGGGAGCCAGTCGTATGTCGATTCGATCGACAGCGAACGCGACGACACCGTGCTCATCCACGTCGAGCATTTTCTGATGCCGCCGACGCTCTATCACGCCGATCTCGCCGGCGACGCGCCCTGGCAACTGCTCGCACGCCTGCCCGCGCAGTTCGACGCAACCGGCCTTGCCGCCGTGCGCCGCCACGCCGTCGCGCCCGACGGCGAGCGCATCCCGTACTGGCTGATCGGACGGGACATCGAAACGAGCGCGGCCGCGCGCCCTTGCCTGCTGTACGGCTACGGCGGCTTCGAAGTGGCGCTCGATCCCGGCTACGACGCGACGACCGGCATCGCCTGGCTCGAACGCGGCGGGCTTTACGCGGTCGGCAACATCCGCGGCGGCGGCGAATTCGGGCCGGCGTGGCATCAGGCGGCGCTGCGTGAAAATCGCCAGATCTCGTTCGACGATTTCATCGCGGTGGCGCAGGCGCTCGTCGACACCGGCGTCACCACGCCCAGGCAACTCGCGATTCGCGGCGGCAGCAACGGCGGCCTGCTGGCCGGCGCGTGCATGGTGCAGCGCCCGGACCTGTTCGGCGCGGTGCTCTCGGAAGTGCCGTTGCTCGACATGGCGCGCTTTCACTTGCTGCTGCAGGGCGCATCGTGGATCGACGAATATGGCGACCCCGACGATGCCGGCGACCTGCGCCATCTGCTGAGCTATTCGCCGTATCAGAACGTGAAGGCGGATGTCGCATATCCGCCGGCACTGTTCACGTCATCGACGAGCGACGACCGCGTGCATCCCGGCCACGCGCGCAAGATGGCCGCGAAGATGCAGGCGCAGGGCCACGCCGACGTCTGGTATCAGGAAACCGGCGAAGGCGGACACGGCGCGGGCGTGGAGCCGGAAGCGGTCGCGCAGGCGGAAGCGGCGGCGTTCAGCTTTCTCGCCGCGAAGATCGGGCCGCTCGCCTGAATCAGACCTTCACGGGCGCCGCATGCGAGCGCAGCACCAGCGTGCGCCCGGCGAAGGTCAGCACGCCGGACACGCCGATCACGATGCCCATGCCATGCGGCGAGACGTCGTGGAAGAAGCCCACCGCGAGGCTCGACAGCGCGCCGAGCGCGAGCTGCATCGCGCCGAACACGGCGGCGGCCGCGCCCGCGTTGCGCGGATAGCGGTGCATCAGCTCGGTCGTGCAATTGGCGGACAGCAGGCCGACCACGCCGACCACGAAAAACAGGCACACGACGATCGACCACAGTCCGCCCCAGCCCGTCAGCGCGACGAGCGCGACCGCGAGCGCCGCCACGACGCTGACGAACGACGCCGCCGAAATCATCTTCATTGCGCCGAGACGCCCGACGAACTTCGTGTTGAGCACGTTCCCGGCGATGATGCCGACGATATTCAGCCCGAACAGCAGCCCGTAGTGCTGCGGCTTCACATGAAAGTAGTCGATGTAGACGAACGGCGTCGCGGTGATGTAGGCGAACATCGACGCGAACGCCATACCGCCGCACATCATGTGGCCCCACGTGACGGGATCGGTCAGCAGATGGCCGTACGCGGCGAACGACTTCCCCACTGCGGCGCTCGCGCGCTTTTCCTTCGGCCAGGTTTCCGGTACGCGCAGCCAGGCGGTCACCGCGCAGGTGATGCCGAACAGCGTCAGCGCGACGAACACGATGCGCCAGCCGCCCAGCAGCAGCAACTGCCCGCCGATCAGCGGCGCGAGCAGCGGGCCGATCGACGTGACGATGGACAGCATCGACAGCACGCGGGCGGCGTCGGACGGCGCATGGGCGTCGCGGGCGATGGCGCGCGCGAGCACCGACGCCGCGCCCGCGCCGAGCGCCTGCAGAAAACGCACGAAGACGAGCGCATCGATGGAAAACGCCGCCACGCAGCCGATGCTCGCGACCGCGTACAGCAGGATGCCGCCGAGCAGCACCGGCCGGCGGCCGTAGGCGTCGGAGAGCGGGCCGTACAGCAGCATGCCGAACGAGAAGCCGAACATGAAGCTCGTCAGCGTGGTTTGCGCGGCGGCCGGACTGGTGCCGAACGAGGCCGCGAGCGCAGGCAGGCTCGGCAGATACATGTCGATCGACAGCGGGCCGCACGCAGCAAGTGCGCCGAGCAACAGGATCAGCCGGCCATCGGGCCGGCGCCGGGTGGAATCGGGCATGGAGTTCGCAAAACGGGGATGAGTGGAGGCGGAGCGCCCTGATCGCGAGTGTCCCGTGAATGACCGTGAGTGACGCCAAGGCGACGCGAGCGAGCGCCCATTGTACGCGACGCCCCGCCGCGATCCGGCCCTGACGGCTGCGTTTTGCTAAGCTCATCGCTCTTCCCGACACTCGTTTCGCCGATCCGATGACCGCCTTTCTGCTGATCTGGAGCCCCAGAAAATGGCCGTGGCCCGAGCTTCCCGACAGCGCGCGGCGCGTGGCCGCGGGCGAAGCCGTCGCCGACGTGTGGGGCTGCGGCACGGCGCGCGGGCTCATGCCGGGCGATCGCGTGTTCGTGCATCGCGTGTCGCAGGAGCCGAAGGGCGTGTTCGCGTCGGGCTGGGTGACGCGCGCGCCGTACGAAGTGCCCGACACGGGCAGCAAGCGCGGCTACCGACTGTGCATCGATTTCGTGTACGACTGGCTCGTCGATGCGCACGAACAAGTCGTCGTGACGCGCGACGAACTGCGGGCGCATCCGTTTTCGGTGCAGACGTGGGACGCGCAGATGTCCGGCACGCTCATCAAGCCGCTCGCCGAAGGCGCGCTCGAAAAGCTCTGGAGCGCGCGCACCGGGCGGCGCGCGTCGGCGAGAGTTAGCGGGACCGGCAAGCCCGAATAAGCTCGATCAAGCGCCCCAGGCCCGACGCGGCCCGTTTGCAACGACTCCGGTACAATTTCAGCAACGATTCTCGCGTCGGACCGTGCGTCTTGCGCGCCGCGCTTCCTCGCCGCGCTTCTCGCTCCCGGGCCCTGTGCCCGTCCCTCGCGACTCCCGCATTCCTTTTCAGCGCAGGCCTCAATCCATGTCCAAGAATCAAGCACTCTTCGAACGCGCCCAGCGAACCATTCCCGGCGGCGTGAACTCGCCGGTGCGGGCGTTCCGCTCGGTCGGCGGCACGCCGCGCTTCATCGAGCGCGCGGAAGGCCCGTATTTCTGGGATGCCGACGGCAAGCGCTATATCGACTACATCGGCTCGTGGGGCCCGATGATCCTCGGCCACGTTCATCCCGAAGTGCTCGACGCCGTGCAGCGCGTGCTCGCCCACGGTTTCTCGTTCGGCGCGCCGACGGAAGCCGAAATCGAGATCGCCGAGGAAATCTGCAAGCTCGTGCCGTCGATCGAACAGGTGCGCATGGTCTCCTCCGGCACCGAAGCGACAATGAGCGCGCTGCGCCTCGCGCGCGGCTTCACGGGCCGCAGCCGTATCGTCAAGTTCGAGGGCTGCTATCACGGCCACGCGGACAGCCTGCTCGTGAAGGCGGGTTCGGGCCTGCTCACGTTCGGCAATCCGACCTCGGCTGGCGTGCCGGCGGACATCGCGAAGCACACCACCGTGCTCGAGTACAACAACGTCGAGCAGTTGAACGAGGCGTTCCAGGCGTTCGGCGCGGAGATCGCGTCGGTGATCGTCGAGCCGGTCGCGGGCAACATGAATCTCGTGCGCGCGACGCCCGAATTCCTGAACGCGCTGCGCGATCGCTGCAGCGAATACGGCGCGGTGCTGATCTTCGACGAAGTGATGTGCGGCTTTCGCGTCGCGCTCGGCGGCGCACAGCAGGTCTACGGCATCAGGCCGGACCTCACGTGTCTCGGCAAGGTGATCGGCGGCGGCATGCCGGCGGCGGCCTTCGGCGGTCGGCGCGACATCATGGCGCATCTCGCGCCGCTCGGCGGCGTCTATCAGGCAGGCACGCTCTCGGGCAATCCGATTGCCGTCGCGGCCGGCCTCAAGACGCTGCAACTGATCCAGCGCCCCGGTTTCTACGACGATCTCGCCCGGCAGACCCGCAAGCTCGTCGATGGCCTGAGCGCCGCCGCGCGCGACGCGAAAGTGCCCTTCTCCGCCGATTCGATCGGCGGCATGTTCGGCCTGTACTTCGCCGAGCAGGTGCCCGCGAGCTTCGCGCAGGTCACGCAAGGCGACACGAAGCGCTTCAACGCGTTCTTCCACGCGATGCTCGATGCGGGCGTGTACTTCGCGCCGTCCGCGTTCGAGGCGGGCTTCGTGTCGAGCGCGCACGACGACGCCGTGATCGGCGCGACGCTCGACGCGGCGCGCGGCGCGTTCGCGTCGCTCGCGGCCTGACGCGCCCGGGCCCCGCCGATGTTCTCGCAAACCGACTTCACCCACATGGAACGCGCGCTGGCGCTGGCCTCGCGCGGCATGTACACGACGACGCCGAACCCGCGCGTCGGCTGCGTGCTCGTCAAGAACGGCGAAGTGATCGGCATGGGCTTCACGCAGCCGGCCGGCCAGGATCACGCCGAAGTGCGCGCGCTGAAGGACGCCCGCGCACGCGGCAAGGATCCGCGCGGCGCGACCGCGTATGTGACGCTCGAGCCGTGCAGCCACTTCGGGCGCACGCCGCCGTGCGCGCACGCGCTCATCGACGCGCACGTCGAGAAAGTGATCGCCGCGATGGAAGATCCGAACCCGGCCGTATCGGGGCGCGGTCTCACGATGCTGCGCGACGCGGGCGTCGACGTGCGCTGCGGCCTGCTCGCGAACGAAGCGCACGAGATGAACATCGGCTTCGTGTCGCGCATGACGCGCAGGCGTCCGTGGGTGCGCATGAAGGTGGCCGCGACGCTCGACGGCCGCACCGGCTTGCCTACCGGCGAGAGCCAGTGGATCACCGGCGAGGACGCGCGCGCGGACGGCCACGCGTGGCGCGCCCGCGCCTGCGCGATCCTGACGGGCATCGGCACCGTGCGCGAGGACGATCCGCAACTGACCGTGCGCGCCGTCGACACGCCGCGCCAGCCGCAGCGCGTGCTGATCGACAGCCGGCTCGACGTGCCGATGCACGCCCATATTCTCAACGGCGCGCCGCCGTGGATCTTCCACGCCGCCGGCGCCGATCCCGCGCGCATCGAGGCGCTGCGCGACAAGGGCGCGGATCTGATCGAGCTGGCGAACGAGCACGGCAAGGTCGATCTGCCCGCGATGCTTACGGCGCTCGCCGATCGCGGCATCAACGAACTGCACGTGGAAGCGGGCCACAAGCTGAACGGCTCGCTGCTGCGCGAAGGCTGCGTCGACGAGCTGCTGGTCTATCTCGCGCCGAGTCTGCTCGGCAGCTCGCCCGGCATGTTCGACTTCGCGCCGCCCGCGACGCTCGATGCGCGGCCGCATCTGAAGTTTCATCGCATCGACCGGCTCGGCGACGATCTGCGCATTCTCGCGCGCTTCGCCGAGGCGAATGTCGCCAGCGAATTGCGCTGAATCACGTCTGGACTTAAAGGAACGCTCGAGATGTTTACCGGAATTGTCGCGGCGGTGGGCCGCATCGAAAAAATCGCGCCGCTCGGTTCGGAACCGCAAGCGGGCGTGCGTCTGACGGTCGCCGCGGGCGGCCTCGATCTCGCCGATGTCGAACTCGGCGACAGCATCGCCATTCAGGGCGCCTGCATGACGGTCATCCGGAAGTCGGCCGATGCATTCGATGTCGATGTATCGCGCGAAAGCCTCAACAAGACTGTCGGCCTCGGCGACGCGGGCGCGGACGTGAATCTGGAGAAGGCGTTGCGCGCGCACGACCGGCTCGGCGGCCACCTCGTCTCGGGTCATGTCGACGGTCTGGGCGTCGTCTCGAAGTTCGAGCCGGTGGGCGAATCGCACGAACTGCGCATTGTCGCGCCAAAAGAAATCGGCAAATATCTGGCCTACAAGGGCTCGGTGACGGTCAATGGCGTGAGTCTCACTGTCAATTCCGTCACGGATGGCGCCGATGGCTGCGAATTCTCCATCAACCTGATTCCGCATACCGTCGAAGTGACCACGCTGCGCGCGCTCAGAGCCGGCTCGAAGGTCAATCTGGAAATCGATCTGATCGCGCGCTACGTCGAGCGGATGATGAGCGCGTCGTGATTCCGGCTTGATTCCAGCGTAAAGCGGCCGGTTTCCCGCGCCGAATTCCGAAGCCACGAGAGCCTGGAAGCGCCCAGTGTCTCAGGCGCGGCGCTTTTGCATCATTCGTCCGAAAGACATAGGCCGTCCCGCACCGGCCCGGCCGCCGATTTCTCCGACCGGACATCGGCCGTGGCGTAAAATACGCGCTTTCCCCAAACCGGACCCGTACGGGACGTCATCATGTCGCTCGCCGCCACTCCCGAGATCATCGCTGAACTGAAAGCCGGCCGGATGGTGATCCTCGTCGACGAAGAAGACCGCGAAAACGAAGGCGATCTCGTCATCGCCGCTGAATTCGTCACGCCGGAAGCCATCAACTTCATGGCGAAATTCGGCCGCGGGCTCATCTGCCTCACGCTCACGCAGGAACGCTGCAGGCAGTTGAACCTGCCGCTCATGACGCACCGCAACGGCACGCAATACGGCACGGCGTTCACCGTGAGCATCGAGGCGGCCGAAGGCGTCACCACGGGCATTTCCGCCGCCGATCGCGCGAAAACCATCGCGGCGGCGGTCGCGCACGACGCGCGTCCCGAAGACATCGTCCAGCCGGGTCACGTGTTCCCGATCATGGCGCAGCCGGGCGGCGTGCTCGTGCGCGCCGGTCACACGGAAGCCGGCTGCGACTTCACGGCGCTCGCGGGCCTGACGCCGGCCGCGGTGATCTGCGAAATCATCAAGGACGACGGCGAGATGGCGCGTCTGCCCGATCTCATCGAATTCGGCGAGCAGCACGGCATCAAGATCGGCACCATCGCCGATCTGATCCATTACCGCAGCCGCACCGAATCGATCATCGAGAAAGTGTGCGAACGCACGATGCAGACCGCGCACGGCCCGTTCCGCGCGGTGCTGTACCGCGACGAGCCGACGCATTCGCCGCATATCGCACTCGTGCGCGGCACGCCGCGTCCCGATCGCGAGACGCCGGTGCGCGTGCACGAGCCGCTGTCGGTGCTCGATCTGCTCGAAATCGATTCGTCTACCCACTCGTGGACCATCGACGCCGCGATGAAGGAAATCGCCGCGAGCGATCTCGGCGTGGTCGTCATGCTCAATTGCGGCGACACGAAGGAACATCTCGTCGACGTGTTCCGCGCGTTCGACCAGAAGGAAAAGGCGGCCGTGCTGCAGCGCCGCCCGATCGATTTCAAGACTTACGGCATCGGCGCGCAGATTCTGCGCGATCTGGGCGTCGGCAAGATGCAGGTGCTTGCGAATCCGCGCAAGCTCGGCAGCATGTCGGGCTACGGACTCGAAGTGACCGGCTTCGTGCCGATGCCCGGCTGCCCCGCTACCGCCGCGCCGTCCGAGCCGGGCGTCACCCAGTTGCGCTCGGCCTGAGACCGGCCGGACCCGCCCGTTCAAACATTCCCAGACAATTCCAGGCGAAGGACCCATTTATGGAAATCGGACAATATCAGCCGAACCTCGACGGTGACGGCTTGCGCATCGGCATCGTGCAGTCGCGCTTCAACGAACCGGTGTGCAACGGCCTCGCCGACGCGTGCATCGAGGAGCTGGAACGCCTCGGCGTGATCGGCCAGGACGTGCTGCTCGTCACCGTGCCCGGCGCACTCGAGATTCCGCTCGCGTTGCAAAAGCTCGCGGAATCCGGCCAGTTCGACGCGCTCATCGCGCTCGGCGCCGTGGTTCGCGGCGAGACGTATCACTTCGAGCTCGTGTCGAACGAGAGCGGCGCGGGCGTGTCGCGCATCGCGCTCGACTTCGGCATTCCGGTCGCCAACGCCGTGCTGACCACCGAGAACGACGAGCAGGCCGTCGCCCGCATGACCGAAAAAGGCCGCGACGCCGCACGCGTGGCGGTCGAAATGGCGAATCTGTCCGTCGCGCTCGAACAGCTCGGCGGCGACGAAGAAGACGAAGACGAAGACGAGGACCGCGCATGAAGAGCGCACGACGCCGTTCGCGCGAACTCGCGACGCAAGGGCTTTATCAGTGGCTGCTGTCGGGCGCGCCCGCCGGCGAAATCGACGCGCAACTGCGCAACGCGCAAGGCTTCGACAAGGCCGATCAGGCGCATCTCGACGCGATCCTGCACGGCGTGATCAAGGAATCCGACGCGCTTTCCGCGCAATTGCAACCGTGCCTGGACCGTCCGATCGAGCAGTTGTCGCCGGTCGAGCGCGCCGTGCTGCTGGTCGCCGCGTTCGAATTCAAGCATCACATCGACGTGCCGTATCGCGTCGTCATCAACGAAGCAGTGGAACTCACGAAAACCTTCGGCGGCTCGGACGGTTACAAGTACGTGAACGGCGTGCTGGACAAGCTCGCCGTCGCGATGCGTCCCGCCGAAGCACAGGCGCGCGGACGCGGTGCCTGAATGAACCACGCGTCGGAACCGCTGGTCAGGCTCGCCTCGCGCGTGAACGCGATCGAGCCTTTCTACGTGATGGAACTGATGAAGGAAGCGCAGGCGCTCGAACGCGCCGGGCGCGATGTCATCCACATGAGCATCGGCGAGCCGGATTTCACCGCGCCCGAGCCGGTGACGCACGCCGCCGCCGACGCGCTGAAGCGCGGCGTCACGCAGTACACCAACGCGCTCGGCATCACGCCGCTGCGCGAGGCGATCGCGCGGCATTATCGCGACACGTTCGGGCTCGACGTCGATCCGGAGCGCATCGTCGTGACGGCGGGCGCGTCGGCGGCGCTGCTGCTCGCGTGCATGGCGCTCGTCGATCACGGCGACGAAGTCCTGATGCCCGATCCCTGCTATCCGTGCAACCGGCACTTCGTGTCGGCCGCCGACGGCAAACCGGTTCTCATTCCGAGCGGTCCGGCCGAGCGTTTCCAGCTGACGGCGGAGCAAGTCGAGTCGCATTGGGGGCCGGCCACGCGCGGCGTGCTGCTCGCATCGCCGTCGAACCCGACGGGCACGTCGATCGAGCCGGGCGAATTGCGGCGCATCGTGGACAAGGTGCGCGCGCGCGGCGGCTTTACAATCGTCGACGAAATCTATCAGGGCCTGAGCTACGACGCGAAACCCGTGTCCGCGCTCTCCTTCGGCGACGACGTCGTCACGGTCAACAGTTTCTCGAAGTATTTCAACATGACCGGCTGGCGGCTCGGCTGGCTCGTGGTGCCGCATGCGATGGTCGCCGCCGTCGAGAAGCTTTCGCAGAATCTGTTCATCTGCGCGTCGGCGCTCGCGCAGCACGCGGCGCTCGCGTGTTTCGAACCCGAGACGATTGCGATCTACGAAGCGCGCCGGCTCGAATTCAAGCGGCGGCGCGATTACATCGTGCCGGCGCTGCGTTCGCTCGGCTTCGGCGTGCCGGTCATCCCCGACGGCGCGTTCTACGTCTACGCGGACACGACCACCGTCCGCCATCCCGCCGCCGGCAACAGCGACGCGCTGACCCATTCGATGCTGCACGACGCGGGCGTCGTGCTCGTGCCGGGCGCGGATTTCGGCTTTCACGCGCCGGAGCGCTACATCCGTCTTTCGTATGCGACGGCGTATTCGAAGCTGGAGGAAGCGGTCCAGCGGCTGGGTTCGCTGTTCAGCCGATAGTCGGCTCACGACGGCCTGCTCAGGCGCCGGACAAACAAAAAGGGCACCCGCGGGTGCCCTTTTCTCATTCATCCGACGCTTTCGCGCAGACTCGGCGCAAAAAACTCAAGCGCCGAACTCCGCCGATGCGACGTGCTTCGGTTCGCTGTCGCCCTCGTCCTGCGAGCCCGACTTCTTCGACGAATCGATCGTCATATGCACGCGCTTGCCGCTGTCCGCCGAGGTCGACGCCAACACCTGCTTCGGCGCGGCCTGAACCGGCGCCTGCGGTGCGTTGATCGGCACGTTGCGGCCGCGTGCGACATCGCGCAGACGCGAGCGCTCGGCCAGCACCTTGGCGCCGTAGCCGCCGTCGTCCTGCGTGGTCGAGCCGACGTAATAGCGCAGACCGCCCGCCACCGAGCCGCCGCGCGCGATGCAATCCTTCAGCACGAGCGCGCCGACCTTGATGTTCGCGAGCGGATCGAGCGCCGCGTGGGAGCCGCCGAAGTACTGGAATTTGTCGGAATGGACCTTCGACATGACCTGCATCAGGCCCTGCGCGCCGACGCCGCTTTCCGCATACGGATTGAAGCCGGATTCGATCGCCATCACGGAGAGCAGGAGCAGCGGGTCGAGACCGACTTCGCGGCCCGTGTCGAACGCGGCGCGCACGAGTTCGGCCACCGGATCTTCCGCCACGCGATAACGGCGCGCGATGAAGTTCGCGACCAGTTTCTGCTCGCGCGTGGAGACGAGGACGCGGTCGTCGCGCGCATCGGCGACGACGCGCTGCGCCGGAATCATGCTCGCCAGCATGCCGACGGACGGCATCGTGCGCGGATCGAGCCCGTTGGGCGACACCGCGAGGCTGATGCCGCCGGTGAGGTGACGGGTGCTTGCGTCGTCGGTCGCAACCGCGCCGAGCGACGGCGCCGTATTGGCGGCCGCCTTGGATTGCGCCGACACCGCGTTGGACGCGAGATTCGCGGGCAGCATCGGATCATTCGACGGACGGTGCACCGCCGAGAACGGCGGCAGCGGCTGTCCGGCGAGCAGGCGCGCGGGTCCGGCCTGAACCGCGGCGGACACAAAGGGCATGATCCTTGCAGCGAAAGTGGTACGCCACGAAGGCAACAACCAGAGTGCAACGGCCGTGACGACGGCCACACAGCCAACCAAGCTGAAGAGATGGTGACTCAAACGGCGTCCGCGACGTAACGCAATGCGCACGATCTGCGCGATGCGGGTGTCGGAACCCCACGATAACCAAGCGTTCATCGGTGCTCCCAATTTGCATGATTTGCGCAGATGAATACGAATAAAGCCCATATTCGAAGCACAAATCAGACACCGCTCGCGCTTGGCAAGCATAAGCGGCATCGGGGATACGGCATGCGCCGTCGGGAAAGCCGGTCCGGCAAAGCGCCGGGTTGCGCGGCACGAACGACATGCCCTGGGTGCGCAGATGGCTTTCCACGCGAAAAACCGGCGTGAGAAACGCCGGCCATGACAACCAACAGCCACGAGTCGCCGGGCAGGAACGGCGCAGGCGACGCATGTGCGTCCAAAAAGCCTGAGGCAGAGGTAAAAAGTTTCAAAACCTGCAAAGGATGCCAACGGATTCTAACAGGGTTAAATGATCCGTCAATGCTATAGACAATCGTTTCAATTACTTACAGTTATATTGAACGGTGTTCAGTGTCGGAAAGGCACGGCTCGCGGGCTATTCCCAGCGGATTTCGCTGAATGTCTCCAAACGCACGGACGCGGACGCAGGTAAAATCGACAATCGCCCAGCGCGCAGCCGTCCCCGTAGCCGTCCCGTTCCTTTGCGTCTCGTGCTTCGGGCGTCTTCGAGTCCAACTACGACCATCGATGAAATACAAAGATCTGCGCGACTTCACCGCTCGCCTGGAGGCGTCGGGTGAACTCCGCCGCATTCGGCAGCCCGTTTCCCCCGTTCTCGAAATCACCGAAATCTCCGATCGCGTATTGCGTGCGGGCGGACCGGCGCTGCTCTTCGAAGCCCCCACCGGTCACACGATGCCCGTGCTCGCGAACCTTTTCGGCACGACCCGGCGCGTGGCGCTCGGCATGGGCATCGAAACTGAGGTTCAGAGCGGCGGCGATGCCGGCGCCGGCGTCAACCTCAACAGCGACGTCGCCGCGCTGAGTTCGTTGCGCGACGTCGGAAGGTTGCTGTCGGCACTCAAGGAACCCGAGCCGCCGCGCGGCCTGAAGGACGCAGGCAAACTGCTCTCGCTAGCCAAGGCGGTCTGGGACATGGCGCCTAAATCAGTCAGCGCGCCGCCCTGCCAGGAAGTCGTGTGGGAAGGCAAGGACGTCGATCTGACCCGGCTGCCCATTCAAACGTGCTGGCCCGGCGACGCCGGACCGCTGCTCACGTGGGGCCTCACGGTCACGCGCGGGCCCAACAAGCCGCGCCAGAATCTCGGCATCTATCGGCAACAGCTCATCGGGCGCAACAAGCTCATCATGCGCTGGCTCGCGCATCGCGGCGGCGCACTCGATTTTCGCGAGTTCGCGCTCGCCAATCCAGGCAAACCGTATCCGGTCGCGGTCGTGCTGGGCGCCGATCCCGCGACCATACTCGGCGCCGTGACGCCCGTGCCGGATTCGCTCTCCGAATATCAGTTCGCCGGGCTGCTGCGCGGTTCGCGTACCGAGCTCGCCAAGTGCCTCACGCCGGGCGTGGATACGCTGCAGGTGCCCGCGCGCGCGGAGATCGTGCTCGAGGGCTTCATCTATCCGCAGGAAGGCCCGGTGCCGCCCGCGCCGAAAGGCGCGCCGCCGCGTCCGTCGGCGTCCGCGGCCGCGAAATACGAGCACGCGCTCGAAGGACCGTACGGCGATCACACCGGCTATTACAACGAGCAGGAGTGGTTTCCGGTCTTCACGGTCGAGAAGATCACGATGCGCCGCGACGCCCTCTTCCATTCGACCTACACCGGCAAGCCGCCCGACGAGCCGGCCGTGCTCGGCGTCGCGCTGAACGAAGTCTTCGTGCCGCTCCTGCAGAAGCAGTTCACCGAGATCACCGACTTCTATCTGCCGCCCGAGGGCTGCAGCTATCGCATGGCGATCGTGCAGATGAAGAAGAGTTACGCCGGCCACGCCAAACGCGTGATGTTCGGCGTGTGGAGCTTCCTGCGGCAGTTCATGTACACCAAATTCATCGTCGTCGTGGACGAGGACGTGAACGTGCGCGACTGGAAGGAAGTCATCTGGGCGATCACGACGCGCGTCGATCCCGTGCGCGACACCGTGATGGTCGACAACACGCCGATCGACTATCTCGATTTCGCGTCGCCGGTCGCGGGGCTCGGCTCGAAGATGGGGCTGGACGCGACCAACAAGTGGCCCGGCGAGACGAACCGCGAGTGGGGCCGCCCGATCGTGATGGACGAAGCCGTCAAGCGCCGCGTCGATACGCTCTGGAGCGAACTCGGACTGGATAAACCGTCATGATCGCAGCCACGCTCTATCGAGGCGATGTCGTCGAGAACACGCACGCGGCGCATGTCGCCGTCGTCGATGCGGACGGCCGCCTCGTGCATTCCTTCGGCGATCCGTCTCGCGTGACGCTGCCGCGCTCGGCGGCGAAGCCCGCGCAGGCGCTCGCGGTCATCGAGACCGGCGCGCTCGAGCGCTTCGGCTTCACCGACGAAGACCTCGCGCTCATGTGCGGTTCGCACAGCAGCGAGCCGCGCCATATCGAGCGCGCCCGCGCGATGCTCGCCAAGGCGCACGCAAGCGAAAGCGATCTGCGCTGCGGCGGCCATCCGCCGATTTCCGACGCCGTTCATCGCGACTGGATCAAACGCGATTTCACGCCCACCGCCGTGTGCAGCAACTGCTCCGGCAAGCACGCCGGCATGCTCGCGGGCGCTCGCGCCATGGACGCGCCGCTCGACGGCTATCACCTGCCCGCCCATCCGCTGCAGCAACACGTGAAGCGCACCATGGCGCGCGCGCTCGATCTTCCCGCCGACGCCGTGCAATGGGCCATCGACGGCTGCAATCTGCCGACGCCCGCCTTCGCGCTGGAGCGTCTCGCCCGGCTCTATATGAAGATCGCCGCCGCGCCCGACGGCTCGCCGCTCGCGCGGATTCATCGCGCGATGACGTCGCATCCCGAACTCGTCGCGGGCGAAGGCCGCTTCTGCACGCTGCTGATGCAGGCGTTCGGCGGCGCGCTCGTCGGCAAGACCGGCGCGGATGCGAGCTACGCGATCGGCATGCGGCGCGAGCAAGGCGCGCTCGGCATCGCGATCAAGGTCGAAGACGGCAACACGTCGGTGCTGAACGCGGTCGTCGTTCATGTGCTCGACCTGCTGGGCGTCGGCACGCAGGAACAGCGCGACGCGCTCGCGGCCTATCGCAATCCGGCCACGCGCAACACGATGGGCGTGCCCACGGGCCGTCTCGATGTCGGCTTCACGTTAAACCATCACCAACAATAAAAATGCATTCGTGGTCGTTGCTGTCGGACGGTTTTTTTCTGTCGCTGTCGCTGTGTCTGGATATCGGAATCGCCAACGTCGCGATCATTTCGCTCGCGTTGTCGCACGGTTTCAAGCCCGGACTCGTGCTCGGCCTCGGCACCTGTTTCGGCGATCTGTTCTATGCTGCGCTCGCGCTCGCGGGCATGTCGGCGCTGCTGCAGTTTTCCGCGGTGCGCTGGGTCGTGTGGATCGGCGGCGCCATCGTGCTCCTGTTCCTCACCTGGAAGATGGCGCGCGAGGCGCTCAATCCGGCATCCGCGCCGCCCGTCGAAGGCGAAGCGGATTTCAGCACGCCGCGTCCGAACCACTGGAAAAGCTTCGTGCGCGGATTTCTGCTCGCGGTGTCGTCGCCGAGCGCCATTCTGTGGTTCGCGGCGGTGGGCGGCGCGCTCATCGCGAAAGCCGGCGCGACGAGTCCCGTGAGCGCGTCCGTGTTTCTGACCGGCTTTTTCTGCGGCGGGCTCGGCTGGACGCTGTTCATCTGCACGCTCGCGAGCCACGGCAGGAAGCGCGCCGGAACGAAACTCCTGCGCGCCTGCCATGTAATGTCCGCCGTGCTGTTCGCGTACTTCTCGTACAGCGTGATCGTCAACGGATACCGCGATCTGATCGTGAACGCGGCGTCGTGACGATTCGTCCGCACGCGTTCTAGGCGAGGTACTGCGACAGCTTCGCCAGATCCACGTTGCCGCCGGACACGATCACGCCGACGCGCTTGCCTGCCACCGGCACGATCTTCTGCAGCACCGCCGCCGCCGCGAGACAGCCGGTCGGCTCGACGACCATCTTCATGCGTTGCGCGAAGAATCGCAGGGTCTCGACGAGTTGCGGATCGCTCACGGTCACGATCCGGTCCACATGACGCTGGATGATCGGGAAGTTGTATTCGCCGACATGCGTGGCCGCGGCGCCATCGGCGATGGTGCGCGGCACATCGATATGCACGATCTCGCCGCGCGCAAGCGACTGCTGCGCGTCGTTGCCCGCTTCCGGCTCGACGCCGATCACCTTGCAATCGGGCGCGAGCGCGGCGGCGGCGAGCGCGCATCCGCCGATGAGCCCGCCGCCGCCCAGACACACGAAAAGGTAGTCGAGCGGACCGGCTTCCTCGATCAGTTCCTTGGCCGCCGTGCCCTGCCCCGCGATGACGTGCGGATGGTCGTAAGGCGGAATCAGCGTCATGCCGCGCTCCTCCGCGAGCTTGCGGCCGATTTCCTCACGATTCTGCGTGTAGCGGTCGTACGTGATCACTTCGCCGCCGTAGCCGCGCGTGGCTTCCATCTTCGCGGCGGGCGCGTCCTCGGGCATGACGATCGTCGCGCGGATGCCGGCGAGCTTCGCGGACAGCGCGATCGCCTGTGCGTGATTGCCCGACGAGTACGTGATGACGCCGGCCGCGCGCTGGCGTTCGTCGAAATGGGAGATGGCGTTGTACGCGCCGCGAAACTTGAACGCGCCCATGCGCTGAAAGTTTTCGCACTTGAAGAAGAGCGATGCACCGGCGATTTCGTCGGCGGTGCGTGAAGTCAGGACGGGTGTGCGGTGTGCAAATCCTTCGATGCGCCGGGCGGCGTCGGCGACGTCATCGAAAGTGGGGGCGGGAAGTGAGGACATCGGAGTCGGGGGAAGGTGAAGGGAAGCACCATTTTCCCAGTTCCACGGCGGAACGCAAAAACGCCTGGATTAGCCGCTCCCAAACAAAAAAGGCGATGCACGCTGGCATCGCCTTTTCTTCGCCCTCGCCGCCGTTCAATGGCGCCAGTAGCCCGGTCCGTGACGGTAATAACCGTGATGACGATAATACGGCCGGCCGTAGTAACCATAGCCGCCATAACCGCCATAACCGCCGACGACCACCGCAGGCGGCGGCGCATACACCACAGGCGGAGGCGGCGCGACGTACACCGGCTGCGGGGGCGCCACATACACCGGCGCGGGAGGCGCGGCGTACACCGGATAAGCCGGCACCCCGATACCGACACCCACCGAAACATGCGCCTGCGCCGCTCCGACCAGACCGACGCCGAGCGCGCCTGCCACCAACAAACCACCGAGCTTTTTCACTTTAGTTCTCCTCGCCGCTTCGCACGATGCCTGTCCACGAGGCAGATGAGCGACGGTATGAACTTAATTTAGCGAAAAAGGACATCTGTCGCAGAGACCATTTGTTGCAAATTGCAAGTTCCTTAACGTGCCTTCAGATCTGAAAGCCAGACGGCTTTGGCGAGCCGCCTCCGAACGACCATTCGACGGACTTGCGCGAACCATGTGCATCGCGTTCCGGAAGCGACCGAAAAACATCCGTAACGACTATTTACAATTGAACGTAAAAGCCCCGCCGGACTGGCTGCCCGGCGGGGCTTTTAATGTATTACTGGAAACTCTTAAGAATTCGCCTTCAGCCCACCTTCACATAGGCGAATTCGCGCGTGACATTCGGCGGCACATACGCCCCGCCGATCACGACTCGCGGCGTGAGGCGCTTTTTCTGGTCCCACCAGCGTCGACGCTGGGCCTGGCTCAAGAATCGCAGATGCTTTCGATAAGAGAAAATGCTCATGGCGACCTCCGAACGTAGCGAATGAAACCTCATGAAAAGGCCGGAATGTGTGCCAGCCGGTCTTTTCCGTCGAATCCGTGTTGTCTTTAGTATTTCGCGCTGAGTTCGTTCATCTTTGTGCGCAAAGGAACCAAACCGCGGCATCGATGTGGCTTTAACCACATTCAGCATCAAACATGCCGTTTTGGCCCGAAAAATCCCGCGCTGGAAATAATCCTCACTATCGAGCCGGTATTCCGGCGGCTCCGACGTGCCGCGTGCGACTCCGGACCATGCAAACCCGCACGTGCGCCCGGTGTCCTGCCCTTGCCGATTCTCTTTCGCTTTCCGTATTTATATCCTGCCAGTTTTGCGGGAAATGCGCTTTTCGCGTTCGTCTCAAAATACCAACACTAGGGTTTTCCGATGCTGGCGTTTTGCGCGAAACATCCCTTACGAGCGACTTTCATTCATCGCGGGACGAACGGATGCGTCAATCGCCGGCGCCGCGTGCGACAGCGTCCCCAAGCCGCCGCCAAGCCGTGTTATGGTGACGACCGGCGCCCCACCGAGCAGGCCCGGTGGGCGGGGTTCCAGGCCGCCGCAAAGACAATCGCGAAACGCAATCGCTCGGCGCAGCGTCCGGTGCATCGCCGCGCGCGCCGCGATGGCATCGGGGAAAAGAAGTCCAGTCAAGAGAACGAACAATGATCGAGATCCGATTTCACGCATCGCGCCGCGCAAGCGAGCGCCGCGACCCTGCCCACGACGCCCGTCTCGAACGAGGGCGGCGCGGCGCCCGCTAGTCCCGCCGTATTTCCGTTTCACGCTTCGCTCATTCGACCCGCCGCAGTCGCGACGCTGCGCATGCATCCAAGAGGACCCGAGATGTTCGGCGATATCGCCCGTTTTCTGCTCAACACCGTTTTCACCCTGTTCGGCGCGGCGCTGCTGCTGCGCGCATGGATGCAGGTCGTGCGCATGCCGCCGTACAACCCGGTTTCCAATGCCGTGATGCAGGCGACCAACTGGATCGTGCTGCCGCTGCGCAAGATCCTGCCCAGCGGCAAGATCGACTGGGCGAGCATTCTCGCGGCGTTCATCGCGTCGGCGGTCTATATCACGCTGATGGTCGTGCTCGCGGGCGTCGATCCGATGCTCATGCTGCCGATGCTCCTGCTCGTCGCGGTGCTGACCGTCGTCAAATGGGCGCTGAACCTGATCATCTGGATGACGATCCTGATGGCGCTGCTGTCGTGGCTCAATCCGCAGTCGCCGGCGATGCCGCTGCTCTATCAGATCACCGCGCCGTTCCTCGATCCGCTGCGGCGCATGCTGCCGCGGCTGGGCGGCATCGACCTTTCGCCGATCCTGCTGTTCGTGATCGTGCAGGTGCTGTTGATGGTGGTGACGCGGCTCGCCGTATCGATGACGCTGTTCGGGATCTGAAGCCCCGGAGACCGCCGCGCAATTGCGCCCCCGGGCGCGTTGCGCTTACAATATGCGGCTCACGCGGGCGTCGTATAATGGCCATTACCGTAGCTTCCCAAGCTACAGACGTGGGTTCGATTCCCATCGCCCGCTCCAGCATCGCCGCAGAATCACACAGAATTACCGCGAAAGCCGCCTTCGAGGCGGCTTTTTAGTTTCCCGCAGTCTCCAGTACCGCCGCGCCATGAACCACGATCCCATCGACGAAGCCGCCGACGCCAAAGACGCCGGTGCAAGCGACAACTCCCCATTGCGTCATCGCCGCATCCGCAGTTTCGTCACGCGGGCGGGCCGCGTCTCGGTGGGCCAGCAACGCGCCATCGACGAACTCGGTCCGCGGTATGTCGTGCCCTATGCACCGCAAGTCGCCGACTGGGGCGCCGTGTTCGGCCGCGAGGCGCCGCGCGTGCTGGAGATCGGCTTCGGCATGGGCGCGACCACGGCGGAAATCGCCGCCGCGCGTCCGGGCGACGATTTCATCGGCGTGGAAGTGCACGAGCCGGGTGTCGGCGCGCTGCTGAAGCTGATCGGCGAGCAAGGGCTCGGCAATATCCGCATCCTTCAGCACGACGCCGTGGAAGTGCTCGAACACATGATCGCGCCCGACAGCCTCGACGGCGTGCACATCTATTTTCCCGACCCGTGGCACAAGGCGCGGCATCACAAGCGGCGCCTGATCCAGCCGAAGTTCGTCGCGCAACTCGTCGCGCGCATCAAACCGGGCGGCTACATCCATCTGGCGACGGACTGGCAGAACTACGCCGAGCAGATGCTCGACGTGCTTTCGGCAGAACCCGCGCTCGAAAACACCGCCGACGGCTACGCGCCGCGCCCGGATTTCCGTCCGGTCACGAAATTCGAGCGACGCGGACTGCGCCTCGGACACGGCGTATGGGACCTGATGTTCCGTCGCCGCTGAAGCGTCAGGACAGCGCGAAGCAAACGCGAAAAAGCAGCGTAGGAAACGAAATCGCCACGGCAAGCCGTGGCGATTTGTCATTGAGGCGCTGCCCGATTCAATCGGCCCCGGTTCAGTCGGCCCAGCTCAGGCCGCCGCTATATCCGACGATCAGAATCAGCAGGCCGAAGCCGATGCGATACCACGCGAACGCGGTGAAATCGTGCGACGCGACGTAGCGCAGCAGCCAGCGCACGCACACGAACGCGCTCACGAACGCGGCCACGAGCCCGATCGCGAACAGGCTGATATCGTCGACGGTAAGCGTGCGCCAGTACTTGGCCATTTCATAGAGCGTCGCGCCGAAGATGATCGGAATGGCGAGGAAGAACGAGAACTCCGTGGCGACGCGCCGCTCGAGCCCGAACAGCATGCCGCCGATGATCGTCGCACCGGAACGCGAGGTGCCGGGAATCAGCGCGAAGCATTGCGCGAGTCCCACCTTGAAGGCGTCCGCGTAGGAGAGATCGTCGACGGAGGTGACGCGCGGCGCGACGCCGCGCTCGCGCTGCCGCGCCTCGGCCCAGAGAATCACGATCCCGCCGATGATCAGCGCGACCGACACCGGCACCGGCGAGAACAGCACCGCCTTGATGTTCTTCTCGAACATCAGGCCGAGCACGACGGCCGGAATTGTCGCGATGATCAGGTTGAGCGTGAAGCGCCGCGCTTCCGTGCGCGCCGGCAGCCCGGTCACCACCGCGCCGATCTTCGCGCGATATTCCCAGCAGATCGCGAGGATCGCGCCGAACTGAATGACGACGTCGAATGTTTTCGACTGGGCGTCGGTGAAGTTCAGGAGACTGCCCGCCACAATCAGATGCCCCGTGCTCGACACCGGCAGAAATTCGGTCAAGCCCTCGACGATGCCCAGAATGAGCGCCTTAACCATCAGTATCCAGTCCATCCGCAGCCCTTGTTCGCCGTTATAGCCGTTGTTTGTAAAGCACCGTGCGCGGGGTTTTCGAGTTACTTCTCAACAATCTGCACACGTATGCCGTTTGTAAGGACTGTGATTGTACCGGGTTCGTAAGACACGCCGGCGAACTGGAGTTCTTCGGGCTTGAAGGTGTGGATCGGATAGCGATCGAGCAGTTGCGCGGCGAGCTGCGCGCCGACCCCGGCGATCTGCTGGTTGTACTGCGCGGCGTCACCGGTAAACTGCGCGTCGTCAACGGTTGGCGAAACGAGAATGACCGAGCGGCTCGGCGCGTCGTAGCCGAGTTGTGTGGAGAGCGTGAACGCGCCGTTCACGGGATTCGGCATGAAGGGCGTCGCGAGACGCGCATCGACGCGCACCGTCACGCGATTGCGATCCGCCGCCATGCCCACGACGGGATGGCTCAGAACGATATCGAAGATCTGCGAGGCCGTGCGCTGCAGCGGGAACTTGCGGCTGACCGCGTCCTGGACTTGCTGCGTCGAAAATGTGTAGTGATCCGGAATAAATGGAAATATCGAATTCGACGCGGCCTGCGCGATCGATGTGAATGCGAGTGCGGGCAGCGACAGCAGTCCTGTCAGCACGAACCGGCGCCGCAGCGGCGCGACGGGTTCCGTCATGCGTGATCCTCCAGAGCGTGTTCTTCAAGTCGGCGCCGTGCGGCGCGGTTCGGGACTTGGACCGTCGATCCCCGTCACAGTTGCGTCGCGGGCCGCTGTCGCCGTTGTCATGTCCATCACGGCCGGGTTTCGCGCTCCAGCCGCGCGATCCACGTCAATGCATGCTCGCGCGTCTCGCCGCACATCTCTCCCGCGGGCTGCAATCCGCCGCAGCACGCCGGCCTGCGCGGATCGCCGAAAATCATGCAGCGCAGATCGTCGCCGAGCTGGATGCAGCGCTCGCCCGCGGGTTTGCCCTCCGGCATCCCCGGAATCGAGCTCGAAATGGAAGGCGCGATGCAACAGGCGCCGCAGGCCTCGCGGCATGCATGAGGCGAAGAATCAATCGACATGACGGGATGGACTGCGCGAAGACAACGAATCAACGCGGTATTGTCCCATGCATTGCCTTTGCGTTTCGTCAAACCGCTGCCGGCCGGCTGCGACTTTATCGCGCAATGCGGGCGCACAGGGTCGCTCTACACTCGGACGTTCCCCCGAGGCCCGCCATGAATGCCGCCGCTCCGCTTTTCCGCCCCGACCTGCTCGCGCGCTACGACGCGCACGGCCCGCGCTACACGTCGTATCCGACCGCCGTCCAGTTCACCGATTCTTTCGACGCCGCGCATTACCGCGAAGCCGCGCACCGTGGCCCGGCAAACGCCCCGCTCTCGCTCTATTTCCACATTCCGTTCTGCGACACCGTCTGTTTCTACTGCGGCTGCAACAAGGTCGCGACGAAGAATCGCGCGCACGCACGGCCGTATCTCGATCGCATGAAGCGCGAACTGGCGATGCAGGCCGCGCTCTTCGACCCGTCGCGTCCCGTCACGCAGCTTCACTGGGGCGGCGGCACGCCGACTTTTCTCTCGCACGACGAAATGGCCGAGCTGATGTCCGCGACCGCGGCGCACTTCAACCTCGTGCCCGACGAGCACGCCGAATATTCGATCGAAGTCGATCCGCGCGAGGCCTCGGCGGACACGATCGCGGTGTTGCGCGAGCTCGGCTTCAATCGGCTGAGCCTCGGCGTGCAGGACTTCGACGAGCGCGTGCAGCGCGCGGTCAACCGCATCCAGCCGCGCGCGATGACCCAAACCGTGCTCGACGCCGCGCGTCGCCACGGCTTCGGGTCGGTGAGCGTCGACCTGATTTACGGCCTGCCGCATCAGACCGTGGAGAGCTTTTCGCGCACGCTCGACGCGATCATCGGCCTCGCGCCGGATCGCGTTTCCGTGTTCGGCTATGCGCACATGCCGTCGCTTTTCAAGATGCAGCGGCAGATCGACGAAAGCGCGCTGCCCTCGCCCGCCGTGCGCCTCGCCATTCTGGAGCGCGTGATCGGGCGCATGAGCGAGGCGGGCTACGTGTATATCGGCATGGATCACTTCGCGCTGCCCGGCGACCCGCTCGCGCGCGCGCTCGAAGCGGGCACGCTGCAGCGCAATTTTCAGGGCTACAGCACGCAGGCGGACTGCGATCTGATCGGCATCGGCGCGTCGTCGATCGGCAAGGTCGGCGATGTCTACGCGCAAAACGCCCGCGAACTCGCGGACTATGCCGCGGCGATCGATGCAGGCCGGCTCGCCGTCGCGCGCGGCGTGCGCCTTTGCGCCGACGACGCATTGCGCCGTGACGTCATCATGCGTCTCATGTGCGGCGGCGAGCTGCGCTTCGACGATATCGGCCGGGCGCACGGCATCGACTGTTCCGCCGCGTTCGCCGATGAACTCGCGCGCCTCGCGCCGATGGCCGACGACGGTCTCATCGACCTCACGCGCGACGCGATCCGCGTGCTGCCCGCGGGCCGCATGCTGGTGCGCAACGTCGCATCCGTGTTTGACCGTTATCTGGGACAGGCGAGCCTGCGGCGCTTCTCGCGGACCATCTGAGACGGCGCGAGCCGGCGTTTCATCGGCGCGCGTGCATGCGGCATCGTCCGCGATGCGTATTTCTTACCTCGCTGGCTTAGAATGACAGCCACCTTGGGCGCCCGGGCCATAGCCCGGACGACGCGCCCGTCCATTCATCGCCGCTGCGAAGCGCAGGCCACGCGCCCGCCGTTTCGCCAACGGCAACGCCACTGCCCGACGCCATGCCCACCACTTCGCCGCAGTTCGCCCCGCTCGCCCAACTCGCCGCCGATCTGCGCGCCGGCCGCACGACCAGCCGCGCGCTCGTCGAGGCCGCGCTCGAACGCATCGCCGATACGGCGGGCCAGGGCTCGACCGTCTTCCTCCATGTCGATGCCGGGCACGCCCGCGCCGCCGCCGATGCGCACGACGCCCTGCGCCGCGCCGGCACCGTGCTCTCTCCGCTGGCGGGCATCCCGGTGTCGATCAAGGATCTCTTCGATATCGAAGGTCAGGTGACGCGCGCCGGCTCGAAAGTGCTGAAGGCCGCCGCGCCGGCCCGCGCCGACGCCGTCGCCGTGGCGCGCCTGCGCCGCGCGGGCGCGGTGATCGTCGGGCGCACCAACATGAGCGAGTTCGCGTTCTCAGGCCTTGGCCTCAATCCGCACTACGGCACGCCGCATTCACCGTGGCGCGCCGACGTGCCCGGCGACGAACGCATCGCGGGCGGCTCGTCCTCGGGCGCGGCGGCATCGGTCGCGGACGGCATGGCGGCGGTCGCGCTCGGCACCGACACCGGCGGCTCGATCCGCATCCCAGCCGCGCTGTGCGGCATCACCGGCTTCAAGCCGACCGCGAGCCGCATCCCGAAACAGGGCGGCGTGCCGCTTTCGAAGACGCTCGATTCCTTCGGGCCGATCGGCGTGTCGGTTGCGTGCTGCGCGCTCGTCGATCGCATTCTCGCCGGGCGCGATCCGGGCGTGCCCGCAACGCGTCCGCTCGACGGCGTGCGCCTCGGCGTGCTGACGAATTACGTGACGGACGGCGTCGAGACGCCGGTTGCGCAGGCCGTGGCCGCGGCAGTCAATCATCTGGCGGCGGCAGGCGCGCTCGTCGAAGACGTGCGCTTCGCGCCGCTCGACCGCCTGCCCGAGATCAATCGTTTCCCGCTCGTCGCGATCGAAGCCTACGCGTGGCATCGCAAGCTGATGGCGGAACACGCGGGCGAATACGATCCGCGCGTGCTCGCGCGCCTGAAGCGCGCCGAAGCGGCGAGCGCGGCGGATTACATCGATTTGTGCGAGGCCCGCGCCGCGATGATCGAAGAAGCGCGCACGACGCTCTGGCAGCGCTTCGACGCGATCGTCTGCCCGACGGTGCCGGTGCTGCCGCCGCGCATCGCCGACCTGCAAACCGACGACGACGCCTTCACGCGCACCAACGCGCTCATCCTGCGCAACCCGACGGCCTTCAATTTCCTCGACGCCTGCGGCCTGTCGCTGCCCTGTCATCCGCGCGGCGAAGCGCCCGTGGGCCTGATGCTCGCGGGCGCCCCGCACGCGGACGACGCGCTTCTCTCGATCGGCCGCGCGGTGGAAGCCGTACTGGACACGACGCGCTGAAACGGCGCGCGCGGGCGCCGGACCGGCGGCCAAAACAGGCGGCTAATATTGCGCTTCCGGCGTTCGCGCTAGAATTCACCGCGATCTTCCGCAACTCAGGTGCTTCCTTCTCGAATCGTTGCGAAACAATGAACAACTCTTTGAACCACTTCACGATGCATCAGGGCGACCGCGTCATGCGCCGCGAGCGACGCCTGCTCGTGCTGCTCGGCCTCGTCAGTCTCGGACTCGTCGGCGGCGCGCTGTACCTCCAGTTCTTTCATGGCGAAGACCCGTGCCCGCTGTGCATCATCCAGCGCTACTTCTTCGTGCTGATCGCGATCTTCGCGTTCCTCGGCGCGGGCTTCAACAACTGGCGCGGCATCGCGCTGCTCGAAACGCTCGTCGCGATCTCGGCGTTGGGCGGCATCGCCACGGCCGCGCGTCACGTGTACGTGCAGTCGCATCCGGGCTTCAGCTGCGGCTTCGATGCACTGCAACCGATCGTCGACGGTCTGCCGCCCGCTAGCTGGCTGCCGCAGGTCTTCAAGGTGGCGGGCCTGTGCGAGACGCCTTATCCGCCCATTCTCGGGCTCTCGCTGCCGCAATGGTCGCTGATCGCGTTCGCCGTGATCTTCGTGCTGGTCGCAGCGAGTCTGCGATTCAAGCGCAAGCTGCGCTCCGCAGTCCGGTAATTCTTCCCGTTTCACGCTGATCATCCCCTCGGGCGGCCCTTCGACGCCGCCCAGCTCGCCCTGCCACACGCTTTCCCTTTCGCGCATCAGCGCATCCGCATAATCTTGATACGGGCCCGGCAATATTTTTGGGATATTGCGGTGATATGTTCGTGTCTGGATGGCGATCTACGTGCGCGCAGTCCGTTCCGCTCAAAGGCAGCTGCGGTTTTTCCCGGCAACCCATGAAGCGAACGGAAACCGCGTAACGCGCGCCCGGTCCGCAATGTCTTTCTGAACCATGACAACGCAAACCATCCGCTTCCTTCAGCACGGCGCCGTGTGCGAAATCGGCGACGCGCCCGCCACGCGCACGGTGCTTCAGCATCTGCGCGAGATCGCGCTTTGCACGGGCACGAAGGAAGGCTGCGCGGAAGGCGATTGCGGCGCGTGCACGGTCGTCGTCGGCGAACTGGACGCGTCCGGCGAACTGGCGTTGAAAGCGGTCAATGCGTGCATCCAGTTCCTGCCGACGCTAGATTCCCGCGCCCTCGTCACGGTCGAAGACCTGCGTCAGCCGGACGGCGCGCTGCATCCGGTGCAGCAGGCGCTCGTCGACTGTCACGCTTCGCAATGCGGCTTCTGCACGCCGGGTTTCGCGATGTCGCTGTGGGCGCTGTATCACCAGCATCCGCGCGACGCGGGGCCGCCTTCGCGCGACGAGATCGCCGCCGCGCTGTCGGGCAATCTGTGCCGCTGCACGGGCTATCGCCCGATTTTCGAGGCCGCCGCGCGCATGTTCGACTACCCGCGCCCGCCCTTCGACGCCGCTGCGATCCGGCAGCGACTCGCCGCGCTCAAACGCACGCAGACCTTCGAATATCGCGCGCCGGACGCGCGTGGCGCCGCCTTCGGCGCGCCGGCTTTTCATGCGCCCGTCACGCGCGCCGAGTTCGCGCGCCTGCGCGCGGCGCACCCGGACGCGCGGCTGCTCGCGGGCAGCACCGATGTCGGCTTGTGGGTCACGAAGCAGTTTCGCGATCTCGGCGACATTCTGTACATCGGCAATGTGGACGAACTGAAAACGATCGAGCGCGACGCCCAGACGCTGACGATCGGCGCGGCGGCATCGCTCGAAGATGCGTATGCCGCGCTCGTCGCCGATCATCCCGAACTCGCCGAACTCTGGACGCGCTTCGCCTCGCGCCCGATCCGCAACGCCGGCACGCTCGGCGGCAACGTCGCGAACGGCTCGCCGATCGGCGATTCGATGCCCGCGCTCATTGCGCTGAATGCGGAACTCGTGCTGCAAAAAGGCGAACAGATCCGCACGATGCCGCTCGATGCGTTCTATCTCGGCTATCAGAAGACCGCGCTCGCCGCGGGCGAATTCGTCGCGGCGATTCGCGTGCCGCGCCCGGCCGGCGCGCTGCGCTTTCGCACGTACAAGGTGGCGAAGCGTTACGACCAGGACATTTCCGCCGTCTGCGCGGCCTTCGCGATCCGGCTCGGCGACGACAATCGCGTCACCGCCGCGCGCATCGCGTTCGGCGGCATGGCGGCCACGCCCAGGCGCGCGACGCACGCCGAAGACGCGCTCATCGGTCACGAATGGAACGAAGCCGGCGCGCACGCGGCGATGGCCGCGCTCGATGCCGATTTCCAGCCGCTCACCGACATGCGCGCATCGAGCGCCTATCGCACAAAGGTGGCGCGCAACCTGCTGTGGCGCTTTCATCTGGAAACGCGTCGCGATGCGCCGCTCGCGCTCGCCGACGTAAACGCATTCGCGTATGAAGCGCGTGCGTCTGCCGAGGAGCAGCCATGAACCACGCCCGCGAAGCCGTCGCTTTCGATCCCGCCGCCGACGCCGCAGGACTCGCGCTGCCGCACGAATCGGCGGCGCTGCACGTGAGCGGCGAGGCGATCTACACGGACGACATCCCTGAAGCGCGCGGCACGCTGCACGCGGCGCTCGGGCTGTCGCGGCACGCGCATGCGCGGATCGTGTCGCTCGATCTGGACGCGGTGCGCGCCGCGCCCGGCGTCGTCGCGGTGCTCACGGCCGCCGACATTCCCGGCGAGAACAATTACGGCCCGGTGCTGCACGACGATCCGATCCTCGCCGCCGATCGCGTGGAATACCTCGGCCAGCCGGTGTTCGCGGTCATCGCCGAAACGCACGATCTGGCGCGCCGCGCCGCCGCGCTCGCGAAGAGCGAGGACGTCGTGCGCTACGAGCCGCTGGAAGCCGTGCTCACGCCGCGCGAGGCGAAAGCGCGCAATCAGTTCGTGCTGCCGCCGCTGCATCTGCGGCGCGGCGATCCGGCCGGGCGCATCGCGGCGGCGAAACATCGGCTGACGGGCGAATTCGAAGTCGGCGGACAGGAGCAGTTCTATCTGGAAGGACAGGTCGCGTACGCCTGGCCTAAGGAGCAGGACGGCATGCTCGTGCACAGCTCGACGCAGCATCCGAGCGAGATGCAGCAGGTCGTCGCGCATATGCTCGGCTGGCCGGTGAACGCCGTGCTGTGCGAATGCCGGCGCATGGGCGGCGGCTTCGGCGGCAAGGAATCGCAATCGGCGCTGTTCGCGTGCGTGGCGGCGCTCGCGGCACATCGGCTCGGGCGCCCCGTCAAGCTGCGCGCCGATCGCGACGACGACTTCATGATCACCGGCAAGCGCCACGATGCGGTCTACGAATACGAATGCGGCTTCGACGACGACGGGCGCATCGTCGGCGCGCGCGTCGATATCGCGTTGCGCGCGGGCTATTCGGCGGATTTGTCGGGCGCGGTCGCGACGCGCGCGGTCTGTCATTTCGACAACGCGTACTACCTGAGCGACGTCGAAATCCGCGCGCTCTGCTGCAAGACCAACACACAGTCGAACACGGCGTTTCGCGGCTTCGGCGGCCCGCAAGGCGCGCTTGTGATGGAAGTCATGCTCGACGACATCGCGCATCGGCTCAAACGCGATCCGCTCGACGTGCGGCGGGCGAATTTCTACGGCATCGGCGAGCGCGACGTGACGCCGTATGGCCAGCCGGTCACGGACAACGTGATCGCGGCGCTGACCGACGAACTCGTCGCGACGAGCGATTATCAGGCGCGCCGCGCCGGCATCGCCGAGTTCAACGCGACGAGCGGCGTGCTCAGGCGCGGCATCGCGTTCACGCCGGTCAAGTTCGGCATCTCCTTCAACGTGCCGTTCCTGAATCAGGCGGGCGCGCTCGTGCACGTCTACAAGGACGGCTCGGTGCTCGTCAATCACGGCGGCACGGAAATGGGCCAGGGGCTCAACACGAAGGTCGCGCAGGTCGTCGCCAGCGTGCTCGGCATCGGTCTCGCGCACGTGCGGGTGACCGCCACCGATACGTCGAAGATCGCGAACACGTCAGCGACGGCAGCATCGACCGGCAGCGATCTGAACGGCAAGGCCGCCGAGGCCGCCGCACTCACGATCCGCGCGCGGCTGGCCGAACTCGTCGCGAAGCAGCTCGGCGGCAACGCGGCCGACGCGCGCTTCCACGGCGGCGTCGTGGAAGTGAACGGCGGGCAGATGCCGTTCGAACAACTCGTCGCGGCGGCGTATCTCGCGCGCGTGCAATTGTGGTCGGACGGCTTCTATGCGACGCCGAAGGTGCATTGGGACGCGAAGACGCTGCAGGGCCATCCGTTCTATTACTTCGCCTACGGCGCGGCGGTGTCGGAAGTCGTCGTCGATACGCTCACCGGCGAATGGAAGCTCCTGCGCGCCGACCTGCTGCACGACGCGGGGCGCTCGATCAATCCGGCCATCGATCTGGGTCAGGTGGAAGGCGGCTACATTCAGGGCATGGGCTGGCTCACGACCGAAGAACTCTGGTGGAACCGCGACGGGCGCCTGATGACGCACGCGCCGTCGACCTACAAGATTCCCGCCGTCAGCGACACGCCCGCGAAGTTCAATGCCGCGCTCTTTCGCAACGCCGGCAACGACAACACCGAGCCGACGATCTTCCGCTCGAAGGCCGTCGGCGAGCCGCCGCTGTTGCTGGCGTTCTCGGTGCTGCTCGCGATTCGCGCGGCGATCGCCTCCGTCGCGCCGGATTTGCCCGATGCGCCGGCGCTGCGCGCGCCGGCCACGCCCGAAGCCATACTCGACGCGCTCGACGCCCTGACGACGCTGTCTGTCGAGGCCGGCGAGCCCGCGCCGGTAAACTAGCGCCTGCGACGACGCAAACACGATCATTTTTCGGAGCCCCATCGATGCAAGTTTGGCTGAACGACCTGCAACACCTGCTCGCGCACGGCGATGCCGTCGTGCTCGTGACGGTCGCGCGTGTCGAAGGCTCCGCGCCGCGCGAGCCGGGCACGAAGATGATCGTCACGCGCGAGGACGCGCGCTACACGATCGGCGGCGGCCATCTGGAATGGAAGGCCATCGAGACCGCCCGGCAAGTGCTGAAGGACGGCATGAGAAGCCCGCGCATGCGGCGGCTGGAGCGTTTCGCTCTGGGCCCAAGTCTCGGCCAGTGCTGCGGCGGCGCGGTCGTGCTGGCGTTCGAGCGGCTCGACGTCGGCGATCTGAACTGGGTGACGACGCTCGGCAAACGCACGGCGCAGGGTCTGTCGACCGTGCGCAGCGTTTCCTTCGCGCCGATGCCCGACGCCGTGATGCTCTCCGATCCCGAACCGGGCGCGACCGACACCGACTGCCTCCTGTGGGACGGCGCCGGTTTCGACGAGAGCGGCGCGCTGCTGACGGAGACCATCGCGCCGCGCGATTTTCAGGTCGTGCTGTTCGGCGCGGGCCACGTCGGAGCCGCGCTCGTGCGCGTGCTCGCCACGCTGCCCTGCCACGTGACCTGGGTCGACGAGCGCGACGCCGCGTTTCCTGCGCCGCAGTTCGTGCCCGACAACGTGACGATCGAGCCGAACGACGCGCCCGACGAAGCCATCGACCGCGCGCCGCCCAACGCGTATTTCATCGTGATGACGCACAACCACACGGTGGATCTCGCGCTGGCCGAGTGCATCCTGCGGCGCGGCGACTTCGCGTTCTTCGGCATGATCGGCTCGTTCACGAAGAAGAAGCAGTTCGAGCACCGGCTCGCGGCGCGCGGCATCGACCCCGCGCGCATCGCACGCATGGTGTGTCCGATCGGCATCGACGGCATCGTGGACAAGGCGCCCGAAGTGATCGCCGTGGCAGCGGCAGCCCAGCTGCTGCAGGCGGTCGAAGCCAACGCCCATGCGCCTGCGTCGTCGCAACAGACCGTCTGACCCACAGACGGAATCAGAAGCCCCAACACAAAAAAGCCCATGAATCCCACACTCGCCGACAAAATAGCGCGCGCGCCCAAGGCTGAGCTGCATATCCATATCGAAGGATCACTCGAACCGGAACTGATCTTCGCGCTCGCGAAGCGCAACGGCGTGAAGCTCGCGTACGACTCCATCGACGCACTGCGCGCCGCCTACGCGTTCACCGACCTGCAATCGTTTCTCGACATCTACTACGCCGGCGCGAGCGTGCTGCTGCACGAGCAGGACTTCTACGACATGACGATGGCCTACGTCGAGCGCGCGCTCGCGGATCACGTCACGCACACGGAAATCTTCTTCGATCCGCAGACGCACACCGAACGCGGCGTGCCGATCGAAACGGTCGTCGCGGGCATCGAGCGCGCGCTGGCCGACGGCGAAAAGCGCGGTCTCACGTCGAAGCTGATTCTGTGTTTCCTGCGCCATCTTTCCGAGGAAGACGCGCTCGCCACGTTCGATGCAGCGCAGCCCTTGTTCGACCAGTACGCGCATCGGCTGATCGGCGTCGGACTGGATTCGTCGGAGCGCGGCCATCCGCCGTCGAAGTTCGAGCGCGTGTTCGCGAAGGCGCGCGAGCGCGGCCTCAAGCTCGTCGCGCATGCGGGCGAGGAAGGCCCGCCGTCGTATGTGTACGAAGCGCTTGATCTGCTCAAGGTGGATCGCGTCGATCACGGCGTGCGCAGCATCGAGGATGCGGCGCTCGTCGCGCGTCTGGCCGATTCGCGCATCGCGCTCACCGTGTGTCCGCTCTCGAACATCAAGCTCTGCGTGTTCGACGACATGACGAAGCACACGCTGAAGGACCTGCTCGATCGGGGCGTCGCGGTGATGATCAATTCCGACGATCCCGCGTACTTCGGCGGCTACGTCAACGCGAACTACTTCGCGATCGTCGATGCGTTGAAGCTCACGGATCACGAGGCGTACACGCTGTTGCGCAACAGCCTCGAAGCCTCGTTCGTCACCGAACAAGAACGCGCCGCGATGATCGCGCGCCTGGACACGTACTGGAAGCAGTAAGAAGCATGGAAACGACCGCAACACCTCAACAAGACACGACCGCCATCGAACGCTTCTTCGGCGTGCGCGCGGCGGGCTCCCGCACGAAGACCGAAATCGTCGCGGGCATCACGACGTTCCTCACGGCGATGTACATCATCGTCGTCAATCCGGGCATTCTGTCGCAGGCGGGCGTGCCCTTTCCGGCCGCGCTGACGGCCACCGTCATCGTCAGCTTTCTCGGCAGCTGCGCGATGGGACTTTACGCGCGCAATCCGGTGCTCGTCGCGCCCGGCATGGGCATGAACGCGCTGTTCGCGTTCGTCATGGTCCACGGCGGCAAGATGCCGTGGCAGACCGCGCTCGGCTGCGTGTTCTGGTCCGGCGTGATCTTCGCCGTGCTTGCGGTGTTCAACGCGCGCAAGCTCGTCGTCGATGCGATTCCCGCGAATCTGCGGCACGCGGTGTCGTGCGGCATCGGGCTGTTCATCAGCCTCATCGGTCTGGTGAACGCGAAGTTCGTCGTCGGCGATCCGGTCACGATCGTGCATTCGGCGTCGCTGAATCCGGTGGTCATCACGTTCCTGATCGGCCTCGCGGTCACGACGATTCTCGTCGCCCGCAAGGTCACCGGCGCGCTGATGCTCGGCATCGTGTTCACGACGATCATCGCGATTCCGATCGGCCGCTTCTGGGGCGACGGCACCGCGTACTGGCCCGCCGCCATCGCCACCAAGACGCTCGTCAACTGGAACGGACTCTTTTCCGCGCCGGATTTCTCGGCCGTCGGACAACTGGACCTCGTCGGTTCGCTGAAAGTCATCTACTGGCCGTTCATCTTCGTGATGCTGTTCACGTCGTTCTTCGACGCGCTCTCCACGTTCATGGCGATTTCCGAAGCCGGCAAGCTCTACGACCGCGACGGCAACCCGCGCAACATCCGCCAGTCGATGATGGTCGATTCCTTCTCCGCGCTGATTTCCGCGCCGCTCGGCACGAGCCCGGCGAACGCGTATATCGAATCGGCGGCGGGCATTTCGGCGGGCGGGCGCACGGGTCTCGTCGCGGTCGTCGCCGGATTGTGCTTCCTGCCGTTCCTGTTCCTTTCGCCGCTCCTGTCGCTCGTGCCCGCTATCGCTACCGCGCCCGCGCTCGTGCTGGTCGGCGTGTTCATGATGGAAGCGATCACGCAGATCGAATGGCATCGCTTCGACGAAGCCATTCCCGCGTTCCTCGCGATGATCCTGATCCCGCTGACCTATTCGATCACCGACGGCGTCGCGTACGGCTTTCTCGCGTTCGTCGTGCTGAAGTCGGCGACGGGGCGCGCGAAGGAAATCAAGCCGGCGATGTGGATCATCGCGGCCTTTTCGCTCGTACTGCTTTCGCAGTTGTAAAAACCTTAGAGAAATCGGAGACGTTGCATCATGACTCAAACCGCCTACCGCGCCCAGTTGCTGACCTTCCGGGAAGATCCCGCGCATGCCGCTGACGGCGCGGTCTACGAGGCCGATGGCCTTTTGATCGTCGAGGACGGGAAAGTGGTCGCGGCAGGCGCGTATGCGTCGATTCGCGACAAGCTCAGTCCCGACGCGACCGTCCACACGATGCGCGACAAGCTGATCGTGCCGGGTTTCATCGACTCGCACATCCACTATCCGCAGACGGACATGATCGCGTCGCCGGCGCCGGGCCTGTTGCCGTGGCTCAACACGTACACCTTCCCGACCGAGCGCGGCTTCGAGAATCCCGCGGTCGCGCGCGAGACGGCGAGCTTTTTCGTCGATGAACTGCTCGCCTGCGGCACGACGACGGCGTTCGTCTACTGCACCGTGCACAAACAATCCGCCGATGCGTTCTTCACCGAAAGCGAAGCGCGCAATCTGCGCATGGTCGCGGGCAAAGTGCTGATGGATCGAAATTGCCCGGAATTCCTGCGCGACACCGCGCAATCCGGCTACGACCACAGCGCCGAACTCATCGCGCGCTGGCACGGCCGCGGACGCCAGCAATACGCGCTGACGCCGCGTTTCGCGCCGACCTCGACGGAAGCGCAGCTCGAAGCGTGCGGCGCGCTCGCGCAGAAACATCAGGACGTGTTCATCCAGAGTCACGTCGCGGAGAACACGGACGAGATCAAGTGGGTCGAGAGCCTGTTTCCGGGGCATCGCAGCTATCTCGATATTTACGATCACTACGGCCTGTTGCGCCGCCGCGCGGTCTACGGCCACTGCATCTATCTCGATGACCGCGACCGCCAGCGCATGGCGGAAACCGGCGCGGTGGCGTCGCACTGCCCGACGTCGAACCTGTTCCTCGGCAGCGGCCTGTTCGACTTCGAGAAGGCGGGCGCGTCGAACATGCCGGTGGCAATGGCGACGGACGTCGGCGGCGGCACGTCGTTCTCCATGCTTCAGACGATGGGCGCCGCGCACAAGATCGCGCGCCTGACCGGCCATCATCTGACCGCGACGCGCATGTTCTGGCTCACCACCACGGGCGCCGCGCAGGCGCTCGAACTCGACGACAAGATCGGCACGCTTGCCGCCGGCAGCGAAGCGGACTTCGTCGTGCTCGACCCGAACGCGACGCCGCTGCTCGCGCGCCGCACGTCGCGCACGGAATCGCTGGAAGAGCTGCTGTTCGCGTTCGCGCTGCTCGGCGACGACCGCGCGGTGTTCGAGACGTATGCCGCGGGCAAGCGCGTGCATGCGCGGGAAAACCGGCGGACGGCGAAACTGGAAATGGCTGCCTGACGCTTCGCCCGGCGCGCCGCAAGCGAGCAAGGCGTCCTGCGACGAAAGAAGGCGTCCTTCGAACGAAGGGCGCTTTTTTGTTTGGCGCGCCACGCCCCGCGTGATAATTCGCTCGACGAAGCAAGCACGTTTATTGCAATGTGTTTAAAGTGCTGGCTATCACGGATATCCGTCGCCATGAAGCTCGCTTCCCGAACTCTTCGCCTGATCCTGCCGATGGCGTGCGGCGCGCTCGCCGTCCACGCCCACGCCCGCGCGCTCGATGCGCAACTCGACTGCAAATCGACGCCGCACGATTTCATCGCGCCGTTGCAGGAAAGCAAGCTTCTGGACGCGAAGCCGATGCGCGTTGAGCCGAACTCGATCAACGCGTTCCGGCCGGCCAAGGGCGCGGTGTTGACGGCCTACGGGTTCAAGGTCTACGCGCTGGTGGCGTATCAGAAAGACGATCCGCTGTTCAAGCCGGGCAAGGGCGAGCCGATCGGCGATGCGGCCTACGGCGCGGTCGTCTGGGGCGGCGATGTCGAAGTGGAGCAGAAGGTGCGCGAAGCGGGCAGCGACGCGGTCGTGCACCACGTCGCGCCCTTCATCACGGCGATCTTCTGCAAGCCCTGAGGCAGGCCCTGAAGCGCCGGCGGCTCAGCGCAGCAGTTCCACGAACGACGAAATCAGGCGATCCATGTCGTTCGCATCGAGCGCGCCCATCGTCGAGATGCGGAACAGTTCCTTCGACAAACCGCCCTGCCCCGCGTAGATCACAAAGCCCTTGGCCTTCAGCGCGTCGTGCAGCGTCTCGTACGTGACGCCCGCCGGCAGCCGGTACGCGCGCAATACCACCGACGATTCATCCGGCGGCAACGCGCTCTCCATGCCGAGCGCGGCCAGACCCGCGCGAACCTGCTCCGCGAGCTTCGCATAACGCGCGTGACGCGCGCGCCAGCCGCCTTCTTCCTCGAATTCGCGCAGCGCCTCGACGAGCGCGTAATACGCATGCACCGACGGCGTGAACGGCGTGTTGCGCGCGTCCTGCAGCTTCGCGAGACGCGCGATGCCGAGGTAATAGTTGCGGCTCGCGGCCTGCGCCAGCGCATCGCGCCGCGCGATGACGAACGCCGCGCCCGGCACGCCGTGCAGGCACTTGTTGGCCGTCGCGGCGATGGCGGCGATGCCGCCGCCGTCGAAATCGATCGCTTCCGCGCCGAAGCTGCTCACCGCGTCGAGCAGAAGACCCACGCCGCGTTGCGCGCAGGCGCGCGACAGTGCGTCGATGGCGTTCAGACGTCCGGTCGTCGTTTCATGATGAATGATCGCGACGTTCGTGAACTTCTTGCTGTCGAGCAGCCCGACGATGGCGTCGATATCCGGCGCCTGCATCCACTCGTACTTCGCGACTTCATGCTCGATGCCGTACTGCTTCGCGATTTGCGCGATGCGGTCGCCGTACACGCCGTTCTCCACGACCAGGAGCCGCCCGCCTTCCGGCACGAGTCCGGCGATCATGCTTTCGACCGCGGCGGTGCCCGAGCCCGTCATGAGCACGGCGCTCCATACGGCCGGATCGAGTTCGTAAGCGGTGAGGAGACGCTGGCGCGCCTCGTCCTGAAGATCGAAGAACTCCGGCTCGCGATGGCACAAGTCGGTTTGCAGCAGGCTCTTGCGCACGCGTTCGCTCAGCGTGACAGGACCCGGATTGAGCAGCAGCATCAACGGCCTCCAATGTGGTGTTGCAAGCGGGCGCGCACGTCCTCGGGTGTGATTTTCGGGCGCGGCAGATCGCCCGGCGTGCCGGTCTTGATCGACAGACGCGCAAAGCGCACGCCATCGACATCTCGTGCTTCGAAGACGCGGTCGATCACGCCGATGTCGTCGCCGTCGAGCGCGAGCGCGTAGCCGCATGCCGACGCGATCGACGCGAAATCGACGCCGCGCGAAACGGTTGCCTGGCCGCCGGTCGATTCGTGCGCGCCGTTGTCCAGCAGCAGATGAATCAGATTCGACGGGCCGTACGCGCCGAGCGTGGCGAACACGCCCATGCGCATGAGCGCGGCGCCGTCGCCGTCGAGCGCGACCACGCGCAGGTCGGGGCGCGAGAGCGCGAGGCCGAGCGCCATCGGCGTGACGCAGCCCATCGAGCCCACGAGATAGAGCTGGTTCTCGCGGTCGTCGATCGCGTAGAGTTCGCGGCCGCAGAATCCCGTCGATGCGAGCACGACGGTCGAATCCTTCGGCGTCTGCGCGATGACTTTTTCGAGCGCGTCGTGACGCGACACACGCTCGCCCTCGAAGCGCTGCACGGCCGCCGGACGCGTATTGGCGCGCACGCCCGACAAACCGGTCTTCTTCAACTCGTAAGGCGCGACGCTGCCCTTCTGCATGACGAGCGCGTACGGACGGCCGGTGCTGTCCATGTGCGCCGTCGCGCGCTCGAGCGCCGGACCGATCTGGTCGGCTTGCGTCGGGAACAGCTCCCACGGAATTTCCATCGTGTCGAGCATCTGCGGCGTGACGGGGCCCATCAGCGCGTGCTGCGGTTCATCCGCGACGCCCGGCTGGCCGCGCCATGTGACGATCAGCAATTGCGGCAGACGGAACGTCCACGTAAGCGACGTGAGCGGGCTCACCGCGTTGCCGAGGCCGGAGTTCTGCATCATCGCGATGCCGCGGCGCTTCTTCCCGCCGCCGGCGCCGCCGCCCAAGGCGACGCCGGCGATCAGCGCGACCGCGTCGCCTTCATTCGCCGCCGAGACGTAATGGAGCGTCTCGTCCTGCAGCACGTAGTTGATGAAGGGCGTGAGATACGAGCACGGCACGCCCGCGTACCAGTCGAAACCGCGTTCGCGTGCGGCCTCGACGAACTGGGCGGCCTCAATCACGCGCGGTCTCCGTGCCGTCGATGCCTTCCGAGCCGATCGGCGACTGGCCGTGCGCGAAATCGCCCGCGCGGCGGAAGTCGTCGAGATCGTTCACACCGCGCCAGTGGCCGTGCACGTATTGCACTTCGACCTTCTGGCCGGCGGCGATGAGCGCGTTGAGCAGCGCGGCCATGTCGAGCTTGCCGAAGTCGGCGCGCTTCTGCAGTTCCGCCAGCGTCGCGAGCAGCCGCTCGCGCGCGCCCGCGCGCACGTTGATCAGGCCCATCCAGCGGCCCTGCGGCGCGCGGCCCGCGTCGAGGCCCTGCCCCGCGCCGACCACGCTTTCCAGCCACACTTTCTGGCCGAAGAGCGCGCGGTCGTCGGCGGTCGAGCAGTAGGCGAAATCTGCGCCCGCTTCGCCCGCCTGCGGCGTTTGCGACGAATCGACGACCACGCAGAAGTCGCTGTCGGATTCGACCAGATCGCGCAGGATGTAGCTGCGGAACAGCAGGTCGCCGTAGGAAATGACGGTGTCGCCGTTCAGATGCGCCGCCGCGCAGGCGAGCGACGCGAGTTCGCCGGTCGACGCGTGCTGCTCGTTGACGACGAGCCGGATGCCGCCCTTGTCGATCGCATCGGCGCGATAACCGCCGACCACGGTGATGTCGTTGATGCTTTCCTTCTTGAACGCCTCGACGAGATGGCGCAAGAGCGGCTTGCCCGCGACCGGCAGCATCACCTTCGGACGCTCTTCGGTCAGCGCTTCGAGGCCCGCGCCGCGGCTCGCGGCGAGCACGACCGCGCTGCGCTTCTCGTTGGCCGCCGTCAGATAGACGCTCTCGGCCGCCGAGTATTCGTCCGCGTCCTGCAGACGGAAGATTTCGTTCACCGACGCGATGCGGTCTTCCACGTTGACGAGCGTCTCGCTGTCGTGGATTTCCTTCGCGATCGCCTGCATCGCCGACACCGCGCCGCGAATCAGATGGTTCGCCCAGATCACGCAGCTGATGCCCGCCTGACGGAATGCGTCGGTCGGCGTGCTGTAGTACTTCGTCGGCACGATGACGAGCGGACCGCGTCCCGCCCATTCGCGCGCGAAGGTGAGGATTTCGTCCGGCTTCGACAGCTTGCTGTGGATCAGGATCGCGTCCGCGCCCGCCTGGCGATACGCCTCGGCGCGCTTCAATGCCTCTTCCATGCCCCAGCCCGCGATCAGCGCCTCGACGCGTGCGACGATCGAGAAGTTCGGGTCGCTCTGCGAATCCTTGCCGGCCTTGATCTTGCCGCAGAATTCGTCCATGTCGGCGAGCGGCTGCGCTTCGCCGTTGATGAAGCTGTTGGTCTTCGGAAACTGCTTGTCCTCGATGCACACGCCCGCGATGCCGCGCTGCTCCAGCTTCTTCACGAGCCGGCGCACGTTGTTGAAGTTGCCGTAGCCGGTGTCGCCGTCGAGCAGGATCGGCAGATCGCTTGCGTCGGCCATGAATTCGAGGTTGTCGACGACCTGCGTCCAGCTCGCTTCGTTGTTGTCGCGCACGCCGAACTGCGCCGAGATCGACAGGCCCGATCCCCAGATCGCCTTGAAGCCGGCTTCCTTCGCGATGCGCGCCGAAATGCCGTTGTGCGCTTCCATCAGGAATTCGAGGCGATTGCTTTGCAGCATCTCGCGCAGGCGCATCGAGCGCGAAAAACCGACGGGGAGTTGTTCTGGTGCGTTCATCGCTGTAGTGCTCCTGTAGCTCCTGCAAACTGACGCAGCGCGTTCAATTGCGGCAGCACTTCGTCGGCCGCGCGCTTCACGTCGTTCTGAAAATCGATTTCGATCCACGGTGCGCCGGTGACATCGGCGATATCGAACACGTGGGACTTTTCCAGCAACAGGTCGCGCACCGCTTCTTCGTGCGGCATCTTCGCGCGGCCCGTCGCGACGTAATCCGCGCAGATCTCGGCCAGGCGCGTGGCCGTCGCGTGATCGAAGCGGAAGAAGCCGACCGATTCGCCGATCGTGTCGTACGCGAGGCCCGCCGCGACCTGCTTGCGCAGTTCCACCGGCACGCCGTTCTCGACGCACAACTTCACGGGCTCGTCGCCCGCCTCGAAATCGCGGTCGATCAAGAGCCGGTTGACGCTGCCGCCGGCCACCAGCGGTTCGAAGATGCGTTCGTCGTAGAGCACGTCGGCGTCCATCAGCAGGACGTCGCCGCCGCGCGTCATCGCCTCGCGCGCGGTGTGCACGGACAGCACGCTGCCCAGCGTGAATTCTTCGTTGACGACGATTTCGGTCGCCGGCTTCCAGTCGATCGATGCGAGTTCCGCCTCGATCTGCTCGCTCTTGAAGCCCGTCACGAAGACGACTTCAGCAACGCCGGCGGCCTTCAGGAAGTGCAGATGACGTTCGAGCAACGAGGCATCACCCGAATTGTCACCAAATCGCAGCAGACATTTCGGCTTTTGCTGGCCTTCGGGCTGAACGAGGCGCAAGCCCATCCCGGCCGCAAGAATAATTGCGCGCATGGTTGTGTTCCCTTCGTGGGTGAGTCAGTCGATATCCGGCACACGCGCGAGACGGCGGCGCTGCCAGCCTTTTTCAACGAAATGCAGATAGACGATGCCCGGCACGCCGAGCAGCAATTCGCGCGCGCGCTTGGCGAGCGACAGCGCGAGCGCCGCCTCGGGCGGCAGGCCGATCATGCGCGCGAGCAGCAGATAACCGCCTTCCTGCACGCCGAGCGAGCCGGGAATGGCGAAGGCGGCGCCGCGAATCGCCTGGCCGAGGCTTTCGAGCAGGAGCGCTTCCGTCCAGCCGACCGGATGACCGAGCAGATGCAGCGCGAGCCACACTTCGCCCGTGCCGACGATCCAGCCGAGCAGGCTCAGGCCGAAGCTCGCCGCCACCTTGCCGCGCTCGCGATAGAGATCGTGCACAGCGGCATCGACCGCTTCGGCGCGCGTGACGAGCGAGGACCAGTCGCGCTTGGCCGAGAAGCGCGCGGCGATGCCGGAGGCGAAGCGCATCGCGCGGCCGAAGAGACCGCGCCGTTGCGCCAGATAGAAGCCGAAGATCATCACGCCGATCACGCCGATGACGGCGAGCACCGCGATCAGCAACGCGGACGACGAACCGCCCGCCGCATAACCGGTCAGGAGCACGACGCCGACCAGCGCGAACAGCAGTTGCGCGACGGTTTGCATTGTCGTGCTGATGGTGATGACGGCGGCGGCGTCCCGTGCGCGCATGCCGCGCTGCGCGAGATAGCGGACCATCAGCATCGGCCCGCCGATCTGACCCGCGGGCATCAGGCTGTTCACGGATTCGCCGGCCCAGCGCGCGAGCAAGGCATCGCGCAGGGTGACGTTGCGTTCCTTGTCGCCGAACAGCACGCTGATCGCGACGGCATCGACGAACAGCGGGACGAAGTGAAACGCCGCCACGGCGAGCAGGCCCCAGCCGGCCGCGGCGAGCGTGGCCGCGACGGAGCCGAAGCCTTGCCAGCCGAGCAGCGCGACGAACAGCACCACGCCGGCGGACAGCAGGAATGTGCCGGCGCGGCTCATGCCTGTCCGTTCTTGCCGCGGTTGCGGCGAAAGACCTGCTTGAATCCGAAATACGCGATCGAATCTTTCATGTTCGAAATGAAGCGCTGGAACGGTCGCATGTTGGGATTGGTCACGTATTCGAACGTGAGCGACACGCGCATTTCGTTCTCGCCGAGCGGCGTGACGCGATGACGCAGCTTGTCGCCGTCGAAGAACACGAACGCGCCCGGCGGATAGCGCACGGAACCCGGCTGGTCGGGCACGCCGGGCGTCTTCGTGTGCAGTTCGTATTCGAGCGCGCAGGAAGAGTCGTCGATCACGCCGAGCAGCAGCGTGTAGCGGCGGCCGTCGTAATACGACGTGTCGTAATGCCAGCCGATGTGATCGCCCGGACGCGTATAGAAATAGAGCGCGTAGGCGTGCGGATCGTCTTCCGGCGAGAGCTGCAGCTTGTCGCCGGTGAGCGCCTCCAGCCACTTGATGAGCGCCTCCGACCGGTACAGGTCCGCGATGAACGGCGCGAGCTTGTCGAGCGTATGGCGGCTCACGCTGCCGCCGGCCTTGTGACCCGGCAGATAATTGCGGTTCACGGCCGGCGTCACATCGTGCACGGCGGCGATCAGGCGTTCAGTGAAATCGCGCGGCAGGAAGTCTTCGATATACAGAAACGAACTCTGCCGGGCGTATTCGTCGCGCAGTTCGGGCGTGGGCAGCGCAACAAGGCGCGCATTCAATGTCGAGTCGATGTCGCGCTTCGACGGACGCGCGGACGTTGCCGCATGCGCCGGCTGAATCAGGGTGTTGTCCGGAGTTGCCGTATCGCTCATCTCACCGCCTGAAAATCGTTGCCGTCTTTTGCGAGCGACGCCTGCGCGCGCCGCATCTGCCGCGCGACGCGCTGATGATCCACCGCGACATACACGGCAAACAACGGCGCGCCGATCGCCGCGGCGATCAGAAAGGGCGTCATGCCGTTCAGGATGGTCACGACCGGCAGCAGATACAGCACGTCTTCCGTTTCGAAGCCTGCCATCGACGCCTGTTTCGTGCCCGATTTGCCGACCATCGACTCGATGCGCATGCGCAGGAAAAAGATCAGCGCGACCGCCACGCCCGCAAGGCCGCCGAGCCATTGCGCGGGCACGATCATCGACGGATGATGCACGGCCACATAGAACCCGATGCCGAGAAACAGCAGCACCGTGACGAGCGCGTCGCACGCGAGGTCATAAAAGTGTCCGATCTTGCTCGATTGCCCGCTGATGCGCGCCAGTTCGCCGTCGGTGTGGTCGACGAGATTCGACAGCGCGATCAGCAGCGCGCCGAGCGTGCACATCCAGAACTGACCGAGCGACAGATAATACGCCCCGCCCAATCCGATGGCGAGGCGCAGTGTCGTCAGATGATTCGGCGTGACAGGGGTGCCGACGAGCGGTGTGACGAGGCGGCGGGCGAGCCGCGCGTCCCACGTGGTGGGCTCGGGAACGGCTTTGAGATTGGGCGGACACGATTTTGTCATCCCGCGAATATATCGCTTATTCGCCGGATCTGCATATATTGCGCCCCGCCGCCGCCGCGATAATTCCCTGTTTAGTCAAGGCGATCGGGCGTTTTTGAAACGTAACGCCGAGATATGAACAAAACCCGCGACGGCGCCTCGTGGAAATATTTTCCGATACATTCAGGCGCACCGAAATCGGCTTCGCGCGACGGCGTCCAGCGACTCGGAGCGGCTTCGCGCAGCGAAGCCGCCTTGCCTGATCCGGCCGCTCAGTCGACCGACTTCGACGCCGGCGGCGGTGCCGCGTTGCGCTCGTTCGAATTCAGCGACGCCGCCGTTTCGTTCGACATGCCGCCGTTCGGGTCCACCGGGAGCGTCACCGTGCGCACCGTTCCGTTGCCGAGCGGGAAGTTCGCGAGCGCGCTGCGCACGAGATACGGCATCGCCAGGTAGAGAGACGGATCGCCCGTCGAGTTGACCGCCGTGACCTTATAGGTCTCGCGGCCGGTCTTGCGTTCGGTCATGCGAATCTGCAGCGCATGGATGTAGACCGGATAGCTCTGATCGACGTAGCCCGTCGGCCCCCACGGACCGTAACCGCCCCAGCCGCCGCCCCACGGTCCGCCCCAGTACGGGCCGCCCCACGGACCGCCGTACATCGGCCACGGATCGTAGTAGACCGGCTGGCGCACGGTCATCGTGTCGCCGCGGACCGAATAGCCGATCGCCACCTGATAGTTCGCGCTCGCATCGGGCACCTGCCGGAAGTTGTACTTCGCGAGTTCATTGGCGACGAGCGTCTCGTAAGTCGTCTGTTCGATGCTGTTCTGCTGCTCGTTCTTGCGCGCGAACGCGTAGGTGCGCGTGGTGTCGGCGCCGCTCCAGTCGGAGAAGGCCGTCACCTGAGTCTGAACGTAGGTCGTGCAGCCCGTGAGCCAGAGCGCCGCCAGCATCAGCGCCGCCCATTTGCCAAGCGTCTTGATCGGGAAATCCATGGTCGTCCTCACTTCGTTCAGCACCCTTCTAAGTTATAGACAGCACCGGCGGGCCTTGCCCGGCGGCGTCCGTTATTGTGGGGTCCACGACGCGTTGCGCCGCCCGATTCACGATCCCCGGACGGCTTGTACAATGGTTTGACCAGGCGCGCGCGTCGGCGTGCACACCGTATGCACGCGAAACGCGGCGCCGCTCAATCCAACATGAAGATCTTGCCATGTCTAACACGACCGCATCCGCAGTGATTCGCCGCCAGGACTACACGCCGCCCGCCTTCCTGATCGACTCCGTCGCGCTCGAGTTCGATCTCGTGCCGGCGCGCACGGTCGTGAAGAACACGATGAAACTGCGCCGCAATCCCGATGCACGCGGCGACGCACCCCGGCTCGAACTGATGGGCGAGCAACTCGAATTCGTGAGCGCGGCGATCGACGGCGCCCCGCACGTGGATGTGCGCGTGAGCGAAAACGGGCTGTCGATCGGCACTCTTCCTGCCGGCACTTTCGAGCTTAGCATCGAGAGCATCTGCAATCCGGCCGAGAACACGACGCTCTCCGGACTTTATGTCTCAAGCGGCAACTTCTTCACGCAGTGCGAAGCCGAAGGCTTCCGGCGCATCACGTATTTCCTCGATCGTCCGGACGTGATGGCCACCTACGTCGTGACGCTGCGCGCCGACAAGGCCGCGTATCCGGTGCTGCTGTCGAACGGCAATCTTATCGAGGAAGGCGATCTGCCCGACGGCCGCCACTTCGCCCGCTGGGAAGACCCGTTCAAGAAGCCGAGTTATCTGTTCGCGCTGGTCGCGGGCAAGCTGGTGTGCATCGAGGAGCGCATCCGGTCCGGCTCGGGCAAGGAAAAACTGCTGCAGGTCTGGGTCGAGCCGCACGATCTCGACAAGACTCGCCACGCGATGGACTCGCTCATCCACTCCATTCGCTGGGACGAAAAGCGCTTCGGCCTGGAACTGGATCTGGACCGCTTCATGATCGTCGCGGTGAGCGACTTCAACATGGGCGCGATGGAGAACAAGGGCCTCAACATCTTCAACACGAAGTACGTGCTCGCCAATCCCGAAACCGCGACCGACACCGATTTCTCGAACATCGAGGCCGTGGTCGGCCACGAATACTTCCACAACTGGACCGGCAACCGCGTGACCTGCCGCGACTGGTTCCAACTGAGCCTGAAGGAAGGCCTGACCGTGTTCCGCGATCAGGAATTTTCCGCCGACATGGCCGCCGGCGACGTCGAAGGCGCCGCGAGCGCGGCGGCGCGCGCGACCAAGCGGATCGAGGACGTGCGCGTGCTGCGCCAGATGCAGTTCGCCGAGGACGCCGGCCCGATGGCGCATCCGGTGCGCCCGGAAAGCTACGTCGAGATCAACAACTTCTACACGATGACCGTCTACGAGAAAGGCTCGGAAGTCGTGCGGATGTATCAGACGCTGTTCGGCCGCGACGGTTTCCGGCGCGGCATGGACCTGTACTTCAAGCGTTTCGACGGCCAGGCCGTGACCTGCGACGACTTCCGCCACGCACTCGCCGACGCCAATCAGCGCGATCTCGCGCAGTTCGAAGGCTGGTATAGCCAGGCGGGCACGCCGCGCGTCGCCGTGAGCGCGCGGTACGACGCCGCGACCAAGCGCTACACGCTCACGCTCGCCCAGGGCTACGGCGACACGTCCGAAGCCGCGCACGAAACGCAGAAGGCGCCGCTGCTGATTCCGTTCTCGGTCGGCCTGATCGGCCGCAACGGCGCGGATCTGCCGCTGCGTCTCGAAGGCGAGAAGGAGCCGAACGGCACCACGCGCGTGCTCGAATTCACGAAGCGCGAACAGTCCTTCACGTTCGTCGACGTGAGCGAAGCGCCGCTGCCTTCGCTGCTGCGCAATTTCTCGGCGCCGGTAATCGTCGAATACGACTACACGAACGAGGAACTCGCGTTCCTGCTCGCCCACGACAGCGATCCGTTCAACCGCTGGGAAGCCGGCCAGCGTCTCGCCACGCGCGAACTGCTCGCGCTCGCCGGACGCGCGGCGAAGGGCGAAGCGCTCGCCATCGACGATCAGACGATCGCCGCGTTCGCCCGCGTCCTCGACGACACCACGCTCACGCCCGCCTTCCGCGAACTCGCGCTGATGCTGCCGTCGGAAAGCTATCTCGCCGAGCAGATGAGCGTGTCCGATCCCGCCGCCGTGCACGCGGCGCGCGTCTTCATGAGCCGGCGCCTCGCGTCGCAATTGCGCGACAAATGGCTCGCCACTTACGAAGCGAATCGCACGCCCGGCGAGTATCGTCCGACGCCGGAAGACGCCGGCAAGCGCGGCCTGAAGAATCTCGCCCTCGCCTATCTGAGCCAGCTCGACGATCCGGCCGACGCCGTCAGGCTCGCGCAGGCCCAGTACGACAGCGCCGACAACATGACCGACCGCTCGGCCGCCCTCGCCGCGTTGTTGCTGGCGAGCGCGACGAAGGGCGCGGATGCGGCCGTCGCCGACGCGGCGCTCGCCGACTTCTATCGCCGCTTCGAGAACGAGGCGCTCGTCATCGACAAATGGTTCGCGCTTCAGGCCACGCAGCGCGGCGGCCCGGATCGCAAGGTGATCGAGATCGTGCGCAAGCTGATGCAGCATCCGGCGTTCACGCTCAAGAATCCGAACCGCGCGCGCTCGCTGATCTTCAGTTTCTGCAGCGGCAACCCGGCGCAGTTCCACGCCGCCGACGGTTCCGGCTACGCGTTCTGGGCCGAACAGGTCATCGCGCTCGATGCGCTCAATCCGCAGGTCGCCGCCCGCCTCGCGCGCGGCCTCGAACTGTGGCGCCGCTTCACGCCGCAATTGCGCGAAAAGATGCACGCGGCGCTGAGCGAGGTTGCGTCGAAAGCGAAATCGCGCGATGTGCGCGAGGTGGTCGAAAAGGCGCTCGCCGCTTAAGCGCTGTTTCGTCGGAAGTTTTCGCCGTCCGACGGCCGCCGCGCGGGAATGTCGCGCTGCGGCCGTTGTTGTCTATGGCGGCGGCGCAACGGATGCGCGAGGCGCTGTCACACGGAGCCGCCGGGTCGAGCGGTTAGAATCGTGATTATTCGTCTAACGCTCACGGAGTCCCGCATGTCCTCCATCTCCAGTCGCACTACGCTCACCAAGTATCTGATCGAGCAACAGCGCGAACACCAGAACCTGCCCGCCGATCTTCGTCTGCTGCTCGAAGTCGTCGCGCGGGCCTGCAAGCAAATCGGTTATCACGTGAGCAAGGGCGCGCTCGGCGAAGCGCTCGGCAGCGCCGGCAGCGAAAACGTGCAGGGCGAAGTCCAGAAAAAGCTCGACGTGCTCTCGAACGAAATCCTGCTCGAAGCCAACGAATGGGGCGGCAACCTTGCCGCGATGGCATCGGAAGAAATGGAAAAGATCTTCCCGATCCCCAACCGCTATCCGAAGGGCAACTATCTGCTGACGTTCGATCCGCTCGACGGCTCGTCGAATATCGACGTGAACGTGTCGATCGGCACGATCTTCTCGGTGCTGCGCTGTCCGGACGGCGTCGAACCCAGCGAACAGGCGTTCATGCAGCCGGGCTCGCAGCAGGTCGCCGCGGGCTACGCGGTGTACGGCCCGCAGACGGTGCTCGTGCTGACGACCGGCCACGGCGTGAACTGCTTCACGCTCGATCGCGAACTCGGCTCGTGGGTGCTCACGCAGCGCGACATGAAGGTTCCGGTCGAGACGCGCGAATACGCGATCAACGCGTCGAACAGTCGCCACTGGTACGAGCCGGTGCAGCAGTACATCGGCGAGCTGAACGCCGGCAAGGACGGCCCGCGCAAGGACGATTTCAACATGCGCTGGATTGCGTCGATGGTCGCGGACGTGCACCGTATCCTGACGCGCGGCGGCATCTTCATGTATCCGGCCGATCGCCGCGACCCGTCGAAGCCCGGCAAGCTGCGCCTGATGTACGAAGCGAATCCGATGGCGTTCATCGTCGAGCAGGCCGGCGGCGCCGCGACCAACGGCGAGGAGCGCATTCTCGACATCGTGCCGACCAGTCTGCATCAGCGCGTCGCCGTGTTCCTCGGCTCGAAAAACGAAGTGGATCGCGTGACCCGTTACCATCTCGAAAAGAAAATTTGATTCAGGGTCTTGCCAAAATGAGAAAACAGTCGCTATAATTTCGTTTCTCTGATGCCGGAATAGCTCAGACGGTAGAGCAGCGCATTCGTAATGCGAAGGTCGGGGGTTCGATTCCTCTTTCCGGCACCAAAAGATTCACGCAAAAAACCCGCGTTCACGCAAGTGACGCGGGTTTTTGCTTTTGGGCTTTGTTTCGAGCGCCCGGATGACGATTGGACTCAGTCATCATCTGAATTCGCCCGGCAACACTTGTCGACATCCAGGCGAACATCGATCAGGCCAGCGCGCAAACCATTTGCGCATATGCAACAGCCGCTCGAGACATTCACGGCTTGCGTGTGAATTCGCTAATCGCTGTCAGCTATTTCACGTTCCGCATCGCCGCCCGCCTGATTCGCGCGTTATGTGCGCTTTCGTACAACAACAAGCCATTTTCCGCTCTGCACCATCAAGCGTCAACGATGGTTTCCCGGTATCGTTATATCCATAGAGGAAACGCTACAGTTTAAGTGCGCGATGACTCCATCGAGCGGCAAGCCAGACCGGGCGGCCCTCGCGAGCGAAGTCATCACACCGGACATTCTGCAGTTTTTGCAGCGGGAGAATTGAGGGACGGTAATACTTTACCGATGCTTGGCTACCCGAAACACGAACGATCATGCGTCGGGCGATATACCTGCCGGTTTTGCTCAAGTCAAATCGGCAGAAATCCGATAACGCATTTGAAGAGGGATCTGTATTCGTTATTTCGGCCGCGTGCGGCGGTGCAATAGCCGCATCGGCCAGTTGGCGCAATTGTGTGCAGTCATAGAGGAGAGAAATCATGGACGCAAAACCGACGAAAATCCCGACGCCCGACAAGGTGTTCTGTCCGGATCCGGAACCGGTTGGCGTCGAGTTTCTCGCGAGCGAGTTGCCCGAGCACGTCCGGGCCTTTTTCGACGAACAGCATAGTGCTGCGAAGTCGAAATAACAGGCGGATACGCTGGATCACCCCGTCGTCGTGAGAACGACGCCCGCCGCGCGCGGCGCATATGGACCGTACGGTCCGGAGATGGCTTACGCCAGGATGCGTCGCGCCCGTCCTTCATGACTGTTCCCGGGCGAGTCGTGTGAAGCGGCTCGCCTCCTCAGCCGATCTTCCCTCGACCGCACTCGACCGTGCGCTCATTCGACAGTGCGCTATTCTGGCGCTTTTGCCCGGATCCCGATGCGCCGCCGATCGAAATCTTCCCTCCTCGCCTCCGTCGCCTGCGCCTGCGTGTTCACGCTCGCCGCACCCGCCTCCGTCCGCGCCGATGGCGACGACACCGCCTTCACCAATCTCATCGCCCTCGTCTCGCAGCGGCTCGCGCTCGCGGAGCCGGTCGCGCGCTGGAAGTGGGCGCATCACGAGCCGATCACCGATGCGCCGCGCGAAGAAGCGTTGCTCAAGCATGTCGGGGACAAGGCGAGCGCCGCGCAGGTCGATCCCGAATTCGCGCGGCAGTTCTTCCGCGATCAGATCGAAGCAAGCAAGGACGCGCAGAACGCACTGTTCGCCAACTGGCGCGCGTTGAAAGCGGCGCCCGAGGGCTCGCCGCCCGATCTCGCGAAAGACACGCGCCCGAAGCTCGATCGCCTCACGCAGTCGCTCGTGTCGGCGCTCGCGCAAGTCGAGCCGATCCGCCACGCGGACGATTGCCCGGTGCGCCTCGCGGAAAGTGTCTCGCGATGGAAGCATCTGACGCGCTACGACTCGTCGATGAACGCGCCGCTCGCGCACGCCTTGTCGCATGTCTGCGCGAGCGGCGGTGTAGGCGCGGTCGGCTGATCGCGCGGTTAGACGGCGCTCGCGAGCGTTTGTGCGGTGAGCGGCGTGACGGCCAGGCCACGCGCGAGCCGCTCGCTCAATATCCGATACGTCGATAGCTCGAACGCCGGCGCCGCGATGCCCGCGCGCAGTGCGCCCGTTTGCGCGAGTGAATCGACGGAGCCGAGATACTGCCAGTTGTCGATGACATGCCATACCCGCTGCGCCGATGCCGCGTCGCGCTCTTCGATGGCGATCGCGCCCGCGTAAGGCCACGGCGCGCCGCGCATATCGTTTGAACGGGTTTTCGGCACGCGATTATGTGCCGGACGCCGCACCGCGAGCCATTGCGCTTCGGCGAGCAATGCGCCGATCTCGCCGCCGGTCGCCAGCCACTCGACACGGCGAACTAGTGCGGCGAGGCGCAAGTCCTTCGCGGAGCGGCGCGGACCGACCAGATGCGCGCGCACGCGCTGACGCAGCCGCACGCTTCGACCGGCGTAGAGCGGCACGTCGTCGTCGCCGTAAAACAGATAGACGCCGCAGCCTGCTGGAATGCGCTCGATCGTGTCCTCGTCGATATGCGCGGCGAGCTGGAAGCGGCGGGTCACCCGTTCGAGATGCGCCTGCATGACGTCCGGCGCGTGCGCGCGATGCAGGTGTTGCCAGAACTGCCAGAGGAGATCGGCGTCGGCGAGCGCGCGGTGCCGCGCCGAAGGTACGAGCGCATGCCGCTGCACGAGCGCATCGAGACCGTGACGGCTCTCGGCCGGATACACGGCGCGCGACAGTTGAACCGTGCAGAGCACGTCCGGCGCAAAACGCAGCCCGACGCGCTTGAACTCGCCCTTCAGGAAGCCGTGATCGAAGTGCGCGTTGTGCGCGATGAACAGCCGGCCGTTCATGCGATCGAGCAGGCTCGCGGCGAGTTGCTCGAAGGTGGGCGCGTCGCGGACCATCGCGTCGTCGATTCCGGTGAGTTGCTGGATGAACGCGGGAATCGGCTTCTGCGGATTGACGAGCGACGTCCACTGCGACACGCCCTGCGGACCGACCTCCACGATGCCGATCTCGGTGATGCGGTCGACGCCGAATGTCCCGCCGGTGGTTTCGAGATCCACGAAAACGACGGGCTCGGAGGGATACGCGAAGCTGGATGATGGTTCGAGGTGCATCATGAACGGCGGATGAATCGGCGCGAACGGCCGTGATGAAGAAATGCGCGATGACAAGCGGATTGCCCATTCTAACGCAGCACGCCGGATCGGGCGGCGTTGAGAAAGCGGCGCGAAATTCCTTCTCGGTGAAAGCGTTCGTTTTTAGCGCCGGCAGAATTCGATCTGGTCCGACTCGCGGATTGCGTGAATCTCGCGATTAAATAGGTCAAGTCGAGATTCGGGTCGCAATAGTGACTAACCCGTAATATGTTTCCCTGATTAACAAGGGAGTTTTGTTCGCCCTCGACTAAACATCGGATTGCGTCGCCGACGCATAGGACGCTCCGCTCCGTCGCTTGCCGGCCGGCTGGACAGGCACGGCCGGCGCCGCGCTGAGCGCCTTTCGCGCTCGACGAAGAAGAAACGGCGTATTGAACAGGCTGCGACGCGATAATAAATGGCGTCTCGGCATTTCCCGCATCGTTGATGAAAACCAAAATCTACCGAGTTCGAGGAATTGTCAAACTTTGTCGGAAAATAGTTAATCGCCGAATAGCGTCATAAACTTCACTCGCACCATATACGCGCATTCCGCATTGAATAAATCCATGCAGTAACAGGATTATTCGAATCGTAAGTGTTTACTCGCCTTGCCCGATTCTCCGGCATTAAGCAATATGAAGACATAATCGCGACATAAATGTAAGGGAGGACGATGCCGATGACTCAACTCAAACGCATCATGCAATGGTTCAAATCGATCACCGCGCCGTCCATTACATCGGATGCGCAGGGTGCTTCACTCCTGGAATTCGATCCCGCCTGGCACGGCGATCACTGGCAGAACCTTCTGTCGTCGCCCATGGACGCCCGTCGCTACGTGATGGAAGACTGGGCGACCCCGCTGGACGACGATCTCGTCACGCCCGACGGGGCGCCCCCGAGCGCCAAAACTAACGGCTAGACTCAGCCAGGCAAATGGCAAAAAAAAGCGCGACCGGGAAGTCGCGCTGACAAAGTTTGGAGATCTTTTCCGTCAACGAAAAAGTCTGCTTCGGAAAGCAGCGATGCCAGTATAGCGATGCGTCCGGCACAAATTACCAACAAAAATCACAAACTTCTGTTTCTAAAATCTCAACAATCGAATTTGAGAAGTTTCCAGTTGTTTTTCCCCGACATTTGCTGTCGCGCATGCGCAACGCTAATTGGTTGACACCTCCCTCCTTACACCTTTATTCGCCCATAAATCGTTGTAAATAAAGAAGAATATATGTCGCCCCAATCATTGCGGCCAGAAGAATGGTTTATTGCGGAAATCGGAACATCCCGCCTGTAACACCGTCTTTACACTTCGTCTGGTCCGGAAACAAATGTGTCGGTGCCCGATGCATTGCTCCTCCGCCCGCGCCTCTCGCAGCGCGCCGGAGCGAGGTTTCCTCAAAGCTGGGTCTTGGGCCCAATCTGCTCTCGGAGTTACAAAGATGAAAAAGACTCTCATGGTCGCAGCCCTGACGGGCGTTTTTGCCACCGCCGCCCATGCGCAAAGCAGCGTCACGCTGTACGGCCTGATCGATGCCGGCATCACCTACACGAACAACAACGTGACGACCGCCGGCGGCGACGGTCACAGCAACTTCAAGGCGACGAGCGGTTCGGTCAACGGCAGCCGTTGGGGCCTGCGCGGTGCTGAAGACCTCGGCGGCGGCCTGAAGGCAATCTTCACGTTGGAAAACGGCTTCAACATCATGAACGGTACGAACGGCCAAGGTGGTCGCGAGTTCGGCCGTCAGGCGTTCGTCGGTCTGTCGAGCACGCAGTTCGGTGCCGTGACCCTCGGCCGTCAGTATGACTCCGTGGTCGACTTCCTCGGCCCGTTGGCCCTGACCGGCACGCAATACGGCGGCACGCAGTTCGCCCACCCGTTCGACAACGACAACCTGGACAACACGTTCCGCGTCAACAACTCGATCAAGTACTCGAGCGCGAACTACGCCGGCTTCAAGCTGGGTGCAATGTACGGCTTCTCGAACGAAGCGGGCGGCTTTGCGGACAACCGCGCGTACAGCGTCGGCGCGTCGTACAACTACGGCCCGTTGAACATCGCTGGCGCGTACATGCAGCTGAACAACGTCGGCTCGCCGACCAACAACGTCAACGGCGCGGTCACGACCGACAACACGCCGTTCACGGCTGGCCGTCAGCGCATCTTCGGCGGTGGCCTGAGCTACGCGTTCGGCCCGGCGACGGTCGGCTTCGTCTTCACGCAGACGATGCTGGACAACGCTACGTCGCTCAACAACGTGGCAACGAACGCCGGCAACATCAACCTGGGCGACAGCCACGTTCGCTTCACGAACTACGAAGTCAACGGCCGTTACAACCTGACGCCGGCTCTGTCGGTCGCAGGTGCTTACACGTACACGGACAGCCGCATCGCAGGCGAGAAGCCGAAGTTCCACCAGTTCAGCCTGCAAACGGCGTACGCGCTGTCGAAGCGTACCGACGTGTACCTGCAAGGCGAATACCAGCACATGACGGACGACGACAATCTGCCGATCGGTGCGACGATCAACGGCGTGGGTATGTCGTCGTCGTCGAACCAGGTTTCGGCGACGGTTGGCGTGCGTCACCGCTTCTAAGCCTGGTTTCAAGCTTCACAGGCAGTCCTGCTGTAGAAAAGCCGCTCTTCGGAGCGGCTTTTTTTCGTCTGCGTGACGTGTCGCGACCGGCTCAACGTGGCGGATACCGCACGTCGACGATATCGATCTGCTGCACGCCCGCAGGCGTATGCAGCGCGACGGTATCGCCGATCTTCGCCTTCAGAAGCGCCCGCGCGACCGGCGAGATCCAGCTCACGAAGCCGCGGTCCAGATCCACTTCGTCCACGCCCACGATGGTCACCGTTTTCACGTCGCCGTCGTCGGCAGCGTAATCCACGGTCGCACCGAAAAACACCTGATCGACGTTCTCCTGCTTGCTGCTGTCCACCACTTCCGCGAGATCCAGCCGTTTCCCGAGAAAGCGAATGCGCCGGTCGATTTCGCGCAGGCGCCGCTTGCCGTAGATATAGTCGCCGTTCTCCGACCGATCGCCGTTCGACGCCGCCCACGAGACGAGCCTCACCACTTCCGGCCGCTCGTTGTCGAGCAATTGCAGGAGTTCGTCGCGCAGGCGCTGATGACCGGCAGGCGTGATGTAGTTCTTCGTGCCCGCCGGGACGTCCGGCTGGCCGAGTTCGAGGTCGTCGTCGCTGTCGTCGGACTCTTTGACAAATGCCTTGTTCATGATGCGAATCTTCGTCGAATTTCCGGAAAGTCGTGCTTTCAAAACATCAACTTACCACGCCGGGCGCTGTGTTCGTCGAAGAAGCATCGAGAATTCGACCAAAAACCCTTCCTTTTTGGAACGGGCTTGGCTATAATTCCGCTTCTGCGTGCGGCTGTAGCTCAGTTGGATAGAGTACTTGGCTACGAACCAAGGGGTCGTGGGTTCGAATCCTGCCAGCCGCGCCACTTCTTCGCGGTGTTGTCAAACATGACAATGCCGCAGCGCTTAACCATAAGCGCATCGACGTCACAAAGCAGTACTGGTTTGCGTGCGGCTGTAGCTCAGTTGGATAGAGTACTTGGCTACGAACCAAGGGGTCGTGGGTTCGAATCCTGCCAGCCGCGCCATCTTTCGAAGGGCCTTCCATACGGAAGGCCCTTTTTGTTTTTCCCTCGATTTCTGCACCGGTTGCCCGCGTCCGCGTCTTGCATCTACACGCGCGGCGTGGAGCCGATGTCGCCGATATGCTGATCGGGCGTCGGCATGTCCTCGACCGACGTCACCGCGCTCGATTCTCCGATCGCTTCCGCGCGCGCACCCAGCAGCGATTGCGGACGGCGCAGAAATTCGTCTTCCACGGTATCACCGAAAGCCTGCTGCACGAACGCGCGCAGCAGCGCGATGCGCAGCGACGGCCCACGCCCTTCCACTGTCGCGCCGTCTTTGCCGAAGCTCACGCTGCACACCACTTCCCCGCGCCCGCGATCGTGCATTTCGAGCCTGCAGGCGCGTTCCAGCACGACGGACGCGGCTTCCCACGACGTCGACGGCAAGAACCGCCCGTCCCACGGCTTGCCGCGGTCGTTGCCGCGAATGGAGAGCGTTTCTCCGCTGTCGGTGAAGTGGATTTCCCGGACGAAGTCGTGCAGCCCGCGCGCGACCCAGTAGTCGAGCGTGGGGCCTTCGAGATCGGATGTGTTCATTGCGGCGCTCTCCTCGTCGATTGACGACGGTCATGCACGCCGCGTTCCCGCGCCGGAATCAGTAGTCGGCGCGTTCCCGGTCGATGCGCATGCCGCCGTCTTGATTGCGATGATGCGGTTCGTCGCTCGGACGCTCGCGCGCGATGCGCATCACGTCCGGATTGGTTCTTACGCGGCGCATGACGTTGGCGAGATGCACGCGGTCGCTCACCTGAATGACGAAGCGCAACAGCTTCGCTTCCTGCGACACGTCCTCGTCCATCGCGATATGCACGATGTTCGCATCCGCCGACGTGATGTCCGCCGCGACGCGCGCGAATACGCCCTTCGTGTTCTTGACGAGCACTTTCACGGCGACGTCGAACAGGCGGCCGGGCTGCGGCGCCCACGCGACATCGATCCAGCGGCCCGGATCGCGCCGGTGAATGCGCTGCGCGACGCGGCATTCGGTCGTGTGGATCGCCATGCCGAGCCCGATGCCGATATAGCCCATGATGTCGTCGCCGGGAATGGGACGGCAGCACGGCGACAACTGCACCGACATGCCTTCCGTGCCCGTGATGACCACCGGCGGCGCGGTATTGGTGTTGGTGTGCTCGCGCGGATGATCTTCGTCGTCGGCGATGCCGTTCATCAGCACTTCGATGCGCTTGGCCATGACCGCCGCCACGCGCCGGCCGAGACCGATGTCCGCGAAGATTTCCTGACGCGTCTTGTTGCCCGTCCACTGCACGAGCTTTTCCCACACTTCCGGCGTGACGTCGGACAGCGCGAGACCATAACCCTTCAGACTCTGATCGACGAGCCGCTCGCCCAACTGGACGGATTCGTTCAGGCGCATCGTCTTCAGATAGTGACGGATGGCCGAGCGCGCCTTGCCAGTACGCACGAAGCCGAGCCACGCGGGATTCGGCTTCGAATACGGCGCGGTGATCACTTCGACGATGTCGCCGCTCTTCAGCTCCGTGCGCAGCGGCAGAAGCTCGTTGTTGATCTTCACCGCGACGCACTGATTGCCGAGGTCGCTGTGGATCGAATACGCGAAGTCGAGCGCGGTCGCGCCGCGCGGCAGCGGCATGATCTTCGACTTCGGCGTGAATACGTAGACCGCGTCCGGGAACAGGTCGATCTTGACGTGTTCGAGGAATTCGCTCGAATCGCCCGCTTCGCTTTGGATGTCGAGCAGCGACTTGAGCCATTGATGCGCGCGCTTCTGCACATCGTTCAGGTCCGCGCCGCCGTTCTTGTAGAGCCAGTGCGCCGCGACGCCCGCTTCGGCGATCTCGTGCATCTTGCGCGTGCGGATCTGGAACTCGATCGGCGCGCCGAACGGGCCGACCAGCGTGGTGTGCAACGACTGATAGCCGTTGACCTTCGGAATCGCGATGTAATCCTTGAACTTGCCCGGCACGGGCTTGTAGAGCGCATGCAGCGCGCCGATGCACGTATAGCATTCGAGCGCGCTCTCGACGACCACGCGAAAACCGTACACGTCGAGCACCTGCGAGAACGACAACTGCTTGTCGCGCATCTTTTTATAGATGCTGTAGATCGTTTTTTCGCGGCCGGTGACTTCCGCGTTGATCTTCGCTTCCGCGATGGTGCGCTGCACCGCTTCGAGAATCTTGCCGACCACTTCGCGCCGGTTGCCGCGCGCCGCCTTCACCGCTTTTTCGAGCGTGGCATAGCGGGTCGGATTGAAGTTCGCGAAGCTCAGGTCCTGCAGCTCGCGATAAGTATTGTTCAGACCGAGCCGGTGCGCGATCGGCGCGTAGATGTCCAGCGTCTCGCGCGCGACGCGCCGCCGCTTTTCCGGCGGCACTGCGCCGAGCGTGCGCATGTTGTGCAGCCGGTCGGCGAGCTTGACGAGAATGACGCGCACGTCGCGCGCCATCGCGAGCAGCATCTTGCGGAAGTTTTCCGCCTGCGCTTCCTCGCGATTGCGGAATTCCATCTTGTCCAGCTTGGACAAGCCGTCGACCAGTTCCGCGACCTTCGCGCCGAAGCGCTCCGCGATCTCGGTCTTGGTGACACCCTGGTCCTCGATCACGTCGTGCAGCAGCGCCGCCATGATCGACTGCGCATCCAGCTTCCAGCCCGCGCAAATTTCCGCGACGGCCACCGGATGCGTGATGTACGGCTCGCCGCTCTGGCGATACTGCCCGAGATGCGCTTCGTCGCTGAAATGGAAAGCCGACTTGACTTCCTTGATCTCCTCGGCGGAGATGTAGTTCGCCAGCGCGTTGGTGAGCTTCGCGATGGAAACGACGTCGTGCTTGCGCGGCTGTTCGGGCGTTGCGGTCGGGCCGAACAGATGACGGAACGACTGTTCGAGGACCGCGTCGATGTATTTGCGCGCCGCATGCGGCTTGTCTGCATCGAGCATCGAATCCTGATCGATTTCGATGTCCGGATCCACGGAAGCGGAGATGGGCAATGGTGTCTGACTCATCTTCGCCTCCGTGTTGGTGTGACGCGCTGATACGTCGGTTGCAAAAAGTGAAACGGGTGAGACGGCAAAAAAGTCGCCTTTAGACAGGGACCTTCTTCAACATTTCGATGCCGACCTGGCCGGCCGCGATCTCGCGCAGCGCGACGACGGTCGGCTTGTCGCGGCTTTCGATCTTCGGCGTGTGGCCTTGCGCGAGCTGGCGCGCGCGATACGTTGCCGCGAGCGCGAGCTCGAAGCGATTCGGGATTTGTTTCAGGCAGTCTTCGACGGTGATGCGGGCCATGTTTGTTTCCTTCTCAATATGGGTTTTATTCTACCTTATGTGACCGCAACGACCCGGCCACGGCGGAGCGTCATGCCTGCGGCGTGGAGTGGATGCCCAGATCCACGAAAAGCTGCGTGTTGCGTGCGTATTGCGACGTGAAGCGCAGGCGCGTCGCGGCCACGAGACAGCGCAACTCGGTGAGCGCGCGATCGAAGTTCTCGTTGATGACGACATACTCCGCTTCAGACGCATGCGCCATCTCGCTGCCCGCCGCGAGCAGACGCCGCACGATGACCTTTTCTGAATCCTGGCCACGTTTCTTGAGGCGGTCTTCGAGCGCGTCGAGCGACGGCGGCAGGATGAAAATCTCCACCGCATTGCGGAACTGCTTTTTCACCTGCTGCGCGCCCTGCCAGTCGATTTCGAGCAGCACGTCATGGCCGTTCTTCATCTGGTCCTCGATCCACACCTTCGAGGTCGCGTAATAGTTGCCGTGCACTTCGGCGCTTTCGAGGAATTCGCCTTTTTTGTGCCGCTCCATGAATTCGTCGATGGACACGAAGTGATACTGCACGCCGTTCGTTTCCTTCGAGCGCGCCTCGCGCGTCGTGTACGAAACCGACAGGCGAATGGCTTCGTCCTCGGCGAGCAGCGCGTTCACGAGCGTGGACTTGCCCGCGCCCGACGGCGCGACCACCATGAACAGATTGCCCGGATAGATGCCCGTGTAGTGACTATGCGAGCGGTGCGTGGGGTTCGACATGATCTTGCATTACTCCAGATTCTGAACTTGTTCGCGCATCTGCTCGATGAGCAGCTTGAGCGTCATCGAGGCGTCGGCGAGTTCCTTCGCGGCGGCTTTCGAGCCGAGCGTGTTGGCTTCGCGGTTGAGCTCCTGCATCATGAAATCGAGCCGCTTGCCGACCTTGCCGCCCTTCTGCAGCACGTGGCGCGTTTCGGTCAGATGCGCGGTGAGCCGCTGCAATTCCTCGGCGATGTCGATGCGGATGCCGTACATCGTCACTTCCTGACGGATGCGCTCGGCGATCTCCTCACGCGGCACGCTGGTCGACGTGGCGCCGTCGGACGTCGCGATGCCGAGCGCGTCCTGCAGACGCTCGACGATCTTCTGCTGATGCTTCGCGATCAGCTCCGGCACGAGCGGCGTGATGCGCGCGACGATCGCTTCCATCTCCGTCACGTTGTTGAGGAGCACCGCGCCGAGCGCCGCGCCTTCACGCGCGCGCACGTCGATGAGATCGGCGATGGCCTGCTTGCCGCACGCGAGCACCGCTTCGCGCAGCGTCTCCTGCGACACCGAGCTTTCCGCGAGCACGCCCGGCCAGCGCAGGATTTCACCGGTGCGCATGCGTTCGGAGTCGGGGAAGACGTCGAGCACGGCGCGCTCGAGCGTGGCGAGTTGCGTGAGCGCTTCGCGATTGAGCGCGCCCGCGTTGGCCGTCTGCTCGACGCGATTCAGGTTGATGCGGATATCGACCTTGCCGCGCGAGAGCTTGTTCATCAACATTTCGCGCAATTGCGGCTCGGTGGCGCGAACGTCTTCGGGCATACGGAAGTTGAGATCGAGAAAGCGCGAATTCACCGTGCGCAATTCCACCGACACACCGACGCCCGAACCGCCTGCGCCATTGGGTCCGGCGCCATCCGCGACGACTTCGCGCGTCGCGCTGGCATAGCCTGTCATGCTGTAGATCATGGTACGTCTCGCGATATGAAGCCTTCGTTGCGAAGGCCTGTTCGATACGGAGCGCCCGGCGTTCTGGAAAGTGCCTTGGGAGCGGCACGCGTTTGGCCGCCGAGCGATGAATCCGCATTATCCCATTTTTGGCGCGAAGCCCGCCCATCTGCCGCTTCCGGCCGCGTGCCGCCGCGTGGCGACTGTGTACCCCGCGCGCAACGCCCCCATGGGTTTGGCGATAAAATCCTGCGTTGTCGTGCGTCATCCGCGTATTCCGCTTCGTGGGCGCGCGCCTTCACTCTCATCCTTCGACATCCATGACCGACTCTCCCCTGCTCAAGTCTTCTCCCCCGCGCCCGAGCGGCCGCCGCGCGAATCAGTTGCGCGACGTGCGCATCACGCGGAATTACACGAGGCACGCGGAAGGCTCGGTGCTCGTCGAATTCGGCGATACCAAGGTGATCTGCACGGCGAGCATCGCCGAACGCGTGCCCGAATTCCTGCGCGGACGCGAGCAAGGCTGGCTCACCGCGGAATACGGCATGCTGCCGCGCGCCACGCACACGCGCAGCGACCGCGAGGCCGCGCGCGGCAAGCAGACGGGCCGCACGCAGGAGATTCAGCGCCTGATCGGCCGCGCGCTGCGCTCGGTGTTCGATCTCAACGCGCTCGGCGCGCGCACGCTGCATATCGATTGCGACGTCATTCAGGCGGACGGCGGCACGCGCACGGCGAGCATCACGGGCGCGTTCGTCGCGGCGCACGATGCGGTCGGCAAGCTTCTGGCCGCCGGCAAGATCGCCAGGTCGCCGGTGAAGGATTTCGTCGCGGCGATCTCGGTGGGCGTCTTCGAAGGCTCGCCGGTGCTCGATCTCGACTACGACGAAGACTCGCAGTGCGACACCGACATGAACGTCGTGATGACGGGCTCGGGCGGTTTCGTCGAAGTGCAGGGCACGGCGGAAGGCGCGCCGTTCTCGCGCGAAGAGATGAACGAACTCATCGCGCTCGCCGACAGCGGCATCAGGGCGCTGGTTCTGAAGCAGAAGGAAGCGCTGGGGATTCAAAGTGTCTGATGCGCAGTCTCCGGGAAGTCTCGGCCGCGTCGTGCTCGCGTCGAACAACGCGGGCAAGCTGCGCGAATTCGCGTCGCTGCTGGATGCGGCCGGCATCGAACTGATCGCGCAGGGCGAACTCGGCGTGCCCGAGGCGCCCGAGCCGCACGCGACCTTCGTCGAGAACGCGCTCGCCAAGGCGCGGCACGCGTCGGCGCTCACCGGCCTGCCTGCGCTCGCCGACGATTCCGGCCTCTGCGTGCGCGCGCTGAACGGCGCGCCGGGCGTGTATTCGGCGCGCTATGCGTCGATGAACGGCGGCACGAAGAGCGATGCCGCGAACAACGCGCGCCTCGTCGCGGATCTGGCCGGCGTCGCCGATCGCCGCGCGTACTACTTCTGCGTGCTCGTGCTGGTGCGTCACGCGGACGATCCCGAGCCGCTCATCGCCGAAGGCCGCTGGCACGGCGAAGTGCTCGACGCGCCGCGCGGCGCGCACGGCTTCGGCTACGACCCGTACTTCTACCTGCCGCCGCTCGGCGCAAGCGCGGCCGAACTCGATCCGGCGCGCAAGAACGCGCTGAGTCATCGCGCGCTCGCGCTGCGCGACCTGCTGCTACGACTCAAGGAACTCGCGTGAGCGCCGGGCCGAAGACAATCAACGTCGTGCAGGCGTTCACGTCGCCGGGCAGCATCCGCCTGACGTCGCTGCCGCCGCTCGCGCTCTACGTGCATTTCCCGTGGTGCGTGCGCAAGTGCCCGTATTGCGATTTCAACTCGCACGAATGGAAAGACGACACCTTCCCTGAAGAGCGCTATCTCGACGCGCTGCGCGCCGATCTCGAAAGCGCGTTGCCGCTCGTGTGGGGACGGCAGGTGCATACGATCTTCATCGGCGGCGGCACGCCGTCGCTGCTTTCGGCGAAAGGGCTCGACCGGCTTCTTTCCGATGCGCGCGCCCTGCTGCCTATTGATGCCGACGCCGAGATCACGCTCGAAGCCAATCCCGGCACGTTCGAGGCCGCGAAGTTCGCGTCGTTTCGCGCGAGCGGCGTGAACCGCCTGTCGATCGGCATCCAGAGTTTCGACGAAGCGCATCTGAAGGCGCTCGGCCGTATCCACGATGCCACGCAGGCACGCAAGGCCGTCGAAATCGCGGCGCGGCACTTCGACAACTTCAATCTCGACCTGATGTTCGCGCTGCCGCAGCAGTCGCTCGAGGAATGCCGCCGGGACATCGATACGGCCATCTCGTTCGCGCCGCCGCATCTGTCGCTGTATCACCTGACGATGGAGCCGAACACGCTCTTTGCGAAGTATCCGCCCGCCCTTCCCGACGACGATGCCGCCGCCGACATGCAGGACTGGATCCACGAACGCACGCGCGAGGCGGGCTACGAGCGCTATGAAGTGTCGGCGTATGCGAAGCCGCACCGGCAGAGTCGCCACAACCTCAATTACTGGCGCTTCGGGGATTATCTCGGCATCGGTGCGGGCGCGCACACGAAGCTGTCGTTTCCGTCGAAGATCCTGCGTCAGGCGCGCTTCAAGCATCCCGCGAGTTACATGGATCAGGCGCTCGCGCCCGCCTCAAGCCCGGTTCAGGAAGAGCGCGAAGTCGGTGCGCGCGATCTGCCGTTCGAATTCATGCTGAACACGCTGCGGCTCGTCGAGGGCTTTCCGGTGCATGCGTTCGTCGAGCGCACGGGTCTCGCGCTTTCCGCGATCGAGCCCGCGCTCGTCGAGGCGGAGAAGCGCGGGCTCATCACGCGCACCATCGAACGTATTGCGCCGACGGAACTCGGCCAGCGCTTTCTCAACGATCTGCAGGAGCTGTTCTTGAAGGATCCGAAAAATTGAGCGCGCCCACGATGGTGCCCGGCTCCGTGATGCGCAATCGCCCGTTCGCGCTTTTCTGGGCCGGGCGGGTGATGTCTTCGGTGGCGTTCCAGATGATGTCGGTGGCGATCGGCTGGCAGGTCTATTCGATCACGCATAGCGCCTATGCGCTCGGTCTCGTCGGACTCGCGCAGTTCGTGCCGATGTTCGTGCTGACGCTCGTCGTCGGCCATGTCGCGGACCGGTACGACCGGCGCACGATCGCGTATGTCTGCCAGTCGATCGAAGGCATCGGCGCGCTGGCGTTGTGTCTCGGCGCGTGGCACGGCTGGAGCAACGTCGGCCCGATCTACGTGATCGCGATGATCACCGGCGCCGCGCGCGCGTTCGAATCGCCGTCGATGGCGGCGCTCCTGCCGAATCTCGTCGCGCGCTCGCAGTTGCAGCAGGCGACGGCGTGGTCGACATCGGCCAACCAGACGGCGATGATCCTCGGCCCCGCGATGGGCGGCCTCTTGTACGGACTCGGCGCGCTGACGGTGTACGGCGCGGTGACGATCGCGTTTCTGGCGGCGGCGTTTTCCGTCGCGGCGATCAGGATCGACGAGGCCGTGCGCATGCGCGCGCCGTTGTCGTTCGAGGCGCTGTTCTCGGGCATCGGGTTCATCAGGAGCAAGCCGGTGATTTTCGGCGCGCTGTCGCTCGATTTGTTCGCCGTGCTGCTCGGCGGCGCGACCGCGCTTTTGCCGGTGTACGCGCGCGACATCCTGCATACGGGCCCGTGGGGACTCGGCGTGTTGCGCGCGGCGCCCGCCGTCGGTGCGCTCACCGGCTCCATTTATCTCGCGCACTTTCCGTTGCGGCAGCGCGCGGGCACGGCGCTGTTCGGTGGCGTGGTCGCGTTCGGCATCGCGACGATTTTGTTCGGCTTGTCGCGCAATATCGTGTTGTCGTTGATCGCGCTTGCGGCGCTCGGGGCGTCGGATGTGATCAGCGTGGTCGTGCGCTCGTCGCTCGTGCAGTTGCAGACGCCCGATGAAATGCGCGGGCGCGTCGGCGCCATCAACTCGCTGTTTATCGGAACGTCGAATCAGCTTGGCGAATTCGAGTCGGGGATGACGGCGGGGTTGTTCGGCGCGGTGCCGGCGGTGCTGATCGGCGGCGTCGGGACGATTGTCGTCGCGCTGCTCTGGATGCGCCTCTTTCCCGCGCTCCGGGCGACGAAATCGCTCGATGGCTGAGCGCAACTTCGCGCCGATGACTTGCGCTACAATACGCGCCTTGCTGGAGGTGTGGCCGAGCGGTTTAAGGCACCGGTCTTGAAAACCGGCGAAGGAGCGATCCTTCCGTGAGTTCGAATCTCACCGCCTCCGCCACCCCGCCCCTCTGGTTCAATCGGACTTAATCGGCTTCAATCGCCAAAACCCCCGTCAAATAAGGCGCTCCGCCTGATCACCCCTCAGCTACTTGTCGGAATCAATTGCAATTAATCGCCTCCAGTCGTAAAGTTTTTGGTGGACTGGATGGTGGACTGACGTTGGTGGACCGGATGGTGGACTGCCAGCGCTCTGATTGATTGCGAGCGACGATGCCGAAGAAAGCAAAGGAACTGGGCGCACTGGCCGTAAAACGCGTGACGACACCGGGCAAGCATCCCGTGGGCGGCGTGGACGGTCTTTACCTAAAGGTGACCGAGACCGGGTCGCGATCTTGGGTGCTCCGCGTCAGTGTCGGTGGTCGACGACCGGAAATCGGCCTCGGTGCGTATTCGGACAAGGGGCTGGGAGTCGCCGAGGCGCGCGCCAAGGCGCTGAAGGTCCGCGACGACATCGCGGCAGGCATCGATCCGGTGATGCAGAAGAAGGAAGCTTCGAGCCGTCTGCGCGCGAGCCAGGCGCTCGAAATGACCTTCGAGAACGCCGCGAAGCGCTTTATCAAGGCGAAGGAACCTGAGTGGCGCAATTCGAAGCACGGCGCGCAATGGACCTACACGCTCGAAGAGTTCGCCTATCCGCGCATCGGAAAAATGATGGTCCGCCACATCAACCGCGCCCACATAACCGAGATCCTCGAACCAATCTGGTCGACGAAAACAGAGACTGCCTCGCGCCTGCGTGGTCGCTTGGAGGCAATCCTTGACTGGGCTCGCGTCAAAGGCTTCCGCGACGAGGGAATCAACCCGGCCTCGTGGCGAGGAAACCTCGACAAGCTGCTGAGCGCGCCGAAGAAGACGAAGCGCGTCCGCAATCACCCCGCCCTGCCGATCGTGCAGATGGGCGCATTCATGAAAACGCTACGTGCGATCGAAGGCGTGAGCGCCCGGTGTTTGGAATTCTCGATATTGACTGCGGCGCGCTCCGGCGAAGCGCGGGCCGCCGACTGGCGCGAGATCGACCTCGAAAAAGGTATTTGGGCGGTGCCGGCCGAGAAGATGAAGGCGCAGAAGGAGCATCGTGTGCCGCTACCCGCGGCGGCTGTGCGGCTTCTGAAGGCCATCGAGCGCCAAGACGATGTCTATCTCGTGTTCCCGAGCCCGCGGGCGAATCGCGCGTTGTCCGATATGTCGTTGCTCGCGATCATGCGCCGGCAGGGGCTGGAGGCCACGCCGCACGGCTTCCGCTCAACGTTCCGAGACTGGGCAAGCGAGTACACCAACTATCCGCGCGAACTGGCCGAGGTAGCGCTCGCGCACATTAAGGGCGATGCGACCGAAGCGGCTTACTGGCGCTCCGACGTGCTGCAAAAGCGGCGACGGCTGATGGAAGACTGGGCGGCGTTCTGTGACAAGGTCATCGAGGCAGGGACTGTCATCCCACTGAACAAGCAGGCGTGAAGGTTTGCCGTGTCTAGCCCGACGGGGCGAAAACCGGGTGCCCTACCCGGCTGGCACGGCTCCCAAATAGGGCTTTGCTACAGGGCAAGCAATGGCGAGCAAGTACATGAAATTGGCGGACATTCCGACCAACTTCGATATTGGGAAGTACTCCGTCTGCTCGGAATGGAATCTCGGAACGTGGGCGGCAAATTTAGCCCGCCGGACGCTCATAAGGAGCCAAGTTGGCGAAGCACTCGTCTCAGGCGACGGCGGCGATTACCTGAAGATGATGCGGCACATGTGCTCGGAATTATTCGACGATCCTCTGTTGAGCGACAGCTACGACAGGGAGGGGCCGCTTGGGATGAATGACGAACCGTGGTCTGCTCACGCGAGCCGGGTTCGCGATCTCAACTGCATCGAGTATCTGCGCGCGCACGAGCACTTCGATGACGACCAGTGCAAACCTTTTACCGAGAAGTACTACAAAGCGGTTGGCGCACGCTATCCGTTCGTTCCATTCATGGAAGGCCCGGACGAGAGCGAAGAGGCGCATGCTGCTTTCGACGAATTGCAATCGACACCTGAATGGCGAATGTTGCAGGAGATCCCGCCACCATTTGAGCCCTTCCCTGATGCATGGAAGGTTGACCCAGTCGCTACGGTGCGAGTCGATCTCAGTGCCGCAGATGACGAGCTCGTCGAGGACTTCAAGGCGTGGCTGGAGCATGCGAGACAGACGCGGCAGATTCAGCCTGCCACCGGCGCGATTTCGGCGAGTGACATGCAGCAGTGGACGAAAATGCGCGTGCTCGCGTTCATCGATCTTTCCCTTTGGCTGGAAGCCAATGAAAAGAAGGCGACGCTCACGGTGGTCGGCCGCGCCCTGTTCCCGGATGAGTTCGACATTGGTCTAGAAGACAGAGTCCGGAAAGTAGTGGCCGACTACGCTGAGACGCTGATGACGCCGAGCGCGATCCGTTCGATGCAGTCGCAATACCTAAAAGCGGAACGAGAAAAGGAAAAAACCGTTCCGGAACTCAGGGCGGACTAATACGTTCCGGCGGCGCGTTTGTGGAAGTGTTCGCCGGAACTGAAAAGGCGGAAATCGATTACTCGAATCGTCAGACCTTCCGCTATTAAATACGTGTCGACACGTTCAATCCCGAACGTTCTCGAGTCGATACGATGAAACCCAAAGACGAACTGAAGGACTTCGATAGGCTGCCCAACGCGGCAGGTGTAACGGACAAAACGGTGGCGGCTCTGTGCGGATGCCACGTCGCAACCGTGTGGGAACGCAGCAAGCGCGGCGTGCTACCGAAACCTCGCAAGATCGGGGGCTCCGCTCGCTGGAACGTCGGTGAGCTGCGTGCGGTTCTCCAAGGGGAGGCCGCATGACGGACAAAAAAAAGGCCGTCACCGGGAAGGATGACGGCCCTTTCTCCACCACTGAAGGTGCGCTCGCGCTGACAAGCAAGACGGATGTTATCAGCGATCCCAAGCGTATACAAGATCAGCGGAGCGATCTGGACACGGTTCTTGTCGAACTCCGCCACACCGACCATGAAGTGATCCGGATCTCCATTCGCGAGCTGCGCGGCCGCACGCGCATCGACGCGCGCATCTGGTTTCAGAACGAGAACGGGTTCTGGCATCCCTCTCAGAAAGGCTTCTCGCTGAACCCGCGCCAAATCCCGGAAATCGTCCGCGGCCTCACCCTCGCCGCTACCGCCGTCAATCCGAACGGAGGTGCGTGATGCAGCGGTGCCTCAATTGTCTTGACACTAGCTCCAAAGGAGCTATCATACGACCTACAGGGAAACGCCGTCGCGAGTCCCGTTTAACCCGAAAGGAAGAGACCATGAAGCTGCCTTCATTGTGCGCGCACGCCCATGCCAATCAAATACACACCACCTACTCCGCAGGACCTCGCGCATCTCAAGACAGCGCTTCAGTTGACTGGCAAGCAGATGGCCGATCTGGCTTGGCTTGCGGGCGATCAGCACTGGCGCAAGTACACCAATCCGAACAATTCGCGATCAATGAGTTCGCATATGCTCTTCGTGATGATGGCCCAGCTCGAACTGGACAAGCCGACGCTCGAGCGCGTGCTGAACCGTATGCGTGCGGTCGGCGCCACGATCGAGTTGGACACGCCGTAGGCGACTCATCCACCGATACTTTTAACGTCCGCGGGCACGTCAGCCCCGCAATCATCGAGTTCATTGCCCGCGACGCCATCAAGCGCGCCGCGTTGGCACTCACGCCTTCCGACGCGCTCGACATCGCCGGCGAAGCCCTCCTCGCTCTTGCATGCATCGCGCAGCGGGAGGTGAGCCATGGCTAATTCTGCCGACATCAAACCCGTCCTCGAAGACGCGAAGAACGCCGCCGATACGGCCGTCTCTGGCTTCGACCGCCTGCGCGCGCTGCTCGCCGCAATCCAGCGCCTGGCCGCCGGGACCGACTCCGCGATTGCCGACCTTGCCGCTGCTGGCGTCGACATCGCTACTGAATTCGCCAACGAAGCGCGGTCTCTCTCCGACGAGTGCGCCCGCCTGATCTCGAACGCGTAAGGGAAGAACACAAAAATGACTATTCAAGCAAACGCAGCTGGCCTGCTGCAATTTCTGTGGAGCAAATTCGACGTGGAGAAGGCATCGGACGAAGAGCTGATGTCTTTGTCGACGGCTGACGAAGAGGCGGCCGTGATGGCGAAACAGCTCGGTTCGGTAGTGAACGGCGTTGGTAGCTTGATCGTGACCGATATGGATGTCGAAGCGGACCTGCAGCGCAGCGGTGCCCTGCAGGGGGCGGAGCTGCCCACGCTCCTTCGCAACATAGCTGATCAGGTCAACACAATCGCCGAATTGTCGTTCATCGGTTCGCAAGCTAATTTTTATCTCAACATGCGTGTCGAGGCACGCGCCAAAAGCGTTTCTCGGCGGGTTCAGACCGGTAAGCAGTCCTCACAGGAGGGTGCATGAATTTCCATCCGAAACTGTTCAAGGTCATCGACGGCGAAACCTTCATCAATGGAGCGGGCGTTTTGTTAATGGCCGCTAACACACTGCATAGCAACGATGGGCAGTTCGCTGAAGTCGCGCGCCAGCGTGCGCAGTCGACGATTGATGCTCTGCTGTCCGCCGCCCGCGCTGGCGGATTCACCCAGGGTGACGTGCTGGAAACGTTGTTATCGACGGACCGGAATTCCGAGCGCGCGGTTGATCTGTCCATCATCGCAATGGACTGCATCGGAGGCGCGGAGGCATTTTGCAACGCACTCGCTCGCGCGGGAGTCAATCCGACGGGGGGCGCATGAACGAAGCCAACAAACGGCCCACTTGGTCCCCGTCCGTGGAAAACGCCTTGTCCGCCCGGAAAACACTCGTCGGACTGATCGAAGCCGCGAGCGAACAGGCTTTCATTCTCGGAGATCTGCAGAAGACCTTGACCGCTCTGGCTAAATCCAAGAGCGATGAGTCGACGCTCAGCGTCTGCAACGCCCTGCGGATCCAGATCGGCGAGCTACACGGAATTTTGATCGGCGCCGACGCCGAGGCAGACACGCGCGTCATAGTCTCCGGGAGCGTCGAATGAACACCTACGAGGAACGCGTCGAGCTTGCGAAGGCGCTTGGCGAACAGATGATTCAGCGTGAAATCTCCCGATGCCGCACGCAGATGGGCGAATTTCAGTGGAAGGAGCACGGTGATTGGGTAACGGAGAACATTGTGGCTGCGGCGAAAATCTGGTTGGCTCGAGAACTGAAGGAGGGCCGGCTGTGAGCAAATTCCTTCAAAGCTTCGACGGTGAGCGCGTGTTCTCGGACGCACGCCTCGACATTCCGCATCGTCCGGCTGCCGTGGTCAAGGCTATCTCGGACTTCGAGCAGCGCGCCCCGCAGAGCAAGAAAGCGCAGAACGGAGCGTCATCATGGGGCGATCCCCAAGCGTTCTCGAATGGGCATGTTGCCGAAGAATATCCACTGGACAGTCTCCCGCCGAGCGTGAGGGCTGCTGTCGAGGAAGTTGGCGCTTTCGTGCAGGCCCCAGTGCCACTCGTGGCATCTGCTGCACTTTCTGCGCTCAGCTTGGCCGTGCAAGCCCACGTCGACGTAAAGCGTGCTGAGAAGCTCACAGGCCCCGTCGGATTGTTCATGGCGACGATCGCGGACAGTGGAGAGCGCAAATCGACGGCCGACAGCTTCTTTATGAAGGCGATCCGCGACTATGAGGCAGATCAAGCCGAAGAAGCAAAGCCGCTTGTGAAGGATTATCAGGCCGATTTGGAGGCGTGGGAGGCCAAACGCGCGGGCATCAAAGACAAGATCAAGTCCGACACGAAGGCACGGAAACCCACCATCGGCCTGGAAACGGATCTGCGTGAGCTTGAACACGCGAAACCGGTGGCGCCGAAGGTCCCTCGGATGATTTATGCAGACGTGACACCCGAATCTTTGTCCCACAGCCTGGCACACAAGTGGCCATCTGCTGGCGTCGTCTCTGCTGAGGCCGGCATTGTGTTCGGAAGCCACGGCATGGGTTCAGATTCCGTGATGCGCAACCTCGCCACGCTGAATCAACTGTGGGATGGATCGACGCTTACTATCGACCGCCGCACTTCCGACTCGTTCTCAGTGAAGGGAGCACGCCTCACGGTCGCCCTGCAGGTTCAGGAGGCAACGATCCGGTCGTTCATGGACAAGGCTGGCACGCTCGCCCGCGGAACAGGCTTTCTCGCTCGCTTCCTTATCGCTTGGCCGCGGTCGACTCAGGGATTTAGACCTTACGTAGAGGCTCCTGATCATTGGCCCCACATGTCCGCCTTCAACGCACGCGTCACAGAGATCCTGAAAAAGCCGATCCCGCTCGATGATTCTGGCTGCCTCATCCCGCTGATGCTCACCTTGTCACCGGACGCAAAGGGCGCCTGGATTGCCTTTCACGATACTGTCGAGGCTCAGCTTCGCGCTGGTGGGGAGCTGAGTGACGTTCGCGATGTGGCGTCCAAGTCCGCAGATAACGTCGCCCGTTTAGCGGCCCTCTTCCATGTGTTCTCCGGAGCCACCGGGCCGATCGGGGCCGACGCGATCGATGACGCTGGCAGCATCGTGGCTTGGCACCTCAGCGAGTCGAAGCGGTTCTTCGCCGAAGTGTCCGTTCCGAATGACCTTGCCGATGCTGCGAAGCTCGACGCTTGGTTGATTGAATACTGTCGTTCCGAGAAGGTTGAGACGGTCGACAAAAGCCGCGTGCTGCAGTTCGGTCCGATTCGTAAAGCAGATCCCATGTCCTTCGCTCTGCGGAGTCTGGAAGAGATGGAGCGTGTCCGGATTGACAAGATAGGTCGCCGATCTGTGGTCGTCGTTAATCCGAAGTTGCTCGACAACGGAGGTGAGAAGTGACCTTTCGAAGCCTCATTCACAGAAAACGCTCTGGCGAAGTTGCTAATGCTAATTCCGCTAATTCTGCTAACGAAACGGCTAGCCAGCCCAAACCTTTAGCAAAATTAGCAAGATTAGCGTTAGCAAATGACCTTCACGCCGAGCGCGCATCTTCAAACGTTAGCAAAATTAGCAGGATTAGCATTAGCAAACTCTCCGAGGGGAAAATTGGATGCGACGATGTTCGGGACAATTGCATGGGCGCTGCGATCGATCCTGAATCGGGTGCGCCCTACTTGCCGTGGGGCCCGTATCTCAATGCCGATACCCTGAAGCAATGGCAGCGTGATCTGTTCGAAGTCGTCGAGGAGCTGGCGCGGCTGGAGGGATGGCGCGATGACCACTACGACATCGTGATCGAGGCGATCGAGCGTCAGCCGATCAGTACGCTCCGCCCGGACCTCCATTACTTCCGCGCGCGGCTCGACAAGGCGCGCGCGGCGGCTGCTACGGGGAGGCAACGATGAACCTCGCTGAACAGGAATTCCGTAGATTCGGCAACCTGATCGCCCGAAGCCGTCGCGACGCGCTGCGCATCATCGCTGATGACAGGACGAACAGAAGGCATCGACTTTCGCTGATTGGCGAACGCCTGTTGGGAAAGTTCAGCGAAATCGATGCCTGCACGACGCGCGAGCAGCGGCTTATGCTGATCGGCGCTAACCCGGCTGACGCGCGCGATGTACGGCCGGGGAAAGACTCGATGCTCCACTTGGTGTGGGCCGAATCGCTTGAATGGTCGGCGATGCGGCGCCGTGACGACGGCAACGACATGCCCTGCGCGCCTCTGTACTGGTGCGTCGGCTTCGTGATGATCGAGGAAATGTGCAGCCCGGAAGCGGCGACGGGAGTTGATCAAGTGTTTCGTCGAGCATTCGGGTGCTCGTTCGACGAATGGGCTGGAGGCGACGATGAATGAGCATCGTGCATACGCGGCTGCGATGGCGCGACGTATCGAACCGAAGCTCAGCGATCGGCAGGCGCGCCTTGCGCGGCAGTGGAGCGATGAGATATGCCGCGCTCTTGCTGATGGCGAGCTGCGCGCGGTGCATCCGGATAGTAGGCGGCCTTTCCGCCCCGGTGAGACGGGCAGTCTCCTCGGCGCGATCGCCGTCGGAGTCATCGCACTCGACGCCTTCAATGCTTGGCTCAAGCTGCATGGAGTCGACATCGTGCTGCGCCCCGCCGATCTTGGGCCGGAGAAGGTGAAATACACCTCCGGCAGCCCCGAGGTGATCGAGGAAGCAAAGCGGCTGGCAAACATCGCCGCGACGCCCTACTTCGACACGCACGGCGCATTTCCTTCGATTATGTGGGCAGCGAAGGAAGTGCAGCCGCACCTCAACCTAGCTTTCGGCCAGAGTTGGAGCGTCGACACGATCAAGCGGCATACGCTCAGCAGCTGGACGCCGGCATACGTATCTGACACAGCGCAAAAAGAGCAAAAACCTTGACCGTAGTTTTGCCGCGTCAGTAGCCGCGTTCACTATCCATCAATGTCAATGGCGGCGAGGCTTTCGGGCTTCGCCGCTTTTTCTTTCGCTGGCGGCCCTACTCCTTGCTTTGCCCTCCTTGCGCTGGACCATTGAGATGTCGGCGGCCTGTCCGCCATCTCTTCGATGAGGCGCTGCGCAGTGAAACCCTTCCCCGTGTCTTTCTTCGCGCGGTTCCTTGGCCTGGAGGCAGCTCCAGCGGTGCCCAGAGTAGAGCCGTCGTTCGCTACTCAGCCGAAAAAGCGGTTGAATGAAGCCGCTGCTCCTATCGTTCCGCCCAAGCGCACTGAAACCGCAGTCGCCGCAGTGCCTCCAGTCGTTGCGAAACCGCAGGCGCGCGGCGACGCCACACCTGGCCGAATCAACGCCATCCGGCCGAATATGCCGTTTGCATCCGCTATGGGCCTCCAAGTGAGTAACGGCTCCGACGGCTCCGACGAGTCGCCAATGTGCTCACCGGATCCTGCGATTCGGGCCGTGGCCGCGGAAGAGCGTGCCAGGTGCAAGCGCATCTTCGAGCACGCACAAAAGTCCGGGCACATCGCTCTCTCGTCTCTGATGAAAACCAGTATGAGCGTCGACGAGGCGATCGCGTTCATCGATTCATACGGCGCACCCATCGCGTCCGCGGCAGCACCCATTACCCCCGTCCGCAGTTCGTTGGCCGATCGCATGGCCCGTCACAACCAGTCCGGAGTTTCTCAGTGAAAGCAATCCAGAAAGTCGTTTCGCAAATCACTGCCAAGGAGGCGACGCTCGAGCGGCTGCGCGCCGAACTCGAAAGTACGCGAGCGGCCGCCAATGGCGCTGATCAGTTCGCACCGAAGCTGGAAGAGTTGCGCCTCGAGCGCCGCGACATCCTGGCACGCGCACTGATCGCGAAGAAGGCCCCGAACACCGCCACGCTCGATGCACAGCTGCAGAGCGTCGAAGCCCAGCACGCGCTCGCTCAGGAGTCCGCCCAGGCGGCGCGCGATGCAATCGACATCATCGCGAACGCCATCGAGATCGAAGAAACCGATCTGGAAAAGCTCCGCGGAGATCTTAAATCGGCGATCACAACGGAACTGGTGGACCGCCACAACGCGGCGCAGGAACGCTACGCGAAGATCGTCGACGAGCTGGAGGAAAGCGCTGCTGAAATGGCTGCATGTGGACGTGCGTTCGATCACATCCGCTATCTGCTCCGCGACGAGACCGGCCTCATGCCCTCCTTCCCGGCGCACGGATTGAAGGTTCTCGACGAACTTCGCAACAAGGGGCTGCGCGTGCCGCATGGTCATTCGATGCTGGCCGATCCGCGCGTCGCCGAAGAGTACATGCCGTCGTACGTCGACCATTGGTTCGCCCCGAAATGGCTCGACGAGCGCAACCTCGGCTTTGCCGACAAACACGTCGCAAAGATCGTGGACGAGATCAACAAAGCAGGCGTCCACACATACGGATTCACTCCCTATCAGGCGCCAGAGGAAGAGCCTCAGGTCCGCGTTCGACTCGTCAAATTCACGATTCAGGGCGCGCCGCGTATCACCCGCGATCCTGAAACCGGAAAAGTCGCATGGAGTGAACCGGTTGTATTCGGCGATGGTGACGATTGCTGGATCAGCGAATCGCTCGCACGCAAGCTCCGCTCTCAGTTCAAGGTTCTAATTCACGGCGAAGATCGGATGCCGGTACTGCAGCCGGCGAATGCGCCCGCTGTCGTCGAAGCCATTCATCCCGACAAACCTCGGCGCATGACGCCCGGCTCATCCGACCCGCGCGCAGGCTATTCCGGCACGTTCCACAGCATGGACCTGAGCGCATACGGAGACTGATCGATGGGAGCAATGCTTAACCCGCGCTATCGCGCACAACGGAGAAACAAGATGGCAAGCGAAGAGCGCGACGACATTCGAAGCGCAAGCCTTCCGCTCAGGCTGCGCTTTCCGATCTCGATCAAATCGGGCCGCGACGTTCGGAGGTACGACGAGATCGTGCTCCGGCCGCCGACGAGCCGAGACATCCGGCGCCTCAGCGATTACGAGCCCGGAACCGATCAAGCAATTGCCCTGATTGCGCTTGTCGCCTGCGTCCCGATGGAAGTTATCGAACAGATCGGTCCGCGCGATTTCTACACCGCCTGCAAATTCCTCGAACCCTTTGCGGAGCACCCCTATGGCGAATAACCTTCAGATAGTCATCAGCGCCCTCGATAAGACCGGATCTGGCTTCCGCTCGGCGAATCGAAATCTGCGCGACATCGAGCGATCGATGCAACGGACGAACCGCTCGTCTCGGCAGATGTCAGCGGTCCAAGATTTCGTGCAGCGCGCGAGCGGAAGCTCGATTCTGCGAATGGCAGGCATCGCCGGTTTCATTGGCGGCGTGACATTGTTGACGTCGAAGATCTTGTCGATGGAGACCGCGTGGGCAAACGCCGTGCGCAGCGTCAGCAACAAGTCCCTGACGCTCGGCATCGACGCCAAGCAGCTTTTCGGCATCCAGAACGCCGCGAAGTCGGTCGGCATCAGCGGAGATCAGGCGACATCGTCGGTGGAGGGCGTGACGCGCGGGTATTACGAGTCCACGCAGGGTCGCGATCCGCAGAAGCGGATGATTTACCAGGCGTACGGCATCAACGGACTCGACGCGCGCGGGCAGTTCAGTTCCGAGCGCCTGCTCGAGCAGATCGCCGCCGCCGGCGAAAGCGTGAACAGCCGTAACGGTCCGCTCGCACGGCATCGACTGTTCGAAGCGCTTGATGCTGGCGGCCTTGAAGATCTGCTGAACAAGGGTGCAGGCGGTGTGCGTGATCGCTACTCGCGCGGCTTGGCGCTCGCGCCGAGCGAGGACGATATTCGTCACGCCAACGATTACGCCGAGGCGATGTCGAGACTCGATGCACAGTTCGATAAGACCAAACAAACAATCCTCGGCGGTCTGGCACCTGCACTTACCACCGTCCTCAAGGGCCTCGACGATTGGATTCAATCGACTCGACAGAATGGACTGCAGTTGCCGAACTCGATGCACTCTCCGACGTATGCACCGTCGGGTGCAATCGACGCAGCGCCTGCATCGAGCATCAGAGACCGCGCTGTTGAGGGACTTGAGAGGGCTGGCAACTACCTTCGCGGCAACGGTGCGCGCACCAATGCGCAAGTTGGCGCGGAGCCAAACCAAAACGTTCCTTACGCGATCGACTACTTCCAGAATCACGGCCTGACACGCACCGCGGCGATTGGGATGACCGCCGGACTCGTACACGAGAGTCAACTTGACCCATTCGCTGAGGGTGATAACGGGCAAGCTTACGGCGTTGCTCAATGGCAACCGGACCGCGCTGCAGGTTTCGAAAAGTGGGCCGGACACTCTTTGCGGACGTCGACCCTTGATGAGCAGCTTGGGTATGTGATGCAAGAGCTTTATCACGGCGGCGTTCAGGAGCAACGAGCGGGCGCGTTGCTGGAAATGGCTAAGACGCCAGAAGAGGCGGCCAGAATCGCCTCCCTCTACTACGAGCGGCCGAAAGCCGGTATGGCAGAGGCAGATCGGCGCGCCGCAACCGCGACTCGTATCGCCGGTCTTTATTCCGGTAGCAGCGCGCCACAACAGGCCGCGCAAGACACGGCGCCCGCGCGTGCGGACGGCGAGCTTCGAGTGAAAGTTGAGCTCGGGAATCTGCCGAAGGGGTCGCGCGCTGAGGTTTCGGGTTCGCCGAACGTGAAATCGACCGTGGAGCGCGGCTCGACCGGCTCAACCAGCCAATTCGCACTCGGGGCGACGTACTGATGGACTTCGGGAGACTCGCTATGAACAAAAGCCGTCGAAGACAGCACGGCAGCCGAACGGCCGACATCCTCTGTCAAACCATGGGGGCAGCCGTCGGCTACCAGACGTTCTAGGACGGCCGCCCGGTGACCGAGCCGCGCGATCGTCGCGAGATGACTGGCGACCGCAGTCCGCAACCGACGGCCCCGTTTTCCGGATCGCCACCAGCGGATCCGGGCCGTGACGAGAACGGTACGCACGCCGATCTCATGTTGATGCCGCCGAGTGCGTTCACTCCAGAGCCGATCATCTTGCAGAACATCGCGCCGGACACCGTGCTCGGTGTTGGTGTGATGGTGAACTGAGGCGTTCCATGAAAAATCAATATTTCCCAGCCCTGCTGGTAGGCGAATTTTTGAACGCGAGAGATGCGCTTGCGTCGATAGGCGTTGACGACGACACAGCGAAGGTCCTCATTGCTGAAGCGAATGAAGCGTACGTAGAAGGCTGCGCCTACTCCGCCGAGCTTGCTGATCTTGAGGGAGATGAGACAAACGCTGTGCTTGTGCTCGACGCGATTGACGGAGGCGTGACTCGGCTTTGCATCGGCTATCCGGGTCTAGCAGCTGAGAGCAAAGATGCCGCGCTAATGCTGGCTTCAATCGGACTTCTGCCCTATCTCGTGGACAACGATCTCAGGGCTCCCGTGCTTCACGCCTATAGGCTCGCAATCGTTCGGAGGACACTCCATTGATCAAGCTGAATGTCTCGGCCGACGTGAAGGCCGTCTCGCGCAGTCTCGACCGACTCGCCCGTGAGCAGATTCCGTTCGCGGCCGCGCAGGCGGTGAATAGGGTCGCAGAGGTGCTGCAGGCCTCCGAAAAAAAGAACATGCCGCACGTCTTCGACCGCCCGACGCCCTTCACCGTCAATGCCGTTGGCCTGAAGCGGGCGCGTAAAGGGAATCCGACCGCGACCGTCTTCATCAAACCGATTGCAGCGCGCTATCTCGAACCGTATGAGACGGGCGGCACAAACTTGCTGAATAGCAAAGCGCTGCTGAAGCCCGTCAACATCGCGAAGAATCAATACGGCAACCTGAGCCGCAACGCGATCCAGCGGCTTCGCAACACGCCCGGTGTGTTCATCGGCCCCGTCACCTTCAAGGGCTCTGGCGAGACGATCAACGGCGTATGGCTGCGTCCCAAGGTGGGAAAGCGGGACTCGCGCAACGGTACGGCTCGCCGGGTCGGCACGAAGGGCAACACGCAGAATCTTGTCGCGGGAAAGCGGACCGGTCTGAAGTTGCTGATCAAGTTCGAGGACGCTCATCCGGTCGTACCACGTTTCGGATTCGAGGACATGGCCAAGCGGATCGTGCCAGGACTGTTCGAGCGCGAGCTGCGCGCCGAGATCATGAAGGCGATAGCAACAGCCAAGATCAAATGACGGGACGAGATTTGTGAGTCACCGAAAGTGACTCGCAAATCGGCGACGTCGGACCCACGGAGCTCGGTCGCACAACACTCCCCTGCGGTCTCTATTCGAACTTCCAGGAGGCAATGCAACAAGCCATTGCGACGGCGCGCTGATCTTTAGCAATCGATAGCAGATGTTGAGCGATGTAATCGTTGCTGGAGAAGGATTGATCGCGGGTGATGCCGAGATCGCCAAGCGTAGGGATAGGTGTCGCATCGTTCGACACCTTGGTGGCCGGGTTGACGTTGCCGTTAGGCGTCGCGCGCTCACCGGCGTCGGCCGACTGACGCAACATCTCGCCAGCGCGGCGTTCGGCGCGGACCTTGATTTCCGTGGCCCTGCCCGCAAGGGTTTCAGGCGAACGTTAGCAAAATTAGCAGGATTAGCATTAGCAATCTAAAAGCTCTGAAAAACGGAATGCATCATGGCATATACGCTCGTGAAGGAAGGCAAGGTCTGGCATGTTCGCTGGACCCTCGACGGAAAGCGTACGAAGCGATCGACCGGCGAGGTCGAACGGGGGCGCGCCGATCGTCGGGCGGCCGCCATGTACCGCGACGCCGCGCTGTGGGCACGCAACGGTCGCACGGTGCCCACGCTGCGCGAGCTGGTGGCGCAATGGCTTGTCGCCCACCAGCACATCGCCAGCAAGTCTCACCTCGAAGGCATGGAGCGCTTCGGCCGGCTGCATCTGTTCGGCTTGGCCGAGATGCAGATCGATGAGCTGACGACGACAGCGGTAGAGGCCGCTCGCGGCGAATACGTCGCGTCTCACTCGGCAAGTGGATCGAATCATTGGTACCGCCTTCTCAGGCTGGTTGTTCGGTGGGCCGTGAATAGATCGGTCATTCCCGCCGTGCCGTTCAGGCTCAAGGCGATCAAGATCCAGCGCCGCGCACGCACGACGCTGCCCGTCGGTCTCACAGCCGCATGGCTCGCCGCTGTCGACGAACACGCGTCAGAGGGCGTATGCATCGCAGTGAGATTGATGATCGGCCTAGGACTACGGGAAGCCGAGACCTTCACCGCGCAATGGCAATGGCTGGATTTCGTCCGAGCGACATACACGCCGGCGCGCACCAAAGGCAAGGAAGCAGAGCCGTTGCCCGTGCCGCAATGGTTGCTGGACTACCTTCGGCCGCTGCGCAAGCCCTCAGGCCTCATGGCGGTCCGCGCTGATGGGCGCGCATACGGCCGCCAATTCACACGGAAAGCGATTGCTGATGCCAACGCTGCAATCGGCGTCATGGGCGTCACAGCACATCGGCTGCGTGGAAGCTTCGCAACATTGATGTCAGAAAGCGGCGCGCCAGTTCAGTCGATCCAGCGTGCGCTCAGGCACAAAGACATCCGGACGACACTGGGTTATCTCGAATCGGACCTCCATCACATCGCGCTCGCACAGGAGCGAATGGCTACAGCATGGGGATTCGCATGACGCAACGTTCGTGGTCGGCGTCAACGTGCAAAGCCAATGCCATCAAGCCACATGCTGCAATCGGGTGTTGTGAGAAACGAACGACCGTGCAAACAGGTTTGGCCGCGCTCAACTCGAAACGGCATTGTAAAAACCTCCGTTCCCGCCGCGCTGGGAGATGCCCTCTCCACCCCATCCGCGTAGAAATTACCTTTCAAAATTGTCAGGGTCCCTCTCCGATCAAAAATACATGGGGGCTATTGCGCGCCCCGACTTCTCCCCAGCTACAAACTTTTTAAATCTGCTTAACACTTAACAAACGGAGGATGTATGACGACTTGCTCACCGGCTGAATATGCCCGTCGGCTTGGTCTTTCGAGGGCCGCGATCTCGCAGTGGAAAAAGTCTGGAAGGCTTGTCATGCAAGGCGATCAGGTCGATGTCGAGGCCACCGACGAGCGCGTGCAACGCTACCGGCGTGAAGGACTTCCGGAGCCAAAAGCGACGGTCGAAAGCGTGAAGCGTGGGCGGGCGAGTGTTAAGCGCGGCGAGCAACTTAACACCGCGCCGCTTAACTTAACACTCGCTGAATACGCCGGGCGTCTCGCCGAAATCGACTGGACGACGGAGTTCGATTGGTCCGATGAAGCGCAAGAGCAGCGCGCTCGCGACGCATGCGCATGCCTCGGCTGGGAGATGGTCCGATCCGACCACGAAGACGACGGTCACTGGGGTGGTTATCAAGTGCGCATCCGGGCCTACATGGAGAACGGCCTGCACGAAGGTGCGATCGCCGGCGGCTTCGGCTTCGAGCTCTGGCCGTATGAGGTGCTCCTGCTCGTCCGCGATCACGTCACCGGCTGGGATCGGCACGGCCCCGTCGACCAGGAAGAGCGCATGGATCTGCCGCCGCGGCTACTGCCGCTGCTTGCACATCCCTTGTCGCCGGGCCATGAACAACATGACAAACCGTCAAGCTGACCCGTTACTTCGCGTCCTCAGCGCTCGTGGCTGCCACTTCTCTTTTTGCTGTTGCGCCGACGATCGGTCCCCTTCGATTGCGGCTCGCGGAATGATTGGCCTGCCGCGAGCGTTCGTCCAAAACGGAATGCCAGAGGCACGCAGCCATTCGATCTGAAGTTGATCCCGCGTCCTTCCTCGACGCCCAATCTTGATTCCCGTCAACTCGGCCACGTCATTCTGGGTGAGGAAAAGATCGCTCATAATTTTTCCACTTTGGCTCGATTCGTCTTCGCTCCGATGGCCGTCCGTTCACCTGCTCCCAAGGCATGTGAAGGAGTGGGTACAATCCGCACCCCTTGCCGGGCATGCACTCCCCGAAGATCCGCGGCAGCAGAATCCGACGGCCGTCGAATCAAAGCTGGAAGTTGAAATACTTGGACGCGCCGAAGTCGTACAGCTGGACATTGGCGCCACTGACCTTCCCATTGAAGTGATGCCCTGCCCCGAAGTCGTAACCGCTGAAATCGCTCCCATTGATCTCGATGTTCACATGGGCGCGAGTACCATAGTCGTACACCTGCGGGAGGGATCCGGAGAAGTGGCAGCTCCGTTCGTGATCGTAGACATTAACGTTTTGCCCGTCGACGGTTCCACTGAACATGACGTGCGTCGAGCGCGAGTAGTCGTAGACGCTATTACGGCCGGCGTTTCCAATAATGTTTCCCACCACAAACGCCACGCATGCGCGCGTTCCTTTGTCCATTTCGCTATTCGTCTCATCAGATGTAGAAGTGGAATCATCTCGTAAACGGTAGGCGGTCAACCCGAAATCCCATTCCCCCGCGCTCCTCGCACATGCGACGGGCTTCGTCCCACGCCGCTCGGCGGTCTCCGGTCGGCGTTCCGAAAAAATACGTGCCTTCCCAAACTCCATCGATCTCCGGACCGCCTTCAATCCAAACCGGTATCCACCCGCCTACGACGCGTTCAGCAACACTACCCTCTTCCACTTCAGGCTCCATTTGCCACCGACCGGAGGCCGGCATGGAAGGCATTCTGAACGGTGTGAGCGCAGATCAATTCATCGAAAAGGCATCTTTTTAGGTGGCATTTAGATGGCAATGCCGTGTCGATTGGAATGGCAAAATCGCGGCATTTAGAATCCGCGGCATGCCGACACCCGACACCACCCTGAAAACATCCGTGCGCATGCCGAAGGCGCTGCACGCCGAGCTGGAGCGAGCCGCGGAGGCTGCGGGCCTAACCGTCAATGGGGAGATGGTCTATCGGCTGCAGCACGACCCTCGGAGAGAGGCGGCCAGCGCCCTACTAGCCGAAATCGAGCGGCGAGACGCAGCGATCGTCGATGCGCTTCGAAAGCAGAACGCGGCCCTATGGAGCGTGATTGAGCGAACCGATTCCGTTTTAGCCGATGTCCTCTCAGCAATGGTGCAGGTGAAGGCAGGCACTGAAGCGGCGACGCTGAAGCGCGAGGTCGAGTTCGCTCGGGAGCTGATCAAGGCGACCAGCGCGCACCGATAAGGCAGTCTCGGCGCTCCAGATCCACGCAAACTTAAAAAACTAACCCCATACGGAAGAAAAGATGCACATCACCTCGCTTACGCTTCTCGCTTTCTACCTGAATGGCGCGGTCGATTCAGGAAAACGAGTCAGTCTCGATGATATGTATGCCGAAATTGAGGCCGGGACCGTGTTTGACTTTCTCAAGCGAAACATCGAACGCATCGATCTGAGTTCGCTGAACGCCAAAGATAAATCCGAGCTGATAGAAGAATGGCAACGAACAGCCAATGCCGTCGACGCTCGTCGTAAGCTCGTTGTCGAGCACAACGGCTACTGCCTCCTGCTGGCCTATGTGCTGAATGGCATTCAGCATCGATACGGCGAGTAGCTTTTTGGTGGACTGGATGGTGGACTGAAGTCCAACATGTCACGGTGAGCCTTTCTGGGCGGTCGTCTTCTGCGGACACCGCCTCCGCCAGAAGATTAAAAGGCCCCGTAAGTCGATGACTTACGGGGCCTTGTCGTTTCTGGCTCATCAGTTGGCCCATCAACGGACTGGAAATTCTGCTGGAAGTCGAACGCGTTGACGTTGCATGGTTCATCGTGCGTCTGTTCAACGTTGCAATTTGACATACTACCGCTCAGTACTTTTGGATTATTCTCAAAAAGCTCTGGATCACGAACAATTTGTAATGCACACGCCACGGCCCGCATTGCGCGGGTGGCGCGGGTCCTAATCGCTAACGGACCCTCCCGGCTAGATCCCGGCGCACCCACGCGCCGGACTTCAAAGAAATTTCACGCCATTGTCGAAATTCGTGCCCTCGTTCCTATTCTGAGAGTACTTCAAGCGAATCGAATTCGATGAGTAGCTCAGCACCAATAGTTGCGCTTACGGAGGCAATTGGCTTCGGCGCTTTGTCCCTACCCCACGGATATGAATTGTCCAATGCTTGACGAACCTGTTTATATTTGTCGGACTCGTAATCTGAAAGCACATCCATAGAATAAATAATGTTTTGAATCAAAAACTCGTTCATCAAGCATCGAGTCGCACCCTTAAATAGCACGCGAGCGCGAACTTTCCGATCGTCAAACATCAGATTTAATTCGACTATTTCACCAAACATATCTGCTGAAAGGCCGCATAAATACCAGTCATGAAATGAATGATATCGAGCAATAGCATCTGAATTTGATTCCATCTCAAAGACTCCAAGGACTGAACGGGACAACATCATTGCCACCGTCTCGCACTCCATTATTCCAATTATGTGCGTGCGGACGAAGACCGTTATGTACATGATCAAAATCGAGATCGACCACTGGCGCACCGGTATCGCCATATAAGCGCATTTGCCCACTGCCGGGATTGGTATACCAAGTTCCCGGTTCGCCAGCGTTCGGTGTCTTCGCAAAGTCGAGCACATCGCCGTCTGGAATGTCCGGCTGATACTCGAAAGGCTGCGCATCGCCAAGCAACGAGCCATTGCCGTCCGACGCGCTGAAGCTCTGGAGCATCGAGTCGCCGAATGCAGCTCCGGCAACCGCGCCGCCCACCGCTTCCGCCGTCTTCACCGCGCCGAGCCAATCGAAGCCGCCACGACCGCCACCGCTGGCTCCCGCGCTGCTAAAAGTGCGACTGCTGCCGGCGAGCTTGCTATTCATTACGGCGTCCGCGGCATTCATAGCGGCAGCAAACGGGCCTGTGAATCGACCCGCTGGCACATTCGCCCCGCCGACGTTGGTTCCGAAGGAAACACCGCCGCCGTCGCTCGGCCATCGTTGCGCAGCGTAACGTCTAAACACACGCTGTCCGCCGTGCCAGTTCCGGGCAATCACCGGAATGATATGTTCGTCACGAACTGCATCGGGCAGCGCTCGCGTGACGCCTTCACCATCCAACAAGTCCCAACTCGAAACGCGCAAGTGACGATTGACGAACGCCACATATTCGCGGAACTCGGAACAAAAGCGCGCGCCTCGCGCGTCAATGCGCAGTCTGAATAGGCGGTCAAAATCCTGCTTGTCCTGATCGATCTGCTCCTGTCGTTCTTTTTTCTTCTGCTTGCGTTCTTCGTAGGATAACTGCCATCCGCGATCAACCGCTGACAGTTCGCGGGCCGGTAACAATGCGCATTGCCAGCCTCCTGTCAATGGAACGTATAGGGCGTTATAGGAGTATCCCCATTCAGGAAACGACATGCCTTCTCCTTGATTTGAACAGGAGTGCTGATCGTAATCGCCGGCAATTCTCTGTTCGAGGAGGTACACCGATTTATTACGATTAAAAAAGCGAGTTATCCGCTCAGATCATGCATGCATGAGCAGGCGGCGCTGCTCATGCAATCTGTGCGGCGATAAGCCGCTTCGACCTTGTTGGCCACAGTATGCGCGAGTTCCCGCTCGGTAGCGGTCGCGACGACAACCGTTTTCGCTGGCCCAATCGCCGAAACTGCTGCGAAATCCGTGCGCTGTCGCGACGCGTCCGGACGTGTCGCTCTTTGCTTCGACGCAGCGCAAAAGGGACGTGAGAATCATGTCGCTGAGAATCTTTTCGCTCGGCGACGGGGAAAACAAGCACCTCGTATAGATTCGGTTTCCTCAATGTCACTATCAGTGCCAGCGCGGGCGCGGAGAACTCGACTCGATGCGCCTCCTTAGCTTTCATCCGGTCGGTGGGGATGATCCAGAGTCCGTTCGCCGGGTCGAACTCCTCCCGTCGCATCGCGTACTTCACCGCTGCGCGCGTCGCGGTCAGAATCAAGAAAAACGGCGCGGCGCGTGCGGCCTCGCCATGCTTGAATTCGGCAACATGATTTTTCACGAACACGGACACGGCGCGCCGCGGCATTGCGGGCTGGCGTTCTTTCTTGCCAGCCTGTTTGGGCGAAATGTGATCGACAACCGTAACCGGATTTGCCGCGCTAGGACCATGCGCCCAAGCCCACTGCAAGATCGCGTGCATCGCTGGCGAGTACGGGCGACCGTTTCCTGCTTGTCAGGCCGTATAGGGTGCAATACGTCTGCGCAGTCCGTGGGCGTGATCGCGTTCAGCTGCTCCCGCCGAGTCGGCTTCGCACAGAAATCGTGCTGGCATCGTCTGTCTGAATCCGAGATCTCAATCTTCGTCGGGGCGCTTAGTGGATTCCCAATTCATCGGTCGTTCTGTGGCGAACTTAAAGCGCTCGCGCAGGTCGGGGTTCGTGCCTCCCTGCATCAGCATCAACATTCCGCCCAACCTGCGCGCATCCTCATCGGTAATCGCGGCATTCGGAGTGTTCTGCCCTTCAAGTGGCACGGGCATGGGCATCGCTCGATCGATCAATCCCTGAACTTGAGAACGCTGCACGTTGCAGATTTTGAACTGTTGCGAATGTTCATCGTAGAAAAAAATCGCTGCTCGCGGCGGTTTGATCATTTTAATAACCTCTGCATTGTTGGTACCTTTGAAAGGCGCGCGCTTTGCATTCGAGATAGTAAGCGGGACTCTGATACATTGCGCTCGCGGCGGAGCACATCTCCATATCGATTTCGTAGTCTGCAAAGCACTCAGCTTCCTTCGCTTCGCTGACGCCGCGCGCAGCTAATCTAGTCACCACATCGCCCAACGAATTCGACTGATAATCAAACGGCTGCGCATCATTGAGCAGGCTGTTGTCTGCGTCTACAACGCTCGTGAGCATCGAATCACCACCGCTGCCCCGGTCGGACTCGACGAGCGTAGCACCCGCGAGCGCGCCGCCCGCAGCGTCGATGACGCTCGACCAATCGAATTTGCTGCCACTATCGCCGCTGACCGCACCGCTCGATCGTGATGCGAGATTGCTCACGGCGCTCACGTCGGAATCAATCAAGTGGGAACCGAAACCCGTCTCGCCGTTGGCCTTCTTGAGCGCCGCGAATTCGCGCCAGCCAAGAACTTCGCTTGCGGCCGGGGTACTGCCGCCGGTAGTCCGCCAACCATCTTGTGGCGCGTAGCGTCTGAAAACGCGGGGTCCGCCGTGCCAGTTCCTGGCGATCACCGGAATGACGAGTTTGTCGCGAACTGCATCGCGCAGCACGCGGGTGACACCTTCGCCATCGCGCAAGTCCCAACTCGATGCCCGCAAGTGACGGTTGATGAACTCGACGTATTGTTTGAATTCCGTAGAGCCAGCCGCTTCACGGCGATCCATGCGAAGCTCAAATAGCCGCTCGAAGTCTTGCCGATCTTTCTCGATCTGCTCCTGCCGCTCTCTCTTTTTCTGCTTGCGCTCTTCGAAGGACAGGCGCCATTCGCGATCTACGTTCGGCACTTCACGAATCGGCATCAATGCGCAATGCCAGCCTCCGGACAACGGCACATAGAGCGCGTTATATGAGTATCCCCATTCGGGAAACGACATGTCACCGCCTTTTCAGAGCAGGATCGCTGATCCTAAAGGGCGGTGCTTCGGACTTCGCAAGAACAAATCAATTTATTACGATTCGCCACGTCGCCATTCCTCTAGACGAACGTAGACGCGATTTTATTGGCCGCGATTCATAGCCTCTGAATCAACATACATGTCGAATTTCGTAGCGAATGACGCGCCGGTGGAAGCAAAATTACGCGCGGCGTTGAAATCGCCGAAATCATGCAAGGACGAACGTCGAGCGCTCAGACCGGGCGGCTCAGAATCGTTGACTAAAACGCAAACCAACCTGTCCCATCGTCATCCAATATGAACGCGACGCCCGCCACGCCATCTAACCGCCCTCATCGATAACCACGCGGAGAACCGCCCATGAAGTCAGGCCGCATCATGCCCATCCTCTTCGGCTGTGTCGCCGCCGCCAGCCTGCCGGCGCATGCCCAGCCTCAACCCAACGCACAATGGCGCGCGTCGGAGACGACGCTCTTCGATCTGATTCAGAACGGCTACAGCATCGTCGCGGTGACGAGCGTCACCGCCCGCAGCACCGGCTTGCCGGAGGACACTTTCATCGTCCAGAAAACGAACAGCGTGTATCGCTGCGTCGAAACTCGCGCGGCCGACACGGGCACGGTCAGAGCCACGGCGCCGATCCACTGCGCCGAACTGGTCAAGCCGTACAACGACTGAGTCGAGATGAGGCGGCGCCGGCAAGCGCCGTCTTTGCCTCAGTTGTCGTCGGATCTGACGGGCGGACGGACATGCGGAACCGGCTCCGCCTGAGCCGCATCCTGACCGGGCGCATTCCGTTTCGACTCGCCTTTCGAATGTGCAGCCGAAGCCGGTTGCGGTTGCGCTTGCCGGGCGGGCGCGCCCGATGGCGACGGATGGTGTTTGCGTGACATGGCGTTCTCCCGAATAGCGGGGACATCCCCTCTTTACCTTAGCACCACGCGGCCGGCGCCGCACTTCAGCACGTGCTTCAACCGCGCTTTCAACCGACAGGCGCCTCGCCCTCTCCCGATTGCTTGCCGGGCCGATCGTTCGGTCCCTGCTTGCGGTTCTCATCCTCGCGTTCGGGCAATTTGCTCTTCTCGTTATCGCTGTGTTCGGTGGGCTTGTCGCTGTCGATGCGGTTCGTATCGCCGTTCATGATTCCCTCCTCCTGTATGACTCTCGGATAAGGGAGACAGCAGCAAATCCCGCGCCCGCAAATGCGCGGCACGAACTACCATTGAAGTAACGCCTTCTTCGATCCCCGGCTCATGCAACGCTCCGTCATTTACGCGATCCTCGGCGCATCCGCCACGCTCGCGATGGCTGCCTGCACCATCACGCCGCCGCCGAGCGTCGTGGCGGCGCGCACGGCCGCTACGCCCGCCCCGCCCGGGCCGACGCTCGACGAGTACAAGAAACGCATCGCGCAGCGCATCTTCGAGCGCAATCCGTCGCTCGTGCTCCAGGGCACGCCGCAGGCGATGCTGCGCTCGTTCGTCCTCGTGTCGTTCACCGTCGACCGCAACGGGCGGCTCATCGAATCGTCCGTGTATCGCACCAACGGCGACGACGAAGCCGAAGCCACCGCCCTCGCCTCGCTGCGCCGCGCGTCGCCGCTGCCCGCGCCGCCCGCGCGGCTGCTCAACGGCCACGGCCAGATCGAACTCTTCGAAGGCTGGATGTTCAACGACAACGGCCAGTTCCAGCTTCAGACATCGCATTCGCCACAGGCGACGACCATCGACTGAGCATCGGCCGACAAACCGGCGGAAGCATCGAGCCGATTGGCGCTCGCCGCGCACGATCGTTATAATTTTTCGCACCCCTGTCGGACCCGCTTCCGGCGTGGCCTTCGCCTCGCGCCCACCCCGCGCGCCGCGCGAAGCGCCTGAGCGCAGCACGCTGCGCCGCGATTCCCGCGCTACTCGCGCCCGCCGCCCGGCCATCGCACGACATCCGCCGCTATTCCTACAGAAAGCCGACGCGCTTGCATCGCACTGTGTCCCGCGATGCGCGCGACAATGCTTCGCCATAGCCCGGCACGACGAACAGCACGACGCAACACGACAACGGAGACACCATGTCCTCATCCTCGCTTTCCTCCGCCAAGCCCGACGACGGATCACAAAGCGCTTCTCGCGTGATTTTCGCGAGCTTCATCGGCACCGCCATCGAGTTCTACGATTTCTACGTCTACGCGACAGCCGCCGCGCTCGTCATCGGACCGGTGTTCTTTCCGCACGGCTCTCCCGCCGCGCAGGCGCTCTCCGCGTTCGTCACGTTCGGCATCGCATTCTTCGCCCGGCCGATCGGCTCGTTCCTGTTCGGCCACTTCGGCGACCGCATCGGCCGCAAGTCGACCCTCGTCGCCTCGCTGCTGGTGATGGGCGTCTCGACGACGCTCATCGGCTTCGTCCCCGGCTACGATTCGATCGGCAGCCTCGCGCCGGTCCTGCTGTGCATCCTGCGTTTCGGGCAAGGCATCGGCCTCGGCGGCGAATGGGGCGGCGCGGCGCTGCTCGCGACCGAATACGCGCCGCGCGGCAAGCGCGGGCTGTTCGGCATGTTTCCGCAGCTCGGGCCGTCGATCGGTTTTCTGGCGTCGAACGGCCTCTTCTTCGGCCTCGCGCTCTCACTCTCCGACGAACAGTTCCGCAGTTGGGGCTGGCGCGTGCCGTTCCTCGTGAGCGCGGTGCTCGTCGCGCTCGGCCTGTACGTGCGCCTGAAGATCGCCGAGACGCCGGCGTTCCGCGCCGCAGTCGATCGTCAGGAGCGCGTGAAGGTGCCCTTCGCGACGCTGCTCGGCAGCCATCTCGCGCCGACGCTGCTCGGCGCCTTCGCGATGGTCGTCTGCTACACGCTCTTCTATATCTCGACCGTGTTCTCGCTGTCGTACGGCGTCGCCACGCTGCATTTCGCGCGCGAGAAATTTCTCGGGCTGTTGTGTTTCGCGGTGCTGTTCATGGCGATCGCCACGCCGATCTCCGCGATCGCAAGCGACCGTTTCGGGCGCCGCCCGGTGCTCATCGCCGGCTGCCTCCTCGCGATTCTGTCCGGCTTCGCGATGGCCCCGCTCCTCGGCAGCGGCGACACCGTTCAGGTCGCGCTGTTCCTCACGATCGAGCTGTTCCTGATGGGCGTCACCTTCGCGCCGATGGGCGCGCTCCTGCCCGAACTCTTCCCGACCAACGTGCGCTACACGGGCGCGGGCGTCGCGTATAACCTCGGCGGCATTCTCGGGGCGTCGGTGGCGCCGTACATCGCGCAACTGCTCGCGAATCGCGGCGGGCTGACGTGGGTCGGCGGCTATGTGTCGGCGGCGGCAGCGGTCAGTCTCATCGCCGTGCTGTGCATGCGGGAGACGCGCGATATCGCGCTGGAGTAAGCAGAACGAAAGAAAGCCGACGCTCAGCGATCACGCCGGTTGCCGGCGTGCACCGGCACCGGCCGGCCCTTGATGAGCGTCACGGGCGGCGGCGCCGGACGCTCGATGCCCTTCGCGCGCGCCGCCTTCGTCGCCTTGCGGTCCGCCCAGAAGCGCGCGAGCAAGAGCAGGCTCGCGATCGCGATGCCGTCGGCGATCAGCCCGAGAATCCAGTGCGACGGATAGCGTCCGAGCCCGAGCACGCCCATCGCACGCAGCGCGGAATCCAGCACGAGCGACACGCACGCGCCCGCGATGAAGCACACGAGCCCCTGCTGCCCGATCGTCACGATGCCGGGCAGCTTGCGTGCGAGCTTGCCGATCCATCCCGCATAGACCGCGCGCGCGACGATCCACGCCACCGCCGCGAAACTCACGATGCGCAAGGTCGCGAGGTTCTGCTTCATGTATCCCGGCGGCGCCTGGGTTTCGAGGAAAAGCTTGAAGAATGCGAAGGTCAGCGCGAGCGCGATCGCGCCGGCCGTGAGCCAGCGCGCGAAGCGGCCGGCGTGGAATTCGTCGCTGACCGGCTGCACGCGCGCGAGCACGCCGGTCATGAACATCAGTTGCCAGGCGAAGGGATTGAACGACCACGCCTCGCCGTAGGTGCCGGGCAGCACGCGTAGCAGCGGCGCGGCCGCGAGCCAGACGAGCAGGCTGCCGAACATCGCGATGACAGGCTTCTTCTGCGCGAGCGGCACGATCACCGGCACGGCGAGCGCGAACACGGAGTACATCGGCAGGACGGCCGACAGATACGGCTGCTGACGCAACAATGCGATATCGCCGATGAGGCCGAACGGGCGCACGAGGAAGTTCGGCCATTCGGTGTACTGGACCATCGGCGTATCGACTTTCAGGAGCATCAGCAACGCGCCGCCGATCAGCATCAGAAACGCGGTGAACAAATACGCGCGATAGATTTCCCAGCTGCGCTTGAAAAAGCGGCGGCGAGCGGCCGTTTCGCTACGGCGAGTCGCAAGCGCCGTATAAGCCGCCGCCGACGCATAACCGCCGAGAAATACGAATACTTCTGCGGAATCACAGAATGCGTATTGATGCAGCGTAAAGTGCGACAGCACGCTTCCCGTTATATGGTCGACCGCGATAATGAGCAGCACGATTCCCCGAAAGAAATCGACTTCGAGAGAGCGTGTCGTCGGGGAAGTCATCGTGCGAATGCTCCACGAACTGCGGTTTGGCGCGCGACGAAAAGGCCTTGGCGCGCATACGGGGTTTGTACCTAGCTTAGAAAGAAAATTCCCTCAATCAACCGGTATTTAAATTAACACCCGATGCCAGTCGGCAAGCTGGCGGCAAAATGACTTTTTTGTCCGCTTTCCAGTAAATATGTCGCTGCCTATACTCGAAGCGAGTTCGAAATAAGTTCGACAAAAACGATTCGCGGAAACTTCTGCCGCGATAGAACCGGAGGCCGCCATGAACATCCATCTGCAGAGCTCGCATCTCGTCGCGATGATCTCCATTGCGCTTCTGACCGCGCTGCTGCTCGCCGTGAAATTCCGGCCGGCGACATGGCGAGGCGTGCTCTGCGAAGCGATCGTGGCGAATGTCGGCGCGATCCTCGCGGTCGTTGCTTTCGAAGTCCTTACCGCTTGATCTTGCTGCTTGAGCGCGTCGTTTCGAGGACCAAGCGGCGCCGGAAAAAAATCCAAATTCATTGAACTTTCCTAAGTGTTGGCTGCCTTAGCATGTAATGCCCGTTGTTGTGCTTCCTGATCGACGGACGCGGCAACCTTCTCCTCTCCGCTCCTGCTTATCGCGGGAGCGTTTCATGGGCGCCTGGCGAAAGCCTCGCGCCTGTTCTTTTTTCTGACGCACGCGGCCAAGCCGGTTCCCGGCCAAGCGCCCTGCAATTTCGAGACGGTCGCTATAATCGGCCCTTTGCCGACGGTCACCGCATGATCCGAGCGCTTCGTTCCTTCTCGATCGTCACCGCGCGCCGCACGCGCAGCCTGTGGCGCCGCTACGGCATCTTTTGGCTCGGCGCGATTCTCGTCGGACTCGTCGCGGTCTATTACGCGCGTCTGATCGACTGGGGCTTCAGCCGTTTCCTCGACCTCCGCAGCGAACATGCCTGGCTGCCGCTCGTGGTGACGCCGGCGTCCGCGGCGCTGTGCGTGTTCGTCACGCGGCGATTTTTTCGCGGCTCGGAAGGCAGCGGCATACCGCAGGTCATCGCGGTGCTGAACAGCCCGACGTCGGCCGCAGGCGGGCGCCTGCTCACGCTGCGCATTCTGCTCGCCAAGATCGCGGTGTCGTTCGTCGCGATACTCGGCGGCCTCACAATCGGCCGCGAAGGTCCGACCGTGCAGGTCGGCGCCGCGCTCATGTTCAACATGCGGCGCTTCTATCCGCGCTCCAATTCGCTGATCGAGCGGCAACTCGTCCTTGCGGGCGCCGCGGCGGGATTGTCGGCGGCGTTCAACACGCCGCTTGCGGGCATCGTGTTCGCGATCGAGGAACTCACGCGCAGCTTCGAAGTGCGCACGAGCGGCGTGCTGATCACGGGAATCATCATCGCGGGCATCGTCGCGCTCGGGCTCAACGGCAATTACACGTACTTCGGCACGATCGACGTCGGCGCGCAGTTTCCCGATCTGTTCGCGCTCGCCGTGGCCGTGACGGCCGTCGTGACCGGCATCGCGGGCGGCGTGTTCTGCTGGCTGCTGCTCAACACGAGCAAGTGGATCCCCGCGCCGCTGCGCAAGCTCCATGCGTCGCGCCCGGTCGCTTTCGCGGCGCTGTGCGGGCTCGTCATCGCGATCGTCGGGCTCGTGTCGGGCGGCACGACCTTCGGCAGCGGCTACGCCGAAGCGCGCGGTCTGCTCGAAGGGCGCGAGCAGCTTTCGGTGTTCTATCCGCTGCTGAAAATGGTGTCGATGATCGGTTCATATCTGCCCGGCATTCCGGGCGGTATCTTCGCGCCGTCGCTGTCGATCGGCGCGGGCTTCGGCAACGTGCTGCACCAGTTCTTTTCGCACATGCAGTTGCCGATGCTGATCGCGCTCGCGATGGTCGGCTATCTCGCGGCCGTGACGCAGTCGCCGATCACCGCGTTCGTCATCGTGATGGAAATGATCAACGGCCACGCGCTCGTCATCTCGCTGATGGCGACCGCGCTGATCTCGAGCCGGGTGTCGCGCCTGTTCGCGCCGCCGCTGTACGAGGCGCTGTCGGAGCGCTATATGGCGCCGCTGGAGAAGCCGGCGCCCTCGCCCGAAGTACCCGTCGATGCCGCTCCCGCCGGAACGAAGGACGAGGCGCCGCAAAAATAGGCCGTCAATACACGTAGACGTGCGCCGGCCGGAAAGCTTCATGATGCTCCGGCACGATGATGCAACCCGCGAGCGCATCGGCCAGCACGACGGCCACAAGAACGAGCGGGAGCTTCTTCATCGCATGCTGCTGCATCAGTCCCAGTGCGCCGGCACCCAGCGATACTGATTGCCGTGACCGACCCATTCGCCCGGGACCCATCGATGACCGATGCGTTCCGCTTGCCAGCGGCCCCCGACCCACACATAGCGGCCGTGGACCCAGTTCCAGTGCCCTTGATCCCAGACATAGCCCGCGCGCGCAGGCGGGACCGGTTCATAGCGCGGCGCGGGCGGTGCGCTCGGCGCGACGATCACGACTTCGGCGGCGGACGCGGCCGTGACGGTGATCGCGCCCGCGACGACGAGTGCGCTTTGTGCGAGCAGCGAACGGAAGGAAGTCTTCATGGCATACCTCTTGTATTGGAGATTGAGCGCGCTTCATGGCGCGATAGATGCATAGCGGCAGCGCACTGCGCCGCCGCCATGCATTCAATGCGCGAGGCGGCTCAAAAGAGGACACACCACGTATTAAGACTACGCCCAAAGTGCAAGCGAATATTGATGTAAGCCGGTTTTGCATCGAGGCGATCGCGCGCGCGTACGCAATCGCGGACGAAAGCTTGCACGCACGCACGCACGCACGCACGCAAACGATAGCGCGCAAAAACAAAAGCCAGGATCGCTCGATCCTGGCTTTCTCTTTACACGCAACCACGCGCCGGCCCGGCCGGCCGCGGTCGGGCGCACGCTGGCGCTAACGCTACGCCTGTGGAATCTCGATCTTCACTTCGAGCACTTCCAGATCGTCCTGACGTTCGAGGCTCACTCGAATATCGTCGTCGGAAATCTTCACGTATTTTGAAATCACCGCAACCAGTTCCCGTTGCAACGCCGGCAGATAATCGGCGGCGGCTTTGCCACCCGCGCGCTCGTGCGCAATGATCAACTGCAAGCGTTCCTTCGCGACCGAAGCGGACTTTCTCTTCTCGCCCAGCAAAAACGAAAGAATCGACATTGCGTCCCCTTACTTGGTGCCGAAGATGCGTTGCAACAGGCCAGGCTTCTGATAATCGGTGAAGCGCAGCGCCTTCTGCTCCCCGAGGAAGCGCGACACCACGTCCTTGTACGATTCGGCGACATCCGTGCCGTCGAGATGCACCGCCGGCAGACCCTGATTCGAAGCATGCAGCACCGCTTCCGATTCCGGAATCACGCCGATCAGGTCGATGCGCAGGATTTCCTGGATGTCGGAGAGCGACAGCATCTCGCCTTCCGAGACGCGCTTCGGGTTGTAGCGCGTGATGAGCAGATGCTCCTTGACCGGCTCCTTGCCTTCGATCGCGCGCTTCGTCTTCGACGAAAGAATGCCGAGAATGCGGTCCGAGTCGCGCACCGACGACACTTCCGGATTCGTCACGATGAGCGCTTCGTCCGCGAAGTACATGGCCATCAGCGCGCCGGATTCGATGCCCGCCGGCGAATCGCAAATGATGTATTCGAAGTCCTGCTTGATGAGTTCGTCGATGACCTTCTCCACGCCTTCGAGCGTGAGCGCGTCCTTGTCACGCGTCTGCGACGCCGGCAGGATGTACAGGTTCTCGCACTTCTTGTCCTTGATGAGCGCCTGATGCAGGTTCGCTTCGCCCTGAATGACGTTGATCAGGTCGTACACCACGCGGCGTTCGCAACCCATGATGAGGTCGAGATTGCGCAGACCGACGTCGAAGTCGATCACGGCCGTCTTGTGGCCGCGCAATGCGAGCGCCGATGCGAAGCTCGCGCTGGTGGTCGTCTTGCCGACGCCGCCCTTCCCCGAGGTCACCACAATGATTTTTGCCATACAAGTACCTTGTGTTCGTCAAAAAGGTCCGCTCGCGTTGCCATGAGCGCGCGCCGGGGCATCGGGCGCGCGGCGTCTCAGGTCAGCCGCAACGGTTCGATCATCAGTTTTTCTTCGTCCAGCCAGATCTGCACCGGTTTGCTCAGCACGTCGGCGGGCAGCGGGTTCTCGGTCGTCCGGTAGATCCCCGCGATCGAAATCAGTTCCGGCTCGAGACAGGTGCAGAAGATCCGCGCGTCGAGATTGCCGTGCACGCCGGCGAGCGCGCGGCCCCGCAACGGCGCATAGATATGGATATTGCCTTCGGCGATGACCTCGGCCCCGTACGACACGAGCCCGAGCACGATCAGGTCGCCCTTCGCGTAGACCTGCTGCCCGGAGCGCAACGGACGGTCGATGATGGTCGCCTGGGCCGGAAGCGTGGCGGGCGGCGGCGTGCTGGCGACGGCCGCCTCGATGACCGCGGCGGCCTCGGTATTGGGCTTCGCCTCGTCGACCGACGGCTTGGGCGCGCCGCGCCGGTCGCGCGCTTCGAGAATCGGCAGGCCGCCTTCGTTCGCCCATTGAATCGCCCAGGTCTGCGCAGGCAACGCGACGACGCCGACGGGGCGCATGCGCACGCTTCCGAGCAGCTTCTCGAGTTCCGCGAGCGACACGCGTTCGCCTTCGCCGCCGGTCGCGGAATCGGCGAGACGGCGCACGTCGATGGCGACGACATCGCCCGCGAAAAATTCGGGAGTCGCTTCGAAGCGCCGCGTGAGTTCGGTGCGCAGCGCGTCGAGGTCGGGAGTCTTGACGACGAAGAGAAGCGTGTCGACGGAGCCGCTGCGCAGTTCAAAAAAAGGCGTTTTGTTGAGCGACATAGGAACGGCCAAAAATTTTGCGTATTTTACAGGCGTTGCCGCACACGGCCATATTTTTTCCGGCCGTTTCAGCTATCGAAAACGCGAAGTGCGACGAGAACTGCAACGAGAACTGCGGTGGGAAGCGCGTGCCAGGCACGCGTGCGGTGCAGTCGGAACGCGCGTTATGCGTGACGTCCGGAATGCATGTGACGCACGTAGAGCGATTCGGCTTCTTCCTCGTGCGACGGCATCGCGCGGCGGTCGCCCGTCGGGCCGAAGCCCAGGCGCTCGTAGAAGCGCATCGCGGTGCGGTTTTCATCGGCGATCCAGGCGTGCACCTCGGCGGCGCCCTGCGCCGCGAGCCATTCCGACGCGACGTTCACGAGCAATTCGCCGCCGCGCAAATGACGCACGGCGGGCGCGACCCACAAAGCGTTCACGAATGCGCGCGCGTAGGGCAAGTCTTCGATGTACGCATGCACGAGACCGCAGGGATGACCTTCCGTGTAGAGCAGAAACGTCGCGAGCCTGGCCGAGTTCGCGTGCTCGGATGCGGTCTCGTCGAAGCTCGACGGCTCGACCTGAAGCGCATCTTCCAGCGTTTCGCCGAATGCGTACGGCGCTTCGCGCAGCGATGCCGTGCGAAGCTCGCGCAAAACCGAACCTTGTTGCGCGGCGATGCGGCTGACGGTCAATGAGGGACTCATACGGGCTATTTCTCTCTGGCTTGCAGGCTCGATGCGTGTGCGGCTCTTGCGGCCGGTCCGCCATTTCGGGCCATTGGCATAGCTTCAACCGAACGGGCGAACCCGTCAATTCCTAAATCCGGGAAAGTGCTTTACAGCGCACACGACGATGCATAGCCGTGCTCACGGTGTGGCTCACGGCGCGGGATAAGCGCCGGTGCCGTCCGGCCATGGCGTAAGCAGTTCGAAGCCGTCCTCGGTGACGGCGACCATGTGTTCCCATTGCGCGGACAGCGAGCGGTCCTTGGTCGTGACGGTCCAGCCGTCGCGCGACTGCTGCGTGGCCGCGCGGCCCGCGTTGATCATCGGCTCGATGGTGAAGACGAGGCCCGGCTTCAGACGCAGGCCCGCGCCGCGCTGGCCGTAGTGCAGCACTTGTGGATCTTCGTGATACACGCGGCCGATACCGTGTCCGCAGTACTCGCGCACCACGGAGAAGCCTTCGCGATGCGCGACGCCCTGAATAGCTGCGCCGACGTCGCCGAGTGTCGCGCCCGGGCGCACTTCGCGGATGCCCGCCACCATCGCTTCGTACGTCGTCTCGGTGAGACGGCGTGCTTCCGCGCCGGGCGTGCCGGCGTAATACATGCGGCTCGTATCGCCGTAGTAGCCGTCCTTGATGATCGCGACGTCGATGTTGATGATGTCGCCGTCCTTCAGATCCTTCGGGCCCGGAATGCCGTGACACACGACGTGATTCACCGAGGTGCATACCGTCTTCGGAAAACCCATGTAACCGACGTTGGCGGGAATGGCCTTCAGTTCGTTCACGATGAAGCGGTTGCAGATGGCGTCGAGTTCGTCGGTGGTGACGCCCGGGCGGACGTGTTCGGCGATCATCGCGAGGACTTCGGCGGCCATGCGGCCGGAGATGCGCAACTTTTCGATGTCTGCGGGTGTCTTGAGCGTGATGGCCATTGAGCAATGCGATGGGGTTCGTGCCGCCTGCGCGCGCGGCTCTCGGCCGTGTTTCAGGCGGGCGACGCACGAGGACAATGGGCCCGATGATAGCACTCCCGCGCGGCCCGGCCTTTCCGGAAGCCGCCTGGCCGCTGCATTTGCGGGCCGCGAGCGACTTGCGCGCGCCTGTCGCGCACGGCGTTTTCGCCCTTGTGATGCACGCGTCTTTGTGTTTTAGTGGCTCGAATTCAGACTAGCCGGAGCGTTATGAACTTGCATCGATTTGCCCTTGTTTGCGCCGTTCTGTCGGGCGTCGCCGCCCTCGCCGCGTGCGGTTCGACGAGTGACCCCGAGTTGCGTGCGTCGAAGCCCGTGATCCACGTTTCGTCGGCGCGCCCCGCGTCGGACATTTCCAGCTGCCTGCAGCGCATGATTCCCTCGGCGCAGACGAGACGCGATCAGGGGTCGACGGAGCTGCTCGTCGGCTCGAACGCGTGGCTCGTGACGCTCACGCCGTCGGCGTACGGATCGATCGTGAAGGTGCAGCAGTCGTCGAGCGACGATGGCGGCGTGCCGGAGCCGGAACTGCGCTTCGATATCGCGCGGTGTACGACCTGAAGTCGGGGCTGCGGCATTCGCGTGCGCGCGCTAAAAAGGGGAACGCGTAGCACGCGGGAACCCAAAGCAAAACGGAAACCCAAAAGCAAAACCCCGCAAGTCTTTACGACTTGCGGGGTTTTTGTGTCTTGGCGGAGAGGGTGGGATTCGAACCCACGGTACGGGAAAACCGTACGCCTGATTTCGAGTCAGGTACATTCGACCACTCTGCCACCTCTCCGTCTACCTATCGCGCTTGCCTGACTTCTGCTTGCCCGATCGGCCTTCGCTAAGCGGGTCGTTGCTCAGCGAAGAACGAAAGTATATCGAAGTCTTTTCTGCTTTCCAAGCCCCTTTTTGCAAATATGCGTCAGGGAAATTCAGGCCGCAGCGGGCGCTTCGATCCGCTCCTGACCGCGCATGTACGGACGCAAAGCGGCCGGGATCGTGACGGAACCGTCCGCGTTCTGGAAGTTCTCCAGCACCGCGACCAGCGTGCGGCCGACCGCCAGGCCCGAGCCATTCAGCGTGTGCACGAACTCGGGCTTGCCCTGCGCATTCCGAAAGCGCGCCTGCATGCGACGCGCCTGAAACGCCTCGGTGTTCGAGCAGCTCGAAATCTCGCGATACGTGTTCTGCGCCGGCAGCCAGACTTCGAGATCGAACGTCTTGGCCGCCGAGAAACCCATGTCGCCCGTACACAGCGTGATCACGCGATACGGCAGTTCGAGCTTCTGCAGGATCGTTTCCGCCTGGCCGACCATTTCGTCGAGCGCGGCGTAGGAATGTTCCGGCGACACGACCTGCACCATCTCGACCTTGTCGAACTGATGCTGGCGAATCAGGCCACGCGTGTCCCGCCCGTAGGAGCCCGCCTCCGAGCGGAAGCACGGCGAATGCGCGGTCAGCTTGACCGGCAGCGCACTCGCCTCGAGGATGCTGTCGCGCACCGTGTTGGTCAGCGAGATCTCGGAGGTCGAGATGAGGTATTGCGTGACCTTGTTGTCGTCGCCGCCCTTTTCGACGCGGAACATGTCGTCGGCGAACTTGGGCAGCTGGCCCGTGCCGTAGAGAATCTCCGGATTCACGATGTACGGCGTGTACGCCTCCGTATAACCGTGCTGCTCGGTGTGCGTGTCGATCATGAACTGCGCGAGCGCCCGGTGCAGCCGCGCGATCGGCCCGCGCAACAGCGTGAAGCGCGCGCCCGAGAGCTTCGCGCCGGTTTCGAAGTCGAGGCCGAGCGGCGCGCCGACATCCACGTGATCCTTGATCTCGAAGTCGAACTGGCGCGGCGCGCCCCAGCGCCGCACTTCGACGTTCTGGCTTTCGTCGTTGCCCACCGGCACGCTTTCATGAGGCAGATTCGGCACCGTCAGCATGAGGTCCGACAGGCGCTTCTGCACGTCGTCGAGCTTCGCGGCCGATTCCTTCATGGTGTCGCCGATGCCGCCCACTTCCGCCATGACCGCCGACGTGTCCTCGCCGCGGCCTTTCATCGCGCCGATCTGTTTCGACAGGCTGTTGCGGCGCGCCTGCAGTTCTTCGGTGCGGGTCTGGATGTCGCGGCGCTCGGTTTCGAGCGCGGCGAAGGCGGCGACGTCGAGCGCGTAGCCGCGATCGGCGAGACGCTTCGCGACGCCGTCCAGGTCTTTGCGGAGGGTTTGGATGTCGAGCATGGCGGGGCTGCGGTATCGAGTATTCGGAAACGACGATTCTAGCGCACGGTCATCGCGAGCCGGGCGTGAACCGTGGCGGAATCGGACGATCAGCGCTTCTTCTCGTCACGATGCTCGCGCCGCCACGCTTCGTCGAGTTCGGCGAGGCGCGCGAGCTTTTCGCCGATCTTGCCTTCGAGTCCGCGCGGCGTCGGCTGATACCAGTTCGGCTCGCGCATGCCGTCCGGCAAGTAGGTTTCGCCGGCCGCGTAGGCGTCCGGCTCGTCGTGCGCGTAGCGGTATTCGTGACCGTAGCCGAGTTCCTTCATGAGCTTGGTCGGCGCATTGCGCAGATGCACCGGCACGCCGCGCGACTGATCGCGGCCGACGAAGCGCCGCGCCTCGTTATACGCGTTGTAGCCGGCGTTCGATTTGGGCGCGACGGCCAGATAGATGAGCGCCTGCGCGAGCGCCAGCTCGCCCTCCGGCGTGCCGAGGCGTTCGTAAGTCTCGGCGGCGTCGAGCGCGATGCGCGCGCCGCGCGGATCGGCGAGCCCGATGTCCTCCCACGCCATGCGCACGATGCGCCGCGCCAGATAGCGCGGGTCCGCGCCGCCGTCGAGCATGCGGCAGAACCAGTAGAGCGTGGCGTCGGGATTGCTGCCGCGAACGGACTTGTGCAGCGCGCTGATCTGGTCGTAGAACGCGTCGCCGCCCTTGTCGAAGCGGCGCAGATTCTCGGCGAGCGCGCTGCCGAGGAGCGCGCCGTCGACATCGGTCTGCTTCTGCTGTGCCGCTGCGCGCGCCACGATCTCGAGATTGTTCAGCAGCTTGCGGCCGTCGCCGTCGGCGGAACCGATGAGCGCGTCGCGCGCTTCGTCGGTGAACGTGAGGCCGCCGAGTTCCTCCGTCGCGCGTTCGAGCAGTAGCTTCAGTTCCTCCGCGTCGAGGCTCTTCAGCACGTACACGGCCGCGCGCGAAAGCAACGCGCTGTTCACCTCGAACGACGGATTCTCCGTCGTCGCGCCGACGAACACGAACAGGCCCGACTCCACGTGCGGCAAGAACGCGTCCTGCTGACTCTTGTTGAAGCGATGCACTTCGTCGACGAACACGAGCGTCTGATGCCCGTTCGCGCGATGGATCTGCGCCGTCTCCACGGCCTCGCGGATATCCTTGACGCCGGACAGCACCGCCGAGAGCGAGATGAACTGCGCATGGAAGGCATCCGCCATGAGCCGCGCGAGCGTGGTCTTGCCGACGCCGGGCGGGCCCCAGAGGATCATCGAATGCGCCTCGCCCGACTCGAACGCGACGCGCAGCGGCTTGCTCGGGCCGAGCAGATGCTTCTGGCCGATCACGTCGTCGATGGTGCGGGGGCGCAGCCGCTCGGCGAGCGGCACGGTGCCACGGTTTTCTTCGAACATGTGCTTCTCGGGCGCAGTGGATGCGCGTGGGCGCCGATCGGGTCAGTCGATGGTCAGGTCGAACCGGAAGCGATTGCCCCGATCGGCGCGGGTGAGTCAAAGGCGGCGATAATCTTGCCCTTTTCCGGCGCGCGTGGGCATCGGCCGAACGGCAGAGTGTTCACGCGGGCCGTTCGGCCGCAGAATCGGGGCATTATGACAGCCGGGCGCGGACACAGGCTCGCGCGCAATCACGCAGACCCGGCAAGACAATATAGGGACGCTAACCCATGCAGCAAGACGATATCGGCAATTCCGCCACTTACGCGCCGCTCACGCCGGTGCCGCCCGAGCGCCGCGCGTTCGGCACGAGCGACGCCTTCGCGCTGTGGTTCTCGCTCGGCATCGGCCTTCTGGTCGCGCAGGCGGGCGCGCTGCTCGTGCCGGGAATGGCGCTGCCGCACGCGCTCGCGGCCATCGCCATCGGCACGGCGATCGGCGTCGTGCTGCTCGCGCTCGCAGGCGTGATCGGCACGGATACGGGGCTTGCGGCCATGTCGTCGCTCAGGCCGACGCTCGGCGTGCGCGGCGCGTCGGTGCCCGCGGTGCTCAACGCGATCCAGCTGGTCGGCTGGGGCTCGTTCGAAATCATCGTGATGCGCGATTCCGCCGATGCCCTCGCCAAACAATCCTTCCACGTTTCGATGCCGCTCGTCTGGACGCTCGTTTTCGGCGTGCTCGCCACGCTGCTCGCGGTAAGCGGCCCGCTTTCCTTCGTGCGGCGCTTTCTGCGGACCTGGGGCATCTGGCTGCTGCTCGGCGGGGCGGGCTGGCTTACATGGAATCTGCTCGCGAAGCAGGATCTCGCCGCGCTGATGGCGCGTCCCGGCACGGGCGAACTGGCGTTCGGCGCGGGCATCGATCTGGTCGTCGCGATGCCGCTTTCGTGGCTGCCGCTGATCGCCGATTACACGCGCTTCGGCAAGAGCCCGGGCGGCGCGTTCCGCGGCACGCTCCTGGGCTACGGCATCGCCAATGTGTGGTTCTATGCGCTGGGCGCGGTGTACGGCCTCGCTGCGGGCGGCGGCGACGCGCTCCTGACCACCGCATTCGCGCAGGCGGGCGGCGGCATTGCGCTGTTTCTGATTCTCATCGACGAAACCGACAACGCCTTCGCCGATATCCATTCGGCCGCCGTATCGACCGGGACGTTCTGGGCGCGCGCGAGCGTGCCGCTGCTCTCGTGCGCATTCGGCGCGCTGTGCACGCTGGTCGCGCTCGTCGTCGAGATGGGCAAGTACCAGAATTTCCTGCTGCTGATCGGCTCGGTGTTCGCGCCGCTGTTCGGCGTCGTGCTGGCGGATCACTTCATCGTGCGCAAGCGCCGCATCGAGGCCGCCGCGCTCGCGGCCGCCGACGGACGCTACGGCTACTCCGGCGGCTGGCACGTGAGCGCGTTTATCGCGTGGGGCGTGGGGATCGCCGCGTATCACGCGATCAACCAGTGGCTCCCGAATCTCGGCGCGACGCTGCCCGCGCTCGCACTCGGCGCAGCCTGCTATTTGTTGCTGGTGGCAGGAAGGCGGCGCGCCTACGCGTGAGCTACTTCGCCGCCCGGTACTCCACGCCCGGCAGCACGCACAGCAACTCGAACGCGAGGTTCGCCCCGAGCAGCGCCGTCGTGCCGAACGGGTCGTAGGGCGGCGCCACTTCCACCAGATCCGCGCCGACGATGTTCAGCCCGCGCGCCCCGCGCACGATTTCCAGCGCCTGCGGCACCGTCAGGCCGGCGATTTCCGGCGTGCCCGTGCCCGGCGCGAACGCGGGATCGATGCCGTCGATATCGAACGTGATGTAGACCGGGCCGTCGCCCATCTGCGCGCGCACTTCGTCCATCAGCGGCGCGAGCGAGCGGTTCCAGCATTCTTCAGTCTGCACGACGCGAAAGCCCTGCTCGCGGCACCAGTCGAAATCGCCGGCTTCGTAGCCCGTGCCGCGCAAGCCGATCTGCACGACGCGCGAACAGTCGAGCAGGCCCTCTTCCACCGCGCGGCGAAACGGCGTGCCGTGCGCGATCTTCTCGCCGAACATGGTGTCGTTGACATCCGCATGGGCGTCGATGTGGATCAGCCCGACCTTGCCGTGCTTCGCGTGGATCGCGCGCAGGATCGGCAGCGCAATGGTGTGATCGCCGCCGAGCGTGAGCGGCTTGCAATCGTGTTTCAGGATTTCGCGATACGCGCGCTCGATGCGGTCGATCGAATCGAGCAGGTTGTAAGGATTGATCGCGACGTCGCCGATATCCGCGACGCGCAGCGAATCGAACGGCGCGGCGCGCGTCGCCATGTTGTACGGGCGCAGCAGCACCGACTCGCTGCGCACCTGACGCGGGCCGAAACGCGCGCCGGTGCGGTTCGAGGTGCCGAGATCGAACGGCACGCCGACGAAACACGCATCGAGCCCGGCGGCGGACTGGACGTGCGGCAGGCGCATCATCGTCGTGATGCCGCCGCAACGCGGCATCTGGTTGCCCGACAGCGGCTGCGGGCGCTCGGCGCGCTGCTCCAGAAAGTGCGAGTCGAAGTGCTCGGCGGGAGCGAAAAGTGAGGACGGCGAGGTCGTATTCATGGCGCTAGATGATTCCGGTTGGCGGGCGAGTCGGCTGGCTCGCCTGATCCGGAAATTAATAACCGCTTTCCCGCGAAGATAAAATGGCGACGAATTTAACTTAACATCGATATTTATCGATGTTTTCGGCGGCGCGCCATGTTCACTCATCTCTCCGATCTCGACCTGCGGCTCATCCGCGTGTTTCTCGCCATCGTCGATGCGGGCGGCGTGTCGTCGGCTCAGGCGACGCTCAATGTCGGGCAGTCGACCATCAGCACGCAGCTCGCGACGCTCGAAACGCGGCTCGGCTACCGGCTCTGCGAACGCGGGCGCGGCGGTTTTTCGCTGACTTCGCGCGGCGAGCCGTTCGTCGAGGCGTGCCGAACGCTGCTCGCAGCCATCGATACCTTCGATTCCACTGCGCGCAACGTCGGCAAGAAGCTCGTCGGCACGCTCACGCTCGGGATGATCGGCAATACGCCCGTCAGCGCGAACGCGCGCATCAGCGAGGCGATCGCGCGTTTCCGGCAGCGCGACGAATCCGTGCGCTTCGCGGTGCTCGTGCGCTCGCCCGGCGAACTGGAGGAGATGCTGCTGTCGGAGCGCATCCAGATGGCGATCGGCTATTTCTGGCATCGCGTGCCGTCGCTCGATTACACGGAAATCTTCGCGGAGGATCAGTTCGCGTATTGCGGACGCGAGCATCCGCTGTTCGCGCGCGCGGGGCGCATCCGCGTGAGCGAAGCCTTCGAGCATGAATGGGCGTGGCGCAGCTATCCGCTGCCCGAAGCCGGCGCGCTCACGCCGCGCAGAATCGGCGCGGTGGCCGACAACATGGAGGCCGTCGCGATGCTCGTGCTCTCGGGCCGGCATCTGGGTTATCTGCCCGAACACTTCGCCGCGCCGTATGTGAAGGAAGGCCTGCTCGCGGCGCTCAATCCGAAGGCGATGTGCTATCGCGTCGCGTTTCAGATGGTCACACGAACCGAACCCGCGAGTGGTGCGCGCGGCGCGAAACGTGAAATTGTCGGTGCGTTTATCGAAGACATGCAGGCCGCACACGCCTGATATTCAACGCCATTAATCAGCCTTAAATCAAACAAATAAGCACTACGAATGCTTTAAGGCAAACATCACATATTTTTACAGATCGACTAGCAAATTCGTATTGATCGAACAATGCGAATTCTCCTAATATCGCCTCACGCGTATCTCAAAAATAAGACGGAACGACTCGTCCACATGGCGGGATGCGCACGCGTTTGCTCGTATCGCACGCAAAGCTGCTGTAAAGCAGCACATCTTCTTTTCAATGGGGGAAAAGATGAATAAAGCAAAGCTGAGAGCTGCAAGTCTGATTGCACGAATCGCGCTCGCAAGCGCGACGGTGTATTGCTCGGTCGCGGTCGCGGGTTCGGCGTCCGGAGGCGTCATTTACTTCACGGGCGCACTGGTGGCGTCGCCGTTCGATATTTCAGTCGGACACACGGCCGGCTTGCGCGTATCGACGGCGGCCGAGGCGCACATGACCGATACGAGCGGACGAACCACGTACGTGACCTTCCTTCCTGACGCGCACAATCCGCCGAACGCCGAACTGCAGTTGTCGGCCGCGAGCGCAGGCGCTGTCTCGGCCACGTTCAGGGATGGCCGAGGACGGCTCGTCAAGCCCGATGCCGCCGGGACATATCGCGTCGGCGCGCTCGGCGGCACGCTTTCGATGCGCCCGGGCGACGACACGTCACCTTCCGCGACACAGGTGACGCTCACGACGACCTACCGCTGAGCGCGGCGTTACCCGTTGATCACGTCCGCGCCCTTCGGCACCACGAACTTGAAGGTGTCGCTCTTGATCGGCGGGTTCTTCTGGATGTTCGAGAACGTGAGCAGCGTCACGTTGCCGAAGACGTCGTGCAGTTCCATCGCCTGCAGGTTGCCGTCCTTGAAGCCGATGCCGACCGTCTCGAACTGCGTGTCCTTCGCTTTCGGCGTGAGTTCGAGCCAGTCGATGCCGCCCTTCTCGCCCGCATCGCGCAGATTGAAGTTCTTTTCGAGATCGTTGCTGCCGAAGAGAATCGCCGCCGGACTCGCGCCGAGCGAGCCGCCGAGCGTGCGGACGGTGACCTGGTTAAGGTCCTTGTCGTAGACGTAGAGCTTGTCGCCGTCGGCTTGCAGGATCTGCGAGTACGGCTTCTGATACGACCAGATGAACTTGCCCGGCCGCGCGAACATGAACGTGCCGCTGGACGTCGTGCCTTTGGTCGGCATCGCGTTCGCGGTGGCGCCGTTGTTGGTCTTGCCCGGCGCCTTGACTTCCTGTTGCGTGAAGTCGCCGCGTGCCGCGCGCACCTGCGACACGAACGCCTTCAACTGTTCCGTGCCGCTCGCGAAGGCGTGCGACGCGAACAGCATCGACGCCGAAAAGAATGCCGCGCTCAACGCCTTGAACGCGCGGCTCCCCGTATGGTGTTTCATGTTTTTGCTCCCAATTACGCGTCCGGTATCGCGTGAACTATTCCGCATCGCGCGCCGGCGTGAGGATCTCGCGGTTGCCGTTCGACGACATTGCCGAGACGAGCCCCGAGTTCTCCATCTGTTCGAGCAGGCGCGCCGCGCGGTTGTAGCCGATGCGCAGGTGCCGCTGCACCAGCGAGATCGACGCGCGCCGGTTCTTGATGACGACCTCGACCGCCTGGTCGTACAACGGATCGGCCTCGCCGTCCGCGCCACCGGCGCCGCCCGCGCCCGCCGCGCCTTCGTCACCCTCGCCGGCGAGGCCGCCTTCGAGAATGCCTTCGATATAGTTCGGCTCGCCGTGCTCCTTCAGTTTCTCGACCACGCGATGCACTTCCTCGTCCGACACGAACGCGCCGTGCACGCGCACCGGCAGGCCGGACCCCGGCGGCAGATAGAGCATGTCGCCCATGCCGAGCAACGACTCGGCGCCCTGCTGATCGAGAATCGTGCGCGAATCGATCTTCGACGACACCTGGAACGCCATGCGCGTCGGCACGTTCGCCTTGATGAGCCCGGTGATCACGTCGACCGACGGCCGCTGCGTCGCGAGAATCAGATGGATGCCCGCCGCGCGCGCCTTCTGCGCGATCCGCGCGATCAGCTCCTCGACCTTCTTGCCGACGACCATCATCAGATCCGCCAGCTCGTCGATCACGACGACGATATGCGGCAGACGCGTCAGCGGCTCCGGCTCGTCCGGCGTGAGGCTGAACGGATTCGGAATTTTCTCGTCGCGCTTCTTCGCTTCGTCGATCTTCGTGTTGAAGCTCGCGAGGTTGCGCACGCCCATCTTGCTCATCAGCTTGTAGCGGCGCTCCATCTCCGCGACCGCCCAGTTGAGCGCGTGGCCGGCCTGCCGCATGTCGGTGACGACCGGGCACAGCAAGTGTGGAATGCCTTCGTAGACGCTCATTTCGAGCATCTTCGGATCGATCAGGATGAGACGCACCTGATCCGCGCTCGCCTTGTACAGGAGCGAGAGAATCATCGCGTTGATGCCGACCGACTTGCCCGAACCCGTCGTGCCCGCGACGAGCAAGTGCGGCATCTTCGCGAGATCGGCGCAGACGGGATTGCCGCCGATGTCCTTGCCGAGGCCCATCGTCAGTGACGACGACGCCGCCGCGTAGACCTCGGAGCCGAGAATCTCGGAGAGCTTGACCGTCTGACGGCGCTGGTTCGGCAATTCGAGCGCCATGAAATTCTTGCCCGGAATCGTCTCGACGACGCGAACCGACACGAGCGACAGCGAGCGCGCCAGATCCTTAGCCAGCCCGACGATCTGACTGCCCTTCACGCCCGTCGCCGGCTCGATTTCATAGCGCGTGACGACCGGCCCCGGATACGCCGCGACCACGCTCACCTCGACGCCGAAGTCCTTGAGCTTCTTCTCGATGAGCCGCGACGTGTATTCGAGCGTGTCGGCGGCGATGGTTTCCTGCGTCTTCGGCGGCGGATCGAGCAGCGCGAGCGGCGGCAGCGTGGAGTCGCCCGGCAGGTCCTTGAAGAGCGGCACCTGCTTTTCCTTCTCGGCGCGCTCGGACCGCGCGGGCGTCGCGACAGCCGGCACGATCATGACCGGCTCGTGATCCTCGCTCTTTTCGCGCGAGCGCACGACCTTGCCTTCGCGCTTGACCGCCGCCGCCTCGCCGAGCTTGCGGTCGCGTCCGGCCTCGCGGCGCAGTTGCGCGCCGGTGATCGCGTTGACGATGGCGTCGCCGACCTTCTCGCACACGGACAGCCACGAGAAGCGGAAATACAGCGAGAGACCGATCGCGAGCGCGATCAGCAGAAACAGCGTGGCGCCGGTGAAGCCGAGCGCATGCGAGACATGCCGCGCGACGATATCGCCGACGACGCCGCCCGGCGCGCGCGGCAACTGCACCTTGAGCGACCACATGCGCAGCGCCTCGATGCCGTCGCTTGCGAGCAGCACGAGCACGAACGCGAAGGCTTCCGCAAGCCAGGTGCGGTCCTTCGGCGCGTCTTCATCGACGACGGGCGGCAGCGTGATACGCCGGTAGTTCGCGACGATGCGCCGCGCGAGCAGCACGATCAGCCAGTAAGACGACAGCCCGAAGACGAGCAAAAGGATGTCGGACGTGTACGCGCCGACGCGCCCCGCCCAGTTCGCGATGTGATCGACGCTCACGGCGTGCGTCCAGCTCGGATCCTTGCGGCTGTACGAGAGGAACGCCATCACGAGGAACAGTCCGAGCGCGACCTGGAGAATCCAGCGAATCTCGGTGAAGAGTCGCGACATGCGGTGCGGCAATGCCTGCGGGCTCGCGGAATAGGTAGCTTTGGCCATTGATTCGGTGTCGCTGTGTGTCGCTAGCTGCGGCCGGCCCTTGCAGGAAACGGCCGCATGGAACGGTGGCCTATTGTAAACGCTGCATTGCGGTGAACGGCGCAAAAACGGGCGGCTACTTGCAACCTGTAACACTCGTCACGCGCGTGTGATGGTCGCCGTTTTCGCGTGCCTCGCCTGTCAAATTCCTGTCGACGCGGTATCGAGCCCGCGCCGGAGCCCCTATCGGACCGATTGAAAGGTTCATTCGGAAGGGTTTTCCGGCGGCCTTTATAATCCTCTCTTTGCACCTAAATACTGGTCATCGGAAGTGCCGGCGCCGGTTCTGCATCGCTCGCGCGCCAATAGCGCGCCGCCCGCGCCCCTTCCGGAAGACCATCAATAACGGACCATTCATCATGTCGTCGACGCCCAAACACGCCAAAGTGCTGATTCTCGGATCCGGCCCCGCCGGCTACTCCGCCGCCGTCTACGCGGCGCGCGCGAACCTGTCGCCGCTGCTCATCACCGGCCTCGCGCAAGGCGGCCAGCTGATGACCACCACCGACGTCGAGAACTGGCCAGCGGATCCGTCGGGCGTGCAGGGACCGGAACTGATGCAGCGCTTCGAGGAACACGCGCGGCGCTTCAACACCGAGATCGTCTTCGATCACATCCACACGGCGAAACTCAATGAGCGGCCGTTCCGCCTGATCGGCGATTCGGGCGAATACACCTGCGATTCGCTCATCATCGCCACGGGCGCATCGGCGCAATATCTCGGTGTGCCGTCGGAAGAAGCGTTCATGGGCAAGGGCGTCTCCGCCTGCGCCACGTGCGACGGCTTCTTCTATCGCAACGGCGAAGTCGCGGTGATCGGCGGCGGCAACACGGCCGTCGAGGAAGCGATCTACCTCGCGGGCATCGCGAAGAAGGTGACGGTCGTGCATCGCCGCGACAAATTCCGCGCCGAACCGATCCTGATCGACCGCCTGCTCGCGAAGGAAAAAGAAGGCATCGTCGACATCAAATGGAATCACGTGCTCGACGAAGTCACCGGCGATTCATCCGGCGTCACCGGCCTGCGCATCAAGAACACGCAGAGCGGCGCGACCACTGACGTTCCGCTGCAAGGCGTGTTCGTCGCGATCGGCCACAAGCCGAATACCGATCTCTTCGCGGGCCAGGTCGAGATGAAGAACGGCTACATCATCACGAAGGGCGGCACCACCGGCGACGCCACCGCGACGAGCATCCCCGGCGTGTTCGCGGCGGGCGACGTGCAGGATCACGTCTATCGCCAGGCGATCACGAGCGCCGGCACGGGCTGCATGGCCGCGCTGGATGCGCAGCGCTACCTCGAAACCATCGACGAAACGCCCACGCCGCACTCGATGAGCCACGAAGCGGATCGCTGACCGGCCCTGCGGGACGTCGCGGCGAGCCGTTAAAATGTGACTCGCCCGCGTTTCCGGAACGCGCCTCGCAGGCTGGCGCAGGTATCGCATGAGAAACGGGCCCCGGTTCACGCCGCCGGCCCGTTTTCATTGGGCGCGTTTCGACAAGGCCATCGGCGCGCGTTTCGGTTTGCGTTTCGGTTTGCGTTTCGATTCGCGCTTCGCGGCGTTGCGCGCGCCGGCGCGCGGCACGGCCCGCGCCCGTGGCACAATCGGCGCGCCGCGCGTCGAGTCCGCTTCCTGACGTTTTCCCGCCCGCCGAACGATGCCGAAGAATCTCCCTCATCCGAACGAACCGAAAGTCCGGCGCAAGGAAGTGCCGCGACCGGCCGCGCCCGCGCAACCCGAACCCGCGGATGCGCGCGCGCTCGCCGCCGCCATCGAGCGCGATGGTCTCGCGGGCCTGTCGTCGCTCAAGCGCGCGCTCAAGGCCGACGCCGAGAAGCGCGAGGTGCAGCGCGTCGCGGCAGCGCGGGCCGAACGCGAAACGCTCGCGGATGCCGGCGAGTTCCGCCGCGCCATCGGCGAAGTCGAGCCGCTCAGGACGCCGCCGCGCACGACCATCGCGCGGGTGCCGCCGGCGCCGGTGCCGCTGCAAAGCCGCCTCGACGAAGAAGCGGTGCTGCAGGAAGCCCTCTCCGACGAATACGATCCCGAAAGCCTGCTCGATATCGACGAAACGCTGTCCTTCCACCGCCCCGGCATCAGCCAGGAAGTCGTCAGGAAGTTGCGGCGCGGCGCGTGGATCGTGCAGGCGCAGCTCGACCTGCACGGCATGCGCCGGGAAGAAGCGCGCGAGGCGCTCGCGGCGTTCATCCGCGAATCGGTGAAACGCGGGCTGCGCTGCCTGCGCGTGATTCACGGCAAGGGGCTCGGCTCCATCGGCCGGGAGCCGGTGCTGAAGGGCAAGGTGCGCGCGTGGCTCGTGCAGAAGTCGGAAGTGATCGCGTTCTGCCAGGCGCGCCCGCACGACGGCGGCGCGGGCGCCGTGCTCGTGCTGCTGCAGCCGGGCGGCACGCCGCGGCATCACAATCATCCGCAGGACAAGACCCGCGGGCCGGGGCCTCACAGTGCATCCTAGACTTTCACTGGCCATCGCCGTCATGGAGGCGCTCGCGATCTTCGCGTACGCGTTCTCCGGGCTGATCGAGGCGCGCAAGCGCCGGCTCGACGCGGTCGGCGCGTTTCTCGTCGCGCTCGTCACGGCGTTCGGCGGCGGCACGGTGCGCGACGTCCTGCTCTCGCGCCGCCCGTTCTATTGGGTCGAGCATCAGGATTACGTGCTCTTCATCTTCGCGATGGCGATCTTCGCGCCGTTCTTCCTGCGCGTGACCTCGCGCCTGTTCGACCAGCGCGCGCTGCTCATCACCGACGCAATCGGGCTCGGCCTCTTCAGCGTGTCGGGTACGTCGATCGCGCTCGACGCGCAAATGCCCGCCTTCACCGCGACCATGATGGGCGTGATCACCGGCGTGTTCGGCGGCGTCCTGCGCGACGTGCTCTGCAACGAGATTCCGCTGATCCTGCGCGATTCGCGTCCCTACGCGGTGTGCGCGTTCGCCGGCTGCTGGATCTATCTCGGGCTCGAGCGGCTGGAAGTCGACACGATCTACAACGTGCTTCTGTCGACGGCGTTCATCCTGATCGCGCGGCTCATCACGTTCAAGTTCGATATCCGGCTGCCGCACTAGCCACGCGCCGGCCGCGGCCGGCCACGAACGGAAGGAGGCGGAAACGGGCGGGAAAACCCCTCCTTTTGCTACAATCGCGTAGTTTTCTCGCCCCGCATCCGGCCGTGCAGCCTGTCTGCTTCCGGCCGTCACTACGCACACAGAACATGAACATCGAGCAAGCGCGTTTCAACATGATCGAGCAACAGATTCGTCCCTGGGAAGTGCTGGACCAGGACGTCCTGAACTTGCTCGCGATCGTCAAGCGCGAGAACTTCGTTCCCGCCGCGTACCGCAACATCGCCTTCGCGGATCTCGAAGTGCCGCTGCCCGGCGGCGAGCGCATGCTGGCGCCGCGGGTCGAGGCGCGCATCCTGCAGGAGCTCGCGGTTCACAAGGGCGAAACGGTGCTGGAAATCGGCGCGGGTTCCGGATACATGGCAGCGCTGCTCGCGCACCGCGGCCGCCACGTGACCACGGTCGAAATCTCGCCTGAACTCGCCGATTTCGCGAAGCAGAATCTCGCGGCAAACGGCGTGACGAACGCGGAAGTGATCACCGGCGACGGCGCGCTCGGCTGGAAGGACGGCGCGCCTTACGACGTGATCTGCGTGTCGGGCGGGCTGCCGGTCATGCCGCAGGAATTGCTGGAGCAACTGAAGGTCGGCGGGCGCATCGCGGCGTTCGTCGGGGCCGCGCCGGTCATGAAGGCGCAGATCATCACGCGCGTGGACGAAAAGCAGTTTCGCGTGTCGGACGTGTTCGAGACGCTCATCGCGCCGCTGAAGAACGCGGTCCATCCGTCGCAATTCAGGTTCTGAGTCTGTTTTCGCCGCCGGGCGCAGCGTCACGTGCGTCCGGCGGCGCTTCATCGTCTTTCCGGGAATTTCATGCAAAACCTCACCGCACCCGAACTCGCCGCGTGGCTTGCCGATTCCTCGCGCCCCGCGCCCGTTCTGCTCGACGTGCGCGAGCCCTGGGAAATCCAGACGGCGAAGATGGAGAACATCGTGTCGATTCCGATGCGCGAGATCCCCGCGCGCAGCGAAGAACTCGACGACGAAGCGCAGATCGTCTGCATCTGTCATCACGGCGCACGCAGCGCGCAGGTTGCCATGTTCCTGGAATCGCGCGGCTTCAAGCAGACGTTCAACCTGTACGGCGGCATCGATGCCTGGTCGCGTCAGGTCGATCCCGCGGTTCCCACGTACTGATCCCTTATTCCCGGCCGCCCGCGCCGGTCGCATTCATCGGCGGCGGCGCGGCGAACCAGCCGAGATCGACTGCGCCGGCGATCGCCCGCAGGCCCGCTTCGTTCGGATGCAGGTTGTCGCCGCTGTCGTACGCCGCGGCGAACGCGCTCCGTCCGCCGAGCGCTCCGGCCTGATCGAGCACCGCATCGCAGCCGCTGCTGCCGCGATCGCGAAGAAACGCGTTTATGTCCTCGCGCGTTCTTTCGATTGCAGGCGTCCATTCGGCGACGCCTTCGAACGGCGTCAGGGTCGAGCAGATCACGCCGATCTTCGCGTCCTTCGCCTGCCTGATCAATTGCCGATATGCATCGACGAACCGCTGAAAACCCGGCGGCTTGCCGCTGATGAGACTGTTCACCGCGTCGTCTGAAATGATCACCCACTTCACGTTGGCTTGCTGAAGCACGTCGCGCTCGAAGCGCGTGAGCCCGGCCTCGCCCGCGCCGTCGGTGAAGAAATCATTGCCGCTGATGCCCTGATTCAGCACGCCGACCGTCATCCCCGCGCGCGCCAGACGCTTCGCCAGCAGGTTCGGCCAGCGGCCGTTCGTGTTGGGCGCGGACGACACGCCGTCGGTGATCGATGCGCCGAATGCGACCACCGCGCCGGTCGCCGCGGCGTTCATCACATCGACGTTGGTGAGGAAATAGTAGGACCGGGCGCCCGCCGCGTTCGCGACGCCGCGCGTGAACGCGGGGTCGCTGCCGACGTCGCCGGGAGCGATGTAGACGTCCTGCATGGCGTCGATATGGCCGGTCGAATTCGGCGGCGTCTTCGACGGAATGTGGAAGCTCACGGCGAGATCGGCGAGCGCCGGCACCGCAAACGCGACGGCATCGCTCTGTACGGCGCCGCCGGCCGGAATCGTCACGTAGGACCGGCCGCCGAAGGTGACCGGGCGATCGGTACCGGCGATCGCGGCCGCCCCGCGCGAACGCCGCGCGATATGCACATTGCCGATCGTGAGCGGCTGCGTGCCGTACAGGTTGGAGAATCCGAGACGCGCCGCCGTGCCGCCGATGCTCGTATGCACGATATGGCGAATCGTCTGGTTGTCGAAGCCGCGATCGGGCGTGACGGCGGGCGCCGTCGACCACGTGCCGGTCCACGGCGCGTTCGTGATGACGCCCTGAGCAAAGTAATGCGACGCATCGGGCCACGACAGAAAAACGACGAGCGCCAGCGCGATGCACGCGCGAAAGCTTCGTTTCACGACGCCTCCGTGTGTCGACGGTTGCGGCGCCTCGAACCTGCGCGGAGACCGTCTTTCGTTTTGGTTGAACGAGACTAGACCATGCCGCCCGCACCGCGGCCGTGCGCCGGCGTACAGCCGGCCCCCGCCCTCGGAACACAAAAAAGCCGCATGAGCGTTCGACTCATGCGGCTTGTTCGTGACGATTCGTGCGTCGCGCGAATCAGACGATCAGACGACGTTCATCGCCAGCGCGCTCGCGCGATAGTGTTCCGCGGCCTTTTCCGTGTCGCCCAGTTGCTCGTGCAGGCGTGCGAGCGCCCGATGCGTGCGGATCTTGAGCGGTTCGTTGTCGGCGAGCTTGAGCGCCGCTTCGAGGAACGCCTGCGCCTTGCCCCACAACTGCTGATGCAGGCACAGCCGGCCGAGCGTGAAGAGCAGATCGGCGTCCTCGGTGCGCTCCTTCTGCCATGCTTCGGCGCGCTGGATCAGCGGGAAGGCGTCGCCGCCGACGATGCAGTCCGGATAGCGCCGCAGGAGCCGCGCGTCCCAGTTGTGCGCGAGCGCATCCTCGACGATCTTCCTCGCCTCGGCGCGACGGTCGAGCGCGATCAGCAGTTCGGCGGCGAGATCGGCGAGACGCGGCGACTGGCGCTCGGTCGCCGACAGCGACTGCCACAGTTCCAGCAACGCGTCCGGATTGTGACGACGGTCGCGCAGGAGATTCTCCGCCGCGACCTGCCGCAGCCGCACCGCGACCGCCGGATGCAGCGCCTCGCGCTTCTCCAGCATGCGCACGAGCTTGAGCACTTCGCTCCAGTTCTTCAGTTGCTGCTGCGCGCGCAGCGCGATCTGCTGCGCGTGGATGCGCCGCCCGCCCTGCGCCTGAATTTCGGTGAGCGCGACGAGCGCGCCGTCGGCGTCGCGGCCGTCGGCGCGCATGTCGGCGGTGGCCATCAGGCGGGCGTCCTGCCAGTCGGCGCCGGAAATCTGCGCGAGCCATTCGTCGCGCCGCGCGTACTCGTGCAGACGATGCGCCGCGTTCGCGCCGATCAGCCCGGCCGCACCCTTGTTGTCGTCGACGGCGAGCGCGTCGCGCGCGGCCTTCTCCGCCTTCGAGAAGCGCCCGGCGTACAAATGCCCGAGCGCGTCGCGCAACGCCGCGTTCGCCTTTGCGAGCTTGCTGCGCGCGCGATAGGCAGCCACGCGCTGCGGCATCTTCCACACGCCGCGTGCCGCGCGAATCAGCGCGTACAGCGCGATGAACAGCACCACGAGGGCCACGACGAACAGATTCAGCGACATGTCCACGCGATACGGCGGCATCACCAGCAGAATCTGCCCGCCGTTGAAGCCGCCGACCGTCGCGACGATCGCCGCGACGGCGAACAGCAGCGCAAGCCAGATGAGTCCACGAATCGTCATCATCCGCCTCGCTTGAACTGATGGACGGCGGCGAGACTCGCGTTCAGGTTCGGCACGGCGACGGCGAGCGACGCCTGATCGACCTGCTTCACGAGATCGCGCACGGCCTGCACTTTCTTCGACGCCGGATCGAAATAGCGTGCGAGCGCGGCATCGGCGGCGTGCAGGTCGGACTTGAGCGTCGGCTCGCTGCGCGAGAGCAGCGACAGGCGCGCGGACAGCAGACGCAGCTTGACGTTCTCGCGCACGAAGTAACCCTGATCGGGCGACGTGAGCATGGCGTCAGCGTTGTCGATGCGGCGCACCGACACGAGGCTCGACAACTGCTGGCCGATGCCGCTCGTGATCTGCCGCCACAGCACCTTCCAGCGCGGCTCGCCGGTCGCCGCCGCGATCGACGCGCTGTCCGCGGGCGCCGCGGCCTGCGCGCGGGCGGGCGCGATCGGCGCTTCGCCGGCGAGCGGCAACTGGTCGATCTGGTCGATGGCCGTGTCGAGCTTGATCGCGAGACCCGTGAGATCGGTGGTCGGCGTGGCTTTCAGCTTGTCGATGTCGAGCGCGATCGCCTTGCGGATCGCGACGACCTGCGGGCCGGTCGTGGCGGCAAGGCGCGTGTCGGCGCTTTGCAGCGCGAAGAGCGCCAGTTGCACGTTGCCGGTCAGTTGCAACTGCTGGCTCGCGCTCGACAGGATCTGCTCGACTTCGGCGACGGTCCAGTCGTCGCGATTGGCCGCGAGATCCTGATATTGCTGCTGCAGCGCCTGACTGTGCGTTTCGGCATCGGCGAGCTTGCCTTGCAACTGGATGATCTGCGTGCCGAGCACGGTGGTCGCGCTCGCGGCCTGATCGGCCTTCGCGCGCAGATCGGCGTTCTGTTCGTCCGCCTGGGCGAGACGCTGCGACAACTGCGTGTCGGCGCGATCGAACTTGCGGTTCAGAACGAAGGCGCCCGCGCCCGCCGCCACCGCCAGAACGACGATGACAAGCCACAGCAACACGATGCCCACGCTACCTGAACGTTTCTGCTGCTCAAAAGGCGTGAAGGGCGTGTTCGGCGGCAAGGGCGGTGTCACGTTCGGCTGAGGTGAAGCTTTTTTGGAATCGTTCGAATCAGTCATGCGTGATTGAGCCGGGTGATGGGCCGGTTGAGGGGCCGGCGCAGTGGCCGGGCTGGCGTCCGTCGGCGCCGATGAGGAAGACGCCGTGTTCGTCGTTGCGCTCGCGGCTGAACTCGCTCGCGCGTATGCCTCCGGATCGCTTGCTGCATGCGCCTGCGCGGACGCACCCGCGGAGTCCGCCGGGAACGACGCTTCCAGCGATTGCGCGATGCGTTCGTCGCCCGCGCCGGACACCGTAATCCTATCAAAACCCGCTCCCCGCGCGGCTTCGGCGATGCGCGGGTGCGGGCAGACGAGCAGCGTGCGCTTGAGCAGCACGATTTCGTCGCCGGTGAGATGTTCGTGCGCGAGTTCGTCGAGATTGCGCACGCCTTCGGAGCTCGTCAGCAGCCACGCGTGCCGTGCGCCCGGCTCGGCGGCGAGCAGCGCGTGGATGCGCTCCCATTTCTGCATCGACGGTTCGGGCAGCACGCGCCGATACGCAGCGGCCTTTTCCACGCGCGCGCCCGCTTGGGTGAGCCGTTCGGCGAGCCATTCGCGGCCGCCGTCGCCGCGCACGATCAGCACGCGCTTGCCGTCGAGACCATGCGCGCCGAAATGCGCTTCGATCGCGCTGTAGAGCGCTTCCGAATCGAAACGCGGATCGGCCGCCTCCGCCGACGGACTGATCACGCGATGCGACGGCGCATGCACGCCCTGCCGCGCGAGCGCCGTGACCGATCCGGGACCGACCGCCGCGACCGGCAGATCCGCGGGCCACGGCGCGCCGAGCCGGCTGAACGCATGATCGATCGCATTCGGCGACACGAACACGACGAGCGCATAGCGCGCGGGGGCGTCAGCGGGAAGGAAAAGCTCGTCGAGCGCGGCGCGCAGCGGCGCATCGTCGGCGACGGGCGCGATGTCGATGAGCGGGAATTCCAGCGCGTCGAACCCGGCGCTCGCGAGCCGTTCGAGCAGCGCGGACGACTGTCCGGCCGGACGCGTAATGACGATGGTGGCGCGGCGCTCGCTCGCCATCAGGATGCGGGCCCCGAAGGCGCGGTGTTCGGGCCGTCGGCGCGGTTCATCGTGCTGAGTGCATTGACGATGTCCAGCGCGCCCTGCGCTTCGAGGTCGGACGAAACACGCTTGCCGAGCGCGAGCGCGCCGGCGAGATCGGGCGCGCGCACTTCTTCTTCCGCGCGCAGCACGCGCCGGCCGTCGGGCATCGATACCGCGCCGCGCAGATGCAGCGAGTCGCCGCGCCATTCGGCGAACGCCGCGAGCGGCACCTCGCAACTGCCGCCGAGCGCGCGCGACACCGCGCGTTCCGCTTCGACGGCGAGCGCGGTTTTTTGGTCATGCAGCGGCGCGAGCCACGCGGCGAGATCGGCGCGGTCCGCGCGAATCTCGATGCCGAGCGCGCCCTGCCCCGCCGCCGGCAGGCTCTCCGACGGCGCAAGCCGCCCGCGGATGCGCGCTTCCAGGCCGAGCCGCTTCAGACCGGCCGCCGCGAGGATGATCGCCGCGTACTCGCCGCGATCGAGCTTGGCGAGGCGCGTGTCGAGATTGCCGCGCAGCGGACGCACGTCGAGATCGGGAAAGCGCGCGCGGATCATCGCTTCGCGCCGCAGGCTCGAGGTGCCGACGACGCTTCCCGCCGGCAGCGCCTCGAGCGATTCATGGTGCGGCGAGACGAACGCATCGCACGGATCTTCGCGCTCGAGAATGGCGCCGAGCGCGAAGCCTTCGGGCAGCTGCATCGGCACGTCTTTCAGCGAATGCACCGCGAGATCGGCGCGGCCGTCGGCGAGTGCCGCTTCCAGTTCCTTCACGAAAAGACCCTTGCCGCCGACCTTCGACAACGTGCGATCGAGAATCTGATCGCCGCGTGTCGTCATTCCGAGGATTTTCACGTCGCAAGATGGATATAATTTGTGCAGCGCACACCGCACATGCTCGGCCTGCCACATGGCGAGCCGGCTCTCCCGCGAAACAATGGTGAGGCTCGCGGGCGGTGTCGTTGAATGCGTCTCGGAATTCATTGATGCTCGATCGAATGACGGGATGGGTGAATAGACATTAGCGAACAATGGTAGCACGCACGCCTTGGTCCACTGATCGACGGGCAGCGCGCGAGAGCCTTGTCCGATGCGCCTTTCAGGGCGTCCGCGCTGCGTTTGAACCGATGTGAACGGCGGCGGCAGCCGCGACGCGCACGGGTCGACGCTTCCGGGCGAAAAACGCCGCGGCATGCTCTCGCCGATTCGACGCACGACCGTTCACCACGGCCGGAAGTCTCCTGCAGGATGCGGCGCTTCCCGAAGTCGCCGCGTCACGTTTCATGTGTCTTTGGCTTCGCAGCTTCTGAGAGGAACTCAACGTGACGTCTTCTGCATCGGCACGCCCCGCGCGCCGCAACGCCGCATTGCCCAAGTCTTCCTCCGACGCGCCCCGCCCGGCGTCGTCGCCCATCGTCACGAAGGCCGCCACGGCCGCGAAGGCATCGAAAGCGGCTGTCGCGCCGAAAACGATGCCCGGCGTCAAGGCCGCGCCCCGTGCCGCACTCAAGACGTCCGCCATCAAACCGAAAGCCGCCGCGCCACGCGCGAACGGCGCGGCGAGCGCGAAACCGTCGAGCCGCGCGCGCGACGACAAGGACCGCCCGCTCTTCGAGGACATCCGCTATCTCGGCCGCCTGCTCGGCGACGTGCTGCGCGAACAGGAAGGCGACGCCGTGTTCGACGTCGTCGAGGCCATTCGTCAGACGGCCGTGAAATTTCGCCGCGAAGACGACAGCGAAGCCGCGCAGACGCTCGAGAAAAAGCTGCGTGCGCTGTCGCCGGAACAGACGGTGTCGGTGGTGCGCGCGTTCAGCTATTTCTCGCATCTCGCGAATATCGCCGAGGACCGGCATCACAATCGGCGCCGCCGCATTCACGCGCTCGCCGGGTCCGTGACGCAGCCGGGCACGATCGCCTATGCGATCGAACGCATGCGCGAGCAGAAGAACATCAGCGCGACGCGCAAGCTGCTGGAGAATTTCTTCGGCGATGCGCTCATCGTGCCCGTGCTCACCGCGCACCCGACCGAAGTGTCGCGCAAGAGCATTCTCGATGCGCAGCACGACATCGCCCGCCTGCTCGCCGAGCGCGATCAGGAACTGACCGCGCGCGAACGCGCCCGCAACGAAGCAGTGCTGCGCGCGCGCGTGACCTCGCTCTGGCAGACGCGCATGCTGCGCGACGCGCGGCTCACCGTCGCCGATGAAATCGAGAACGCGCTTTCTTACTATCGCGCGACCTTCCTCGAAGAGATTCCCGCGCTCTACGCCGACATCGAAAACGCGCTCGCCGAGCACGGCCTGCCCGTGCGCCTGCCGCCGTTCTTCCAGATGGGAAGCTGGATCGGCGGCGACCGCGACGGCAATCCGAACGTCACGGCGGAAACGCTCGAAACCGCCATCACGCGCCAGGCGACCGTGATCTTCGAACACTATCTGGAGCAGGTGCACATGCTCGGCGCGGAGCTGTCCGTGTCGAATCTGCTCGCCGGTTCGAGCGATGCTTTGAAGGCGCTCGCCGATGCATCGCCGGATCAGTCGCCGCATCGCACGGACGAGCCGTACCGGCGCGCGCTGATCGGCATGTACACGCGGCTCGCGGCGAGCGCGCGCGTGCGGCTCGGCGAAGGCGCGGTCTCCGTACGCAGCGCGGGACGCGGCGCGGCGCCGATCCGCGCGACGCCCTACGCCGACGCGTCCGAGTTCACGCGCGACCTGCATGTCCTGATCGATTCGCTTGCCGAGCATCACGGCGCGTCGCTGTCGCTGCTGCGTCTGTCGCCGCTCGCGCGCGCCGCCGAAGTGTTCGGCTTCCATCTGGCGAGCATCGACTTGCGGCAAAGCTCGGATATCCATGAGGCGGTCGTCGCCGAACTGCTCGCGCGCGCGGGCGTGGTGGCCGATTACGCCGCGCTCACGGAAGACGAAAAGCGCGAGGTGCTGCTGAAGGAACTGGCGCAGCCGCGCCCGCTGCGTCTGCCGTACGCGGAATATTCGAATCTCGCAAAGAGCGAACTCGGCGTGCTCGAAGAAGCGCGCGAGACGCGCCGCAAGTTCGGCGCGCGCGCGGTGCGCAACTACATCATTTCGCACACGGAAACCGTCAGCGACCTGCTCGAAGTGATGCTGCTGCAGAAGGAAACCGGCGTGCTGCAAGGCTGCGTCGGCGCCAGAGACAACCCCGCGCGCGACGGGCTCATGGTGATTCCGCTGTTCGAGACCATCGCCGACTTGCGCAACGCGCCGGTCATCATGGGCGAGTTCTTCGCGCTGCCGGGCATCGACAAGCTGGTCGAGAATCAGGGCAACGAGCAGGAAGTCATGCTCGGCTATTCGGACAGCAACAAGGACGGCGGCTTTCTGACGTCGAACTGGGAGCTGTATCGCGCGGAACTGGCGCTCGTCGCGCTGTTCAAGGAACGCGGCACGACGCTGCGCCTGTTTCACGGCCGCGGCGGCACGGTCGGACGCGGCGGCGGCCCGACCTATCAGGCGATTCTGTCGCAGCCGCCCGGCACCGTCGACGGGCAGATTCGCCTGACCGAGCAGGGTGAAGTGATCGCGAGCAAGTTCGGCAATCCGGAAATCGGCCGGCGCAATCTGGAGACGGTCGTCGCGGCGACGCTGGAAGCCTCGCTCCTGCCGCACGAAAACGCGCCCGCGCAACTGCCGCAATTCGAAGAGGTCATGCAGGCGCTGTCCGACGGCGCAATGGCCGCTTATCGCGCGCTCGTCTATGAGACGCCCGGCTTCACCGACTATTTCTTCTCGTCGACGCCGATCGCGGAAATCGCGGAACTGAACATCGGCAGCCGGCCGGCGTCGCGCAAGCTGCAGGATCCGAAGCAGCGCAAGATCGAAGACCTGCGCGCGATTCCGTGGGGCTTTTCGTGGGGCCAGTGCCGCCTGTTGCTCACGGGCTGGTACGGCTTCGGCAGCGCGGTGCAGGCGTGGCTCGATGCGCCCGCGTCGGAAGAAGAACGCGCGAAGCGGCTCGCCACGCTGCGCAAGATGAACAAGACGTGGCCGTTCTTCAAGAACCTGTTGTCGAACATGGACATGGTGCTCGCGAAGACCGATCTGGCCGTCGCGTCGCGCTATGCGCAACTCGTCACCGACAAGAAGCTGCGCCGGCGCGTGTTCGACCGCATCGTCGCGGAACACGGGCGTACCTGCGACGTGCTCGCCGAAATCACCGGCAAGGGCGAGCGTCTCGCGGACAATCCGCTGCTCGCGCGCTCGATCAAGAATCGCTTCCCGTATCTCGATCCGCTCAATCACTTGCAGGTGGAGCTGTTGAAGCGCCATCGCGCGGGCGATCAGAACGTGCGGCTGCGGCGCGGCATTCATCTGACGATCAACGGCATCGCGGCGGGCTTGCGCAACACGGGCTGATTCGAAACGACGTTGCAGCGCCAATCCAAACGGCGTCGCGCCTCCCGGGCGCGACGCCGTTTTTTCTTAGTCCCGTCGCGTCGCCTCGATCAGCATCGCGTCGAGTTCGAACGAGCCGTCGTCCGTCACGCCGAAGTACTGGCGCACTTCGTCGGGCGCGTTCTGCCACATCGAGCGGATCGCCATCACGCGTTCGGGCGGCGTGCGCATGCGCGCAACCCACACGTCGAATTCGAGCGGAATGCGCCAGCGTTCGGTGATCTGCGCGTCGAAGCCGGCGGCGTCGAGCATCGCGATCCATTCGCAGGCCCGGTAGTCGCGGATATGCGATGCATCGCGCAGCAGTTCGATCGCCTGGATGTGCGTGTCGAACAGCGGGTCGTCGGTGCCCGCGATATCGATGAATCTCAGCCGCCCGCCCGGCTTCAGCACGCGCCGCACTTCCCCGAGCGCCGCCGGAACGTCGCGCCAGTGATGCGCGCTCATGCGGCTCACGGCCCAGTTGAAGCTCGCATCGGCGAACGGCAGCGTTTCGGCGGCGCCCTGCTGCGTGCGCACGGTCGTCAGGCCGCGCTCCTTCGCGGCGGCCTGCACCGTCGCGAGCATCTGCGGGGCGATGTCGTAGGCGACGACTTCGCGCACGTGCGGTGCGATCGCGAAGCTCGCGTGGCCCGCGCCGCAGCCCATGTCCAGCACGGTAGCGTTGCCGCACGTGGCGGCGAACGTTGCGGCGAGGTTCTGCAGGTCCGCGCCGCTCGCGTGGACGGCGCTCGTGAGATAGGCAGCGGCCGTGCTGCCGAATGCGTCTGCGACCTGGTCGTGGTGTTTCATCGTGGTTTCCGGGTTCGTTGTGGGGAAGGTCTGCCGCTACAATAGAGCCCGCGCTGTACCGGTACAAGTTGAGTGAATATTCTGGTATCTAAATTACCCGTCGACTTTGCGCACATAAGCCGCCGACGCCGCATTCGCGTTTTTAGCCTGCATGAGCCACATCGAACCGAACGAACCTCTCGCCGAAACGCCCGCGCGCGCGCTCGGCGACTTCATCCGCGCGCATCGCGAACGGCTCACCCCTCAGGCCGTCGGGCTCGCACCCGGGCCGCGCCGCCGCACGCCCGGCTTGCGTCGCGAGGAAGTCGCGCAGTTGTGCGGCGTGAGTCCGACCTGGTACACGTGGATCGAGCAAGGGCGCCCCGTGTCCGCTTCCGCCGATGCCCTCGCGCGCATTGCCGTCGCGCTGCAGTTGTCGCGCGCCGAGCGTGCGTATCTGTTCGAGCTCGCCGCCCAGCGCGATCCCGCCGAGCCCGATCCCGCGGGCCAGGACGCGCCCGCCGCGTTGCTGCAGACCGTCGGCCTGATCGGCGCGCCGGCCTACGTGCTCGATCGTCAATGGAACGCGCTGCGCTGGAACGGGCACGCGGCCGAGCTTTTCGTCGGCTGGCTGGACGGCACGCACGACCGCAATCTGCTGACCTACACGTTCACGTCGCAGGCGGCGCGGGAATTGATCGTCGACTGGGAAACGCGCGCGCGGCGGCTCGCGGCCGAGTTCCGCGCCGATTCCATCCGTCATCTGAACGACGCGCCCACGCGCGCGCTGATCGACAATCTGAGCGCCGCGAGCGATGCCTTCGCGCGTTTCTGGGCGTCGCAGGACGTGTTCGAGCGCGAAGGCGGCGAGCGCGCGTTCAATCATCCGGCGCGCGGGCGGGTCGTGTTCAATCAGATCACGTTCAAGCCGGCGCATCGGGAGGATCTGAAGCTGGTCATTCTCGTCGGCGAGTCGTGAAAGCGGCTTCCGCCCGAATGTTAAAATTGTCGACTTCCGGCTTGCAGGACGAGCCGCCTCAACCGCACATCACATCACCATGACGTCCCAACTCCACAAAAAAGGCGAAGCCTGGTCGGCTCGCTTCTCCGAGCCGATGTCGGAACTCGTCAAACGCTATACGTCGTCGGTGTTCTTCGACAAGCGGCTCGCCCTCGTCGACATTCAAGGCTCGCTCGCGCACGCGTCGATGCTGGCGGCGCAGAAGATCATCGGCGCCGACGACCTCGCGGCCATCGAGCGCGGCATGGCGCAGATCAAGGGCGAAATCGAGCGCGGCGAGTTCGAGTGGAAGCTGGATCTGGAAGACGTACACCTGAACATCGAGGCGCGCCTCACCGCGCTGATCGGCGACGCGGGCAAGCGCCTGCACACCGGCCGCTCGCGCAACGACCAGGTCGCGACCGACATCCGCCTGTGGCTGCGCGGCGAGATCGACCGTATCGGCGACTTGCTGAAGGACTTGCGGCTCGCGCTCATCGACATGGCCGAGAAGCACGCCGACACCATCATGCCCGGCTTCACCCACCTGCAGGTCGCGCAGCCGGTGACCTTCGGACATCATCTGCTCGCTTACGTCGAAATGTTCTCGCGCGACGCCGAACGCATGCGCGACGCACGCAAGCGCGTGAATCGCCTGCCGCTGGGCGCCGCGGCGCTCGCGGGCACGAGCTATCCGATCGACCGTCACGCGGTGGCGGCGACGCTCGGCTTCGACGGCATCTGCGCCAATTCGCTCGATGCCGTCTCCGACCGCGACTTCGCGATCGAATTCACGGCGGCCGCCGCGCTCGTCATGACGCACGTGTCGCGCTTCTCCGAGGAACTCGTGCTGTGGATGAGCCCGCGCGTCGGTTTCATCGATCTGGCGGACCGCTTCTGCACGGGTTCGTCGATCATGCCGCAGAAGAAGAATCCCGATGTGCCCGAACTCGCGCGCGGCAAGACCGGCCGCGTGAACGGCCATCTGATGGCGCTGCTCACGCTGATGAAAGGCCAGCCGCTCGCCTACAACAAGGACAATCAGGAAGACAAGGAGCCGCTGTTCGATACCGTCGATACGGTCGCGGACACGCTGCGCATCTTCGCGGAAATGGCGGCGGGCATCACGGTCAAGCCGCAGGCGATGCGCGCCGCGGCGCTGCAGGGCTTCTCCACCGCGACCGATCTCGCCGATTACCTCGTGAAGCGCGGCCTGCCCTTCCGCGATGCGCACGAAGCGGTCGCGCACGCGGTGCGCATCTGCGTGGATCGCGAATGCGATATCGCGGATCTGTCGCTCGACGAAATGCGCCAGGAATTGCCGAACGTCGCGCATCTGATCGGCGACGACGTGTTCGAGTATCTGACGCTCGAAGGCTCGGTCGCGAGCCGCAATCATCCGGGCGGCACCGCGCCGGATCAGGTGCGCGCGGCAGCGCAGGCGGCGCGCGCGGCGCTCTGATCGCCCCGCTCCGCCAATCACATCGAAGGCCGTTCGCAAGGACGGCCTTTTTCATTGCCGGACGCGGCGACATGTCCCTGCGCGAGCTGCGACATTTTCGAGATAATCGGATGATCGTCCCCCGCATCCGTCCAAAAAGCGCGTCATGATCATCCGCCCCAAGCTCCACTGGTTCCGGCTGCTGTTCGTGTGGCGAGGCTCCGTGCTGCCGCAGCTGCTGCCGCGCCTCGCGCTGATCTTCGCGTTTTCGGTGGCGGCGATCTTCATGCACGACCACATGCGCACGTATCCGATCGGGCTCGGCACGCCGCCGTTCGCGCTCGTCGGCATCGCGCTCGCGGTGTTTCTCGGCTTTCGCAACAGTGCGAGCTATGAACGCTGGTGGGAAGGCCGCAAGCTCTGGGGCACGCTCGTGATCACCGCACGTTCGCTCGGACGCCAGGCGCTGACGTTGCCCGAGCCGCGCGACCCGGCGCAGACGCGGCGCTTTCTCGCCGCGCTCGGAGGACTGGCGCACGCGCTGCGGCATCAACTGCGCTGCACCGATGCGCTCGCCGATCTGTCTCCCCGCCTTCCGCCCGAGTTGCAGGCCCGCGTGGCGGCCGCGCAGTTCCGGCCCGCGCTGATCCTGCTGTGGCTCGGCGAATGGGTGGCGCAACGCCGGCGCGAAGGCGTCATCGACGGCTATGCGGTGCTCGCGATCGAGCACAATCTGAACGCGCTGTCGGATGTCATCGGCGGATGCGAGCGCATCGCCACCACGCCGCTGCCGTTTTCCTATTCGGTGATGATCCACCGCACAATCTATCTCTTCTGCGTGCTGCTGCCGTTCGGGCTCGTGGACGGCGCGGGCGTGCTCACGCCGCTCTTCGCGCTGCTGGTCGCGTATGCGTTCATGGCGCTGGAGGCGATCGCCGCGCAGATCGAAGACCCGTTCGGCCTCGAAGAGAACGATCTCGCGCTGAACGCGATGTGCGAAGCAATCGAGATCGCGCTGCACGACATGGCCGCCGATCCCGATTTCGCGCTGGCGCCGAAACCGTTCGCTCCGCCGCGCGATTTCATTCTCGACTGAGAGCGGCAATCCGGGAGAATTCGCGAGCCCGGTCTTTCAACAAAAGACACAGATCGTTTCATGCCAGAGTGTGTTGAGCGCTTAGTACATCGTTCATAATCGTACGCACTCAATCTGGAGGAAACGTTTTGAAACTGTTCTACAAGGCAGGCGCCTGCTCTCTCGCTTCCCACATCGTGCTCGAGGAATCGGGGCTCCCGTACGAAATCGAAGCCGTCGATCTCAAGACCAAAATCACCGCCGGCGGCGCGGACTTCACCACGATCAACGCCAAGGGTTATGTGCCCGCGCTCCTGCTCGACAACGGCGAGCTGCTGACCGAAGGCCCGGCGATCATGCAGTACATCGCCGATCAGGTCCCGGCGAAGCACCTCGCGCCGCTCGCCGACGCCATGGCGCGCTATCGCCTGCAAGGCTGGCTCACGTTCATCGGCACGGAACTGCACAAGAACTTCTCGCCGTTCTTCAATCCGGCTGCGAGCCGCGACTGGAAAGCGGCCGCGATGGCCAATCTCGAACGCCGCCTCGCCTACACGGCGCAGCATATCGACGACAAGCAATACCTGCTCGGCGACGAATTCAGCATCGGCGACGCTTACCTCTTCACCGTGCTCAACTGGGCGAAGCACGTCGATATCGATCTCGGCAAGTGGCCGGCGCTCGTCGCGTACCTGGAGCGCGTCGGCGCGCGTTCGGGCGTGCAGGCGGCGATGAAGGCGGAAGGCCTGATCTGAACGATCTGCGCCTCCCGGACGTAGAAACGGCCCTCGCGGGCCGTTTTCTTTTTAGCGGATCAGGCGGACATCAGGCCCGCACGCAATCGACGAAATACTCGATGCGCCCGTTGATCACCTCGCCCACGAGCCCGTGGATATCCGTATGGAAGCCCGGGAAGCGCTCGTTGAACTCGCGCGCGAAACGCAGGTAATCGACGATCGTGCGATTGAAGCGCTCGCCCGGAATCAGCAACGGAATGCCCGGCGGATACGGCGTGAGCAGAATCGACGTGACGCGGCCTTCGAGTTCGTCGATCGGCACGCGATCGATCTCGCGGTGCGCGAGCTTCGCGAACGCCTCGGACGGTTTCATCGCCGGCTCCATGCTCGACAGATACATCTCGGTGGTCAGACGCGCGATGTTGTTCGCACGATAGACGCTGTGGATCTGCTCGCACAGATCGCGCAAACCGATGCGCTCATACGACGGATGCTGCGCGACGAATTCCGGCAGCACGCGCCACAGCGGCTGGTTGTTGTCGTAGTCGTCCTTGAACTGCTGGAGTTCGGTGACCATCGAGTTCCAGCGACCCTTTGTGATGCCGATTGTGAACATGATGAAGAACGAGTAAAGCCCCGTCTTCTCCACGATGATGCCGTGCTCCGCCAGATACTTCGTGACGATCGCGGCCGGAATGCCGGCCTCGCCGAATTCGCCGTCCACGTCGAGTCCCGGCGTGATGATCGTCGCCTTGATCGGATCGAGCATGTTGAAGTTTTCGGCGAGCGCGCCGAAGCCGTGCCAACGGTCGTTGGGCTTGAGCATCCAGTCTTCGCGGTCGCCGATGCCCTCTTCCGCCAGCGCTTCCGGACCCCAGACCTTGAAGAACCAGTCGTCGCCGTATTCGGCGTCGACCTTGCGCATCGCGCGGCGGAAATCGAGCGCTTCGGCGATCGATTCCTCCACGAGCGCCTCGCCGCCAGGCGCTTCCATCATGGCCGCCGCGACGTCGCACGACGCGATGATCGCGTATTGCGGCGAAGTCGACGTGTGCATCAGATACGCCTCGTTGAAACGATGGCGGTCGAACGCGCTGTTCTCGCTGTCCTGCACGAGAATCTGCGACGCCTGCGAAATGCCGGCCAGCAGCTTGTGCGTGGAGTGCGTCGCGAACACGAGCGCGCCCGTGCGCGGCCGGCCCGCGCCGATCGCGTGCATGTCCTGATAGAACGCGTGGAACTCGGCGTGCGGCAGCCAGGCCTCGTCGAAATGCAGCGTGTCGAGCATGTCGCCGAGCAGATCCTTGATCATCTCGACGTTGTAGATCACGCCGTCATACGTGCTCTGCGTGATCGTCAGAATGCGCGGCTTGACCTTCGGATTCTTCGCGAGCGCCTCGCGCGCGAACGGATTCGCCTCGATCTTCCGGCGGATGTTTTCCGGCTTGAATTCGTCGCGCGGAATCGGCCCGATGATGCCGAAGTTGTTGCGCGTCGGCGTGAGGAACACCGGAATCGCGCCGGTCATCGTGATCGCGTGCAGGATCGACTTGTGGCAGTTGCGATCGACCAGAACGATATCGCCCGGCGCGACCGTCGCATGCCACACGATCTTGTTCGACGTCGACGTGCCGTTGGTTACGAAAAAGAGATGATCCGCGCCGAAGATGCGCGCCGCGTTGCGTTCCGACGCGGCGACCGGGCCGGTGTGATCGAGCAGCTGGCCGAGTTCCTCGACCGCGTTGCACACGTCCGCGCGCAGCATGTTCTCGCCGAAAAACTGGTGGAACATCTGGCCGAGCGGATTCTTCAGGAACGCGACGCCGCCCGAGTGTCCCGGGCAGTGCCACGAATACGAGCCTTCGTCCGCGTACTGCACCAGTTCCTTGAAGAACGGCGGCGCGAGCGCATCGAGATACACCTTCGCCTCGCGAATCACGTGGCGCGCGACAAACTCCGGCGTGTCCTCGAACATGTGGATGAAGCCGTGCAGCTCGCGCAGGATGTCGTTCGGCAAGTGGCGCGAGGTGCGCGTTTCGCCGTACAGGAATATGGGGATGTCGGCGTTGCGGCGGCGCACCGCGTTGATGAACGCCCGCAGCGCGACGATGGCCGACGCCAGTTCCGGCGTGTCGCCTTCCACGACGACGTTTTCCGCGTACGGCAGCAATTCGTCGTCGTCGATCGACAAAATGAAACACGACGCGCGGCTCGATTGTTGCGCGAAGGCCGCGAGATCGCCGTAACTCGTCAGGCCGAGCACTTCGGCGCCCTCTTTCTCGATCGCCTCGGCCAGCGCCCGGATGCCGGAACCCGAGATGTTCTCGGAACGAAAGTCTTCGTCGATGATGACGACAGGAAAGCGGAACTTCATGAGGCGAATCTCCAAATGGAACGACCGCCGCGCCGAGTCTCGACTCGATGCCGGCGGTCTTTCGACAAGCGTTTGCCGTGTGCGTTTCTTTAAGGCGCGGCGATTGTCAGGTCTTCGGCAGCGTCACGCCGTGCTGCCCTTGATATTTCCCGCCGCGATCGGCGTACGACGTCTCGCAGATTTCGTCGCTTTCGAAGAACAGGACCTGCGCGACGCCCTCGTTCGCGTAGATTTTGGCAGGCAAAGGTGTCGTATTCGAGAATTCGAGCGTCACATAGCCTTCCCATTCCGGCTCGAACGGCGTCACGTTGACGATGATTCCGCAGCGCGCGTACGTCGATTTGCCGAGGCACACCGTCAGGCAGGAGCGCGGAATGCGGAAATATTCGACCGTGCGCGCGAGCGCGAAAGAATTGGGCGGAATGATGCAGACGTCGCCTTTGAAGTCGACGAACGACTTCTCGTCGAAATTCTTCGGATCGACGATGGTGGAATTGATGTTCGTGAAGATCTTGAATTCGTCGGCGACGCGAATGTCGTAGCCGTAGCTCGACGTGCCGTAGCTCACGATCTTGCGGCCATCTTCGGCCACGCGCACCTGATCGCGCACGAACGGCTCGATCATCTTGTGCTCTTCGGCCATGCGGCGAATCCACTTGTCGGACTTGATGCTCATAGGGGCGCTACTCAACGGTTAGGGCTTGAAGTCTCGCGACCGCCGCCTGCGGTGAACGGAGCATGGCCGGCGGCGGCATGGCGTGCCGCGCGGGCCAGATGCGGACCGGACGCGAACCGGGAGCGATCGAAAGCGCAAACCAGCCGCGAACGAAAAACGAAAGCGCGTATTTTACGCGATCGACGCGACGCCGCGTTTGCGCGCGCACGCCTGCGCCCTAGCGGCGGATCACGCCGCAGGCGAGCGCCGCGCCCACGTTGTGCGGCGCGCTCGCGTACGGATCGAGCGCCTCGCGATGCAGCACCATGGCGCGCGAGACGACCGAGCGCACGCCGTCGAGCGAGACGTCGGTCGCGACGATGAAGCCCGTCGCGGAGCCGGTGGCGTCGGCGTGGATGTTGCCGAGTTCGCCCTCCAGCCGCGCGCTCGCCTTGCGGCGGTCGGCCGGCAGCGCGAAGATGGGGCTCGCTTCGGGATCGCTGACGGAAATGCAGTCGCCGCGCTCGTGCACGGTCAGCGCGTGATCGCTGTTCGGCGGCATGTCGGTGAGATTGTAGGAAACCTGCACGCCGTCCGAGCGCTCGATGAGCGTGACCGTGCCGCGCGTGGCGTTGCCGGGCGTGGGCTGCAGCACCGCGTCCGCGCGTTTTTCGTGATTCTGGAAGAGCAGGCCGCAGCCGCTCAGCATCACGCTGCAGGCGGCCGTCGCGATCAAGGCATGAAGCGCCCTTCCGTCGAATCTGTTTCTCATGCGATCCTCTCGGCGGCCCGCCGACGCCCCCTGCGTCCACGCTGCCGCACATCGAAGGCGACATGATACCGCGAGCCGCATTGCACAAGGCTCATAGGGTCTGTTCACCTGCAAAACGCGCATGCGCTGCCCGGTAAAGGGCCGATCGCAAGGAATCCGACGAAGCGAATACTCGACGCATTCGCAAGGAGCATGACGCCGCGAGCGGCCCTTTACGAGGGTGAAATTTACTCTTGGGGAACGCCCGAAACCGGCCACATTGCGGCGTCGCGCGGCGCTTGTTCGGGGCGGCCGAACGGCGCGCCGCACTCCTTGCACTGCGGCCGATCTCAAGCGTTCGAATGCGCGTTTTGCAGGTGAACAGCCCCTCTCGATTCGATCGAGCGCTCGAATTCAGGTGTTCTGCACGACGATGCTCGGAAACTTCGAGCTCATGTCGCGCTGACGCTCGGCGATCGAGATCGCGACGCGCCGCGCAATGGCGCGATACGTCTCCGCAATGCGGCTCGCGGGCTCCGACACGACCGTCGGCTGGCCGGCGTCGGTGCGCTCGCGAATGGCGATATCGAGCGGCAACTGGCCGAGAATCTCCACGCCGTACTCCTTCGCCATGCGCTCGCCGCCGCCCGCGCCGAAGATGTGCTCCTCATGGCCGCAGTTCGAGCAGATATGCGTGCTCATGTTCTCGACGATGCCGAGAATCGGAATGCCCACTTTCTCGAACATCTTGAGGCCCTTCTTCGCGTCGAGCAGCGCGATGTCCTGCGGCGTCGTGACGATCACCGCGCCCGTCACCGGCACTTTCTGCGCGAGCGTGAGCTGAATGTCGCCCGTGCCCGGCGGCATGTCGACGACGAGATAATCGAGGTCGCGCCAGTTGGTCTGGCGCAGCAGCTGTTCGAGCGCGGACGTGACCATCGGGCCGCGCCAGACCATCGGGTTGTCCTGCTCGATCAGAAAGCCGATCGAGTTCGCCTGAATGCCGTGGCCTTCGAGCGGGTTCATCGTCTGATTGTCGGGCGACTCGGGGCGGCCGGAGATGCCGAGCATCATCGGCAGCGACGGGCCGTAGATGTCGGCGTCGAGCATGCCGACCGACGCGCCTTCGGCTGCCAGCGCGAGCGCGAGATTGGCCGCCGTCGTGCTCTTGCCGACGCCGCCCTTGCCCGATGCCACCGCGATGATGTTCTTGACGTTCGGCAAGAGCTTGACGCCGCGCTGGACCGCGTGCGCGACGACCTGCGACGAAACGTCCACTGTCACGTTCGCGATTCCGGGCACCTGACGCAGCGCGCCCGTCACCATTTCGCGAATCGATTCGAACTGCGACTTCGCCGGATAACCGAGCACGACGCTCACCGCGACGTTCGCGCCATCGACGGAAACGTGGCGGATGCTTTTCGTATCGACCAGCTTGCGGTTGGTGTTGGGATCAGTCAGTGTGGCGAGTGCGGTGTCGATCTTCGCGCGGTCGAGGTTCATCGAAACTCCGTGGAACGTTTGTTGCAAGCCGTCGTCGGCGCATTGCAACAAACTGAGGAAATTGAAAGGAATTGTTAGAGCCATTGCGCACGGCTCGCGCGCGCTGCACTATCCCGCTGCAAATGTTTCCGGGGACGCATCGCGTGGGGCGCCGGGCGCTTCTCTCATTATTGTAGAGGCTCGTCCGAACGCCCGTCCGAAGACCCTTTCGCACTGTCGGCACACCTCGCCGAATTGCTTGTCGATTCAAAGGAGATCGAAGATGAATACCAAATTCTTGACCCGTCTGTCCGTGTTCGCTGTCGCTGGTGCGCTCGTCGCGGGTTGCGCCACGCAGCAGGGCACCAACACGGCGGTCGGCACAGGCGTGGGCGCCGCGACCGGCGCGGGCATCGGCGCCATTTTCGGCGGCGGCAAGGGCGCGGCGATCGGCGCGGCCACGGGCGCGGCGGTCGGCGGCATCACCGGCTACAACTGGCAGGCGATCCGCAACAAGATTTCGGGCGACTCGAAGGGCACGGGCACGCAGGTGACCGAGCAGCAGGACGGTTCGCTCAAGGTGAACATCCCGAATTCGATCTCGTTCGACACCAACAGCTACGCCATCAAGCCTTCGTTCGATCCGGTGCTCAACTCCGTCACGCAGACGCTGCAGCAGCACCCGGAGCTGATCGCGAACGTCATCGGCCATACGGACAACACCGGCCAGCCGGCCTACAACCAGACGCTGTCGCAGAATCGCGCGCAGAGCGTCGCGTCGTACATCTCGACGCACGGTGTTCCGGCGCAGCGTCTGTCGGCACAGGGCATGGGCCAGAACCAGCCGATCGCCGACAACTCGACGGAAGCCGGCCGCGCGCAGAATCGCCGCGTGGAAATCTATCTGCGCGCGACCGCGCAGCCGGGTCAGGTGCAGTAAGACTGATGATTTGAAAGGAGAAAATGCCGCCGCTTCGGCGGCACGCGAGAGGTGATTTCAACCGCGCGCAGCGGCCTGAAAAAAATTTGAAACTTGGTCGCGCCGCGGCTGTCTCTCTCTACGGTAGGTGGATGGCCACGCCATCACCTGCCATTCTCCTCTTGTCGTTGTTGCTCCGGGGCTAATTTTGAGCCCCGGTTTTTTTTGCGCCGTCGAATCGCGCAGGGCGCTCCCGGCCGCGCGCCGCCGCCGAAAACTTCCCCAATCCTTTCTTCCGCACGGCAGGCCGCACGCGCGACCAGCCGAGGCGCCATCGTGCCTGCGCACCCGGCGTCCGTCCGCGCCCTGCTAGAATCGAAATTCCGCTTTTTTTCACCAACCCCGAGCACTTCCTCCAGGCCGCGCCTCCATGTCAGCACCGATTTCAGCCCCTGCCACCGCCGCGCCTGCCGCTTCAGCCAATGAAGGCGGCCGTCGCCAGATCCTCGTCACGTCCGCGTTGCCGTACGCGAACGGTCAGATTCATATCGGCCATATGGTCGAGTACATTCAGACGGATATCTGGGTTCGGACGCTGCGAATGCATGGTCACGAGGTCTACTACGTCGGCGCGGACGACACCCACGGCACGCCGATCATGCTGCGCGCCGAAAAGGAAGGCATCACGCCGAAGGCGCTGATCGAGCGCGTCTGGAAGGAGCACAAGCGCGACTTCGACAGCTTCGGCATCTCGTTCGACAACTACTATTCGACCGATGCCGAGGAGAACCGCGTCCTCTGCAACACGATCTATGGCGCGCTTCAGCAAGCGGGCCTGATCGAGGCGCGCGATATCGAGCAGGCCTACGATCCGGTCAAGGAAATGTTCCTGCCGGACCGCTTCATCAAGGGCGAGTGCCCGAAGTGCCACGCGAAGGACCAGTACGGCGACAACTGCGAAGTCTGCGGCTCGACCTATCAACCGACCGAACTCATCAATCCGTATTCGGTGGTCTCGGGCGCGACGCCCATCCGCAAGACTTCGACGCACTACTTCTTCCGCCTGTCCGACCCGCGCTGCGAGGATTTCCTGCGCGGCTGGGTGAGCGGCCTCGCGCAACCGGAAGCCACCAACAAGATGCGCGAATGGCTCGGCGACAAGGGCGAAGCGAAACTCGCCGACTGGGACATCTCGCGCGATGCGCCCTACTTCGGCTTCGAGATTCCGGGCGCGCCGGGCAAGTATTTCTACGTGTGGGTGGACGCGCCCGTCGGCTATTACGCGAGCTTCAAGAACCTCGCGGACCGCATCGGCGTGAATTTCGACGAATGGGTGAAGCCCGGCGCGAAGGCCGAGCAGTATCACTTCATCGGCAAGGACATCCTGTATTTCCATACGCTGTTCTGGCCGGCGATGCTCGAATTTTCCGGCCATCGCACGCCGACCAACGTGTTCGCGCACGGCTTCCTGACCGTCGACGGCGCGAAGATGTCGAAGTCGCGCGGCACGTTCATCACCGCGCAGAGCGTGATCGACACGGGCATCAATCCCGAATGGCTGCGCTACTACTTCGCGGCGAAGCTGAACAGCACGATGGAAGACATCGACCTCAACCTCGAGGACTTCCAGGCGCGCGTGAACAGCGATCTCGTCGGCAAGTACGTGAATATCGCGAGCCGCGCGGCGGGTTTTCTGATCAAGCGTTTCGACGGCCGCGTGCAGGACAGCGCGATGAATCACGCGCTCATCGCCCAGTTGCGCGCCGCGATTCCGCAGATCGCCGGCTTCTACGAGTCGCGCGAATACGGCCGCGCGCTGCGCACGACAATGGAACTCGCGGACGCCGTGAACGCCTACGTCGATACCGCGAAGCCGTGGGAGCAGGCGAAGGATCCGGCGAACGCCGTCGCGTTGCATGAGACATGCAGCGTGAGTCTCGAAGCGTTCCGCCTGCTGTCGCTCGCGCTGAAGCCGGTGATGCCGAAGCTCATCGAGGCGGTGGAAGCGTTCCTCGGCATCGCGCCGCTCGTGTGGGCCGATGCCGCGAAGCCGCTGTCGTCGGCGAGTCCCGTCAACGCGTACAAGCATCTGACAACGCGCGTCGATCCGAAGCAGATCGAGGCGTTGCTCGAAGCGAACCGCGAATCGCTCGCGCCGGCCGCAGAGACGGCAGCCGCCGCTCCCGCCAAAACCGTCGCGAAGAAGCAGGAAGATTCGGGCGTCATTTCCATCGACGACTTCGCGAAGGTCGATCTGCGCATCGCGAAGATCGTCGATTGCAAGGCGGTCGAGGGTTCCGACAAGCTGCTGCAACTGACGCTCGATGTCGGCGAAGAGAAGACGCGCAACGTGTTTTCGGGCATCAAGTCGGCGTATCAGCCGCAGGATCTGATCGGCAAGCTGACGGTGATGGTCGTCAATCTCGCGCCGCGCAAGATGAAGTTCGGGTTGTCGGAAGGCATGGTGCTGGCGGCGTCCGCCGCCGACGAGAAGGCCGAGCCGGGGCTCTATATTCTCGAGCCGCATGGCGGCGCGAAGCCGGGGATGCGGGTGAAGTAAGCTGGTTTATGAGGCGCGCAACCCGCGCCACAAAGCAAAAATGGCTCTCCTTAAGGTGAGCCATTTTTTTCGCAACGAACGAACGATGCAAACGGAAGCGCGCTCACTTATACGTAAAGTTCACGGTGGCACTCGAAGCCACCGTACCCGGGGTCAGCGTGCCAAGCTTGTAGTACTGCGCCACCATCGGAATGGTCATGGAAGTGCCGCTCACGGTACCCGCGCTCGTAGCGCTGTTCAGCGTGATAGCTGTGCCGGTCGTCCCACCCACGCTGCTTGCCTTGAGCAACTGCACACCCACCTTGGTTGCCACACCGGTGCTCTTCAGCACGCTTGCGACCGAATCTGATGTGCCGGAAACTGTCATCGAAACGATGGTACCGTCACCACAATTCTTCAGATTGATATTGAAGGGGGTGGGAGTCGAGGTAGTGCCGGTAAAGTCACTGATGCTTACCGGATTCAGATCGATAGTTTGGTCTTGCGACAAACTATCTACTGTACAGGAAGGATTCCGAATGAGGCCCGTGAAGTTCAGGTTCGCGTCTGCTGCTGCGAAGGCAGAGCCAGCCGCCGTCGAAGCAGCAATAGCGATAACAGCAACTAGTTTGCGCATGATAGATCTCTCGAGATGTTATATAAAAATGGGCTCAGCGCTGAGCCAATGAAGCACTCGTTAGTTATAGGTAAAACTGACCGTTGCGGTGGCGGCTACCGTGCCGGCGCCCAGGTTGCCGGTGCGGTACATCTGCGCGACCATGGGGACGGTGTGGGTCGTGGTGGCTATGCTGCGGCTAATCACGTTACCGAATACGATCGGCGAGCCAGTAGTATCGTTGACGTTTGCCGCGAGCAGTAGCTGCACACCGAGGTTCGCCGCACTTCCCGTGTTCCGCAACACGTTAGGAACCGAACCGGATGTGCCGGCAACCGTCATCGATGCCGTGATCCCCGGTGTGCAGTCGATCAACTGGATGTTGAAAGCCGTCGCGTTCATCACGGCGCCGACCGACTTGAAATCGCTGACGCTGGCAGTTTTCAGATCGATCGTCTGACTTGCAGAGTCGCTCTTGATCGTACATGTCGGATCCTGGATCTTGCCCTCGTAGGTGATCAACGCGCTGTCCGCGAGCGCCGAGCCCGCCGCGGTCGAGACGAGGACTGCCAAAAGTAGTTTGCTGATCTTGTTCATAACGATAGGGTCCTTCAAAGCGAGGCCCAGGCCAACTTCTCGATCCTGGACTTCTGATGCCTCGTCCCGCATGGTGTTGGCACTGTCGCCTGTACTTCGGTACGGCGACGGTGTGAATCCATGAAATTTACTCACGATGCGCCGCGCAGTCCGAAGACTGCTCAAGCGCTTCTTGCTGCGTCTGGCAGCGCCCGCTGTCAGACACGGCTAGAGGTATTGCACCGTCACGGTCATGGTGCTGTTGGCCGAACCCGAACTGACTGTGTCGCTGTAACGGTAATACTTCGCGTTCAGATTGATGGTCAGGCCCGAGCTCCCAGGCACATATCCAGCATCAGTCAACGTATTGAACGGCACCACGCTTCCTCCGCTCGTGTACAACTGAATTCCGTAGCCCTTCGCTCCGCTGCCGTCGAGTGCAGCCACATTGGTCGCCGCGATTCCGAACGTCGGACTGATCGAATACTTGATCTGATTCACGCCAAAAGTGGTGGGGCAGTTCGTAATCGAGATCGGAACCGGAACCGGAGTCATGGTAGACGGACTTCCCTTGGGCATTTCCTTCGGAGCGTGCGTGCCCATCTGCACCGTAAGCGGGTTCACCCGGCATGAAGGCACATGAATGTTGGTGGACGTAATGCTAAAAGAGAAAGCAGAAGGACTGCTTTGCACGCCTCCGGGGTCTAGGTAGCTCTGCCCTAGCAACACCGCGCGCCCCGTCGTGGCACCCGGAGTAATTGGATCACCCGTTGCCACAAGCGCAAACCGAGCCTGAATAGTCTGAGGTTCACTGGCGCGGCTCGTTGACGACCCGCCCGTCAAAATAAGACCCGCTCCAGTCCATCCACTTGGCGGAGGACCGATACATCCCGAGCATGTCCCGCCCGCCGACGTAACCGGCAAAGTGAAGCTAAAGGTATACCCAGTCCAATAGATGCCGATCGCGAGTCCGACTCCCGGCACGCCAATATCCCACAACGTATAAGTCATGCGATCCGAATCAGTGAACGTCCTGTCAAGCGCTGTCAGTGCCGGCCTCACGGCGTACCCACTAAGAACCGTGCCGCTGTAGGTACAGGTCGTGTACGGAGACGCAGTGATGCTTTTCATCCATGGCGTCAATAACTTCGGTGCTGTGGATACTGCGTCAATGGCAATCGTGACATCGGTAGGCATATTGACCGGATAGTCTAGCCCGCCCCCGCCCACACAACCTATCTGCTGCGCCCACGCAGAATGGGTAAGACTGATCAACCAGAACAGCACAATACAGCGCACTAAACGCCCAATGTGCAGTTTCAAAAAGGATGAGCTCATTAACGTATTCCGATTAGTTCAAGCCTGCAGGGTGTCAGCAATAGCCATGAAAAAAATAGACGCATTCGTCTGCCGCTCTCATCCTGCGACAGGAAACATTCGAGTTCTGAATCTGACTCGCACGTTCGGATGATTGTCGGTCGAATGTTGTATCGCCCTAACTTCGTGCTTACCGGTCCGCCACGTCGATAAACGTGGTGGCCGCCAGTTTGCCTTTCTCCGAGTCCACCGGCAGGGCAACTACATGGTCCCGCCGCCCAAGCGCTAGAGCACGTCGGGGACACAGCCAACCCGAGACGTGAGCGCCGCACTCGAGAAAATGATGAATTCTCTCGGACCTCTAAATTGACGCATCGCTGTTGATCATCACTCACAGGTCGCTTCCGAGAATAGGGTCCCGGCCATCTTGTCCTTCACAGGGGCGGGCAGGTCATACTGAACTTTGCAGACCTGATTGGCGCCTTGGCCCCACCTGACGGCGAGATCGCCTTGTTGCACCTTGCTGTAGAACATGGCACGGCTGCCCTGACTCACCGTACCCACGGTGTTGCCCTCCTGATCCAGCACGTCCGCGCCGAACGGCACCGTTTCGCCGTTCAGCCGGCGCAGGCGCATAACGACTGCCTGACCGCGGTTCACCGTGTCGAACTTCACGCGGACCACTGAACCTGCCGTCGGCGCGAAGTGCTGTTCCGTGCTCTTGAGTTCGACGCCCATGGGCAGGCCCTTCGTGTCGATTTCCACGGTATTGAGCGAATACGGTTGCATGCCCACGACCAGTGCATGACCGAAGCGGTCCACGCGCACGCCCGGCGAACTCGCAAGACGCGCTCCGACAGCGTCCTTCGCCTCGACGAGTGCGAAGGTGTCGCCCGTCTGAGGCGAGAGGATGGCCCCGTCTCCGTAAGCGACGACCGAGCCCGCGAGGCCGCCGCCTACCTGCTTGTAGCCGTTCGCGCTGCCCGCGTTGGCCCGCGCCTGTGTATACGGCGAGAGATAGCCCACGTTGCCGTTGATGCTGCTGCCGCTCGAGCCGCCCCACTGATGGCCCGCCGTGACACCGTAGCTAAACTGACGGTCCGTGCCCGCGGAGCCGGTGAAGGTTTCCAGCAGAGCGTTGCTGTTGTCGCGCGAGTCGTGCGTGAAGCTCGTCATCGAGCTGGCGGTTGTCGCACCGATATCGAGTGGAATGTTCACGTTCAGCATGAAGCGGTTGCTCCACTTCGTGACCTCCAGGTTCAGCTCCCGCGATGCCGACACGCCCACGCCCACGCGGCCGATATTCGTGTTGTAGCCCACCTGAAACGAGGTGTCCGATCCCGACCTGTTCCAGTAATTCTGCGTAAAGCCCGACGCGTAGACCGCGCCATACTTGCCCAGATTCTGATTCACCGTGAGTTGCAGACGACCTTTCTGGACGCCCTGATTCATGTACGCCGCGCCCCGATCCGCGAGGTCGCGCAACGACATGGCGTCCGACAAGTTCAGGAAGCCGCTGGTCGAATATCGGTATGCGGCGAGTGTCACGTCCGTTTCGGTCGGCGTGAACGTACGCGAGTACGATATGCGCAGGCTCTGGCCGCTACGGCTGGGCAGGCTACCCAGATTCGCATTGGCCTGGGTCACGTCAAAGCCGAACGCACCGACCGGCGTGTTCAGCGCCAACCCGGCTGCAGCAGAGATGTAGTTGTCCGCGAAAATCGTGCCGCCGTACAGCGTCAACAGATTGTTCAGACCATGCTTCACGCCGACCTGGAACACGAACGGCTGGCTGCTCAGGCTCGAATTGCGGTATTGACCCGCCGCAACGTTGTAGCGCCAGCGCCCTTCACGCAGGGCGTTGACCGGCGCGGCATACGGGATCGCGGAAGCATGCTGGCTGCCGTCCGCCTCGGTCACGACGAGTTGCAGATCGCCGCCGTAACCCGTCGGATACAAGTCGTCGATTTCGAACGCACCCGGCGAAACGGTGGATTCGTAAATGATGTTGCCGTTCTGCTTGACCTGAACCTTCGCGTTCGTGGTCGCAATGCCGCGCACGACCGGTGCATAGCCGCGCTGCGACTCGGGGTACATGCGATCGTCGGTGTTCATCTGCACGCCGCGCACACCGAACGAATCGAAGATCGTGCCGTCCGTGTACGAATCGCCCGCCGTGAATTCGCTCTTGATCGGCGCAAACGAGCGCTGCAGATAGGTCTGCATGCTCTGAACGTGCGTACCCGAGCCCGGGCTGTTGGTGACACTGCCGTTATAGCGGAAACGCCACGGACCGATATTTACGCCGGCATTCAGACCGAGATAGCTTTGCGTGTTGGAATAGCCGTTGCCGCTCGAATGGTAGACGTTCGCGTTGTACTGCAGCACGGCGGCATTCACGCCGTCGTCCCAGAATTTTGGGTCGACCCAGCCGCGCGCGTTGCGGCTCATCAAGGCCTGCGGCACGCTCACGTCGAGCCGCTGTTCGCCCATGTCGAACACGGCCGTCGCCTGCGGAATCAGCTCGGAAAGCTGAACTCCGCTCGCACCGGCCGCGTCGAGCTTTTCGAGCGCTTGCGGGCTCATGCGCGTCATGTCGACGCCCACGCGTGCCAGCAGGTCGTGAGTGAACATCGGCTGCGCAGCCTTGCCCGGGCCGTTCACGTCGCGCAACACGATATCGGCACTGCCGATCCACGTCTGATTGACGTACAAGGCCGAGCGGTAATTACCCGCGGCGGCGATGTTGCCCTTGTCGAAGCGGCTGATGTCGAGGTTCCCCGCGCCGCCGCCCGTCAGAAAGCTCGAGTCGAACTGCACAGCCGCGGGTGCGGCCGGTTGAGGCTCGGGCTGGGGTGCAATTTCCAGCGGAACCGGCGCGGCAGGAACAGGCGCCGAATCATGGTTGCCCGATACCGAATCCATGTCCGCTCCGGACGGTTCGGCGTCCGTCGAAGCAATCGTGCCTTGCGGCGCCGGAACAGGCACACCCGGTGCGGTTTCTGCTTTCGCGTGTGCCGCAGCGAACGCGAGCAGCACAGCCACGCTCGCCTGACTCAGCGACGAGATATCGCTACTCAATGGCCTGGCTTTCGATTTCGAATATCGTTTATTCATGGTGCGCCGGATTCGCAGGCAACGCGGAGCCCCTGCCGATGCGAGACGCATTGACATCAAGACCCACTCGCTCGCGACTATTGAATGCAGTTTCCTGTTGGACAGCAGGCTCTTCCCCATTCGGTCGATTGCTCGATCGTCCAAGAGCCCGTCTTACTTGCAATGCTTATCGATTGAATGATTCAGACGGCGTGTCACTCAGCCCTCAATGCAGATTCGCCTCGTGCTTCATGGGGCCGCCGTAGTCGTTCAGCGTGGTGAAGGAGACCTTGCCGCCCGCAGCCGCCGGAGCGGACAGCGGCAACGAGAGCTCGCCGCCGGGCGTGACCATGCCGCCGTCATCGAACTTGGGCGCTTTATCGCCGGCACCGACTTGTGCTTCAATGATCGTGACGTGATAGGGCGTCGGGTTCGCCACCTTCAGCGCGGACTTGCCGTTCTCCGTCACGAGATTCCACTGGAGCTTGTCTGGCGCCGCGTCCGAGGTGCCGGGAAGTCCGGTCGGACGGAAGAAGAATTTGATGCGTGAGCGGAAGGCGAGCTGGACATAGTTCCCGCCTGCGTCCGCCTGTTCGGGCTTGGGTGGCACCTCGAGTACGTTGAACCACAACAGGCTTTCGCGGTCGTTCGGGAGTTCCTCGCCGGTGTAGGAGATGCGAATGGTTTGCGCCTTGTCGGGATCGATACGTGCAAGCGCGGGCGTCAGCACGAAAGGCAAGTCGATCTTGCTCGGGTCTTCCTTGGCATCGCCCTTGTCCAGCCACACCTGAGTCAACGCCGGATGCTTGCCCACATTCGACAGCTTGAGCGTGACCTCGCTATCGCCGGCGTTGTACACGACTCGCGTGCCGGCGATCACAACGGACGCCTGACTCGAGACCGCGCTCAGCGTGCCGGCCGCAATCATGGCCGCCATCAGGATTTTGGAAACGACCTTTCGAATTTTCATGGAACTCAGCCGAAAAACAGTGTTTGATGACATTGCGCACCGTATTGAATTCAGGCGCACAAAAGACGGCACGGAACACCCGTGTTCAGGTCAGTCGCGCCGTCTGGAACAATTTAGGAAGATTCGGGTATTGGATTTATAAATCGCACTGCTTATTTTCTAGTCGTCTCAGCAGCGAATAGCCGATGCTTCCTGACTTGTCCCATCTCGTGACGGCACCGAAGTGCCGTCACCCACTTAGCGAGCGTTACTCGCAAGCCTATGCTTACTCGTAAATGATCGAATACGTGACGCTGGTCGTCACGCTACCCGGACCCGCGCTACCCTTCGGCGACACGTATCGAGCGGAGTACTGAAGCCTGGCTGCGCCGGAGGTGAGCGTGACGCCTTGAGAACCTTGTGCGCCGTCGGCCTTGCTCAAATCGAGGAGCGATTCCGTTCCGTTGTAGTCGAGCAGTTGAACTTCAACAGATGTGGCCGTGCCGTTGTTCTTCAGGTTGCCGTTGGACAGCGTGTTCGCACCGTACTCCCAGAACGTGTGCACTTTACCCGAGTCCGGGTTGCAGTTCGTCAAGGTGATGTCGAAGCCCGTTCCGCCTGCGAATGACCCGGCAACCGCCAGTTGGGAGGCCCACACCGGCGGGAGCGGAACCGAGAAATTGTTGCCTCCGCCATTTCCGCTGATGTCACACGTACCGGGAATCACTTCTCCAGTGATGGTCAAGGCGCCGCCACCGGTTCCTGGCGTGGCATGTGCGACGCCGGCCAGCGCCATCGATGCAACGATCAGCGAGAGAGCAATTTTTTTCATCATTAAATCCTCAGGAATGCATAATTTTTATTTAACAAGATCGGGAAATTCGGTTCAGCTCGACTCGAACCTCGCGAGTTCCCCAGCGACCGCCCGACAGTGCGCCGACGGATTCGATTAAGCGCACTGGCTTGTCTTAAGGGCAGGCGAAGTATAGTGAAAGCTAAGGCAATTATTCGCCTGCGAAATTCCTAAAAGGCATTAGAGGTGCATGAATTCAGACGCGTCATTTCGCAGCTATCTGAGCCTCCGGCTGCAATGACCCTGGCGACTGGGTTTTCAAACAAGCGTCATCGTCTGATGTGAAAACATTTGTGTCGAGCTTTGAACGGCCAGACGAAACGCATGAAGCAAGCATGGCTTCATGTAGCGAATTTGCAACGATAAGCATAACGAAGAACCATCATGCTGCGAGATAAGGGTCGTTCACACGTGAGGTTTTCACCGAACATCCTGATGCAGTTGTGCCGTGACAACGTGCACGGATCCGTTGAAGTCGACGAATGAGTTCAAATCCTGCACCGACGCAAAATTGCGTGACCAGGAACCGCCCTGCCTCCAGGGGTGCCCGGATCGTGCTGTCAACTGGAGGCACCTGCCGCTTTCGTCAATGGCGCAAGAGCATGCGAAAGCATGAAAAAAGAAACCATGCAGAAACTCTGAAAGGCAAAGGCTGAGGCATCAGGCCGCGCACGGCTTCCCGTGCAAGGAAGCTAGTCGCCCGAGGCCGGATCCTGCGAGGACGACCGCGCCGCCGCCGACGACGAAGATGACGGCGACGCCGACGACCACAGCCGCGCCCACGAATTGAAGCGCCGCGTATAAGACAGATCCAGCCCCTGATACGTCCCGCCATACGCCGTCACGGCCCAGAACCGCGACAGATTCAGCGTCGCCTTGACCGCGTTGCTCGCCGATTGCAGGCCCTGCTCATAGCCGATCACGAGCCGCTCGTTGATCGCCTTGGAGAGCAGCACGACCTGCGGATCGGTCAGGCCGACTTCGCTCGAACCGACGGTGAACTCGTCCAGCCCGACCGTCTGCGCGATCTTCGCCCCGCCTCTGCTGCCGAGCAGCGCCAGCGCGCTCGTCATCGCGCTCTGCTGGCCGACGTTGTTGCCCTGATCCGTGCCGTGACCGAACAACAGCCACGACAGCTTTTCGTTGTCCGGTACGCTCGGCTCGGAAATCAGCCGGGCGACGGGCGCCTGCACTGTGCCCGTCACCTGCACGCCCGCCTCGACTTCCTGATTGCGCCGCATCGCGAGGATATTGAGGCCGGGATTGGCCACCGGCCCGTTGAACGTGAAGAAGCCGTTCTCGATATTGAGCTTGCGCCCGAACGCCGTGTAGGTGGACCCCGGCGTCACGCGCACGTTGCCGACCGCGCGCAGCGGCATGTTCGGCGCGCTCATCGCCGTGATGGTGCCCGCCAGGCCGAGATCGGCGCCCGCGCCCTTGAAGCGGAAGCGCTGGCCGAGATCGATGTCGATGTTCGCGCGCGGCGTGAACGGCCCGACCGGCTTCTCGGTCGCGGCCGTGATCTTCTGGTTCTCGCCCTTGATCGTGCCGTCGGGGCGCTCGATCACGACGTCGTCGCCGAGCGCGGGCGCGGAGGATTCGGGCAGATCGAAGAGCGCGTGATCGACGGTGAACTTGCCGTTGATCGCCATGCCGCCCTGCAGGCCCGCGTTCGCAATGCTGGCGCTACCCGAGAGCATCAGTTCGCGATCGGGCGACGCGAACAATTCCAACTTGTCCGCGATGATGCTCGCGGTCAGATCGGGCTGCTGCTGATCGAGCCGCACACGGCCGGTGGCGCGCAGCGTGCCACTCGCGCCGTGGAACTCGACGCGCTGCAGATCGACCAGATTCTCCGACAGCGCAATCCGGATGATGCCGTCCTTCAGTTGCACGCCCTGATCGACGACCGTCGCGGAAATGTTGTCGCCGGTGAGCGAGCCCGACAGATTCGGCTTCGCGACGATTCCGGCGATCACCAGCTTGAGCGCGATCTTGCCGCCGAGCAGATAGTTCGCACCGAGCAGCCCGCCGGTCGTGCGCAGTTCGGGAATGTTCGCGTCGATGGCGCCGGTGAGCGGCGCGTTGTCGTCGACGGTGAGCATGCCGTCGCGATTGACGAGCGGCGTGTGCACGTTCGCGTCGATCACGCCGATGCGGCTCGCCTGCGCATGCAGCGACGCGTTCAGCCGGTTGCCGTTACTGAAGTCGGCGCGCGCGGTGATGTCCGAGATGCCGAGCGCGGCCACGCCCCGCGCGCCGTCGATGGTCACGTCGCCGGTGCGGCGCTTGATCTGCACGTGACCGGTCGCGGTCGCGCCGAGCGTGAAGTCCCAGTCGCCGTCGAAGATGAGATCGGTGCGGATCGGCGGCTCCTCGCCCGTGAGTTCCTGGCGGATCTCGAGCAGATGCGGCACCGACAGATTCGTGAGCGTGCCCGCCGACTGGATGCGGCCGTTGTCGAGCGCGAAGGACTTGAGGTTCAGCGCCGCGCCTTCCGCGACGAGCCGCGTCGCGCCGAGCACGAGGCGTTTCGGCCCGTAGCTCACCGAGAGCGGCGATTCGAGATTCACCGACGGCATGCCCTTGTTCGAGAGCTTTGTGATCGAGCCGTCCCAGTGCGGGCCGTCGGGTGCATCGGTGAACTTGCCGTTGGCGCCGAGCGCGAGATTCACCGGCTGGCCGCGCACCTTGCCCGTCGCCGTGACGTCGAGCGTGTGATGCGCGCGCGTGCCGTTCAGGCTCGCATCGAGATTCGCGACCTCGATGCCTTCCGTGCTCGCGTCGCGCGCCTTCAGCGTGAAGACGAGCGCGCCGTTCGAGCCGTCGCGGATATCGGCGCGGCCTTCCGCATGGCCGAGACGATTCGCGCCGAACACGACGCCATCGGCCTGATAGTTCGCCGCGATGTTCGGATGCGCGATCGAGCCGGTCAGATCGCCGTCCGCCTTGACCGTCCCCGCGATGCCGAAGCCGAGCCGTTCGAGCGCAGGCGCGTCGACACGAAAGCGCAGCCGGTCGCCGGGCGCGCCGAAGCTGCCGTTCAGGTCGACGTCATTGCCTGCCACCGACAGCGTTGCCTTGCTCGGCAGCAGACGCGTGCCCACGACCTGCACGGTGCCCTCGCCCGTCAGCGGCAGGTTGTCGTACATGCTGTCGCCGAGTTTGAACGTGGCTTTCGTCCTGAGCGTCGGGGCGAGTGCGCCCGATGCGGCGAGCGTGCCGTTTACGCGCGCCTCGATCACGCGCGGCGCCGCGGCGGGCGGCGCGGGCTTCGCCGTGGAATTCGTCGCAGGTTTCGGCGCGGGCCTGGCGCCCTTCTTCGCCGGCGCGGGCTTCTGCGCGATCAGTTGCTGTTGCAGCAACAGCGGATTGAAATCGACGAATTTCGCCTTCAGGTCATAGGTCGAATCGGCGTCCTTCCTGAGCGCGCCGCTCGCCTCGACGCGACCCTTGCCCACCGTCAGCTTCACGTCGTCGAGCAAGGTCTGCTTCGGGTCGAGCTTCACCTTCGCCTGCGCGCGGATGGCCGCTTTGGGGTCGTTGAGATCGGCGGTGATGGTCTGCGTGTCGCCCGCGAGCACGATGCCGATCGGCCCGGCGAAATCCGTCGGCCGCAGCGTCGGTTCGATCGCGTTGAGATCGAGCTTCGCCACTTTCAGGTCGAACTTGCCGTTGCCGTTCGCGAGCGCGCCGCCGCCCGTCACGGTCGCGTTCTTCACGAGCCGCACGTTCAGGTTCGTGATGCTCTGCGCGGACGCGTCGAGCCGCACGTCGGCGCGCGCGTCGATCAGCGGCAACAGCTTCTTGTCGATGGAACCCGGCTTCGCGTTCACGATCGACACCGGCCCGGCCACGACGAACGCCTTCGGATCGGCGCCTTCGACCGGCTTCACTTCGGCGCGCACGGCCAGATCCGCCTCGGGCGCGCCCGGACTGAACGCCTGCGGATTCACGTGATCGACGGTGACGAGCGCCGACTTGAGCGGCACGTCCGCGAACGGCAGCGCTTCGACGTGCGCGCGGCCGTTGAGCTTCATGCCGCTCGCGTCGATATCGGCGACGAGGTCTTCGAGCGAACCGGACAGGCGCGCGCTCACGTTCACCGCTTCGCCGCCGACCTTGCCCGCATAGCCCGCATCGCCGGATAACGGAAACGGGCGCGCGCCGCCGTCCAGCTTCACGGACGCCGTCACCGCGCCGAACGGCGTGTCGAGGCGCTGCACGGTGGCTTCGTGACGCTGGCCGTCGCTGCGGCCGTTGAAGAGCAGGCGCGAGAATTCGGTCGTCGTCGTGCCCTGGTGCAGCCGCAGCTTCTCGACGGAAAGATCGTTGATGGCAAGCTGGATCGGAATGCGCAGATCCTTCGGCAGTTCGGTCTTCTTGCTCGGCTCGTTCGACGGCGCGATGCGCGCGTCGATCGTCCCGACATGCAGAAAGTCGATGGTGAAGCGCAGCGGCTCGCGCGTGAGCGCCCAGCGCCCGGAGACGCTGTCTACCGCGATGTCGGTGCCCCGGCCGTCCTTCCAGTGGACGTCGCGAAGCTGCATGCCGGTCGCGATCGCGCCGCCGTCGAACTTGCCGGTGAGCTGTCCCTTGAGCAGCGAGGTCGCCGCTTCCCAGGCGTAGCGGGTGCCGCGTTCGGTCGTCAGCACGTAGAACACGGCGCCCACCGCGAGCGCGACGATCAGCACGACGACGAGCACGAGCGCGCCGGTCCAGCGCAGGAAGCGCCGCCAGCCGCCTCGGCGCGGCGGCGGGGTCTTCGTTGCGCCGCGGTCGTCGCCGTTGCCGCCATTGCCGCCCGCGCCGCCTTCGTTGCCGGGCGGCGGGACTTCGGCGTCCGCTTGCTTGGTCGGGTCCGTCATGCCGTTTCGATATCCTTGACCACCGTTCTCGCGCGCATCAGAAAGCGATGCCGAGCGTCAGATACGGCTTGATGCTCTTGTTCTTCAGCCCGTACGCCACATCGACGTTCACCGGACCGACCGGGCTGCGCCAGCGCGCACCGACGCCCACGCCCGGCTGGAACACGCGCTCGCTCCAGGTGTCGGTCGCCGTGCCGATGTCGAAAAACACCGCGCCGCCCCAGTCGTGCGTGAACCAGTGTTGATACTCGCTGCTGCCCGTCACCATGTACTTGGTCGGCAGGATCGAGCCAGACACATTGTTGCCGATACTCAGATAGCTATAGCCGCGCACCGAGTTCGCGCCGCCCGCGCGGAACAGCAGCGAGGCCGGCACGCCGTTCGACGGCCCGCTCGTGAACACGCCGCCGAACTCCGCGCGAAACACGAGCAGGTCGTTCTTGCCGAGCGGCACGTATTGCAGCGCGTTGGTGTAGAGACGCGCGAAAGTCTGGTCGGTCATCACGCCCTTCACGGCGAATCCGGCCTCCGCGCGAATGATGTTGCCGCGCCGCGGAAAGAGCGGATCGTCGACGTCGCGGCGCACCCACGTCCACGCGGGCACGAGCGCGCGCGCCGTCGACGGATTCGGCTCGTTCTGTGTCAGGCGGTCGTCGTAGAAGGTGAGCGAAAAGGTCGTGTCGATGTTCTGACGCGAGCGCGAGCGCTGCACGCCGACGCGTCCGCTGTAAATGTTCGTGCTGGACACGTCGGTGATCGTGTACGAGCCGAACACGGCGTTCACCCAGCCGTGCGAATCCGGCGGCATCGCGAGCTGCACGCGGCCGTATTGCTGCGTCTGGTCGAGGCGGCCGGAAATGGTGAACGGATACGCCGCGCCGAAAGTATTGAGATAGCTGTAGGCGCCCTGAATGTGAAAACCGTTGTCGGTCGCGTAACCCACGCCGTAGCGGATGCTGTTGTACGGATACTCGCTCACCTTCAGATGCAGCGGCGTCTCGTTCGGCTTGTTCACGTCGTTGTCGACGTCGATCGCCACGCTCGCGTAGTACGGCGTGTTCTGGATCTGGCGCTGCAGTTCGTTGATGCGCGAGCTGTCGTACACCTCGCCGGGCCGGATCGGATTCACATGATCGACGATCCACTCGGGATAGCGCTTCGTGCCGCTCACATCCAGTTTGCCGAGCGTGAACGTCGGGCCGCTGTCGAAAGTCACCGAGAGATCGGCGAGACGCGCGCGCGGATTGATGCGCGCCTGCGAACGCACGATTTTCGCGCCGAGATAGCGCTTCGACTGCAGCGCCCTCAGCGCGGCGTTCTTCGCGTCGTCCCAGCCGCTCTGCGTGAACGGATCGCCTTCGTTGACCGAAAACGCGAAGCGCGCCGCGTTCTCCTGCGTCGGATCCTCGGTCGTCACCGCGCCCGTGAAATGCAGTTGCACCGAGGCGACGCGGGTACGCGGGCCCGGATCGACGCTCACCTTGACGTTGCGCGTGCCGTCGACGGTCGTCACATCGGTGCGCACGACAGGCGAAAAATATCCTTCGGTCGCGACGAGATCGCGCACGTCCTTCGGCGTCGCGGTGACGAGAAACTGGAACTGGTCGTCGCTCACGTTGTCGCGCTTGGCGAAACGGGAGATGTCGAGATTGTCCTTGAGCAGCTTTTTGACGCTGCGCGGCGCGTCGACGTCGATGTCGTACTTCCCGAATGCGGGCGCGGCAAAGCCGAACGCGACGATTGCGGCGAGCACGGCCGGCATGCGCACGAGGCGAAGCGGCTTCACGCGCAGCGCGCGCAGCGGATCAAACGAACGCCCCGCCAAACGTGACCTCCGGCATCGGGAAAACTGGAATTGAAAGAAAACGCGGTCTTGCATGCGGTGCTGTGCGCGGCCGCCGCGGCGCCGGGCGCAGGCAATGCAGGCGCTATTTCACCACATCGATGCGCCCCGACGCGGTAAAAAAGCCGCGCGCGCCGGAAAGCGCGGCCCCGGCTCGCGCCGGAAGTGCGCCTTTGGACGGCGCGCGGCGCGCGGGGTTCCGCCGAACCTGCACGCGCGTGCGCGGATCGGGCGGCGAAACGCCCGCGCCGATATGCGTTGCCGCTGCACGCTTGCGGTAAAATTGCGGCGCACAGGCGAGCGCGGCCGGCACGGACCGCTGCCTTCGCCTGCCCCGTGCGCCGCGCCACGCGCGCCCGAACCCGCATCGACCCAATGGAAGCCGGATCATGTATCAGTCGGATATCACCCAGTTCATCAATCAGTTGAAAGAGCAAAAGCCGTCGCTGGAAGAAGAGCAGCGCCGCGGCCGCGCGCTGCTGTGGGACAAGCAGCCGATCGACCTCGACGAGCGCAGCGAGCAGCAGGAGTCGCGCGTGACGCAGACGCCCTACGTCTACTACCAGAACTTCTGAACGTGAGCGCAGCCGGCCGCGAGCCGCACTCGTCCCACGAAACCCGGGACGAGGCACGGGAAGACCGGGCGGTAGCGCTCGCCACTCCCACGACCGATTCGACGCCCGACACCATCGACGGCGTCGCGTTTGCGCATCTGTACGGCGAGCCGCTCTGGAAGCTGCCGACGGATCTCTACATCCCGCCGGATGCGCTCGAAGTCTTCCTGGAAGCGTTCGAAGGCCCGCTCGACCTGTTGCTCTACCTGATCCGCAAGCAGAATTTCAACGTGCTCGACATCCCGATGGCGGATGTCACCGCGCAGTATCTCGGCTACGTCGACCAGATCCGCGAATCGAATCTGGAACTCGCCTCGGAATATCTGCTGATGGCGGCCATGCTGATCGAGATCAAGTCGCGCATGCTGCTGCCGGTCAAGAAAGCCGACACCGGCGAGGAAGCCGAAGACCCGCGCGCCGAACTCGTGCGGCGTCTGCTCGAATACGAGCAGATGAAGCTCGCGGCGCAGCGCATCGACCAGTTGCCGCAGCTCGGCCGCGACTTCCTGCGCGCGGACGTCTATATCGAACAGGCGGCGGAGCAGCGTTTCCCCGACGTGGACATGAACGACCTGCGCCAGGCGTGGGCCGAAGTCATCAAGCGCGCGAAGCTCGTGCAGCATCACAAGATCTCGCGTGAAGAGTTGTCGGTGCGCGAGCACATGAGCGTGATCCTGCGGCGGCTGCAGACCGCGCGCTTCATGGAGTTCACGGAGCTTTTCGACACCTCGCGCGGCGTGCCGGTGGTGGTGGTGAACTTCATCGCCATGCTGGAGCTGTCGCGCGAAGCGCTGATCGAAATCACGCAGGCCGAGCCGTACGCGCCGATCTACGTGAGACTCGCCTACTCGCCCGCCTAGAATCCGTTTTTCTTTCCCTAGCCCCGGTGCGACGCCGATCCAGGCCGCCCGCCAGGAGACCCCGCTCGATGAAAGTCATCAGCTCCATCCACGAACTGCGCGACCAGTTGCGCGGTCAGAACCGCACCGCCTTCGTCCCGACGATGGGCAACCTCCACGAAGGCCATCTCTCGCTCATGCGGCTCGCGCGCCAGCACGGCGATCCGGTGGTCGCGAGCATCTTCGTGAACCGGCTTCAGTTCGGCCCGAACGAGGACTTCGACAAATACCCGCGCACGCTGCAGGACGACATCGAAAAGCTGCAGCGGGAGAACGTCTACGTGCTGTTCGCCCCGACCGAATCGGACATGTATCCGGAGCCGCAGGAGTATCGCGTGCATCCGCCGCACAATCTCGGCGACATCCTCGAGGGTGAGTTTCGCCCCGGCTTCTTCACGGGCGTGTGCACCGTCGTCATGAAGCTGATGTCGTGCGTGCAGCCGCGCGTCGCGGTGTTCGGCAAGAAGGATTATCAGCAACTGATGATCGTGCGGGCCATGTGCCACCAGTTCGCGCTGCCGACCGAAATCATCGCGGCGGAAACCGTGCGCGAGGACAACGGGCTCGCGCTTTCGTCGCGCAACCGCTTCCTGTCGGCGGCCGAGCACGCCGAGGCGCCGCAGCTCGCGGCGCAGTTGCAGCGCGTGCGCGAGGCGGTGCTCTCGGGCGCGCGGGATATCGCCGCCGTCGAGCGCGATGCGGTGAACGCGCTGGCCGCGCGCGGCTGGAAGCCGGATTACATCAGCGTGCGCAAGCGTTCGAATCTGCTGCCGCCGGGCGAAGCGGACGCCGGCGCGCCGCTCGTCGTGCTCGCGGCGGCGAAGCTCGGCACCACGCGCCTCATCGACAATCTGGAAATCTGACGCTATTCGTCGTAATCAGGAAGGAAGCATCATGCAGCGCACCATGCTCAAATCGAAGATTCACCGCGCAACCGTCACGCATTGCGAGCTTCACTACGAAGGCTCGTGCGCGATCGACGAAAACCTGCTCGAAGCCGCGAACCTGCTGGAAAACGAGCAGATCGACATCTGGAACGTGAACAACGGCGAGCGCCTCACCACCTATGCGATCAAGGGCGAGCGCGGCAGCGGCATGATCTCGCTGAACGGCTCGGCCGCGCGGCGCGCGCAACTGGGCGATCTCGTGATCATCGCGGCGTTCGCGCAGGTGGACGAAAACGAGATCCGGGCGGGCTGGAAACCCGATCTGGTGTTCGTCGACGAAAACAACCGCATCAAGGGCAGCCGCGATCACGTGCCGACGCAGAACTGGACCTGATTCCCCGCTGTACTTATGAAAGAGCCGGCGCATCCGCGAGGACGCCGGCTTTTCTCATTTCTGCGACACCCATTCGACGATCGGCGCCCATTGCTCCAGATCCTTCTCGACGCGGCTCTTCGCCACGTCCCAGATCGTGAGGCCGTGCGCGGCGAGCTGCACGTAGTTCTGCGTATCGCGCAGAAAACCCAGCACCGGCAGATCGAGCCCTTCGACGAAGCGATGCAGCTGATCCGCCGAGCGCGTGCGCGCATCGACCCGCATGCCGACCACGCCGACCTGGATCGCGCCCTTGCGCACGGCCTTTTCCTTGGCGAGCCGCGCGAGGAAATCCTGTGTCGCGAGAATGTCGAACATCGATGGCTGGAGCGGCACGATCACCTTGTCCGCCAGTTCCAGCGCGAGCGCGAGCCGGTTGCCGTGGACGCCCGCCGGGGTATCCACGACGGCCCTTTCCAGACCTTTGGGCGGCTTGGCGGGCGCATCGATGTCGATGCCCCATTCCTCGATCTTCGGCAGCGTGTCTACCCGCAACGACAGCCACGCGTGCGAGGAGCGCTGTTTGTCGAGATCGGCGAGCGCGACCCATTCGCCCTGCGCCGCGAAATACCCCGCCAGATTCGTTGCGAGCGTGCTCTTGCCCACGCCGCCTTTCGGATTTGCCACCACGATCACGGTCATGAAAGATCCCGGGAAGAAATTCGGCGCGCCCGCCAGGTCCGGCCTGCGGCGCGCGGCCTGGTCGCCGCCTGGACTTCGGTCAGGTCGTCGATTGTTCGTCGATTGGTCATTATTGGATGGAGCGTTGATATTATCGGCAAAAGTGGTGCATCAGGCACATCGGCCGAACGGCCGTGCCGCATCCGACGCCCATCGGCACCGCATTCGTCATCTCATTCCAGTCATTCCGCTTCTTCGACCCTCACGCCCATGACCGTACTCCGCCCCGATGTCACACTCGATTTCCTGCGCAACCGCCAGAAAGGCCGCCTGCCCGATCTGCTCGGCGTGCAGCTGCTTTCGCTCGATCAGGGCGCCTTGAGCGGCGAAGTCTCGATCCGCCCCGAACTGCTCGCGCCCAACGGCTTTCTGCACGCGGCGACGGTCGTCGGGCTCGCCGATACCTGCTGCGGCTACGCGTGCATCGCGCATCTGCCGGAGAAAGCGCAAAACTTCACGACGCTCGAACTGAAGAGCAACCACGTCTCGACGGCGCGCGAAGGAAAGATCGTCGCGCGCGCCACGGCCGTGCATCTCGGGCGCAGCACGCAGGTGTGGGACGCGACCGTGACGAACGGCGACGGCAAGCTCATCGCCATGTTCCGTTGCACGCAGATGATTCTTTATTGAGCGAACGCGGCCTGCAACGCCGCCAGATCGAGCGACTCCGCGAACGAATCGGCGAGACGGTCGAGCGACGCTTCGCGCAGCGCCGGATAGTCGAGCGGCGCGGCATCCTGCGCGCCCGCCCACGCGAGCAGCGCGGCGCAGGCTTCGGGCGTATCGAAGACGCCGTGCAGATAGGTCGCGGCGATCTGGTCGTCCTCCGACACGGCGCCGTCGAGGCGTCCCGAATCCAGCGCGACGAAAGGCCGCGCGAGCGCCGCGCCGTGCGTGCGTCCCATGTGGATTTCGTAGCCGCTCACGGGCGCGCCCGTGCCGTCGATGCGCAACCGTCCCGCGACGTTCTCCAGCTGCTTTTGCGGCGTCAGCACGGTATGCAAGTCGAGCAGGCCGAGGCCGTTCACGCAGCCCGCCGCGCCTTCGACGCCTTCCGGATCGTCGATGTCGCGCCCGAGCATCTGCATACCGCCGCAGATGCCGAGCACCTTGCCGCCGTATCGCAGATGCCGCCCGATCGCGCGCTCCCAGCCGTTCTCGCGCAGCCAGGCGAGATCGCGCTGCACGCTTTTCGAGCCCGGCAGAACGATGAGATCCGCCGTCGGCGGCGCCACGCCCGCGCGCACGTAGGCGAAATCGACCTGCGGATGCGCGCGCAGCGCATCGAAATCGGTGTGATTGCTGATGCGCGGCAGCGCGGGCACGATCACCTTCAGCACGTTCGCCGCGCCGTTCGCCGCGCGCGCGTGCGGCTGGCCCGGCAGCATGTCTTCGGCGTCGAGCGTGAGACCGTGCAGATACGGCAGCACGCCGAACACCGGCTTGCCGGTCTGCGCTTCGAGCCATTCGAGCCCGGGCGCGAGCAGGCCGACATCCCCGCGAAACCGGTTGATGACGAAGCCCCGCACGCGCGCACGCTCGCTTTCCGACAAGCACGCGAGCGTGCCGACGAGATGCGCGAACACGCCGCCGCGATCGATGTCGGCGACGAGCACGACCGGGCAATCCACGCGCTCGGCGAAACCCATGTTGGCGATGTCGCCGTCGCGCAGATTGATCTCGGCGGGACTGCCCGCGCCTTCGACGATCACCGCGTCGAACTCGTTCTGCAGGCGCGCGTAGGACGCGAGCACGGCATCGAACGCGGTGCGCTTGTAGGCGTGATAAGCGCGCGCGTCGAGATTCGCGTGCGCGTGACCGTGGATGATGACCTGCGCGCCGCGATCGCTCGTCGGCTTGAGCAGCACCGGATTGAAGTCGATGCGCGCGGGCACGCCCGCCGCGACCGCCTGCAGCGCCTGCGCGCGGCCGATCTCGCCGCCGTCGACGGTCACCGCGCTGTTGAGCGCCATGTTTTGCGGCTTGAACGGCGCGACCCGCACGCCCGCGCGCCGCGCGAGCCGGCACAGGCCGGCGACGAGCGTGCTCTTGCCGGCGTCGGAGGTCGTGCCCTGGATCATCAGCGTGCCGCGGGGCGTGAAAGGCATCGGGAGATTCTCGTGAAGAACGACGCGCTATCTTAGCCCGTCAGTACAATATCGCGATGCCCCCCGATCTCACTTTCATCCTCGGCGGCGCGCGCTCGGGCAAGAGCGCGCACGCCGAACGCCTCGCCGCGCAAAGCGGATTGCCCGTGACGTATATCGCGACGGCGCGTATCGACCGCGGCGACACCCAAGGCGACACCCAAGGCGACCGCGAGTTTGCCGAACGCGTGCGGCTGCATCGCGAACGCCGGCCCGCGCACTGGACGCTCGTCGAAGCGCCGCTCGATCTCGCCGGCGCGTTGCTCGACGCCGATCGCGCGGGCCACTGCGTGCTGATCGACTGTCTGACGCTGTGGCTCGCCAATCTGCTCTTCGCGCAAACGCCCGGCGCCGACGAGATCGCCGCCCTGACGCCCGCCGCGCGCGACGCCTTCGCCGCGTTCGATGCCGCGCTCGCCGGCACGCGCGGCAAGGTCATCGTGGTCAGCAACGAAATCGGGCTGGGCGTCGTGCCGCTCGGCTCGGTGACGCGCCTTTACGTCGACGAACTCGGCCGCCTGAACCAGCGCGTCGCGGCCGCGAGCACCCGCGCGACGCTGATGGTCGCGGGCCTGCCGCTCGCCCTCAAAGGCTGAACGCGCGATGCTGCTCCTCACCGTCTACACCATGGCGATGCTCGCGCTGCTCGGCGTGATCGTCGATCGCGTGTTCGGCGAGCCGCGCACGCGGCATCCGCTCGTCGGCTTCGGCACGCTCGCGACGAAGCTCGAAGCGCGCATGAACACCGGCTTTCGCGCGCGGCCCGCGGGCATGCTCGCGTGGTTCGCGCTGGTCGCGCCGCCGGTCGGCATCGCGTGGGCGCTCGTCGGCATCCTGCCGTTCGCCTACGCGTGTCTCGTGCACGTGCTGCTCTTGTGGTTCGCGCTCGGGGCGAAAAGCCTGCGCGAGCACATCGCGCCGATCGCGCGCGCGCTGAGCTTCGGCGATCTCGACAGCGCGCGCAAACTGACCTCGCGCATCGTCTCGCGCGATACCTCGCAGGCCGATGAAAACGCGCTCTCGCGCGCGGCGGTGGAATCGGCTCTGGAGAACGGCAACGACGCGATCTTCGGCGCGCTGTTCTGGTTCGCCGTCGCGGGCGGCCCGGGCGCGCTCATGTTCCGCCTCGCCAACACGCTCGATGCGATGTGGGGCTACCGCACGCCGCGCTTCTTGCGCTTCGGCTGGGCGGCGGCGCGCTTCGACGACGTGCTCAACTTCATCCCCGCGCGCCTCACGGCCGCGACCTACGCGCTCGCGGGCGACACGCACATGGCCTGGCACTGCTGGCGCACGCAGGCGCGCTCGTGGGACAGCCCGAACGCCGGCCCGGTGATGGCCGCGGGCGCGGGCAGCCTGAACGTGCTGATCGGCGGCGCAGCGGTCTATCACGGCAAGCTGGAAGCGCGCCCGACGCTCGGCGCGGGTCACAGCGCGAACCCGAAGCACGTGGTCGCGGCGCTCAGGCTCGTCGAGCGCGCGACGCTTTTGTGGCTCGCGGTGCTGCTGGTCCTTGCCATCGTGAGCGCGACTACGGGCGCCTGACATGAATCCTCCGATCCGTCACGGCGGCAATCTGCGCGAAGCCGCGCGCCGCTACGCCATTCCCTTCGACGACTGGCTCGACCTGTCGACGGGCATCAATCCGCACGGCTATCCGGTGCCGCCCGTGCCGCCCGACGCGTGGCGGCGTCTGCCCGAAGACGACGACGGTCTCGCCGAAGCCGCCGCGCTTCATTACGGCGCGCCGCTCGCGCTGCCGGTGGCGGGATCGCAGGCGGCCATCCGCGCGCTGCCGGCGCTGTTGCGGCGCGGCACGGCGGCGGTCGCGCCGTTGACCTACGGCGAATACGCGCCTGCGTTCGCGCGCGCGGGACACAGCATCGTGACGCTCGACGCCGCCGCGCACGATCTGCCCGAGACCGTCGATCACGTGATCGTCGCCAATCCGAATAATCCGACCGCCGAACGGCTTGCGCGCGACACGCTGCTGCGCTGGCATGCGCGGCTCGCGTCGCGCGGCGGCACGCTGATCGTCGACGAAGCATTCGCCGATGTCGATCCCGCCGCCTCGCTCGCGAACGAAACCGCGCGCGAAGGCCTGATCGTGCTGCGCTCCGTCGGCAAGTTCTTCGGGCTCGCGGGCCTGCGCGCGGGCTTCGTGCTCGCGGCGCCGCCGGCCGTCGAGGCATTGCGCGCGGCGCTCGGCGCGTGGACCGTGAGCGGCCCGGCGCGGCATGCGGTCGAAGCCGCTTTCGCCGATATCGCGTGGCAGCGCGACACGCGCGCACGCCTGCAACGCGATGGCGCGCGTCTCGCCGCGTTGCTCGCGGACCGGGGCTTCGACGTGCGCGCGACGCCGCTTTTCGCGTGGACCCGAACGGCGAACGCGCCCGAACTGCAGGACGCGCTGGCGCGACGCGGCATCTGGACGCGCCTCTTCGATCTGCCCGGCATGACGCCGAGCCTGCGCGTCGGCTTGCCGGGCGCGGAAGGCGACTGGGCGCGTCTCGCGCTCGCGTTGCGGGAGATTTGCGGATGAAGCGGCTCGCGGCGATTGCAGGTCTCGCGACGTTCGCCATCGCGCAGGCCCAAGGCGCCATCACCGTCATCGACGACAGCGGCGCCTCCGTCACGCTCGACCGGCCGGCCGCGCGCGTCGTGAGTCTCGCGCCGCATGTCACCGAATTGCTGTTCGCGGCGGGCGGCGGCGCGCGCATCGTCGGCGCGGTGACGTACAGCGATTATCCGAAGGAAGCGCAGACGATCCCGCGCGTCGGCGACAACAAGGCGCTCGATCTCGAACGCATCGTCGCATTGCATCCGGATCTGATCGTGATATGGCGGCACGGCAACGTGGCGCGCCAGACGGACCGCCTGAAGGCGCTCGGCATTCCGGTCTACTTCAGCGAGCCCCGGCATCTGAACGATATCGCGACGAGCATCGACAAGCTGGGCACGCTGCTCGGCACGCAGGCGAGCGCGCACGCGGCGTCGGAGGCTTTCACGCGCGACATCACGCAACTGCGCGCGCACTATGCTGCGCGGCCGCCCGTGAGCGTGTTCTATCAGGTCTGGGACGATCCGCTGATGACGCTCAATCGCGACAATGTCTTCGACGAAGTGATCGCGCTGTGCGGCGGCGTCAACGTATTCGCGGCCGAGACGCCGCGCGTGCCGACGATTTCGACCGAAGCCGTGCTCGCGGCGAATCCGGAAGCGATCGTCACCGCGACGCCCGGCGCGACGACGCCCGACCGGCCGCTGCCCGCGCTCGAACGCTGGCAACGCTGGACCTCGCTCACCGCCGTCGCGCGCGGCAATCTCTTCGGCATCGACGGCGATCTCATCAACCGGCCGACGCCGCGCCTCGCACTGGGCGCGGCGCAACTCTGCGGCGATCTGCAGACCGCGCGCGAACGGCGGCCGAAGTGATCACGCGTTCCAGCGCACCAGCAGCCATCGCCCGCGCACGCGCCTGAACCACGCGATCGCGCCGAAATCCAGCGGCCATTGCAGCGTCTCCTCGCGCGCGACGCCGAGCAAATGCGACGCGAGCACGCGCACGACGCCCGCATGCGCGATCACATGCACGGACTCGGCTGTCGGCCGGTCGCTGCACGTCTCGTTCAACCACGTCAGCACGCGCGCCGCGAACTGCGCGAGACTCTCGCCGCCATGCGGCGCCGCGTGTTCGAGATCGGCGGCCCACGCGTCGATGAGCGCGCGCTCGATCGTGTCCCACTTGCGGCCCTCCCACGCGCCGAAGTCCATCTCGGCGAGACGCGCATCGACATGCGTATCGAGGTGCGCATCGCCGATGGCGGCGAGTTCGTGCGCGAGCGACATGCATCGCCTGAGCGGACTCGCGTGCCAGCCATCGACGCACGCGGGCACGCCGAGCGCCGTCATGCGCGCCGTCAACGTGCGCGCGGATTCGCTCGCGTCGCGTTGCAGGGGCACGTCGGTTTGCCCGTAGCAGACGCCCGCTTCGACGGCGACTTCCGGATGCCGGATCAGGACGAGATCCATGCGAGCCCGATGAGATAGATCGCGATTTCGAAAACCTGCTGCGCGAAGCCCAGACAATCGCCCGTGTAGCCGCCGATGCGCTTCACGAAATATCGCCCGATGACGAAGCGCAATACGCTCAGCGCCGCAATCGTTACGCACGCGAAGCGCCAGTCGATCGCGAAGAGCCACGGCACGCCGAAGCCGAGCGCCAGCGCGAACGACGCGAGACTCATGCGCTGCGCGACCGGTTTCGCCTTGCCTTCCGCGCGCACGTAATCGAGCGTGACGAGATAGCTGATCGCGAACGCGCGGCTCGCCGCGTGCGCACCGAGCATGATCCACGCGGCCCGCTGCGGCGGAAAACCGGTGAGCGCCTGCCATTTGAGCGCCAGCGCGACGACGATCGCGATCGCCCCGAACGCACCGATGCGCGAGTCGTGCATGATGCGCAGCGCGTCCTCGCGCGTGTATGCGCCGCCGAATGCATCGACGCTGTCGGCGAGGCCGTCCTCGTGAAACGCGCCCGTCAGCACGAGCGTCGCGGCCATCGAGAGCAATACGGCGATGCCGGCGGGAAACACGCGCAACGCCGCGAGATAGACGAGCGCCGCGACGCCGCCGACCATCGCGCCGACGAGCGGAAAGTAACGCGCCGCCGCGTTCAGATAACTGCGCTCGAAGCCGACCCAGCGCGGCACCGGCACGCGCGTGAAATAGCCGAGCGCGGTGAAGAAGTAGCGCAGTTCGTCGAGCGGACGGTTCATCTCAATCGGCTTTGCCGGACACGCCCGCGGATTCGAAGCTCGCCATTTCGTCGACGAACGCGACGGCCGCGCGCAGGATCGGCAACGCGAGCGCCGCGCCCGTGCCTTCGCCGAGCCGCAAATCGAGTTGCAGCAGCGGCGTCGCATCGAAATGCGCGAGCATGCGCCGATGCCCGGTTTCGTTCGACGCATGCGCGAACACGCAGTAATCGAGCACTTCGGGCGCGAGACTGGACGCGACCAGAAGCGCCGACGTCGCGATGAAACCGTCGACGAGAATCGTCATGCCTTCGCACGCGGCGGCGAGATACGCGCCCGTCATCATCGCGATTTCGAAGCCGCCGAAGGTCGCGAGCACATCGAGCGCGTCGCCCTTTTCTTCGTTCGCGCGATGCAGCGCGAGCGCGCGGCCGAGCACATCGCGCTTATGCGCGAGGCCGTGGTCGTCGAGACCCGTGCCGCGCCCGACGCATTCGTCGATCGGCAGGCCGCACAGCCGGCTCATCAGGCACGCCGCCGCCGACGTATTCGCGATGCCCATCTCGCCGAAGCCGATCACGTTCGTGCCGAGCGACGCGTGATGCCGCACGCGCGCCGCGCCGCGCGCGAGACCTTCGAGCGCGGTTTCGCGCGACATCGCAGGTTCGTGCGCGAAGTTGCGCGTGCCGAGCCCGAGCGACAGGCGCTCATAACCGTGATCGATCGGAATGGGCGTCGCGACACCCGCATCGACGACTTCCAGCGTCATGCCGACCGAGCGCGACAACGCGTTGATCGCCGCGCCGCCGGCCAGAAAATTCGCGACCATCTGCGCGGTCACTTCCTGCGGATACGAACTCACGCCCTCCTTCGCGATGCCGTGATCGGCGGCGAAGACGATCATCGCGGGACGTTCGATGCGCGGCTTCGTCGTGCGCTGGATCAGGCCCATTTGAAGCGCGAGCGTTTCGAGACGGCCGAGGCTGCCGGGCGGCTTCGTCTTCGTGTCGATGATGCGGCGCAGTTCGCCTTCGAGCGCGCGCTCGAGCGCGCGGGGCATCGGGATGGCGTCGGGAGTGGACATCGGAATTCCTTCAGGAACGGTGAATGGACGGCACGAGCGCTTCGTGCTCGCCGTCGCGGATCAACGCGAGCGGATAGCCGAATGCCGCGCTCGCGCGTTCGGGTGTCAGCACATCGGCGACCGGGCCCGCGCAGGCGCCGCCCCGGCCGTCGAGCAGCAACGCGTGCGTCGCGAAGCGGCGTGCGAGATTCAGATCGTGGCACGAGAAGATTACGGTGCGCTTGTCCTCGCGCGCCGCGTCACGCAACGCGTGCAGGCAGTCGATCTGATGATGCAGGTCCAGATGCGCGAGCGGTTCGTCGAGCAGCAGAAGCGGCGCGTTCTGGCATAGCGTGGCGGCCAGCGCGACGCGTTGGCGTTCGCCGCCGGAGAGCGTCAGCACGTCGCGCGCGGCGAACGGCGCGAGGCCGAGCGCATCGAGCGCGGCGCGGGCGGCGGCGCGATCGTCGGCGCTTTCCCAGCCCCAGCCGGTGAGATACGGAAAACGGTTGAGCAGCACGGTATCGAGCACGGTCGCGCTGAAGGCGTCGTGCGTGGCCTGCGGCATCAGTGCGCGGGCGCGGGCGAGATCGGCCGCACGCCATGACGCGAGCGCGCGGCCATCGAGCGATACGCCGCCCGCGGCGGGCTTCGCAAGACCGGCGAGCACGCCGATGAGTGTCGTCTTGCCCGCGCCGTTCGGCCCGGCGATGCACCACGTCTCGCCCGGCGAGAACGTCTGCGTAAGGCCGTCGATGAGCGTGCGCGCGCCCGCGCGCAGAACGATGCCGCCGGCATGCAGGTTCATCGCGGTCTCCGCAGGAGCATCCACAGAAACATCGGCACGCCGGTCAGCGCCGTGACGACGCCCACGGGCAACTGCGCCGGCGCGATCACGGTGCGCGCGGCGAGATCGGCGGCCATCACCGCGAGCCCGCCTCCAAGCGCGGCGGCGGGCACGAGCATGCGCTGGTCGTTGCCGAACGCGAGCCGCAACAGATGCGGCACGACGAGTCCGACGAAGCCGATGGTGCCCGCCGTCGTCACCGCGGCCGCCGCCGCGAGCGACGCGACGAGATACACGCGCAGACGCAGCCGCGCGACCGGCACGCCGAGCGCGTGCGCGGCGGCGTCGCCGCGCAGGAGCACGTTCAGTTGCGGCGCGACGGGCACTGTCACGGCGAGCGCGACGCCGAGCGCAATCAACGCGGGCCACGGCGGCGCCGCGCCGTTGAGATCGCCGGTGAGCCAGAAGATCATGCCGCGCAGCCGGTTCTCGGGCGCGATGCTCAGCATCAGCGTGATCAGCGCGCCCCAGCCGGAGGCGATCACGACGCCCGTCAGCAGAAGTCTCGGCGACGCATCCTGCCCGCTGCGCCACACGTCGCGGCGTGCGAGTCCGAGCACGATGACGATCGATGCGAACGCCCCGGCGCACGCGGCGAGATCGACGCCCCACCACGGCGACGACGCGAGCATCGCGGCAAGCGCGAACGTCGCCGCGCCGCCGGACACGCCGAGCACGTAGGGTTCGGCGAGCGGATTGCGCAGCAGTACCTGCAACAGCGCGCCCGCGAGCGCGAGCAATGCGCCCGATGCAAAGCCGGCGAGCGCGCGCGGCAGACGCAGCGTGAGCACGATTTCATCGGCGATATCGGGGTTGGCGGCGCGCGCGTGCAGCAGCGCCGTCAGCGCGCGCGACACGGGCAACGCGACGCTGCCGAGCGCGAGCGACGCGACCAACACGACGCACGCCGCGACGCCGAGCGCGATCCAGATCGTGGCGGCCCGCGCGGCGTTCATCGCGCGCGGACGCTCAAGCGCGTCGCTCACGACGGATGCCATCCGAGCGTGATGTAAGCGCCGCGCCGCGGCGTGTTGTACGAGTACGCAAGTTCATAGTCCTTGTCGAACAAGTTATCGACGCGCGCGGTGACGTACCACGACTTCGAGATGTCGTAACGCGCCGACAGGTTCACGATGCCGTAACCCGCGAGCGTCGAATCGAAATCGCTGCGCTGTCCGCTCACGATCCATTCGCCGCCGACGCGCCAGCGCCCGATCGTGCGATGCGCCGCGAGGCTCGCGAAATGCCGCGCGCGCCGCGTCAGCTCCTCGTGATTCGTCTCGTCGACGGGATTCTGGAACGTCACGCCCGCGCGCACGTCGGTCGCGCCGACATGCCCCGCCCACGATCCCTCGACGCCCTGCACCTTCGCGCGCCCGACGTTCTGCGCGATATAGAAGCCGCTGCCGTCGGACACGTAGTCGATCAGATTCGAATAGCGCGTCTGGAACAACGTGACCCGCGCGACGCCGAGCGCAGCCGATGCGTACTGCAACGCCGCCTCGACCGAATGGCTGCGCTCCGGCTGAATCGACGGATTGCCGCTGAACGGATAGTAGAGGTCATCGAAGCTCGGCGCGCGAAACGACGCGGCATAGCTCGCGCTCGCCTTCCAGTGCGCATCGAAGTTGTACGCATAGCCCAGATAGTAGCTGTTCGCGCCGCCGAAATCGGAATACTGGTCGTGACGCAGATTCGCCTGCAATTCGCTCGCGCCAATGCGCCCGACATATCCCGCGAACACCGAATTCACATGCCGGTCCGGTGCGCTGAACTGATCGGAATCGAGCGTCTGGTCGAGATGTTCGTAGCCGAAGAGCAGCTTGTGCGCAGCCGTGATCCTGATGTCGTTCTGCCACGTATATTGACGATCCTCCGAGTTGAAGCGGCTCGTATAGACGCCGTTCTGCTCGATGTTCGCGCGGTCCTGTCCCTGCCCGACGATGAAGTGCGTGGTCCAGTTGTCGGTGAGCTTGCCGTTCGCGAACACGGACGCCGAGCGCACGCGGTCGTGCGATTCGTTGAGATCGGTCGGCAGGCCGTAGGCATCGTCGAAACTGTTGATGCCGTTCGATTGCAGGAAGCGCACGCCGGCGTCCCACTTGTCGCTGAACTGGTGGCGCAGCGTCGCCGCGACGCTTTCGTTCAGATAGCCGTTCGCGTTCGGATTCGCGCCGGGCGCTTGCGCCGGATCGAGCGACGAAAAGCCGTCGGTTTTTTCGCGCGATACGTTGATGCTGAATGTCGTGCGGCCGTCCTTGTCGAGCGCGCCGCTCACGCCGGCGGACTGCCGCTGCGTGTGATAGCTGCCGTACTCGGCTTCGAAACTGAAGCGCGGCGGATGCGCGTTGCCGTCCTTCGTAAAAATTTGCACGACACCGCCGATCGCGTTCGAGCCATACAACGCCGACACGTTGCCGTTGACGACCTCGACGCGCCCGATCTGATCGAGCATCAGTTGCGAGAGTTGCGCGGCGCCCAGCGACGCCGATTCGACCCGCACGCCGTCGATCAGCACGAGCGATTGCGACGACGCCGCACCGCGTATGTAGAGGCCCGAATTCGCGCCCGGACCGCCGTTGCGCGTGATCTGCACGCCGGGCGCGAGCGCGATCAGGCCGAGCGCGTCGCGGGCGTTCGAATCGGCGATGTCCTGTTCGTCGAACAGCGACGTCTGCGGGATAGCGTCGGCGAGCGGCTGCGGCGCACGCGTCGACGTGACGACGACGGGGGCAAGCGTTTGCGAAGCATCATCGGCGGCATGGGCGGCGTGCGCGGCGTGCGCGATGGTGGCGAGCGGCAAGCCCGCGAGCGCGGCGAGCGTGCCGCGAAGAGCAAGGCCGTCCTTGAGCGCGGCCAGTGGCGATAGCATGTGAAGGATCCGTTTCGCGTGAGCGCGGCCCCGCTCCCCGCGAGGACGATGCGCGACGAACGCGCGTCGCCCGATAGCGTGCGCGTCGAACTCCGGCCGGTATCCGGGCTGGCGACACATCGCCCCGCCTTCCCGCGCAAACGTGCGCAGTGGCATCGACACGTTTCTTGCAGTGGTTTCGCGTGATGAGAAAACACGCGCCTGTCATGCAGAAACGCGCAAGGGACGACTTGCAACTTGCGTTGCGGTCGCTTACCGTTGCGGGGGCAGCACAGGTTGGCTCGTCCCGGTGTGCTTCGAGGACTTCGCTCCCTGTTTCCCGTTTGACTGCATTCGCGAGATCCGCGAATGCGAGCACCAAAAGTGCGGCAAGTGTAGGAGCGCGGGTTGGGGTCGTCAAGAAACGGCGCCGTCGTGCATGGGCGGGCTCATGACGAATCGAACGAGAAACAGTCGAGCCCGTCGCGCGCGCAATGACGAGCGCGCGCGTTTTCTGCACACGAATGCATCGCGACATGCGCATGAACCGACTGGTTTAAGCGCGAGATCGCGTGTTGTTACGTCTCGAAACGAGACAAATATCGGAAGCTCCGTTGAACCGCGCTAAAATGCGAGGTCTTTAGAGGACGCAGCACATGCTCAACGAACTCGAATCACTGTCAGGAAATATCGGCCGGCTGATCCAGATCAGCGAGCGCCACAAGCAAGCGCACGCCGCGCTGCAGGAACAACTCGAACAGCTGCGCGCCGACTACGCCAATGTGCAGGCCGAACTCGCGCAGGTTCGCGATGAACGCGACACGCTGCAGTCCGAACGCGACTCGCTGTCCGCGAAGATCGACGACGCGCAAGTGCGTCTGAATGCGATCCTCGAAAAACTGCCGCGCGGAAAATCCACGCAGCACGACGAAGCCGACAATCAACTCGATCTCCTCGATGCCGATCCGCAAAACGCGCATGAACATGCGCATGAAGCGGAGCTGCACGGTGAACATCATCAGGGAGAGAAGGCATGACGAACACGCAAATCGAAGTATCCATTCTCGGACAGCCTTATCGCCTCGCGTGCTCGCCGGAAACGGAAGGCGCGCTGCGTGAAGCGGTCGCGCGCGTCGATGCCGAAATGAACAAGGTGCGCAACGCAAGCAGCGTGCGCGGCACGGATCGCATCGCGGTGATGGCGGCGCTGTCGCTGGCGTCGGAATTGCTTCGGCTGCAGGAAAGCGTGCGTCATGGCGAGGCCTTCCCCGCCGAAGAAATTCGCCGCACGATGCACTCGATGAACGATCAGTTGAGCGCCGTCATCGCGCAATACGAAGCGCAGTAAGCGCGCGCGAATCTGCATCGGGCGAACGCCAATCGCGCAGTCGATGTCAATCGAAAAAAGAAACTGCTTCGGGGCTGCATTGAGCAAACGATTGGTGTAGAGTGACGTTTCCCTGCCTGGTACGCCAAGGTCATATATTCCTTGAACCAATGCTACATTGGCACGGTTGTGGAACCTTGCAACACGGGCGCGCGCGTCACTCTGTCTGATGTACCCGAAGTGTTGCTTACTGCGACCAATCTTGAACCCAGGTTCAGGATGCCGGCCTAGCGGCTGTGGCGGGGACCCAATTCAATGGCATCATTTAGCGGCATCGGTTTTTCCGGTGCCGTTTTCATTTGTATCGTCGCATCGTCGATTTACGCATAGCGAACAATCATGCGCTACTGGCTGATGAAGTCCGAACCGGACGAAGCGAGCATCGATCATCTCGCGCACGCACCGAAGAAAACGCTGCCGTGGACGGGCGTGCGCAATTATCAGGCGCGCAACTTCATGCGCGACCAGATGCAGATCGGCGACGGCGTGCTGTTCTATCATTCGAGCTGCCCCGAGCCGGGTATCGCGGGCATCGCGAAAGTGTGCTCGACGGCCTATCCCGACCCCACGCAGTTCGACCCCGAAAGCCACTACTACGACGCGAAATCCACGCAGGAAACACCGCGCTGGATGCTCGTCGACGTGAAGTTTGTCAAGAAAACGCCGCTGATTCCGCTCGCCACGCTGCGCGAGCATCCGGAACTCGCGGACATGCAGGTGCTCGCGCGCGGCAACCGGCTGTCGATCACGCCCGTGACCGAAGCCCAATGGCGATTTATTACCGAGCACCTGATCTAACAAGGAACTTACGACACGCACCCCGCGCCTAAATGCCGTCGCAAATCATGCGACGGTTTTATGCCAATGAGGCGTTCGGAGTCCTTCGATGATCAACAAGAAAACCGCCGCTGCGCTCGCCCTCCTCGCGATGTCCGGCGCCGCGCTCACCTTCACTCACACGGCCGCCGCGCAAACGGTGATCACGCAGCCGCAGCCCTCGGGCGTGCTGTCCCTTTCAGCGCAGGCAAGCGCGCAGGTCGCGCAGGATGTCGTCGACATCACGCTCTTCTACGAGCAGGAAGCCGCCGACCCCTCGTCGCTCACCAACACGCTCAATCAGCGCGCCGAAGCCGCGCTGCGCGAAGCCAAAGGTGTCGACGGCGTGACGGCCAGAAGCGGCTCGTTCACCGTGTATCCGTCGACGGATCGTGACGGCAAGATCTCCGCGTGGCGCGGCCGCACGGAAGTCGTGCTCGAATCGCACGATTTCGCGGCGGCGTCGAAGCTCGCGGGCAAGATGAGTTCGTCGATGCAGGTCGGCAGCGTCGCGTTCTCGCTGTCGCCGGAAGCGCAGCGCGCCGCCGAGCAAAAGCTCGTGACGCAGGCGATCGACTCGTTCCGCAAGCAGGCGCAGACCGCCGCACAGGCGTTCGGCTATGGGAATTTCACGATTCGGGAAGTGAACGTCGGACGCAGCGGCATTCAGCCGCGCCCGGTGATGATGATGCAATCGCGCGGGATCAGCAACGATGCCAAGATGGCCGCGCCGATCGCGATGGAAGCCGGCACGACGACCGTGACCGTCGACGTGTCGGGATCGGTGCAGATGGCGCGTTGAGTCGTTCGCGGGGCGGCGCAACAACCGCCCCGCTCGTCCGTCAGGCTTGGGCGGATTCGGGCGGCAGGCGCAGATTGCGCTTGTACGCCCACACCATCATCAGCACGCCGGCAATGATCATCGGCAGCGAGAGCCACTGGCCCATCGACAGGTTGAACGCCAGCAGGCCGAGATAATCGTCCGGTTCGCGCGCGAATTCCACGGTGAAGCGCGCCATTCCATAGCCGATCAGAAACAGCGCGGAAATCGCGCCCACCGGCCGCTGCCTGCGCGAGAACGTCCAGATCAGGATGAACAGCACGAGCCCTTCCAGCGCGATCTCGTACAACTGCGACGGATGGCGCGGCAGCATGTGATAGCGCTGGAATATCTCGGTGAGATGGTATTGCGCATCGAGTTGCGGATTTTTCGAGAGCCAGATCGCATCGTCGTTCGACGAGTTCTGGAACAGCATCGCCCACGGCGCGTTCGGGTCGGTCACGCGGCCCCACAGCTCGCCGTTGATGAAGTTGCCGAGCCGCCCCGCCGCGAGGCCGAGCGGCACCATCGGCGCGACGAAATCGGTCACCTGCAGCCAGGTGCGCTTGCGCTGAAACGCGAACAGCACCATCGCGAGCGTCACGCCGAGAAAGCCGCCGTGAAACGACATGCCGCCTTCCCATACCTTGAAGATATCGAGCGGGTGCGCTGCGTAATAACTCGCCTTGTAGAAGATCACGTAGCCCAGGCGTCCGCCGAGAATCGTGCCGAGCACGCCGTAGAACAGCATGTCGTCGATGTCCTTGGCGGTCCAGCCTTGCTGCGCGACATACGGCAGCCGCAACCGCAGCCTGCCGATGACGATGGCCGACACGAACGCCACCAGATACATGAGGCCGTACCAGCGCACGGCGAGCGGTCCGAGATGAATCGCGACGGGATCGAAATTGGGATGTATGAGCATTCTGATGTGAGAGCTTTAAGCGAACTTCAAGGGCGAATCATAAAGCACCGGCCGCGGCGGCCCGCGTTCGGACGATGTCGATGAAACCGGCGAGCACCGGACTCACTTCCGCCGCGCGCCACACGAGCCCCGTTTCGACGAGCGTTTCCGACTCGTTCAGCGGAAGCAGCGGACGATACACGACGCCCGTGCGCCGCAGATGACGCAGCGAGCGCGGCACGAGCGCGACGCCCATGCCCGCGGACACGAGGCTCACGATGGTCTGCATCTGGATTGCCTCCTGTCCGACGCGCGGCGTGAGCCCCGCCGCGCCGTAGCAACCCATGATGATGTCATACAAACCCGGCGCGAGCCGTCTCGGGAAGACGATCAGCGGCGCCGCGGCGAGCGCGTGCAGATCGACGGGCGTGTCGGCCCATTCGTCGGCGCCCAGGCCCAGATCGCGCGCTGCATCCGCCGACATCGCGATGACGAGCGGCTCGCGCGCAACCGGCAGATACGACAGCGCGCTCGCGTAGCGCGGCGGCAGCGGCGGAATCACGAGACCCGCGTCGACGCGTCCGGCGACGAGTTCCTCGATCTGCACGTCGCTGGTCGCCTCGCTCAGTTGCAGCCGCACGCCGGGATAGCGCGCGCCGAAATCGCGCAGGAGCGCCGGCAGGAGGCCGTAATCGGCCGTCGACACGAACGCGAGCGACAGCACGCCCGCCTCGCCGCGCGCGAGCGATTGCGCGAGCGGGCGCAGCGCATCGGCGGACGCGAGCAGGCGCCGCACTTCCGGCAGCAGATCGTGGCCGACCGGCGTCAGCTCGACGGTGCGTTTCGTGCGCACGAACAGCGCGACACCGAGCGCGTCTTCGAGCGCGCGGATCGCCTGCGAGAGCGGCGGCTGCGTCATGGCGAGTCGCGCGGCGGCACGGCCGAAATGCATCTCTTCGGCGACCGTCACGAAATAGCGCAGCAGCCGCAGTTCGATGGGCGGGTTTCTCGGCTCCATTAATATTTTTTGCGACCTAATAAGCCCTGAATAATATATTGGACAGCCACATCGCGGGCGGCGCATGCTTTCCGGACCGATAAAAAAAGTCCCCTCAAGGAGCCGACCATGGCCTTCAATCGCCGCTCGAAGCACATCACCCAGGGCGTTGCGCGCTCGCCCAATCGTTCGATGTATTACGCCCTCGGCTACAAGGAGGAAGACTTCGACAAGCCGATGATCGGCGTGGCCAACGGTCACTCGACCATCACGCCGTGCAACGCGGGGCTGCAGCGCCTGGCGGATGCGGCCGTCGAATCGATCCGGAAATCGGACGCCAATCCGCAGATCTTCGGCACGCCGACCATTTCCGACGGCATGTCGATGGGCACCGAAGGCATGAAGTACTCGCTCGTCTCGCGCGAGGTGATCGCAGACTGTATCGAGACGGCCGTGCAGGGCCAGTGGATGGACGGCGTGGTCGTGATCGGCGGCTGCGACAAGAACATGCCGGGCGGCATGATCGGCATGGCGCGCATGAACGTGCCGTCGATCTACGTCTACGGCGGCACCATTCGTCCCGGCAACTGGAAGGGAAAAGACCTGACGATCGTGTCGTCGTTCGAAGCGGTGGGCGAGTTCACGGCTGGCCGCATGTCGGAGGAAGACTTCAAGGGCGTCGAAAAGAATGCGTGCCCGAGCACCGGCTCGTGCGGCGGCATGTACACGGCCAACACCATGAGTTCGTCCTTCGAGGCGCTCGGCATGTCGCTGATGTACTCGTCGACGATGGCCAATCCGGACCAGGAGAAAGTCGATTCCGCGGCCGAGTCGGCGCGCGTGCTCGTCGAGGCGGTGAAGAAGGATCTGAAGCCGCGCGACATCATCACGAAGAAGTCGATCGAAAACGCCGTCGCGCTGATCATGGCGACCGGCGGCTCGACCAACGCCGTGCTGCACTTCCTGGCGATCGCGCACGCGGCCGAAGTGGAATGGAGCATCGACGACTTCGAGCGCATGCGCAAGAAAGTGCCGGTCATCTGCGATCTGAAGCCGTCCGGCCAGTATGTCGCGACCGATCTGCACAAGGCCGGCGGCATCCCGCAAGTGCTCAGGATCCTGCTCGACGCGGGCCTGCTGCACGGCGACTGCATGACGATCACGGGGCGCACCATCGCCGAGGAACTGAAGGACGTGCCGAGCAAGCCGCGCGCCGATCAGAAGGTGATTTTTCCGATCGAGCAGGCGCTCTACAAGGAAGGCCATCTCGCGATCCTGCGCGGCAATCTCGCCGAAGACGGCGCGGTCGCGAAGATCACGGGCCTGAAGAATCCGGTCATCACGGGACCGGCGCGCGTGTTCGAGGACGAGCAAAGCGCCATGGACGCGATTCTCGGCGACAAGATCAAGGCCGGCGACATCCTGTTGCTGCGCTATCTCGGCCCGCAAGGCGGCCCCGGCATGCCGGAGATGCTCGCGCCGACCTCGGCGATCATCGGCAAGGGGCTGGGCGAAAGCGTCGGCTTCATCACCGATGGACGTTTCTCGGGCGGCACGTGGGGCATGGTCGTCGGGCATGTCGCGCCGGAAGCGTACGCGGGCGGGACCATCGCGCTGGTGCAGGAAGGCGATTCGATCACCATCGACGCACACAAGCTGGTGCTGCAACTGAACGTGGATGACGCGGAACTCGCGCACCGCCGCGCCGCGTGGAAAAAGCCCGCGCCGAAATACACGCGCGGCGTGCTGGCGAAATTCGCGGCGCTCGCGCTGCCGGCCAATCGCGGCGCCGTGACGGGCTGATCCGGGCATCCCGCGTTCGGACGAAGGGGCGCGCGGGCGCCCCTTTTTCATGATGCATGCGCCGCGATACGTCTCCTATAATGCGCGACAGCACGAACCGGGCGTGTACATCGGGGAGACCAGATGAATGCAAAGCGGGAAGGTTTAGTCGCGGGCATCGCGCTGCTCGCCGTATTCGGCACGGCGCACGCGCAGGGCAACGATGCGTCGGCGTCGATGCTCGGCTTCGCGCAGAGCCACAACTGCATGAGTTGCCACTCGATGTCGCGCACCTTCATGGGACCGTCGTTCGACAGCGTCGCGCACAGGTATGCGCAAGTCGACGGCGCGCGCACGACGCTCGCGCGCAGGATTGTCGAAGGCGGCGTGGGCGTGTGGGGTCCGGTGCCGATGCCCGCGAACACGCAGATTTCGTCCGATCAGGCCGTGGCGCTCGCTGACTGGATTCTCTCGCTGCGCTGAAACTTACTCGCCGCGCTGGCGGCGCAACTCGGCTTCGACCGCCTCGCGCACCCATTCGCTCATGCGGCCTTCGAGCGCCGCCGCCACTTCGCGCGTGATCGCGGCGACGAGCTGCGTCGAATGCTCGCGCAGCGCGTCGCGGCAACGTTCCTCGATAAGCCCGCGCGCCTCGCCGGTCAGAAAGCCCGTGAAGCGGCCGCGCAAGCGCTCGGCGATCAGCTCCGCATCGTATTCGATCGCGGCTTCATCGGCGGCGGACGGCGCGCGCGCGTACTCGGGCTTGCCGGGCACGACGACATCGGTCAGAACCGGAATGGAGGGATCGAAGGATTCGGGTTTGTTCGTCATCTGGCGGGTCTCCTGTGTGATGCGAGCGTAGCGCAGCCGGCACCCCGCCCTCTGTTCGCTCAACCGCCCTGCTTGTGCGTCTCGATGGCGTAGCCGCGATCGCGATAGAAGCGAAACCGCTCACGTCCCGCGGCCAGTTCGTCGCTGTCGCTGCCGACGATCTCGACGAGCCGCTCGAAGCGCGCGAACTGCGCGGGCACCGGCGCCCCCAGATTCACCAGAACCTGATGATGCGGCGCTTCGTCGAGATTCGAGGTGAGCACGACCGGCGTGTCCTGCGCGAGCGGGCTCTTCGCCATGCAGTGCGGCACGAACTCGAGCGGCTGGAAGGTCCACAACTGCTCGTCGAACGCGGCGAGACGCGCCGGTTCGGCGAGCACGACGAGCGGCTTGCCGCTCAGATACGCCTTGCGCGCGAGGCGGCAGGCGTACGCGAGCGGATCGCCGACATTCGTATGAAAGTCGATGCGCGTCACGGCTTGTTCACAGCGCTGCGCGGTCGATCAGGAACTGCGAGAGCAGCGGCACGGGACGGCCCGTCGCGCCCTTCGCCGCGCCGCTCTTCCATGCGGTTCCGGCGATGTCGAGGTGCGCCCAAGGATAAGCCGTCGCGAAGCGCGACAAGAAACACGCCGCCGTCACGCTGCCCGCCGGACGTCCGCCGATGTTCGCGAGATCCGCGAAATTCGACTTCAGCTGATCCTGATACTCGTCGTCGAGAGGCAGGCGCCAGGCCGGATCGATCGCCTCGCGGGAGGCGTCGAGCAACTGGCCCGCGAGGGCGTCGTCTTTCGAGAAGAGGCCCGTGTTGTGATGGCCGAGCGCGATGATGCACGCGCCCGTCAACGTGGCGATGTCGATCACGGCGGCCGGCTTGAAGCGCTCGGCGTAGGTGAGCGCGTCGCACAGAATGAGACGGCCTTCGGCGTCGGTGTTGAGCACTTCGATGGTCGTGCCGTTCATTGCCGTGACGATGTCGCCCGGCTTGAGCGCGTTGCCCGCGGGCATGTTCTCGCAGGTCGGGATGACGCCGATCACGTTGAGCTTCAGCCCCATCTCGGCGACGGCGCGCATCGTGCCAAACACGGAGCCCGCGCCGCACATGTCGTACTTCATCTCGTCCATGGCTTCGCCCGGCTTGATCGAGATGCCGCCCGAGTCGAACGTGATGCCCTTGCCGACCAGCACGATGGGCGCGTTCTTGCCCTTGGTCTTGCCCGTCTCGGCGCCCGCGCCCTGATACTGCGTGACGATGAATTGCGGCGGCTCGATCGAGCCCTTCGCCACCGACAGGAACGAGCCCATGCCCAGCGCCTCGATCTGCTTCTGGCCGAGCACTTCGACCTTCAGCTTCCAGTCGCGGCCGAGCTTCTTCGCGGTCTGGCCGAGATAGGTCGGCGTGCAGACGTTCGGCGGAAGATTGCCGAGATCGCGCGTGAGGTCCATGCCGTTCGCGATCGCGACGCCCTGCTTCAGCGCGACCTTGGCCGCTTTCTCGTCCGCGGAATCGACGCTGAACACGATCTTCTTGAGCGAGCGCGCGCCGTTGTCGGGCTTGCTCTTCATCTGGGTGAACTTGTAGGTCAGCTCGCGCAGCGCGAGTATGGCGGCGCGCACGGCCCAGTCGGCGGTGCGTTCGAGAATCGGCAACTGGGCGAGCGTGAAGGTCGCCTGGCCGATCTTCGAGCCGAGAATCACGCGCCACGCGGCGCGCACGGCTTCGCCGTAGGCTTTCTGACTGAAGGCGTCCTGCTTGCCGAGACCGACGAGCAGCACGCGCGATGCGCCGATGCCGGTCACTTCGGGCACGAGCAGCGTGGTGCCCGCGCGGCCGCTCATGTCGCCGGCCTTCACGACGCGCGAAATGAGGCCTTTGGTGGCGACGTCCATGTCGCGCGCGGCGCCCGTGAGCGTTTGCGCTTCGAAGACGCCGAGGACGATGACATCCGACTTTCCTGTCAGGAAACCATTTGCCTCGCCCTTGCTCCAATCACAGGCTTTTATGCTAAAGTCCATCGCGCTTATCCTCGGATAAAATCTTGGCTGAAGGATGAAAGCCGCAATTATCCGCTATTTTTTCCGCGGCGGTCACAGGCACGCGGCGTGAGGGTAAGCGTATTGCCCTCCCCGTTTGTCAAGAGATGCGTGTGTCATGCCGCATCGCCGCCGGCCAAAAGCTAATCAAATGATCTTCGAACGCTCCCTGCAGCGCGAACTCGCGTATACGGCCGGCGCCGTGTTCATGGTCCTGCTCACGATCATGCTCACCACGATGATGATCCGCATCGTCGGCTTCGCGGCGCAAGGTCAGGTCGACCCGAAAGACGTCGTCGTGCTGATCGGGCTCACCGTCATCGGCTATCTCGCGGTCATGCTGATCGTGACGCTGTTCGTCTCCATTCTCTTCGTGCTCACGCGCTGGTACCGCGACTCGGAGATGGTCGTGTGGCTCGCCTCGGGCGTGAGCCAGACGCAGCTCATCAAGCCGATCGCCGTGTTCTCCACGCCGATCATCATTCTCATCATCTTCTTCGCGTTCGTCGGCTGGCCGTGGTCGAACCAGCAGAGCAAGCTCATCAAGACGCGCTTTCAGCAGCGCGATGAAGTGTCGCTGCTCGCGCCGGGCCAGTTCCGCGAGTCGCCGTCGAGCCATCGCGTGTTCTTCATCGAGAAGATGTCGCCGGATCAGAGCAAGGTGCAGAACGTGTTCGTCACCAGCACCGAAGGCGGCAAGGTCAACGTGATCGTCTCGCAGACGGGCCACACCGAAACGCGCGATGACGGCGACCGCTTCATCGTGCTCGACAACGGCCGCCGCTACGACGGCGAGCCCGGCCAGCCGAATTTCCGCATCATGGAGTTCGAGCGTTATGGTGTGAAGATTTTGAATCACCAGATCATCAACACCCCCACCACGACCGGCATCCCGACGCCGGAACTGCTCGCCAATCCGAGCAACGAGAATCTCGCGGAGTTCGCGTGGCGCGCGGGCCTGCCGCTTATCGCCATTAACCTGATGCTGCTTGCCATTCCGCTTTCCTATCAGAACCCGCGGCGCAGCCGCACGATCAATCTCGTGATGGCCGTGCTGATCTATCTGACATATTCGAACCTGCTGAACGTCGTGCAGTCGTGGATCGAGCAGGGCAAGCTCTCGTTCGGCGTGGGCATCGTCGGGCTTCATGTGATCGTGACGGCGCTCGTCGCGTTCATCTTCTGGCTGCGGGTGCGCAACCGGCCGCTCTTCAAACTCCCGTCGCTGTCGAAGGGGGCCTGACGCGATGCGCATCTACGAACGATACTTCGCGCGCCAGATCTATCTCGCGTTCATCTTCATCCTGTTCGCGTTTTCGGGCCTGTTCTTCTTCTTCGATCTGATCAACGAACTGAACACGGTCGGGCACGGCAATTACAAGTTCACGCTCGCCGTGCTGCGCGTCGCGTTGCAGACGCCTTCGCGCTTCTACGAGATCATTCCCGTCGCCGCGCTGATCTCGGCCATCTACGTGTTCGCGCAGATGGCCGCCGCCTCCGAGTTCACGATCTTTCGCGTGTCCGGGCTCTCGACGGGCGCGGCGCTGCGCTCGCTCTTGAAGATCGGCGTTCCGCTCGTGCTGGTGACGTACATCATCGGCGAGGTGGTCGGGCCTTACACGGATCAGTTGTCCGAGCGCGTGCGGCTGGAGGCGCTCGGCTCGTCGGTGTCGTCGAACTTCCAGTCCGGCGTGTGGGTGAAGGACACACTGACCGCGAAAGAAAACGGCGAACAGGTGACGCGCTTCGTCAACGTCGGCACCCTGAATCCGGACACGACGATCGCCAACGTGCGCATCTACGAGTTCGATTCGAAGTTCCGCCTGACGAACGTGCGCATCGCGAAGAGCGGCGTGTACGAGCCGCCCGGCCACTGGAAGCTCACGGGCGTCACGGACACGCAACTGAGCGACGCGCCGCCCCAGGCCACGAATCCAGGCGATACATTGAACCCGGTCTATCGCGCCGCGCAGACGACGCTGCCCGAATATTCGCTGCGCTCGGAACTGACGCCGCAGATTCTGTCGGTGCTGCTGGTGTCGCCCGACCGCATGTCGATGTTCAATCTGTTCCGGTACATTCAGCATCTGACCGAGAATCATCAGGACACGCAGCGTTATCAGATCGCGTTCTGGCGCAAGATTCTCTATCCGTTCGCCGTGTTCGTGATGTTGATTCTCTCGCTGCCGTTCGCCTATTTGCACACGCGCGCCGGCGTCGTCGGCGTGAAGGTGTTCGGCGGCATCATGATCGGCATGAGCTTCCAGTTGTTCAACACGCTCTTCTCGCACATCGGCAACCTGAACACCTGGCCTGCGCCGATCACCGCGGCGGCGCCCGCCCTCGCCTATCTGGCGGTCGGATTGCTGGGCCTGAAATGGGTGGAGCGGCACTGACGCCGCTTTTCCGGGAGCGCGCGATGAACAAGATCGACAAACACGGCATCATCCTGTTCGGCCACGGCGCGCGCGATCCGCGCTGGGCCGAGCCGTTCGAGCGGCTCGCGGCGAAGCTGCGGGCATCGAGGACGGATCCGGTATCGCTGGCTTTTCTCGAGTTGATGTCGCCGGATTTGCCCACGGCGGTGGCCCGGCAAGCCGCCGACGGCTGTCATGCGATCACCGTCGTTCCCGTGTTCTTCGGGCAGGGCGGGCATGTGAGGAAGGATCTGCCTGAAATCGTCGAGCGGTGCCGGGCGGCGCATCCGGAGGTCACGATCGATTGCGCGACGGCCGTTGGCGAAGACGACGCAGTGCTGGATGCGGTGGCCGCATATTGTTTGCGGCAGGCGGCCCAGTAGAATCGCGCTGGCCGTTCGGCCGAGTGTCGGACCCCTCGATGGCGGGCTTTACTGGATATACTTTTTCGTATATCCACCGGAGGTCATGATGAACTTGCTCATTTCGAAATGGGGCAACAGTCTCGCCGTGCGCCTGCCTGCCGACTACCTCCGTCACACCGGACTTGCCGAGGGCGATCAGGTCCAGGCCAGTCTCACCATCGACGGCGGAATCTGCCTTCGTGCGGCGAAATGGGACCGCCGGGCGTTCGCGGAGGAGCTTGCCAAAACGCGCGATGAAATGGCGATGACCGAATCGGTCATGGACGAACTCCGGCGCGAAGCCCGCTACTGATGGTCTATGTCGAGACGAGCGTGCTCGTCGCGCTCTGCGTCAGGGAGCGCATGAGTGCCGCGGTTTCGCGCTGGTACGCAACGGCGAAAGACGATTTGATCTCGGGCGCTTGGTGTGTCACGGAGTTCGCGAGCGCGCTCGGCATCAAGCGGCGCACCGGACAGATTACGGACGAGCAGTCGGCTTTCGCCTGGCGAAGCTTCGAACGAATGTGCGCGAGCGACTTGCAGCTGACGCCCACCGAACCACCGGTTTTTCATCAAGCGGCGCTTCTCACGCTGGATGCGTCGACTGGCCTGCGTGCCGGAGATGCGCTTCATCTGGCGGTCGCGCTGGAATGCAAGGCCACGACGATCGCGACACTCGACGCCGTTCTGGCGAACAATTCGAAAAAGAAGAAGATCAAGCCGGTCGAATTCTAATCGGCATAAAAAAACGCACCGTCGACGGTGCGTTTTTTTCATTTGCCGCAGCCCACATCAAGCCGCAGCCTGCATCCCTTTCAGATGCACCTTCGGCTTCGCCGCCGCGCGTTCGCGAAACGCCTCGCCGATCATCAACAAGCTCGGCTGCGACGCATCCAGCCATTCCTGCGCCTCGCCCAACGCCATGCGCGCGAGCGTCAACGTCAACGTGCGCTCCCGCGGCGTGCTGCACGCTTCGACGATCGCGACCGGCGTCGAGCCCGGACGGCCCGCGTCGATCAGTTGCTGGGCGATGTCCGGCGCGCTGTCGCGGCCCATGTAGAACACGAGCGAGTCGGCCTTTGCCTGCTCGCGGATCTCGTCGCTGTCGGGCGCGCGCGAATGCGTCGCCAGTGCGACACTGCGCGCGACGCCACGCAACGTCAGCGAGCGCTTCAAGGCCGCCGCGCTCGCCAGCGCCGCCGTGATGCCCGGCACCACTTCGTACTCGATGCCCGCCGCTTCGAGCGCGCGCATTTCTTCGTCGGCGCGGCCGAACAGCATCGGGTCGCCGCCTTTCAGACGCACGACGACCTCGTGCTCCCGCGCCGCATCGACGATCTGCTTGTTGATGAAGTGCTGGGCCGTCGAACGCTGTCCGCAACGCTTGCCGACCGCGATCTTCTTCGCGCCCGCGGCGTAATCGAGCATGGCGGACTCGACCAGCGCGTCGTGCAGCACGACATCCGCCTGTTCCAGCAGACGCATGCCGCGCACGGTGATGAGATCCGCCGCGCCCGGCCCCGCGCCGATCAGATAGACCTTCCCCATAGCTTTCATCGATGAACTCAAGCGGTCAAATGGCTCATGCAGAGAATGCACGAATCATACCGGCCGCGACCGTGTGATGCGTCGCCTCGTCGATCAGCACGAACGCGCCGGTGCCCTGATGCGTATCGTACTCGTCCGCGACGAGAGGCTTCTGCAGCGTGAGCGCCACGCGGCCGATGTCGTTCATCGCGAGCGTGCTGCGGTCGACCGAATGCGACAGCGTGTGCACGTCCAGCACCTCTTTCACCGCGCCGATGCGCGCGAACACCGTGTTCGTCGTCTGCTTCAGCAGATACTTGCGCTGCGGCGAAAGCGGCTCCTCGTCGAACCAGCAGAGATCGGCTTCGAGCTTCTTCGCCGGCTCGACCTTCGCTGTCGCCGGAACGAAGGTGTCGCCGCGCGACACGTCGACGTCTTCCGCGAGGCGGATCGTCACGGTCTGGCCCGCGAACGCGCGGTCCACCGGCGCGACGCCGCCCGGCACCGGCGCGATGATCTCGGCGACGGTCGCGTCGCGATTGCCCGGCAGCACGACGATCGAATCGCCGACGCGCACTTCGCCGGCTTCCACGCGGCCCATGTAGCCTCGGAAATCGTCGGCCTGCGAGCCGTCCTGACGCGCGACCCACTGCACCGGGAAGCGCAGCGCCTGATCGTTCGGCTGCGCGACGGGCAGCGATTCCAGCAGATCGAGCAGCGGCTCGCCCGCGTACCACGGCATGCGCTCGCTCGCGGTGACGATGTTGTCGCCCTTCAGCGCCGACACCGGCACGAAGCGCACATCCGACAGACCGAGCTGACGCGCGAGCACGACATACGCATCGCGGATTTCGTTGAAACGCGCTTCGCTGTAATCGACCAGATCCATCTTGTTGATCGCGACGATCGCGTGCTGCAGGCCGAGGAGCTTGACGATCGCGCTGTGGCGCTTCGTCTGCGGCAGCAGTTGCGCGACGCCGTTCTCGAACGTGACGCGCGTGGCGTCGACGAGAATGATCGCGGCATGCGCCGTCGATGCGCCCGTCACCATGTTGCGCGTGTACTGCTCGTGGCCCGGCGTATCGGCGATGATGAACTTGCGCTTGGCGGTCGCGAAATAGCGGTACGCGACATCGATGGTGATGCCCTGCTCGCGCTCGGCCTCCAGCCCGTCCGTCAGCAGCGACAGATCGATTTCATCGCCGACCGTGCGCTTGTTCTTCGCGCGCGAAATCGCGGACAACTGGTCCGACAGCACAGCCTTGCTGTCGTACAGCAGGCGGCCGATCAGCGTGCTCTTGCCGTCGTCGACGCTGCCCGCCGTGATGAAGCGCAACACGCCCAGGTCTTCAGCTTGATAGATGCTCATGATTCTCTCGTTCCTCGGGGCGTGTGGCTTAGAAATAACCTTGCTTCTTGCGCTGTTCCATCGCGGCTTCCGACGCCTGGTCGTCCATGCGCGTCGCGCCGCGTTCCGTGATTTCCGTCACGGCCGTCTCGGCGATGATCTTCTCGACATCGTCGGCATCGCTCGCGACCGGGCACGTGCAGCTGATGTCGCCGACCGTACGGAAGCGCACTTGCGCCACTTCCGACGTTTCGCCCTCGCGCAGCGGCGTGAGCGGCGTGAGCGGCACGAGCAAACCGTTGCGGCGGATGATTTCACGGTCGTGCGCGTAGTAAATCGACGGCAGTTCGAGCTTCTCGCGCGCGATGTACTGCCACACGTCGAGTTCGGTCCAGTTCGAGATCGGGAACACGCGCAGATGCTCGCCCGCGTGCAGGCGCGCGTTATAGATGCTCCACAGTTCCGGGCGCTGCGCCTTCGGGTCCCACTGGCCGAATTCGTCGCGGAACGAGAAGATGCGTTCTTTCGCGCGCGCCTTTTCTTCGTCGCGGCGCGCGCCGCCGATCATCGCCGTGTAGCCGTATTCCTCGATGGTTTCGAGCAGCGTCACCGCCTGCGCGGCGTTGCGCGAATCCGTCTCGCGACGCAGACGCACGGTGCCCTTTTTGATCGAATCCTCGACATGGCCGACGACCAGTTCCGCGCCGATTTCGGCTGCGCGACGATCGCGGAAGTCGATCACTTCCTGGAAGTTGTGACCCGTGTCGATGTGAACCAGCGGGAACGGCAACTGAGTCTTGCGGCCCGCGCCGAGACCGAACGCCTTGAGCGCGAGATGCAGCACGACCACCGAGTCCTTGCCGCCCGAGAACAGCAGTGCGGGCTTGCTGCATTCCGCGACGAGTTCGCGAATGATGTGGATCGACTCGGCTTCGAGCCAGTCGAGGTGATCCATCCGGGTCGCCTTGTTGACGATCGGGGCCGGGACGGTAGAGTCGAGCGTGGTGCTCATGTTCGTCGATCCTTTTTTATGCAGCGTCATGCGTGTTCCAGAGTGACGATGCGTTCAATGACAGGGTTTGGTGCTTAAGGCGCCGGCGCGTCGTTCGCGCGCCTTGCTGCCTTCAGATCGCGGAGCTTGGCGCTTCTTCCACGATCTTGATGTTCGTGATGTGCAGCCCGCATTCCTTGGTGTCGCGCGATTCCCACCACCAGCGGCCCGCGCGGCTGTCTTCGCCGGGGCGCACGGCGCGCGTGCAAGGCTCGCAGCCGATGCTCGGATAGCCGCGCGCGTGCAGCGGGTTCACCGGCACGTCGAAGGCCTTGAGATAGTCCCAGACATCGCTTTCGCTCCAGTCCGCGAGCGGATTGAACTTGGCGATGCCGCGCGGCGCGTCCTGCTCTTCCTCGTGCAGTTCGGCGCGCGTCACCGATTGCTCGCGGCGCTGGCCCGTGACCCACGCGGAGACATCCGACAACGCGCGGTTCAACGGCTCGACCTTGCGGATATGGCAGCAGCTCTTGCGTAAATCAATGCTTTCGTAGAACGCGTTCAGGCCGTGATCGCGCACGTAGGCATCGACCGCGTCCTGCTGCGGATGAAACTGCTCGATATCGTAGCCATAGCGTTCCTTCACGCGCTCGATCATGCCGAGCGTTTCCGCGTGCAGGCGGCCCGTGTTCAACGAGAAGATGCCGATCCCCACGCCGCGCGACAGAATGGCATGCGTGAGCACCATGTCTTCGGCGGCGAGGCTGCTGGCTAGCTTGACGCGCTCGTGACGCGCCGCGATCGAATCGAGCAACGTGTCGAGGCGTTCAACCTTGGCTTGCAATTCAGGCGTCATGCATTACGCTCCGCGTGCGGCCAGAACCGCCGCGCGACGGCGGAACAGCGGTTCGGGATTGTCGGTTGCGCCCTGATACAGCTCCGAGAACTCGGTGAAGGCATTGAGCGCGTCGTTGATGTCCTTGTCCGCGCGCACGGCGAACGCATCGAAGCCGCAGCGCGAGTGGAACAGCACCTGATCGCGCAGCACGTCGCCGATCGCGCGCAGTTCGCCCGTCCACTGGTAGCGCTCGCGCAGCAGGCGGCCGATGGAGAAGCCGCGGCCATCGCGGAACACCGGGAAATCGACCGCGATCACGGAAAGCAAGTCGAAGTCGGGTGCGAGGTCGGCGGGTTCGTCATCGGGCGCGAGCCACACGCCGATGTCTTCCTTCGCACGCGACGCGACGATCGCCGACTTGTGTTCTTTCCACAGCGCGAAAGGCACGATCACTCGGCCGGCCGGGAGCGCATCGATGGCGGGCAGTGCGCCGTCTTCGGCGGCACGCACCACGGTGAAGCTGTCTTCCACGACCGCGCGATTCTTGATAATCAACGTCATTTGAAAATCCTCAAGCGTGAGCCTGGCGCGATGCGTACACGCGCTCCTTGAACGGCGCCATGCCGATGCGATTGAACGTCTCGATGAAACGCTCGCCTTCGCCGCGGTTGTCGACGAAGGTATCGATCACCTGCGCGATCACGTCGGGCATTTCTTCCGCCGAGAACGACGGCCCGATCACCTTGCCGAGATGCGCGCCGGTCGCGCCCGAGCTCTGCTCGCCGCCGAGCGTCACCTGGTACCACTCGGAGCCGTCCTTGTCGACGCCCAGAATGCCGATGTTGCCGACGTGATGGTGACCGCACGCGTTGATGCAGCCCGAAATGTTCAGCGACAGGTCGCCCAGGTCGTGCACGTAGTCGAGATCGTTGAAGCGATCCTGAATGGCGAGTGCGATCGGAATCGACTTCGCGTTCGCGAGCGAGCAGAAATCGCCGCCCGGGCACGCGATGATGTCCGTCAGGAGGCCGATGTTCGCCGTCGCGAAACCGAGCGCCTTCGCGCGTTCCCAGACGGTGTACAGATCGTGCTTCTTCACGTTCGCGAGAATCAGGTTTTGTTCGTGCGACACGCGGATTTCGCCGAACGAGAACTCGTCGGCCAGATCGGCGACGTCGTCCATCTGCTTGTCGGTGGCGTCGCCCGGCGCGATCTCGCGCGGCTTGAGCGACAGCGTCACCGATGCATAGCCCGGCACCTTGTGCGGACGCACGTTGCGCTCGACCCAGCGCGCGAACGGCCTGCTCTCGATCAGATGCTTTTCATACGAGGCGTCGGTGTCCGCGAGCTTTTCGTACGCGGGCGGCGCGAAGAACGCCGACACGCGCTCGACTTCCGCCTGCGTGAGCGTCGACGGACCGTCCTTCAGGTGCTGCCACTCTTCTTCGACCTGCTTCGAGAATTTCTCCGGCGAGAGCGCCTTCACGAGAATCTTGATGCGCGCCTTGTACATGTTGTCGCGGCGGCCGTAACGGTTGTAGACGCGCAGCACGGCTTCGCAGTACGTGAGCAGGTGCTGCCACGGCAGATCGCGCTTGATGATCGCGCCGACGATCGGCGTGCGGCCCAGCCCGCCGCCCGCGAGGATGTCCATGACCACTTCGCCCTGCGCGTTCTTCTTCAGATAGACGCCCAGATCGTGCACCTGCACGGCCGCGCGGTCTTCCGTCGAACCGTTCACCGCGATCTTGAACTTGCGCGGCAGCCACGCGAATTCCGGGTGGAACGTCGACCATTGACGCATGATCTCGGACCACGGACGCGGATCGACCTGTTCATCCGGTGCGACGCCCGCGAACTGGTCGGCCGTGATGTTGCGGATGCAATTACCCGACGTCTGAATGGCGTGCATCTGCACCGACGCGAGCTTGCGCAGGATTTCCGGCGTCTCTTCGAGCTCGACCCAGTTGAACTGGATGTTGGTGCGCGTGGAAAAGTGACCGTAGCCGCGGTCGTGCTCGCGCGCGATGGCGGCAAGCACGCGCATCTGGTCGCTGCGCAGGTTGCCGTACGGAATCGCGATGCGGTGCATGTACGCGTGACGCTGCATGTACAGACCGTTCTGCAGACGCAGCGGACGGAATTCCTCTTCGCTCAATTCGCCCGACAGCCGACGGCGAACCTGGTCTGCATACTGCGCGACACGTTCGTCGACGATGCGTTGGTCGATCTGATCGTATTGGTACATTCGGGGGCCCCAAGTTTTTGTCAAAGCGCGGCGTCCTAGGTTACGCAGCGCGTCTCGTCCATCGAATATTCATTGAGTCTTCGCCGCCGGCACCGTTCAGACGGAACCCTCATAAGCAAATGACGAAAACAGATATGGATATTGGAAAAATTGGACTGATAGTAAAGAACCTGCTATATATTGCAAACGACTGAAAAATTACTTTGATATGCCTGATGGTTATAAGTAAAGGTTATAAATGAATCTGCATCAGTTCCGCTTCGTGCGCGAGGCCGTCCGGCAGAACTTCAACCTGACGGAGGCCGCGAAGGCGCTGTACACGTCGCAGCCGGGCGTCTCCAAGGCGATCATCGAACTCGAGGACGAACTGGGCGTCGAGATCTTCACGCGGCACGGGAAACGCGTGAGATCGCTCACCGAGCCGGGGCGCATCATTCTCGCGTCGGTCGAGAAAATCCTGCAGGAAGTCGAGAGCCTGAAGCGCGTCGGTAAAGATTACGCGGCGCAGGATCAGGGCAATCTCGTGATCGCCGCGACGCACACGCAGGCGCGCTATTCGCTGCCGGCGGCCATCGCGGAGTTCAAGAAGCGTTTTCCGAAGGTTCACCTCGCGATTCTGCAAGGCAGCCCGACGCAAGTCGCCGAGATGGTCATTCACGATCAGGCGGATATCGCCATCGCGACCGAAGCCATCGCCAACTATAAAGAGCTGGTGTCGCTGCCCTGCTTCCAGTGGCAGCATCTCGCCGTCATGCTGCCGGATCATCCGCTGCTGGAGCGCAAGCTTCTCACGCTCGACGATCTCGCGCAGTACCCGCTGATCACGTACGAAGCGTCGTTCGCCGGGCGCACCAAGATCAATCACGCGTTCGCGCTGCGCAATCTGACGCCGGACATCGTGCTCGAAGCCATTGACGCCGACGTGATCAAGACTTACGTCGAACTGGGGCTCGGCGTCGGCATCATGGCGGATATCGCGTTCAATCCGGAGCGCGACCGGCATTTGCGCGCAATGCCGGTCGGCCATCTGTTCGGCACGAACGTCACGCGTCTCGCGCTCAAGCAGGGCGCGTATCTGCGCAGCTATGTGTATACGCTCGTCGAACTGCTGTCGCCGTCGCTCAACCGCAAGCTGATCGAGCAGGCGCTCTCGGGCGAGCACGAAAGCTACGAGCTGTAGAACAAACGGCGCCGAGTCGCCGACAAGAATCAATGCATTTCCCCTGGAGACCTTTCCGATGACGTTGTCGAAGTTCACGAGCCGGCTGCTCGCCGGCATCGCTTTGTCTGTATTGACCGCCGGCGCGCAGGCGCAATTGAAAGTCGGCATCGATTTGTCGAGCACCGGCCCGGCTGCCGCGATCGGCATCACGAGCAAGAACGCGATGCTGATGTGGCCGAAGACCATCGCCGGGCAGAACGCGGAGTACATCATCCTCGATGACGGCTCGGACCCCGGCGCCGCCGTGCGCAATATCCGCAAGCTCATCACCGAGGACAAGGTCGATGTGATCGTCGGCCCGAACATCACGCCGGCGGCGCTCGCGGCGCTCGATCCGGTCGCCGAATACGAAACGCCGATGATCACGCTGATCGGCTCGGCGTCGGTCGTGGAGCCGCAGGAAGGCAAGAAAGTGTGGGCGTTCAAGATGGCCCAGACCGACCGCGCCATGGCCGATGTGATGACGCGTTACATGGCCAATCACGGCGTGAAGACGGTTGGTTTCATCGGCTTCGCGGACAGTTACGGCGACAGCTGGCTCAACGAATTCAGCAAGTTCGCCGAGTTGCGGCATATCAAGATCGTCGCGAGCGAGCGGTTCAACCGCACGGACGCGAGCGTCACCGGGCAGATTCTCAAGCTGATCGCCGCGAAGCCCGATGCGGTGCTGATCGCGGGCGCGGGCACGCCGACCGTGCTGCCGCAGCGCACGCTGGTCGAGCGCGGCTACAAGGGCGCGATCTACCAGACGCACGGCATCGCGACGCCGGAGTTCATCAAGCTGGGCGGCAAGGACGTCGAAGGCACGCTGTTCCCGACTCAGCCGGTGGTCGTCGCGCGCACGCTGCCGGCGGATCATCCGTCGAAGAAAGCGGCGCTCGCGTTCGCGAACGCTTACGAGGACAAGTACGGCAAGGGCACGGTCACGCAGTTCGCGGGCGACGCGGCGGGCGTGTATCCGCGTCTGCAGGATGCGGTGGCGCGCGCGCTGAAGGCCGGCAAGCCCGGCACGAAGGAGTTTCGCGTTGCACTGCGCGCGGAACTCGAGCACGCGCATGAGCTGGTCGTGCCGAACGGCGTCGTGAATACGAGCGCGACGGATCACGCCGGCCTGGATCAGCGCGCAAGCGTGATGGGCACGATCCGCAACGGCGCGTTCGTTTATCTGGCGCAGTAGAACGCGGCGACGGCAATCGCGCCCGGCGGCGCTTGCCCGCGACGGCGTTTTGGGTCATAATCGCCGACTCTATCGGCTGGTCGCTGCTTTTGCGCCGTGCAGCCGATACAGGCCCAGGTGGTGAAATTGGTAGACGCAGGGGACTCAAAATCCCCCGCCGCAAGGCGTGCCGGTTCGATTCCGGCCCTGGGCACCAGGAATTTCAGAAAAGCCGCTCCTTCGTGAGCGGCTTTTTTGCGTTCTGGCCACGCCGGTTTCGGGCGCGGATCGGGATCTCGCCGCGTCTGGCGTTTTTTCCAACGCGATCGGAATGCATAGTAGGCCGAAGATTCGCGACCGGATGAGGCGGCCGGATCGTCATCGTCCTGTCGCATTGGCCGACGTTGAGTCGTGCCCGCGCCCAGACGCCCGGCAAGTCATCCGGACCGCTCGTCCGCGTCGCGCAGACGCCGCCAGATCGCCCTGCCCGTTAGCGTTTCCCCTAATCCGTTCGTTACGCGAATGTGCGCAATCGCGTAGACGCGTTTCGCTGCGCGCCGCAAAAATGGGCCTCCGATCGGCATCGAACCTCGGCGCGCGGAGCATCACGAGGATGCTCGCCCGCGCAGTGGCCGCATTTCGGGTTGCTTAGGACTTCCCGATGCCGTGACGTGCTCGCGCGACGCGTCGAGCCATAACTCGAAGATGGGTGCGACATGAATCGAACCGAATACTCGCTGTCGCTCGACTCCGTAATCTGCCGCCGCTGCAACACCGTCTCCCGGGTCGAGGAAGACACGTGCCCGTCCTGCGGCGCCGATCGCCAGGGGGCGATCCTCACCTCGGCGGCCGAAATCGCGGCGTCCGCGGCCCCCGCCGCCGCGGTGACGCCGGAGCAACTCGATATCGTCGATCTGCGCGACGCCAACTGGCTCAAGCGCGTCGTGCGCCGCCGGATGGTGACGTCGTATCCGAGCCTCGCCGAGCCGGGCGACGAAGCGCAGGCGCCATCGCGCGGACCCGCGCGCAGCGGGATCGCGGTGCTGGTCGGCGGCGTGTTCGCGGGACTCGCGGCAGGCGGGTATTGGTATGTTCATTCCGGCGACGATGTCGACGCCGCGAAACGCAGTCCCGCGATCAGCGCGGCCGGACCGATCCACGACGGCGCGTCGGATCCAGGCAGCGCCGGCGACACACGGCACGCTTCGCTGACGCGCGCCAAACCGGAATCGACGAGCACGCAGGCGGCCGTACCGGCGTCGGCGGCGCCGGCAAAGGCCGGTCGCGTCGCGGAAACTGCGAAGTCCGGCGCATCGCAAGGTGTTGCACAGGCCGCGGCGGGCGTCACGAGCACCGGCCCGCAAGCCGCCGCCGCGACCGCGCTCAAACCGGCGGCACCCGGCGTCTCAGTCGCGACGCGAACACAGCCCGATGCTGTGCCGGCGCAAACGCGCATCGAGAAGCCCGCGCCGACGCCGCCACGCGTCGCCGCAGCCAGCGCGCCGCCAACGCTTCCGGCGACAGCCACGACGACAACGCCGCCGCCGGCGACCAGCGCGCTCGCGGCCGCGCCCGTCGCAAAACCCTCGACGCAGATCACGTCCGCGAACGTCGTCGCGTCACCGGCGGCGTCCGTTTCGACGAAGCCGGTCGCGTCGAGCAGCGCGACCGGTCCGGTCGTCGCGGCGGCGCCTTCCGTGAAGGACGCGTCGCCGACGAAAACGGAATCGCGTGAGAATCCGACGCTCGCCGCCGCCAGCGCCATCAAAGCGCCGACGCCCGGCGTGAGCACGCCCGCATCCACGCCGCGCCCAGCCGCGCTTGCCGCGGCCACGGCGCCGAATCCTGCGCCTCAGCCAGCGGCGCCATCGCGCGCTGCGACGAGCACGACGCCTGCTACCGTCGCATCGACGGACAAGCCCGCCGCGCCGCAACGCGCTGCTGCAACGTCCACAACGCCCGCGACCGTCGCATCGACAGAAAAGGCCGCCGCGCCGCAGCGCGCAATCGCGCAGGACAAGCCACGCGCCGCGACAACAGTGGCAACGGCCACAACGTCCCCGGCCGCCACAACCATCGCTTCGATCGAAAAACCCGCCGCCCCCGCGGTCCACCCGGCTCCGGAAGCGCTTCCGCCTTCCGTCGCGCGCAACATCGCGGCGGTCCAGCAGGCGCTCGCCAGCCGCGATCTCGCGTCCGCGCGACGCCACATGCGCGGTCTCGCCGCGAACCAGCCGCGCAGTCCGGAAATCCAGCAGCTTGCAGCCGATTTGTCCCGCCAGGAACGCGCACGCGACAGCGCAATCGCCACCGCCCGCTCGTGCGCCGCGAGCAAGGAGCCGAGCTGCGCGTTGCGCAATGCGCGCCGCGCCGTGGCGCTCGATCCGCGCAACGGACAGGCGCAATCGAGCCTGCGTCAGGCGCTTGCCGTGCAGAACGAGACCAACACCGAATACTTCCGGCAGGCCAGCGGGATTCCGAAACCGGTCGTGCCGACGATGACCTTCGACGGCCGCTGGACCGTGGGCGGGAGACACGCCGCGACATCCGGCGAACAGGACGATCAGTCGCACACGTCGACGGTCAGCTGGGGCGTGCCGACGGTATCGAGAGGACGCGGCGACGCACACTGAGCGTCGCCGGGCCAAACGCGCATCGCAACGATCAGGAGGATTGCCAACGGAATAAGCCTTCACGCCCATCCGTTTAGAGGTGACGAACGAACTGACGGCGCCCTCGCGCCAGAGGAGTCACCATCATGCAGAACGGATTGTGGAGCCGTGTCGCGGCCTGTACCGTCGCGCTCGCCGCATTGACCGGCCTCGCCTCGTGCGGCGGCGGTTCGGACGACAACATGCCCGCGCCGACCCGCTTCAAGATGTCGATCGTCGTATCCGATGGCGCGATTCCCGCGCCGCATACCGATCCGAATCTCAAGAACGGCTGGGGCGTCGCGTTCAACCCCAACGGCTTCGTCTGGGTCGCCAACAACGGCACGCAGACGGCCACGCTGTATGACGGCAACGGCGTCGTCCAGTCGCTCGTCGTATCGATTCCGCCGACGGCGAACGGTCCGGCCAATCCGACCGGCATCGTCTTCAACAAAGGACCGGATCTCCTGATCGCACGCAACGGCAAGTCCGGCGTCGCGGCGTTTCTCTTCGCGGGCGAAGGCGGCTCGATCACCGCGTGGGCGCCCGCCGTCGACATGACGCACGCCTTCACGGTCGTCGATTCGAGCGCGTCCGGCGCGATCTACAAGGGCCTCGCGATCGCGACGGCCGCGTCGGGCGGACATCGCCTCTACGCGAGCGACTTCCACAACAACAAGATCGACGTCTTCGACGGCACGTTCACGAAGATCGTCGTGCCGGGCGGCTTCCGCGATACGCAGATTCCGGCGGGCTTCGCGCCCTTCGGCATTCAGGCGATCGGCGCGAAGATCTACGTCACCTACGCGAAGCAGGACAGCGACGCCGAGGACGACGTGGCCGGCGCGGGCCAGGGCTTCGTCGACGTATTCGATCTCGACGGCAACCTCACGCAGCGCCTCGCGCCGAACGGTCCGCTCAACGCGCCGTGGGGCGTGGCGCAGGCGCCGGGCAACTTCGGCACGTTCAGCAACGACATCCTCGTCGGCAATTTCGGCGACGGCACCATCAACGCGTTCGATCCGAATACCGGCGCGTTCGTCGGCCAGTTGGTCAACGCCGACGGCACGCCGCTCGTGCAGCGCGGGCTGTGGGGCATCGCGTTCGGCAACAACCTGAGCGCGCAGCCGTCGAACACGCTGTTCTTCGCCGCCGGGCCGAACTTCGAAGCCGACGGCGTGTACGGGCGCATCGACATGCAGTGACGTCCACGTCCCGTTCCCCTGGGCGATGACTTCGGCCGCGGAACTCCCGCTGGCCGGGAACGCATCGCCACATTCGGCGCCGCCCGCGTTTCGGGCGGCGCTTTTTTTATCGCCGATGCAAAACGCGGCGGGCGCGGCGCGAAAGGCTGAAAGCGCGGCTTGCTAGAATGCGCGCTTCAACTCCGCTCATCCGATGGACCTCGAAACCCTCCTCTTTTCCCAAGGCTTCGGGTCGCGCCGCCAGTGCCGCGGCATCCTCGCCGAGGGCCGCGTGCGCATCGCGGGCGTCGTGCGCGACGATCCCCGCGACGAGCTTCCCGTCACGCCCGCGCTCGAATTCGAAGTCGACGAAGCGCGCTGGACATATCGCGAGAAGGCGTATCTCGCGCTCAACAAGCCCGCGGGCTACGAATGCTCGCGCGATCCGCAGCATCATCCGAGCATCTTTCGACTGCTGCCCCCGCAGCTCGTCGAACGCGGCGTGCAGGCCGTCGGCCGGCTGGATCAGGACACGACCGGCCTGCTCCTGCTGTCCGACGACGGCGCATTCGTCCACGCCTTCACCTCGCCCAGGCGCAAGGTGCCGAAGGTGTATCTCGCGACGGTGCGCCATCCGCTCGACGACGCGCAGCTCGCGAAACTGCGCGAAGGTGTACTGCTGCACGGCGAAATGAAGCCGAGCGCCGCGCTCGCGGCCGTCCGGCGCGACGACCGCCTGCTCGAACTCACCGTGCTGGAAGGCAAATACCATCAGGTGAAGCGCATGGTTGCGGCCTCGGGCAACCGGGTGGAGAAACTGCATCGCGAACGCGTCGGCGGTTATGCTTTGCCGGAGTCGCTCGCAGACGGCGCGTGGCGCTGGCTCGACGAAGCCGATCTCGCCGCGCTGCGCGAACAGTCGGACTAGCCGCCGCGCACCCGCCGCTGTCGATTTCCATCGAAAGTCGAGGACACCATGCCCATCCCGGCGAGACGGCGGTTCATTTCCCTGGCGCTCGCGGCCTGCGCGGCCGGCCTCGCCGCGTCCCGCACGCATGCGCAGGACGACGAACGCGCCGACGGCCTCGCCTACGGCACCCTGCCCCGCCAGCGGCTCGACGTCTACGCGCCCGACCTGCGCTCAGGCGCCGCGCGGCCGGTGGTCGTGTATTTCTACGGCGGAAGCTGGCAGGCGGGAGAACGCGCCGACGCGCGCGGCATCGGCGAGACGCTCGCGCGGCAGGGCATCGTGACCGTCGCGCCGGATTATCGGGTGTATCCGGAGACCATCTTTCCCGGCTTCGTCGACGACGCGGCCGCCGCCGTGCGCTGGACGCGCGATCACGCGCGGGAGTTCGGCGCAGATCCGGGCCGCATCGTCGTGATGGGGCATTCCGCCGGCGCGCACATCGCGGCGCTGCTCGCGACCGATCCGCGCTATCTGGCCGCCAACGGCATGTCAAAGCGCGCGCTCGCCGGCATGATCGGGCTCGCGGGCCCTTACGCGGCCATCCCGCCGCGCGAGCCGCACATGGCCGACATTTTCCCGGCGACGCTGCGCGGGCGCACGCTGCCGATCGATTTCGTCACGGGCGACGAGCCGCCGATGCTGCTCGCCACCGGCACCGCGGACACGGTCGTCGATCCGCGCAACAGCGAGCGTTTCGCCGACGCGTTGCGCGCCCGCGACGATTTCGTCGAACTGAAGACTTATCCGGGATACGGCCACGTCCAGCTCGTCGACGAGATTTCGGCGTCCCGGCGCGACCCGTCGCCCGTGCTCGCGGACGTCGTCGCGTTTATCGCCGCACATTGAGCACGCAAATCGGTGTAAGCCCTTAACGCGTGGCGCTGCGGCGCAGCATGCCTTCCTCGATCCGCACTCATATACTGAGCTTACGGATACCAAAAATGACTATCAAAAAAGCAGGAGGGCATCATGGTCTCCCATTCGGCCATCGCGCTGATCGCTTTCGTCGCTCTGAGCGCGGTCCTCATCGGGGTGTTGGCAGTCGTCATGCACATGCGGCACAAGTATTCGCCGAATCTCATCGGCGCACTGATCGGCGCGCTGATGTGCTTCGTCCTGCTGGAAACGATCCCGGCGCTGATCTAGCGCGGCGCGTGCGAGCGCAGAAAGTCGTCGACGCTCGGATGTCGCAGCACGTAGCGCAGCTCGCGCCTCAGGCGCGTGTTGGAGAGCCGTCGCGATTCGCGCATGAACGAAAGCGTGACCGGCTCGAGACGCGCTTCCGCTTCCTGCCGCGAAATGCGCGGCACGCGCGGCAGTCCGAAGGCGTCGGCCACGCGGTCGAAATAATCCGCCATGCGCAGATCCGTGTCGTCCGACGCGTTGAACACGCGCTGCGGCCGTCCGCGCGTGAGCGCGCGCACGAGAATCGCCGCGAGGTCGTCGGCGTGAATGTGATTCGTGTAGACGTCGTCGGCTTCGGCGAGCGCGGGCATGCCCTTTTCGATGCGCGGAATCGGCAGCCGGTTGGCCGCGTAAATGCCCGGAATCCGCACGATCGACACCTTCCAGCCGCTTTGCACACCCGCCGCGCGCAACTGCTTTTCCGCCGACACGCGCCGGCGCGCCCGTTCGTTGTCCGGGCGCGCCGGCCGCGTTTCGTCGATCCACGCGCCGCCGCAATCGCCGTAGACGCCGCTCGTGCTCGCATAGACGAAACGCAAGGGCGCGGCGCCGCGCCTCCGGCGCTTCGTGGCCGTGCCGGGGGTGTCGGGTACAATGAAAGGCGTTTTTCCGGGCCGATCCGGCGCTCGCCAGCGGCTTTGCATGCCGCGCGCCGGTGAGCGGCGCGGGCGTCTCAGCGCGGCGATCAGCGCGCGTGTGCGGGTGTCCGTTTCGCCCGCGCGCGGCGGCGGCGCGAGATGCAGCACGGTGCGCGCGAGGCCCGCGAGCCGGCCGAGGCTGCGGCGCAGGTCGAGATCGCCGGCAACGGGCGCAGCGCCGGCTGCGCGCAACTCGCCCGCGCGCGCAGGATGATGCGTGAGCGCGATCACGCGGGGCGCGGCGGCCCGGGCCTGAAAGAGCGGCAGCGCGCGCATGCCGACATCGCCGCATCCGACGATCAAAACGCGCGCGCGGCGAAGGTTTCGAGTGGCGATCATCCGGGCATTCTAGCCGTCGCCTGAAACGAGCGCGCGGCGCGGCAAAAGACAACTCGAGACAACTCCACACATCGCAGAAATCGATCTATGGCTTTCAACGTAACGCTCCGGCAAAGCGGCCGGCAGTTTCAAGTAGAACCCGATGAACCCGTGCTGACCGCGGCGCTGCGCCAGGGCATCGGCCTGCCGTACGGCTGCAAGAACGGCGCGTGCGGCTCGTGCAAGGGCACGGTCGTGAGCGGCGAAGTCGAGCAGGCGCCGCATTCGTCGTCGGCGTTGTCGAACGACGAAAAGACGCGCGGCCTCGCCCTCTTCTGCTGCGCGACCGCGCAGACCGATCTGGAAATCGACGTGCGCGAAGTCGCGGGCGTCGGCGACGTGCAGGTGAAGAAGCTGCCGTGCCGCGTGAACGCGCTCGGCCGCCGCGCCGACGACGTCATCGAACTCAAGCTGCAACTGCCCGCCAACGAGCGCCTGCAATATCTCGCGGGGCAGTACATCGAGTTCATCCTGAAAGACGGCAAACGCCGCAGCTATTCGATGGCGAGCCCGCCGCATCACGAAGGCCCGCTCGAACTGCACATCCGTCACATGCCCGGCGGCACGTTCACCGATCACGTGTTCGGCGCCATGAAGGAGCGCGACATCCTGCGTTTCGAAGGCCCGCTCGGCACGTTCTTCCTGCGCGACGAATCGGACAAACCCATCGTGCTGCTCGCCTCGGGCACGGGCTTCGCGCCGATCAAGGCGATCATCGAACATGCGGTGTTCAAGAATCTGAACCGCCCGATGACGCTCTACTGGGGCGGACGCCGGAAGAAAGACCTGTACATGATGGATCTCGCCGAACAATGGGCGCGCGAAGTGCCGAACTTCAGGTTCGTGCCGGTGCTCTCCGAACCCGATGCCGAGGACAACTGGACCGGCCGCACGGGCTTCGTTCATCGCGCTGTCATCGAGGATCTGCCAGACTTGAGCGCCTATCAGGTGTACGCATGCGGCGCGCCTGTCATGGTGGAGTCGGCGCAGCGCGATTTCACGCAGCATCATCGCCTGCCGGACGACGAGTTCTACGCGGACTCGTTCACCAGCGCGGCGGATCTCGCGCATCCGGTCTGATCCTGCACGAAGCCTGCACGCGGACAAAAAATCCGCGTGCCCGGTTTACAGGCAGCAACCGCTTAACGTATCCTTCGCGAATGATCAGAATCCTGAACGCACTTCGACGTCGCCGCTCGCCGCTCCCCTAGGGATGCCGCTGGCTCGTCACGCATTTGCGCGCTTGGTTCGGTTTGTTCGAAGCGTACGAAATGAAGCCACGGAAATCCGTGGCTTTTGTTTTTTCCCGCGCCGTTTTCTCTTTTTTTGCTTACGCCTTCGTGGAGCCCGCTGTCATGAATTTCAATGAGTACCCCGTTGATTCGCTGATGTACATCACGAACCGTCCCGAGATCGTGTTCACGCATGGCAAAGGTTCCTGGCTCTACGACAACACGGGCAAGCGCTATCTCGACTTCATCCAGGGCTGGGCCGTCAACTCGCTCGGCCACTGCAACGAAGGCATGATCGAAGCGCTGGAGAAGCAGGCGCGCACGCTGATCAACCCGTCGCCGGCGTTCTACAACGCACCGATGGCGCAGCTCGCGGGCCTGCTCACCGCGAACAGCTGCTTCGACCGCGTGTTCTTCGCCAACAGCGGCGCCGAAGCGAACGAAGGCGCGATCAAGCTCGCGCGCAAGTGGGGCAGGAAGTTCAGGAACGGCGCGTACGAGATCATCACCTTCGATCACAGCTTCCACGGCCGCACGCTCGCGACGATGTCCGCCAGCGGCAAGCCCGGCTGGGACACGATCTACGCGCCGCAAGTGCCGGGCTTCCCGAAGGCCGATCTGAACGACATCGCGTCGGTCGAAGCGCTCATCGGCGAAAAGACGGTCGCCGTGATGCTGGAACCGATCCAGGGCGAAGGCGGCGTGATTCCCGCGACGCGCGAATTCATGCAGCAACTGCGCGCACTGACGAAGAAACACAACCTGCTCTTGATCGTCGATGAAGTGCAGAGCGGCTGCGGCCGCGCGGGAACGCTCTTCGCGTACGAACTCTCGGGCATCGAGCCGGACATCATGACGCTCGGCAAGGGCATCGGCGGCGGCGTGCCGCTCGCGGCGCTGCTGTCGACGGCGGAGATCGCGTGCTTCGAGGCGGGCGATCAGGGCGGCACGTACAACGGCAATCCGTTGATGACGGCAGTGGGTTTCTCGGTCATTTCGCAACTCGTGGCGCCCGGCTTTCTCGAAGGCGTGCGCGAGCGCGGCGAGTATCTGAAGCAGGAACTGCTGAAGCTGTCGGCCGAGCGCGGCTTCAAGGGCGAGCGCGGCGAAGGTCTGTTGCGCGCGTTGCTGCTCGACAGCGACAAGGGTCCGCAAATCGTCGAAAAGGCGCGTCTGATGCAGCCCGACGGCCTGCTGCTCAACGCCGCGCGCCCGAACCTGCTGCGCTTCATGCCCGCGCTCAACGTCACGAAGGACGAAATCGACCAGATGATGACGATGCTGCGCTCGGTGCTCGATTCGCTGTGATCATCCGCCCGTTCGATGCACGCGATCGCGACGCCGTGATCGCCCTGTGGCGCGAGGTGTTTCCGGAGTACGCGGATGCATCGCGGCCGCAGCGCGACCCGGCGTTGTCGATCGAAAACAAGATGAAGACGCAGCCGGAACTGTTCTTCGTCGGCGTGGCGGAGGGCGAGGTGATCGGCACGGTGATGGCCGGATACGACGGGCATCGCGGCTGGGTGTATTCGCTTGCGGTCGCGCCGCAGCGTCAGGGGCACGGCCATGGCAGCGCGTTGATGCGCCATGCGGAAGCCGCGCTCGCGCAGCTCGGATGCCCGAAGCTGAATCTGCAGATCCTGGCGGTCAAGACCGGGCTTCGGGCCTTTTATGAAAAGCTCGGTTACCGGATGGACGAGGTCGTGAGTCTCGGCAAGCGGCTCAATTGAAAAAGCCGGCTGTCACTCGCGTGACAGCCGGCTTTTTTTGCAGCGCTTTACGCGCCGGGCTCATTCGCTCAATTATTCGCCCGCTTACTCGCCGAGATACGCCGCGCGAACCTTCGGATCGTCGAGCATGATCTTCGCGTCGCCGGACATGGTGACCGTGCCCGAGTCCATCACGTAGCCGCGATTGGCCGCCTGCAACGCGAGCCGCGCGTTCTGCTCGACGAGCAGCACCGTCAGCCCTTCCGACGAAATCTCGCGCACCACTTCGAAAATCTTCTCGACCATGATCGGCGAGAGACCCATCGACGGCTCGTCGAGCAGCAGCAGCTTCGGTCGCGAGAGCAGCGCGCGCGCCATCGCGAGCATCTGCTGTTCGCCGCCCGAGAGCGTGCCCGCATACTGCGACGCACGTTCCTTCAGACGCGGAAAGAAGCCGAACATGCGCTCGGTGTCCTTCTGGATGGCGTCCGTGTCGTTGCGCAGATACGCGCCCATCTGCATGTTTTCGAGAATCGACATGCGCGCGAAGATGCCGCGGCCTTCCGGCACCATCGCGAGGCCGCGCTTCAGCAGCTCATGCGTCGGCACGCCCTTGATCGACTCGCCCATGTACTCGATATCGCCGCCCGAGTACGGCTTGAGGCCGGTGATGGCCTTCATCGTCGTGGTCTTGCCCGCGCCGTTCGCGCCGATCAGCGTGACCAGTTCGCCCTGCCCGACTTCCAGATCGACACCCTTCACCGCCTGGATGCCGCCGTAATTCACCTGCAGCCCCTTGACCTTCAACATCGCGCTTGTGGTCGCCATTTAGTGCACCCCCGCACCCAGATATGCCTCGATCACCTTCGGGTCCTTCTGCACGTCCTGCGGCAGACCCTCGGCGATCACCTTGCCGTAATCGAGCACCGTCATGCGGTTGCACAATCCCATCACGAGTTTCACGTCGTGTTCGATCAGAAGAATCGTCTTGCCGTCCGAGCGGATCTTGTCGAGCAGACGCGTGAGTTCGACCTTCTCCGTCGCGTTCATGCCGGCAGCCGGTTCGTCGAGCGCGAGCAGCTTCGGGTCGGTCGCCAGTGCGCGCGCGATTTCCAGACGGCGCTGGTGACCGTACGACAGATTGCGCGACGTATAGTCCGCGTACTGCAGCACGCCGACGTATTCGAGCAGTTCCAGCGCGCGTTCCTTGATTTCGCGCTCTTCACGACGCTCGGCCGGCGTCTGGAACACCGCGCCGATCAGCCCATGCTTCGTGCGCACGTGCCGCCCGACCATCACGTTTTCCAGCGCGGTCATGCCGCCGAACAGACGAATGTTCTGGAACGTGCGCGCGATGCCCGCCTTCGCCACCTGATACACGGCGGTCGGCGTGTAGGCCCGGCCGTCGAGCTTGAACTCGCCGGAGTCCGGCGTGTAGAGACCGGTGATCACGTTGAAGAACGTCGTCTTGCCGGCGCCGTTCGGGCCGATCAGGCCGTAGATCGTGCCTTCCTCGATCTGAAGACCCACATCCGACAGTGCCTGCAAGCCGCCGAAGCGCTTGTTCACGCCCTTGACGGACAGTCGCGTTTGTTTTTCGCTCATGTTCTGAATCTCCGCCTTATGCGCGCACCGGCTTCTTGCCGCTGCGCTTTGCGATCTTCGCGATCTTGTCTTCGTGTTTCGCGGCGGGCCACAGGCCTTCCGAGCGATACAGCATGATCAGCACCATCGCCAGACCGTAGAGCAGCTGACGGATGACTTCGGTATCGACGATCTGATGGCCGAAGATGGCGTTCTGCAGCGGACCCATCGTCGAGCGCAGGAATTCGGGGAACACGGCGAGCAGCACCGCGCCGAGAATCACGCCCGGAATGTGGCCCATGCCGCCCAGCACCACGCACGCCAGCACGACGATCGATTCCCAGAAGGTGAACGATTCCGGCGACACGAAGCCCTGGAACGCGCCGAACATCGCACCCGACAGACCGCCGAACGACGCGCCCATCGCGAACGCGAGCAGCTTCACGTTACGGGTGTTGATGCCCATCGCCTTGGCGGCGATTTCGTCTTCGCGGATCGCGGCCCACGCGCGGCCGATGCGCGAGTGCTGCAGACGCGTACACACCCAGATCACGAACAGCGCGCACAGCACGAACAGGTAGTAGTACATGTACACCGACGGGAACTTCATGCCGAAGAACTCGTGCGTCTGCGACAGGTTGAAGCCCGCCACCGTCACCGGATCGATGCCCGTGATGCCCTTCGGACCGTTCGTGATGTTGATCGGACGATCGAGGTTGTTCATGAAGATCCGGACGATTTCCCCGAAACCCAGGGTCACGATCGCGAGGTAGTCGCCGCGCAGCCGCAGCGTCGGCGCGCCGAGCAGCACGCCGAAGGTGGCCGCGAGCGCCATCGCGCAGGGCACGATGAAAATGAACGGCACGTGCAGGCCGCCCGGCGCGAGCTGCGCGATCCATTCGAACTGGGTGGTCAGTTGCGGCGACGACAGCAAGGCCGCGACGTAGGCGCCGACCGCGTAGAACGCGATATAGCCCAGGTCGAGCAGGCCGGCGAAGCCGACCACCACGTTCAGGCCGAGCGCGAGCATCACGTAGAGCATCGCGAAGTCGAGCACGCGGACCCAGTAGTTGCCGCCTGCCGCGCCGATCACCATCGGTGCTGCGATCACGAAGATGGCGGTGATGACGCCGACGACCAGCGTCTTCGTCGTGTTTTTCTCGGGGATGAGCGTCGTGGACGGCTCAATCGGTTGAATCGATGTCATTTTTCTGAGCTCCTCACACGGTCTTTAAGCGCGGTCCGCGACACGTTCGCCGAGCAGACCCGACGGACGGAACACGAGCACGATGATCAGCACGATGAAGGCGAACACGTCCTGATAGTTACTGCCGAAGACGCCGCCTGTCAGGTTGCCGATGTAGCCGGCGCCCAGCTGTTCGATGAGACCGAGCAGCACGCCGCCGACCATCGCGCCGCCCAGGTTGCCGATCCCGCCCAGCACCGCCGCCGTGAACGCCTTGAGGCCGGGAATGAAGCCCATGTAGAAGTGCGCGTTGCCGTATTCCGAGGCGATCATCACGCCCGCGAGCGCCGCCAGCGCCGAGCCGATCATGAAGGTCGCGGAAATCACGAAGTTCGGGTTCACGCCCATCAGCGACGCGACGCCCGGATTCTCGGCGATCGCGCGCATCGCGCGGCCGAGCTTGGTCTTGTGCACGAGAAGGAGCAGTCCGCCCATCACGAGGAACGCGACCACGATGATGACGATTTCCGTCATCGAGATCACGGCGCCCGGACGGGTTTCGTCGGCGGCGATGACGTTGATCGGATCGGTCGGGAGCAACTGCGGGAACGCGAGCGGATTGCGGCCCCAGATCATCATCGCGATGGTTTGCAGGAGAATCGACACGCCGATCGCGGTGATCAGCGGCGCGAGACGCGGCGCCTTGCGCAGCGGCCGGTACGCGACCCGCTCGATGGTGTAGCCGACCAGCGCGCACACGACCGCGGCAATGGCGAGCGCGATCGTCAGCATGATCGGCCCGGGTATGCCCGGCATGTGGTTCTGCATGACGCCGATCGCCGAGAGGGCGACCATCGCACCGACCATCAGCACGTCGCCGTGCGCGAAGTTGATGATGCCGAGAATCCCGTACACCATCGTGTAGCCCAGCGCGATGATGGCGTAGACGCTGCCAAGCACCAGACCGTTGATGATCTGCTGGATGAAAATATCCATTTAAAGCTCCTTAGCCCCGTGCGTTTCGGTTACGCCTTTATCACCGGCCGATAAACCGGTGGGAAGCGAAATCTGAAGCGGCACTGCGCGTACTTTGAAAAAACCGGTAAAGGTTGGTCGGTCGGTTGTCCGGCCGCGGCCGGATAAGGCTGCAGCCGTCCCCGAACGGATGCGAAAACGGCGCTGTCGGTGAGTCGCCGCCGGAACTGCACACGCCTGCTGCTACTGCTTGACGACGTCGAGTACGTCCTTCTTCTTGTCCTTGAAGTCGAAAAGCGTAATCGTCCCCGCCTTCAGATCACCCTTGTCGTCGAATGCGATGTGCCCCGTCAGACCGTTGTAGTCCGTTGTGGCGATCGCCGCGAGCACTTTGGGCGCTTCGATGGAATTGGCGCGCTTCATTGCGTCGACGATCACGTACATCGCGTCATACGTGAACGGCGCGTAAATCTGCACCGGGGTATGAAAGCGGGCTCCGTATTTCTGCGCGAAGTCCGCTCCCTTGTCCATTTTCGAAAGCGCGAGTCCCGCCTCCGAACAGACGAGGTTCTGCACGGCGTCGCCCGCGAGCTCGGCCACCTTGTCGGTGCAGACGCCGTCGCCCGCCAGAATCTTCGCCTTGATACCGAGCGCCGCCGCTTCCTTCACGAACGGACCGCCTGTCACATCCATGCCGCCGTACATCACGACGTCCGGCTGGATGCGTTTGATTTTCGTGAGGATCGCCTTGTAGTTGCGGGCCTTTTCGCTGGTCGCCTCGCGCGCCGCGACCTTCACGCCGCCCGCCTGCACTGTTTTCGCGAATTCGTCGGCCAGTCCCCGGCCGTAAGCGGTGGAGTCGTCCACCACGACGACCTTCTTCGCGTGCAGCGTCTTCAGCGCATAGCCGGCGAGCGCCGGGCCCTGCTGCGTGTCGGTCGCCACGACGCGGAACGTCGTCTTGAAACCTTGCTTCGTGTAGTCCGGATTCGTCGTCGACGGCGAAATCTGCGCGATGCCGGCATCGCTGTAGATCTTCGACGCCGGAATCGACACGCCCGAATTCATGTGGCCGATCACGGCGACCACGTGGTCGTCGACAAGCCGTTGCGCCGCTTCCTCGCCGGTACGCGGATCGGCTGCGTCGTCCTGGGCGTCGAGCACCAGGCGGATCGACCGCCCGTCGATCGTCAGGCCCTGCGCGCTGATCTCTTCCAGCGCCAGCCGCGCGCCGTTCTCGTTGTCCTTGCCGAGATGCGCCTGCAGCCCCGTCAGCGGTGCGACGTGACCGATCTTCACGACAGTTGCCTCACTCGCCGGCGCCGGCGCGGACGCACCCGGCACCGCCGCGGAACTCGCCGCCGACGCTGCCGTGCCCGCTCCGCCTTCGTCCTTCTTGCCGCATGCGGTCGCCATTGCAACCGCAGCCGCGATGGACACGGCGTGAGCAAACTTGAATCGCATCAATAAGGTCTCCTGCGCCTCTAAAAACGGGTGTCGTGAACCCATCTAGCTTCAAGACGCGCGCATTGTAACGCTAAATATGAGACAGGCAATATTCTTGCGTGGCGGGGTTTTCCAGCATTGCAACCGCCTTTTTTGGGCAATTTTCGGCGCAAAGCGCAACCGGGTTGCGATCCGACTTTGTGCAGCAGTTGCACCATAACGGTAACAGGTGTAATCGGCCGAGTTTCGGCGCGCACGTTTGCTTATCGGATTTGCGGGGAAACCCTGAAGGCTTTTAGAAGAATTCGTCGATCCGGACGCGCGCCCCACAACAGTGCTGAACGCTTGGTGTCGTCACGGACGCGAGGGTTCCGCGATGAGCGCGCGCATCATCGTGCAGACGAAAAAAAAGCGCCCGAAGGCGCTTTTCGTCGAAACGTGAGCCACTTACTGCGGCAGCGACAACCCGCGCGGAAGCGGAAACGCGATCGTTTCTTCGATGCCTTCCAGCGAACGCACGCTGCGCACGCCCAGTTCGCGCAGCCGCGCAATCACCGCCTGCGCGAGCACTTCGGGCGCCGACGCGCCCGCCGTCACGCCGATGCGCTTCTTGCCTTCGACCCATTTCGGATCGATCTGCGTGGGCGAATCCACCATATAGGCGGGAATGCCGCGCTTTTCGGCCACTTCGCGCAGACGGCTCGAATTCGAGCTGTTCGGGCTGCCGACGACGATCACGACATCGCATTGCGGCGCGAGGAACTTCACCGCGTCCTGGCGGTTCTGCGTCGCGTAGCAGATGTCCTGCTTCTTCGGCTCCTTGACATCGGGATATTTCGACTTCAGCGCGTTGATGATCGCGGAGGCGTCGTCGACCGAGAGCGTCGTCTGCGTGACGTACGCGATGCGCTGCGGATCGGGCAGATCGAGCTTCAGCACGTCCTCGATATCCTCGACGAGATGCATGCCCTCGCCCGACTGGCCCATCGTGCCTTCGACTTCCGGATGACCCTTGTGGCCGATCATCACGATATCGAAGCCTTCCTGGCGCATCTTCGCGACTTCCATATGGACTTTGGTCACGAGCGGGCAGGTTGCGTCGAACACGCGCAGGCCGCGCGCCTCGGCTTCGCCGCGCACCGCTTTCGAGACGCCGTGGGCGCTGAAAATCAGCGTGCTGCCTTCGGGCACGTCGGCCAGGTCTTCGATGAAGATCGCGCCTTTCTTGCGCAGATCCTCGACGACATACGCGTTGTGGACGATCTCGTGACGCACGTAGATGGGCGCGCCGAAGAGCTTGATCGCCCGCTCGACGATTTCGATTGCGCGATCGACGCCCGCGCAGAAACCGCGCGGCTGCGCGAGCAGGATTTCGACGTCGGTCTGAATTTCGTTGAGGCTTTCAGTCAGGCTCATGGCTACAGAATTCCGATGATTTTCACTTCGAAGACGAGCGCCTGGCCGGCCAGCGGGTGATTGAAATCGAACAGTGCCGCCGTCTCGCCGACTTCCTTCAGCACGCCGGCGTAGCGCCCGCCGTTCGGCGCATTGAATTCGACAAGATCACCCGGCGAAAAATGCTCGCCGATCATGCTGTTTTCACGCAGCGTCGCGAGCGACACCCACTGGACCAGCTCCGGATTGCGCGGCCCGAACGACTGTTCCGGCGTTAGCTGAAAGGTCGAGTGGTGGCCGACCTTCATGCCCAGCAGAATCTCTTCGAGCGGCTCCGCGAGCTGGCCGGCACCGAGCAGGAGCGTCGCGGGCTTGTCGGTGAACGTGTTGACGATGTCCGCACCATCGGCAAGTGCGAGCCGGTAATGAAGCGTGACGTGCGAACCGGGTTTCACCTCGGAGATATCGATGATGCTCATGAGTATTGGATGTGGCCGTTCAGTCGGATACGAGGCGCGGAGCGCGCATGGGGCGGCGTCTCGGCGCAAGCCAGGGAACCGCGCGGCGCCCGTGCGAATCGCGCGCCAAAGCCGCTATTGTAAGACAGAGTTGTGTCGGGACGCGTCACGCTCCGCTGTCCTGCGTGCGTTCGCCCGCGCGACAAGACGTCCCGGTGGTTCGCGATGAGCGCCGATCTGCGGCTCGTGCAGCCGCTCCCCGCCGACGCGGACAGCGCGAAGCGCCCTCCCGTCGTGCCGATCCGCGCCTGGGCTCCCGCCGACCGGCCGCGCGAAAGGCTGCTGGACACGGGCCCGGCCTCGCTCTCGGACGCGGAACTGTTCGCGTTGTTCCTGCGCACGGGCGTCTCGGGCGCGACGGCCATCGACGTCGCGCGCCAGCTTCTGCGGCGTTTCGGCTCGCTGCGCGGCGTGCTCGACGCGTCCGCCGTGCAACTGCGCGAGGAACGCGGCATCGGGCCGGCCCGCGCCGCCACGCTGCTCGCCGTCTCCGAGCTGTGCCGGCGGGCGCTCGCGGAAAAGGCGCGCGATCGCGAGGTGCTGAGCGCACCGGGCGCCGTCGAAGATTATTTGCGGCTCCTGATCGGCACGCGGCCATACGAAGTGTTCGTCTGTCTATATCTGGACGCGCGCCATCAGTTGCTGCTCGCCGAGGAATCGGCGCGCGGCTCGCTCACGCGCGTGGCGGTCTATCCGCGCGAAATCGTGCGGCGCGCGCTCACGCTCAATGCGGCGGGGCTGATCGTCGCGCATAATCACCCGTCCGGCGGCGTGGAGCCGAGCGCGAACGATCGCCGCCTGACAAAGACGCTGCAGGACGCGCTCGCGCTCGTCGACGTGCGCCTGCTCGACCACGTCGTCGTAGCTGCAAACGAAGTCTTTTCGTTCGCGCGCCACGGCTGGCTCTAGCTCCCGGCGGCTTCTTGAAACCGCTTGATATTGAACGGTTTTTGCTGTTACAATCCGCGTTTGCTTTTCTCAACCCACCTGTTCTGAGTAAAGTTCACTGCGGTCCACTGCAAAGTGAGCCGCAAGATGGGCTGAGCGCAGTCCTCATTGGCATAACCGTGCTGCCAAGTCCCCGATCGGCAAATTGGGCGATAAGAGGCATCGAACCGGAAGCGTCTGCTTTCATTCGAGCGTTCGACTCGGACTCAACGTGTATTTAGGAGTGTCCTCATGGCACGCGTATGCCAAGTAACTGGGAAAGGCCCGATGTCGGGCAACAACGTTTCCCACGCAAACAACAAGACCAAGCGCCGTTTCCTGCCGAACCTGCAGAACCGCCGTTTCTTCGTTGAAAGCGAAAACCGCTGGGTGCGTCTGCGCGTCTCGAACGCCGGCCTGCGCCTGATCGACAAAAACGGTATCGACGCCGTGCTCGCAGACCTGCGCGCACGCGGTGAAATCTAAGGAGCACGCACATGGCCAAGGGCGCACGCGACAAGATCAAGCTGGAATCGACCGCAGGCACGGGTCACTTCTACACGACGACCAAGAACAAACGCAACATGCCGGAAAAGATGCTGATCAAGAAATTTGATCCGGTCGTCCGCAAGCACGTTGAGTACAAGGAAACCAAGATCAAGTAAGCAGCTTATTCTCCGTCTGCACGGAGAAAGACCGCTTGATGTTGAGAGCCTGAACGAAGACAGCAAAAAGCCCCGCAAGCGTCAGAACTTGCGGGGCTTTTTGTTTTTCTGGCGCGTTTTCATGCGCTTTTCACACGTTCGTGCTCGGGTTTTCGCTGTCCCTCATCATGACCGCGGGTTATGCTTGCCGGCTATCGACGAGAACACGGACGGAGAAGCGGCAGCATGAATTTCGATGTGGCGATCGTGGGAAGCGGGCTCGCTGGCTTGAGCGTCGCGCTGAATCTGGCTGAGACGCGGCGGGTCGCGATCCTCGCCAAGCGCGCGGCGAACATCGGCGCGAGCGATTGGGCACAAGGCGGTATCGCGGCCGTGCTGGACTCGGCCGACAGCATCGACGATCACGTCGGCGACACGCTCATCGCGGGCGGCGGCCTGTGCGACGAAGCGGCGACCCGCTTCATCGTCGAGAACGGGCGCGCGGCGATCGAATGGCTCATCGACGAAGGCGTGCCCTTCACGCGCGACGGCTCCGCCGAACTCGGCTTTCATCTGACGCGCGAAGGCGGGCACAGTCACCGCCGCATCATTCACGCCGCCGACGCCACCGGCCACGCGGTCGTCAGCACGCTCAGCGAGCGCGTGCGCCGGCATCCGAACATCACCATTCTCGAAGATCATTACGCGATCGACGTGATCACGTCCGACCGTCTCGGGCTGCCGGGGCATCGCTGCCATGGACTGTATGCGCTCGACGTCAAGTCCGGGCGCACCGTGACCATTCAGGCGCCGCACACCGTGCTCGCCACGGGCGGCGCGGGCAAGGTCTATCTCTACACGACCAATCCCGACACCGCGACCGGCGACGGCATCGCGATGGCGTGGCGCGCCGGCTGCCGCATCGCGAACATGGAGTTCATCCAGTTCCATCCGACGTGCCTGTTTCACCCGTACGCGAAGTCGTTCCTCATCTCCGAAGCGGTGCGCGGCGAAGGCGGCATCCTGCGCCTGCCCGACGGCACGCGCTTCATGCCCGCTCACGACGAGCGCGCCGAACTCGCGCCGCGCGATATCGTTGCGCGGGCGATCGACTTCGAGATCAAGAAACGCGGCATCGACTGCGTGTATCTCGACATCAGCCATCAGCCGCGCGCGTTTCTCGAAGAACATTTCCCGACGATCCTCGCGCGCTGCCGCGAATTCGGCATCGATATCGCGAAGGAGCCGATTCCGGTCGTGCCGGCCGCGCATTACACGTGCGGCGGCGTCGTCACGGATCTGGCGGGGCGCACGGACCGGCCGGGCCTGTACGCGGTCGGCGAAACGTCGTACACGGGCCTGCACGGCGCGAACCGGCTGGCGAGCAACTCGCTGCTCGAATGCCTCGTGATCGGCCGCGCGGCCGCCGAGGCGATCGAGGCGGACGGTTTCTCGAACGGCTGTCACGCCGAATTGCCCGACTGGGACGAAAGCCGCGTCTCCGATCCGGACGAGGAAGTGGTCGTCGCGCACAACTGGGACGAGTTGCGGCGTCTGATGTGGAATTACGTCGGCATCGTGCGCACCGACAAGCGCCTCGCGCGTGCGCAACACCGGATCGCGCTGCTGCGCGACGAAATCCACGAGTACTACGCGAACTTCAAGGTGAGCCGGGATTTGCTGGAACTGCGCAATCTGGTCGATGTGGCGTCGCTGATCGTGGAAAGCGCGTGCTCGCGGCGCGAGAGCCGCGGCCTGCATTACAGCCGCGACTGGCCGTCCACCTTGCCCAAAGCGTTGCCGACCGTGTTGATGCCGCCGGCGGCGCGGCGGCGCGCGGTCTAGCCGTCAGATCAGACGCATCGAGAAATCGGCCGCGCGCACGTCCTTCGTGAGCGCGCCGATGGAAATGCGGTCCACGCCCGTTTCCGCGATGGCGCGCACCGTTTCGAAGTTCACGCCGCCGGACACTTCCAGCAACGCGCGCCCGGCCGTGATGCGTACCGCGTCGCGCATCATGTCGAGCGTGAAGTTGTCGAGCAGGATCGACTCCGCGCGATGCGCGAGCGCCGTTTCGAGCTGCTCCAGCGTTTCCACTTCGATCTGGATCGGCACGCCGGCGTCGAGCGCGAGCGCCGCGTCCATCGCCGCGCCGACGCCGCCCGCCGCCGCGATGTGATTCTCCTTGATCAGAATGCCGTCGTAGAGCGCGAGGCGCTGATTCGCGCCGCCGCCTACGCGCACCGCGTACTTCTGCGCGAGCCGCAGGCCCGGCAGCGTCTTGCGCGTATCGAGGATGCGCGAGCGCGTGCCTTCGATGGCATCGACATAGCGGCGCGTCGCGCTCGCCACGCCCGAGAGCAATTGCAGGAAATTGAGCCCGTTGCGCTCGGCCGTCAGGAGCGAGCGCGCCTGGCCGCGCAGCAGCACGACGACCGAATTCGCCGCCATGCGCTCGCCTTCCCGATACTGCCACTCGATTTCGATCGACGGATCGACGCGGCGCATCACTTCGTCGAACCACGGCACGCCGCACAGCACCGCTTCTTCGCGCACGATGATGCGCGCCGTGCGCCGCGCATCGGCGGGCACGAGACGGCCGGTGTGATCGCCCGTGCCGACGTCTTCATCGAGCGCATCGACGACATTGCGCGCGAGCGCCGCGTCGAATGCCTCGCCGTATTGGGCGCGGACTTCCTCGAAAATAGCCGGATACGTCATTACGCGGCTCCCACGTTCGAGAACAGCGTGGTGTCCTTCGCGAGATCACCGCTCGCCTGCACACGCTTCTTGTGGCGCGCCGCGAAGTCGAGCATGCGGTCGATCGGCACGCGCGCGCGCAACCCGACGGCCGGATCGACGTGAATCTCGTTGTGGCCGCGCTCCAGCACGTCGGCGAGATTGGCGAGACCGTTCATCGCCATCCACGGGCAATGCGCGCAGCTCTTGCAGGTCGCGCTGTTGCCGGCGGTCGGCGCTTCGATGAAGGTCTTGCCGGGCGCGGCGAGCCGCATCTTGTGCAGAATGCCCAGATCCGTCGCGACGATGAAGCGCTTCGCGTCCATGCGCACGGCGGCGTCGATCAATTGCGTGGTCGAGCCGACGACATCCGCGAGCGCGACGACCGCTTCCGGCGACTCGGGATGCACGAGAATTTTCGCGTCGGGATTTTCGGCCCGCAGCAAATCCAGTTCGATGCCCTTGAATTCGTCGTGGACGAGACACGAGCCTTGCCACAGCAGCATGTCCGCGCCGGTCTTCTTCTGGATGTAGCCGCCCAGATGCCGGTCCGGCGCCCAGAGAATCTTTTCGCCGCGCGCGTGCAGATCGGCGACGATTTCCAGCCCGATCGACGACGTGACCATCCAGTCGGCGCGCGCCTTCACGGCCGCGCTGGTGTTCGCGTACACGACGACCGTGCGGTCCGGATGCGCGTCACAGAATGCGGAAAACTCGTCGGCGGGACAGCCGAGATCGAGCGAACAGGTGGCGTCGAGATCGGGCATCAGCACGCGCTTGTCCGGGCTCAGGATCTTGGCCGTCTCGCCCATGAAACGCACTCCCGCGACGACCAGCGTCTTCGCCGCGTGATCGCGCCCGAAGCGCGCCATTTCCAGTGAATCGGCGACGCAGCCGCCGGTTTCGTCGGCGAGTTCCTGCAGTTCGGCGTCCACATAATAGTGCGCGACGAGCACCGCTTCTTCCCGCCGCAGCAACGCGCGAATGCGTTCCTTGAGCGCCCGCTTCTCGTCCGGCGACGGCGCTGCCGGCAACCGCGCCCACGCCTCGCCCACTCCACACGTCAGGCCTTGCGGCCGGTCGTACTCGACGCTCCTGATCGCTTCCATGTCTCCAGTCCCCTGCGCTGCTTCAAGCGAAAAACATCCCGCGAAAAATCGGCCGCCCAAAAACAAAGACCCCGCCAGAGCGGGGTCTTGTGACGTCATTAAATTTTAACGGATATCGCGTGTCAGGCGTAGCGACGCAAACGCAGCGCGAAATCCTGCAGCGCCTTGATGCCGCTTTCTTCCGCACGGTGACACCAGTCCTGCAATTGCGTGACGAGCTGTTCGCGCGACGCATTGGAGCGGTCCCACATCGACGACAGATCCTTGCGCAGTTCGATGAACGTACGGAGGCGCTGATTGTCCGAGGTCAGTTCCGGCAGTTGCTTGAGCTGCGGCTCGTTCAGGCCGTCCTCTTCCTTGTGGAACCACTTGCGGGCGCCGCGCATCAGCTGATACTTCTCGCGCGCGCCGGCTTCCTTCAGCTTTTCCATTTCCTGCGCATACGCGCGCTTGAGCGCCTTGCCGTAACGCGCCATGACTTCGTAGCGGTTCGACAGCACGGCCTGCAGCGTGTCCTGATCGACGACGGCCTTGCTCGCGGCGAGCTTCGGCGTCGGCGCGACCTTCTTGACCTTGGCGAGACGGAACGCCGACATGATGCGGATATACATCCAGCCGATGTCGAACTCGTACCACTTGCTCGAAAGCTTCGCGGACGTCGCGAACGTGTGGTGATTGTTGTGCAGTTCTTCGCCGCCGATCAGGATGCCGAGCGGGAAGATGTTCGTGGACGCGTCCGCCGAATTGAAGTTGCGATAGCCCCAGAAGTGCGCGAGGCCGTTGACGACGCCCGCCGCCCAGAACGGAATCCAGATCATCTGCACGGCCCACACCGACAGCCCGACGATGCCGAACAGCGCGACGTCGATCACCATCATGATGCTGATGCCGAGAATCGGATAACGCGTGTAGACGTTGCGTTCCAGCCAGTCATTCGGCGTGCCGTGACTGAACTTGCGCATCGTTTCTTCGTTCTTCGCTTCCGTGCGGTAGAGTTCGGCGCCTTCGAGCAGCACCTTCCAGATGCCGCGCGTCTGCGGGCTGTGCGGATCTTCTTCGGTCTCGCACTTGGCGTGGTGCTTGCGATGAATTGCCGCCCACTGGCCCGTCAGCATGCCCGTGGTCATCCACAGCCAGAAGCGGAAGAAATGGCTCGCGACGGGGTGCAGGTCCAGCGCGCGGTGCGCCTGGCAACGGTGCAAATAAATTGTGACACCGGCGATGGTGACGTGCGTCATCGCGAGCGTGAACAGCAGAATCTGCCACCAGGAAAAGTCGAGCAATCCGTTGGCGAGAAATTCGAGGGAAGAATTCAGCAAGGCAATTTACCTATATAGCTGTGAAATTCGGGAAAAATGGCCGGTCAAAACTGACACACGGCAACTTGTCGGGCACGTGAAAGGAACGTGCGCAAGTTCGATCGCATTCTACTGCATGCGTTCCAAGTCTTTGTCCTAAAGGTGAAATTTTTTAAATCTTACCTAAACGAGGTGAATCCTACGCCTCGAAGTGGTGTCGATTCCGGCCTCAAATCCGGGGATGGAACCTCATGACCGATGTTCAGGCGGCCGGTGCAGCGCCTTCGCCGCGATTTCCGGCATTTCGTACCGAATCGGGTTGCGTGAGCGCGACGCCGTCAATAATCCTGATCTCGCGTTGCGCGTAGGGAATTTCAATGCCGTTCTCAGAGAATAACCGCCAAACGGCACGATTGACATGCGACTTTACGCCGCCCGTGCCCTTCGCGGCTTCTTCGATCCAGAAACTCAGTTCCAGATTGATGCCGTCCGTGCCAAAGCTGGCGAGCAACGCGGCGGGCGCCGGATCCTGCAACACGCGCTCGACGCCTTGTGTGGCGTCCACCAGCAGTTGCATCGCGCGCTCGACGTCGCTCCTGTAACTCACCTGCACCGCGATCTTCGCGTTGCCGCGCGTCAGGTATGACGAATGATTCTGCACCACATCGGTGATTAGTTTTTCGTTCGGGATCAGCGTCTCGATGCCGTCCAGACCGCGCACCACCGTATAACGCGTGCGAATCTGCGTGACCGTGCCCTGACTGCCGCTCACGCTGATCATGTCTCCGAGCCGCAAGGAGCGGTCCAGCAGAATGATGAAGCCCGACACGTAATTGCTCGCTATCTTCTGCAGGCCGAAGCCTAGCCCGACGCCGAGCGCGCCGCCGAACACGCCGAGCACCGTGATGTCGATGCCCACGATCGACAGGCTCACCAGAATCGCGGCGAGAATCATCGACGCCCGGCCGACGCGCGCGAGCACCACCTTGAGATTGGCGTCGAGCGAACGGGCGCGCATCAGACGGTCGTCGAGCAACGCGCCCGCCCACATCGCGACGATCAGGGTGACGCACACCCACAGCAGGCCCGAGGCGAGCGAAAGCAACGTCATGTGCGCGTTGGCGAAATTGAAGCGCACGCTCGCCATCCAGTGCACGAAGTCGTCCTGGACGCCCATGACGGTGAGCACCATCGCGCCCCAGACGATCGCCGTCACCAGTTTCTCGAACAGATAGAGAAGCGCGTTCGCCTCGTGCTCCGCCTCGCCGCGGCTGAATACCCGTCGCGCGACGTAGAACATCGTGTAGATGACGGCGATACCGCATAGCGGCACCAGCGCCAGCCGCAAAAACGCCGTGTGGATGACAGGCGCGAGCACCACTTGCGCGACCGACACGAACAATGCGCCGAGCAGCGGAAAAAGCGCCTTGTTGAGGCTTTCCGCGCCGAAGCGCACGGCTTCGAAACGCGACTGGCGGCGCGCGTCCAGCTTCTTGCGCAGGAGACGCGCGCACCACCAGGCCACCGCGAGCAGGCCGATCAGCACGGCGACCTGCCAGATCACTTCCGGCTCGCCGAAGTCGCGAAAGAGCCGCGCGGAGAGTTCGTTCAGGAAGCGGTTCTGCATGCTCGCGTGGGCGCTTACTCGGACGCTTCAGGTGCTTCGGTTGCTTCGGTTGCTTCAGATGCCTCGGCAGCCTTCGGCGCTTTCGCGGCATCCGGCACGCGTTCGAGCACCGCCGCGAAGAAGCCGTCGGTGCCGTGCTTGTGCGGCCACAGCGACAGATAGTCGCCCGTGTCCAGATCGATACGCTGTTCCGCGAGCACGTCGCGCGCGGGCACGACGCGGAAATTCGGATGCGTTTCCAGAAACTGCGCCACGACCCCTTCGTTTTCCGCGTCGAGCATGGAGCACGTCGCGTAGACGAGGCGCCCGCCGGTCTTGACCAGCCGCGCGGCGCTCGTGAGGATCGACAGCTGTTTGGGCGTCAGTTCCGCGACGGAGGCCGGCGACTGGCGCCACTTGAGATCGGGATTGCGGCGCAGCGTGCCCAAGCCGGAGCACGGAGCGTCGACGAGCACGCGGTCGATCTTGCCCGCGAGGCGCTTGATCTTGGCGTCGTGCTCGCTGTCGATCAGCACCGGATTCACGTTCGACAGGCCGCTGCGCGCGAGGCGCGGCTTCAGCTTCGCGAGACGCCGGTCGGACACGTCGAACGCGTAGAGGCGTCCGGTCGAGCGCATCATCGCGCCGAGCGCGAGCGTCTTGCCGCCCGCGCCCGCGCAAAAGTCGACGATCATCTCGCCACGGCGCGGCGCCATCAGCGAGCAAAGCAACTGGCTGCCCTCGTCCTGCACTTCGATCCAGCCTTCCTGGAACGGCGCGAGGCGCGTCAAGGCCGGCTTGCCGTCGACGCGCACGCCGAACGGCGCGTAAGGCATCTCGCCCGCGTCGATACCGGCTTCCCTGAGCGCTTTCAGCACGGCTTCGCGGCTCGCCTTGATCGGGTTCGAACGCAGGTCGAGCGGCGCCGGATAGTTCAGCGCCGCGGCGAGTTGCGCGAGCTCTTCGGGTTCGAAACGCTTTCCGAGCGCGTCGAAGATCCATTGCGGCAGATTTGTGCGCACGCGCACCGGCAGGCTGGCGGGGTCGATCTTCGAAACCTGCGCGAGCCACTGATATTCATCGGCGGAAACGAACGGTTTCAGCGCGCTCAGGCCCGCCGTCTGCATCAGCCCGAGCAGCGCGAGACGCCGCGCCAGACTGCCGCTGCCGCTCTCCGCGAGATGCGAAAACTCCATTTTCCGGCGCAGCACTGCGAAAACCGCTTCCGCGATCACGCCGCGCTCGCCGTGGCCGAGCTTCGGATGCGCGCGGAAGAAGCGGCTCGTCGCGGCATCGGCGGGGCCGGAGAAGCGCAGCACGTCCGCCAGCAGTGTTTCGGTTTGTCCGATCAGAAATCCATGCAGCCTCATACGCCCTCCCCGGCAATGTCGGCAAAGAGCCATTGCGGCTCAGACGGCGTGAGCGCGACGCGCTCCCCTTCGATAGAAAGACGCCCTTCGATAAACCAGCGCACCGCGCGCGGATAAAGCTCGTGTTCGACCTTGAGCACGCGCGCGGCGAGCGCGGCGGCGTCGTCGCCGGCTGCGACCGGCACCGCGGCTTGCGCGACGATCGGCCCGTGATCGAGTGTCGGCGTGACGAAATGCACGCTCGCGCCGTGCACGCGCACACCGGCGTCGAGCGCCTGCTGATGCGTGCGCAAGCCCGGAAAGCACGGCAGGAGCGACGGATGAACGTTGAGCATGCGCCCCGCATATTTCGCGACGAAGGCGTCGGTCAGCACGCGCATGAAGCCCGCCAGCACGACGAGATCGGGCGAGAAGCGGTCGATTTCAGCGGCGAGCGCCGCGTCGAACGACTCGCGGCTCTCGAAGCGGCGATGATCCAGCACGATGGTCTCGATGCCGTTCGCGGCCGCGAAGCCGAGCCCGGCGGCATCGGGCCGGTTTGAAATGACCGCCTGGACTCGGGCCGGCCAGCCTTCGCGCGCGCAAGCACGCACGACGGCCTCCATGTTGCTGCCTCGTCCGGAGATCAGGATGACGATTTTTTTCATCCGCGGATTTTATCATTCGGCGGGTGCGAAAATCGTGCCAAAGAGCGGCGCGCCGGGCAGCGTGCGGCACGCGTCCCGCCCGCGCGCGCCCGTCGATCACGGCGAACGTTTATAATCTAACGCTTTGCAGCATCAGCCCTCTCCACCGACCAACGCCTATCGTGAGAGTCTTTCGCGGCCTCCCCAATGCCGAAAGCCGGGCGCCCTGCGCACTGACCATCGGCAATTTCGACGGTGTCCATCGCGGCCACCAGGCGCTGCTCGCGCGCGTGCGGGCAGCCGCCGACGCGCGCGGCCTGCCGGTCTGCGTGATGACCTTCGAGCCGCATCCGCGCGAATTCTTCAATCCGGCCGGCGCGCCGCCGCGTATCGCGATGCTGCGCGACAAGCTCGAGGCGCTGCGCACCAACGGCGTCGACCGCGTGGTGGTCGAACACTTCAACAAGACGTTCGCGAGCCAGTCGCCGGATACGTTCGTGAAGGACGTGATCGTCGATGGCCTGCACGCGCGCTGGGTGATGGTCGGCGACGACTTCTGCTACGGCGCGAAACGCGCGGGCGACTTCGCATCGCTCAAGGCCGCCGGCGAAAAGTACGGCTTCGAAGTCGAGCAGATGGCCACCGTCGCGCACCCGAACGGCACGCGCATTTCGTCGTCGTCGGTGCGGGCGTCGCTCGTCGCGGGTGATCTGGACGCGGCGCAAATCGCGCTCGGGCGGCCATACGTCATCAGCGGACACGTCGTGCACGGCGCCAAGCTCGGCCGCGATCTGGGCTTTCCCACGCTGAATCTGCCGATCGCGCACAAGCGGCCGGCGCTCGCGGGCATTTTCGTCGTGCGCGTGCACGGTCTCGCCGATGAACCGCTGCCCGCGGTCGCGAGTCTGGGCCTGCGCCCGACCGTCGACGATTCCGGCCGCGTGCTGCTCGAAGTCTTCGTGCTCGACTGGCACGGCGACGCCTACGGCAAGCTCGTGCGCGTCGAATTCCTGAAAAAGCTGCGCGACGAGGAAAAGTATGTCGACCTCGAAACGCTGGGCGCCGCCATCGCGAAAGATGTCGACAACGCGCGCGCCTATTTCGGCCTGCCGCCGGCGAGCAACGCGGGCAGCCGCGCCACCGGCTTCGCCATTTCGGCCACCGATCGAATTAGGTGAGCGCGCGGTGCTTCACGCGCCGCCCGCTGCCCCGCCTTCGAATCACCGCGCACCGCGCGCATGGCGCCTCGCGCCGTCTCACCGAATTCACTGAGTCACCCATGAGCGACAAGAAAGAGAAAGCCTCCTCGAAGTACCCCGTCAACCTGCTGGACACGCCCTTCCCGATGCGCGGCGACCTGCCGAAGCGCGAGCCGGCGTGGGTCAAGGAATGGCAGGACAACAAGGTCTACGAGACCATCCGCACCGCGTCGAAGGGGCGCAAGAAGTTCATCCTGCACGACGGCCCGCCGTACGCGAACGGCGACATCCACCTCGGTCACGCCGTCAACAAGATCCTGAAGGACATGATCGTCAAGGCGCGCAATCTCGCGGGTTTCGACGCCGTCTACGTGCCGGGCTGGGACTGCCACGGCATGCCGATCGAAATCCAGATCGAAAAGCAGTTCGGCAAGACGCTGCCCGCCATCGAAGTGATGCAGAAGGCGCGGGCCTACGCGGGCGAGCAAATCGAGAAGCAGAAGGCCGGCTTCCGGCGTCTGGGCGTGCTCGGCGACTGGGACAATCCGTACAAGACCATGAACTTCGCGAATGAAGCGGGCGAAATCCGCGCGCTCGGCAAGATCATGGAAAAGGGCTACGTGTTCCGTGGCCTGAAGCCCGTGAACTGGTGTTTCGACTGCGGCTCCGCGCTCGCCGAGGCGGAAGTCGAGTACAAGGACAAAACCGATCCGACCATCGACGTGGTGTTCGCGTTCGCCGAACCGGAGAAGACCGCGCAGGCGTTCGGCCTGCCCGCGCTACCGAAGGCGGAAGGCGGCATCGTCATCTGGACGACGACGCCCTGGACCATTCCCGCCAATCAGGCGCTGAACGTGCATCCGGAAATCGTCTACGCGCTCGTCGATACGCCGCGCGGCCTGCTGATCGTTGCTGAGGAGCGCGTCGAAGCGTGCCTGCAGAACTACGGCCTGCCGGGCGACGTCATCGCGACTACGGCCGGCGCGAAGCTCGTCGATCTGCGTTTTCATCATCCGCTGGCAGCGGCGCATCCGGGTTACAAGCGCACGGCGCCGGTCTATCTCGGCGACTACGTGACGACCGAAAGCGGCACGGGCGTCGTGCACTCGTCGCCGGCGTACGGCGTGGAAGACTTCGTGTCGTGCAAGGCGCACGGCATGGCGGATTCGGACATCATCAATCCGGTGATGGGCGACGGCCGGTATATCGAATCGCTGCCGCTGTTCGGCGGGCTGTCGATCTGGAAGGCGAATCCGCAGATCGTCGAAGCGCTCGAAGGCGCGGGCTCGCTGCTGAAGAGCGAGAAGTACACGCACAGCTACATGCACTGCTGGCGCCACAAGACGCCGATCATCTATCGCGCCACGTCTCAATGGTTCGCGGGCATGGACGTGAAACCGAAGGATGGCGGCAAGACGCTGCGCGAGACCGCGCTCGAAGGCGTCGAGAACACGGCGTTCTATCCGTCGTGGGGCAAGCAGCGTCTCTACAGCATGATCGCGAATCGTCCGGACTGGACGCTCTCGCGTCAGCGCCAGTGGGGCGTGCCGATGGCGTTCTTCGTCCACAAGGAAACCGGCGAGCTGCATCCGCGCACGCCGGAATTGCTGGAAGAAGTCGCGAAGCGCGTCGAGGAAGGCGGCATCGAGACGTGGCAGTCGCTCGATCCGCGCGAGCTGATCGGCGACGACGCCAACATGTACGAGAAGAACCGCGACACGCTCGACGTCTGGTTCGATTCCGGCACGACGCACTGGCACGTGCTGCGCGGCTCGCACAAGGATTCGCTGCAGTTCCCGGCCGATCTGTATCTCGAAGGCTCGGACCAGCATCGCGGCTGGTTCCATTCGTCGCTGCTCACGGCGTCGATGCTCGACGGCCGCCCGCCCTACGACGCGCTGCTCACGCACGGCTTCACCGTCGATGGCGAAGGCCGCAAGATGTCGAAGTCGCTCGGCAACGGCATCGATCCGCATGACGTGTCGAATCGCCTCGGCGCGGAAATCATCCGCCTGTGGATCGCGTCGACGGATTATTCCGGCGAGCTCGCGATCTCCGAGGAAATTCTCAAGCGCGTGACGGAGACGTATCGCCGTATCCGCAATACGCTGCGCTTTTTGCTCGCGAACCTGTCGGATTTCGACTTCGACAAGAACGCGCTGCCGGTCGAAGACTGGCTCGAAATCGATCGTTACGCGGTCGCGCTCACGCGCAACCTGCAGGACGACGCGCTCTCGCACTACGAAAAGTACGAGTTCCATCCGGTCGTCGCGAAGATCGCGACGTTCTGCTCGGAAGATCTCGGCGGCTTCTATCTCGACGTGCTGAAGGACCGCCTCTACACGACCAAGCCCGATTCACGCGAGCGCCGCAGCGCGCAGACCGTGCTGTTCCATATCGCGCATGGCTTGCTGCGTCTCGTCGCGCCGTATCTGTCGTTCACGGCGGAAGAGGCGTACAAGGTGCTCAAGCCGGGTCAGGAAACCATCTTCACCGAAGTCTTCGCGACCTATCCGGACATCGCGAATCCGGGCGAACTGCTCGACAAGTGGACGCTCATCCGCGCCGCGCGGGGCGACGTGACCAAGGCGCTGGAAGAAGCGCGCACGGCGAACCAGATCGGTTCGTCGCTGCAGGCGGAAGTCGTCGTGCGTGCGAGCGGCGCGCGTTACGACGCGCTGGCCAGTCTCGGCGACGCCTTGCGCTTCGTGCTGATCACATCAATGGCGCAAGTGAAAAAAGTGGCGAACGAGGCGGAAGAAGGCGTGGACGTGACGGCGTCGAGCTACATGAAGTGCGAGCGCTGCTGGCACTATTGCGCGGACGTCGGCTCGCACGCGGATCATCCGGGCTTGTGCGGCCGCTGCTTCTCCAACCTGTTCGGCGCCGGTGAAACGCGAGGCGCTGCATGATGGCCCGATCGATGGCGAAACAAACTTCCACCCGTGGCTCGCTCGCGCCTTGGCTCGGCGTCGCGCTAATCGTGATCCTGTTCGACCAGCTGACGAAGATCGCCGTGCAGAAGGTGTTTGCCTACGGCGAGCCGCACGCACTCACGCCCTTCTTCAACCTGCTGCTCGTCTACAACCGCGGCGCGGCGTTCAGCTTCCTCGCGGCGGCGGGCGGCTGGCAGCGCTGGGCGCTCACGGCGCTCGGCGTCGTCGCGGCGGTCGTAATCTGCTATCTGCTCAAGAAGCATGCGGCGCAGCGGCTTTTCTGCGCGGCGCTCGCGCTCATCATGGGCGGCGCGATCGGCAACGTGATCGACCGGCTCGCGTACGGGCACGTCATCGACTTTCTGGATTTTCACGTGAACGCATGGCACTGGCCGGCGTTCAACCTCGCCGACAGCGCCATCACCGTCGGCGCCGCGCTGCTGATTTTCGACGAACTCCGGCGCGTGCGCGGTTCGCGCTGACGCGCTTTCCATGATGCAACGCGCGGCTTCATCGCTTCCATTCGATGACCCCGCGCACTTCATTCCCGACGGAGGCAAATTGGAACTCGCGGGCAAACACCTCGTTCTGGGCCTGAGCGGCGGCATCGCCTGCTACAAGATCGCCGAGCTCACGCGTCTTCTCATCAAGGCCGGCGCGACCGTGCAGATCGTGATGACCGAAGCGGCCACGCAGTTCATCACGCCCGTCACGATGCAGGCGCTCTCCGGCCGCCCCGTGTACACGTCGCAATGGGACGCGCGCATGCCGAACAACATGCCGCACATCGACCTCTCGCGCGAAGCGGATGCGATCGTCATCGCGCCCGCCTCCACCGACTTCCTCGCGAAGCTCGCGCACGGCATGTGCGACGACCTGCTCTCGACGCTGTGCATTGCGCGCGATTGCCCGCTGCTCGTCGTGCCCGCGATGAACCGCCAGATGTGGCAGAACCCGGCGACGCAGCGCAACGTCGCGCAGCTTCGCGGCGACGGCGTCGAAGTGCTCGGGCCGGATTCGGGATCGCAGGCATGCGGCGAAGTCGGCGACGGCCGCATGATCGAGCCGGAAGCCGCGTTCGAGGCGATCTGCGCGTTCTTCCAGCCGAAGATTCTGCGCGGCCAGCGCGTGCTCATCACGGCAGGCCCGACCTTCGAGCCGCTCGATCCGGTGCGCGGCATCACCAACCGGTCGTCGGGCAAGATGGGCTTCGCGCTCGCGCGCGCGGCGGCGCAGGCGGGCGCGGACGTGCATCTCGTCGCCGGGCCGGTCTCGCTGCCGACGCCGTGGGGCGTCTATCGCGAAGACGTGCAGACCGCGCAGCAGATGCACGACGCCGTCATGAACGCGACGCCCGATTCAGACATTTTCATCGCCGTGGCGGCGGTCGCCGACTGGCGCGTCGATCACGTGAGCGAACATAAGATCAAGAAGACGAGCGACGGCGCGCTGCCGAGCTTCAGCTTCGTCGAGAATCCGGACATTCTGGCGTCCGTGGCCAGACTGCCGAATCCGCCGTTCTGCGTCGGCTTCGCGGCCGAAAGCGGCGATCTCGACGTCCACGGCGAAGAGAAGCGCAAGCGCAAGAATGTGCCGCTTCTGATCGGCAATCTCGGCCCGCTCACGTTCGGGCGCGACGACAACGAAGTCGTGCTGTTCGAAGCGAGCGGCGCCACACCGCTGCCGCGCGCGGACAAGCAGCAACTCGCGCGCACGCTGATCGTCGAAATCGCCCGACGTGCGCCGAAAACCGGCGGCCCGCTGCTCTCATGACCCGTCTATCCGTTCTCGACCAGACGCCGGTCATCCACGGCCACACGAGCGCCGACGCCATTGCCGCTACGCTCGATCTCGCGCAACTCGCCGATGATCTCGGCTACACGCGCTACTGGTGCGCGGAGCATCACGGGCTGTACGGCGTGTCGAATCCGTGCCCGGAAGTAATGCTCGCGCGCATCGGCAGTCTGACGAAGCGCATTCGCATCGGCTCGGGCGGCGTGATGCTGCCGTATTACTCGCCGTTCAAGGTCGCCGAACAGTTCCTGATGCTCGAAGCGCTGTTTCCGAATCGCGTCGATCTGGGCGTCGGCCGCGCGCCTGGCGGCGATATGCGCACGGCGCAGGCGGTCGCGGCGGGCTCGTACAATCGCGGCGACATTTTTCCGCAGCAGGTCGCGGAACTGATCGCGCTTTTCGACGGCAAGCTCCCCGACGATTCGCTCGCCCGTGGCGTGCTGCTGCAGCCGAACATCGACACGCGCCCCGAACTGTGGATGCTCGGCTCGAGCGACTTCGGCGGCCTGCTCGCCGCGCAGCTCGGCATTCGCTTCGCGTTCGCGCATTTCATCAACGCGCAATACGGCGATAGCGTGGCAGAGGCGTATCGCGAGCGCTTCGTCGCCGGCCACGAAGCGCAGCCGTATCTCGCGGCAGCGGTGTTCGTCATTTGCGCCGATACCGACGAAGAAGCGCAGGCGCTCGAAAAAGCCGTCGATCTGCGCCGCGTGCAGATGGCCTACGGGCTGAACCAGCCGGTTCCATCGATCGCGCAAGGCGCCGCGCAGCAGTACGGCGAGCGCGAGCGCGCGGTGATTGCGCATGAGAAGGCGCGCAGCATCATCGGCACGCCGGAACGCGTGACCGAAAAACTGCACGCGCTGCAGGAACGATTCAACGCCGACGAACTGATCGTGCTGACGGTCGCCGGCAGCTACACCGCGCGCACGCGGTCCTATCAACTCCTGGCCGAAGCATTCGAGCTCGGCCGCTGATGCCTGAACCAATGAAACTCGACGTCAAGATCCTCGATGCGCGCATGCGCGATTTCATGCCCGCCTACGCCACGCCCGGCAGCGCGGGCCTCGATCTGCGCGCGTGTCTCGATGCGCCGCTCGTGATCGAGCCGCATCAGACCGTGCTCGTGCCGACCGGTCTCGCCATCCATCTCGCCGATCCTGGTTACGCCGCGGTAATCCTGCCGCGCTCGGGGCTCGGCCACAAACATGGCATCGTGCTCGGCAATCTCGTCGGACTGATCGATTCGGATTATCAAGGCCAATTGATGGTTTCGACGTGGAATCGCGGCGACACCGCGTTCACGCTCAATCCAATGGAGCGTCTCGCGCAGATGGTGATCGTGCCGGTCGTGCAGGCGGAGTTCAATATCGTCGACGATTTCGAGGCGAGCGAACGCGGCGCGGGCGGTTTCGGCAGCACGGGCAAGCACTGAAACTGGCGGGTTTCGCCCGCTGACGTTTCAATCAAAGGTTGCACAATGACGCGGATTATCTCCCGATATTCCGCGTTTTTTATTTCACACCGCGGGGAATTTTCAAATAAGAAACAAGAGCGGTCCCAGTTGACCACGGCGCGTCGCTTTTTTACAAAACTGCACAGTTTTTAAGCTAATAGAAAGCTATAAATAAGGCTGTTGATTAGGGGCGCGAATCATTTCATGCAGCGCCCTCTCCCCCTTGCTCGAAAGCGCCATCGACGGATCCACAGCTCGTCTGGAGCAGGATATCAACGCGCAGTCATTATCCGATTATTTATTCGTTATCCTTAATTAATGGAGAAAATGATGAAGATCATTTACGACGCGGCCCTGCAATCTGGTGCAACAGAGTGGTACGGCAATATCATTGTTAAAAACCTGCGTTACGAAGATGGCACTCCCGTAAAATTCACGAAGTTTCTTTCGATGAATTTCAAGTCGCCCGCGTCCGTCGACGCAACGTTTATCACCGTGCAGTTCGCGCAATGGGTAATCGACCCTGCTGCCACGACCGTGACGAACACGCAAATCGACGCCAGCACATTCTCGGTGACCGCGACCTTGCCGTTGATTGCCGGGATTGCAAGCTATACGCTCGTGGTCGACGACGCGATCTCGATCGGCGTCAACGGCGACCTGACACAAGACACCGAAGCGTGGCTCAACTCCTTCGTCTTCGCCGCCGACGCGGCGCCCGCCATCACCGGTACAGCGCTCGTCGCATGCGGACCGAGTCCCGATCCGGCGCTCGACGCCGTGACGCCGCAGATCGTCTTCACGCTCGGCAGCACCTCCACGCCGCTCAACCTTCAATACGGCCAGTCCACTTCGATCGACCTCGAACAGGGCGCTTACGCCATCACAGGCAAGCCGGTCAGCAACGCGGACCAGACTGTGGTCGCCGACCTTCTGATCCAGCCAGGCCAGGCGAACATCGCGACCGGACAAACAACCAACGTGACGGTCTCGTTCCAGCCAGTGCAACGCTTTGCCGCGCTCGACGTCGCGATCGGCAATCTGTCGGGCCTCTCAACCGAAATTCTCGACGTGACCGTGAGCAACATCGCCACCGGCGCAACGCTTGCGCAATTCCAGTCAGGCGTGAATCAGACGACGCAGCTGCGCCGCCTGCCGGTGGGCGTGACCGCTCAGGTTTCGATCAAACCGATTGCGCTCAACAACGTCAACTTCAGTTTCGTGGTTGCCGCCGTGGTGCTGGAAAACGCGCTGAAGACCGTGAGTATCACTGACTCGAACGTGACCCAGACGCCCGTCGACACGCAGGGTTTCGTAGCGTTGCCAGTCAGCCTGACTGCCGATCAGACCGTCGACCGCCAGATCACGGTGCGTCTCACCGGCAGCATGAACTACGCGCAGTCGTTCGACGTGCAGACGCAGCAGACGGCGTTCAGCACGCCGGTGAAACCGGGCGCCTATACGGTGGTGACCGGCAACTTCCTCGACAAGGGCATTGTGTACGCCGTGACCGCGCCCGCTCAGATTACGGTGTCTGCGTCGGGCACGAACAGCCTGGCCGTATCGGTGACGCGCTCGGCCAATCTCATGGTGCGAGGCTTCCCGCCCTATCTCGCCTTCGGCGGCTGCGCGGACCTGACGCCGAACGACAAAGCCGATTTCGTCGCGGCACGCGCGACGTCGGTCTTTTCTTATGCAGGCAACGATGGCGCTGGCGACGCAAGCGTCGTACTGGACGACGACCCGAAAACGCGCTCGATCATCCAGCTCGCGCGCGATACGGAAGCTGCGCTAGGTAATGTTCAACCCGTGCTACCCGTCATCGTCTCGTACACTTGCAACCTCTCCGGCGGCGACGCGGATCACGTGCTGCAGGACGCAACCGCGCACACGAACAGCTTCGCCAATTACATCCTCGCGCTCGGCATCGCGACGCAATCGATCGATAGCGCGCATCCCGTGCCGGCGGGCTTCATCGTCAATCCCGATTTTCTCGGCGAGTGTCAGCAGATGAAAATCGGACCGAGTTACGCGATGCCCGTGGTCAAGCCGCTTCGGGACGCGCTCGCCACCAGAAATGTGACGGCAACCGTGCCCTCGACGATCACCGATACCCTGGCGGGCTACGTCGCAGCGGTGAACTGGTTGACGCGCACGGTCGCCCCGAGCGTGACGTTCGGCTGGCAAGTCAATCTGTGGGGCCTGGGGGATTCGGAATGGATCTACCGCGACGACGACCCGGCCTCCGTGGCGAGCCAGATGGTCAGCTACATGAACTCGCTCGGCGCTTACGGCGGCGCCAATGCTCCCGACTTCCTCGCCGTCGACCGCTACGAAGCGGACGACTTCACGCAGCGCGGGTACGCCAACGGTTACTGCTACTGGACGCGCGAATGGGGCCGCTACTTCGACTTCTGCGAGCAGCTCAGTCTCGCGCTGAAAATGCCGGTGATGCCATGGCAGATTCCTGCGAGCCGCACGCCGAATACATCCGACTCCGTTCCCACCAGCTTCGATTCGCAGCATTGGGGCACGGGCGGAAGCTGCATCATGGGCGACGCCGCGATAGGTTCCGATTACAACAATGTCAACGCGAACATTCTTGCGCTCGTATTTCCGAACGAGACCGAATATATGGGGAACACGGCGAAGGACATGTTCATCCGCTCGGAGCCGTTCGACGTCTCACTACCGATGTACGCGGATTTCGCGCTGCGAGGCATCTTCGCCGTGCTGCTCGGCGGCGGATCGACCACGGGCATCGTGTCATCGGTCGGCAATCCGGAGGCTTGGACGCGCAACAAGCTCAACGCTTACATGAACGCACCGATCAGCTTCGATCAATGAGCGCCGCGCGTTGGGCGCGCCAATGAAAAAGGCGTGGACTCTCTCGAGTCCACGCCTTGCGTCTTGCCTCAAAACTCATCAGTCGACTTCGATCGCTTCCGGATTCGGATTGCGCGGCGGAGTCGAGTTCTCGTCGAAGGTGATCTGCACCTTGTCGTCCGCGTCGGCGTCCACGGTTACGCGGCCGCCGTTGACCAGCTTGCCGAACAGCAGTTCGTCGGCCAGCGCACGACGGATCGTGTCCTGGATCAGACGCTGCATCGGCCGCGCGCCCATCAGCGGATCGAAACCGTGTTTTGCCAGATGCTTGCGCAAGGCATCGGTGAAGACCGCATCGACCTTCTTCTCGTGCAGCTGATCTTCCAGTTGCATGAGGAACTTGTCGACCACGCGCAGGATGATTTCCTCGTCCAGCGAACGGAAGCTGATGATCGCATCCAGACGGTTGCGGAACTCCGGCGTGAACATGCGCTTGATGTCGGCCATTTCGTCGCCCGACTCGCGACGCGACGTGAAACCGATCACCGCCTTGCCCATTGCCTCGGCGCCCGCGTTCGTCGTCATGATGATGATGACGTTGCGGAAATCCGCCTTGCGGCCGTTGTTATCCGTCAGCGTGCCGTGGTCCATCACCTGCAGCAGCACGTTGTAGATGTCCGGATGCGCCTTCTCGATTTCGTCCAGCAGCAGCACGCAATGCGGCTTCTTCGTGACGGCTTCGGTGAGCAGTCCACCCTGATCGAACCCGACATAGCCCGGCGGCGCGCCGATCAGCCGGCTCACCGCGTGACGCTCCATGTACTCGGACATGTCGAAGCGCAGCAATTCGATGCCGAGCGTGAACGCGAGTTGCTTCGCGACTTCGGTCTTGCCGACGCCGGTCGGACCCGAGAACAGGAACGCGCCGATCGGCTTGTCCATCTTGCCGAGACCCGCGCGCGCCATCTTGATCGATGCCGACAGCGCATCGATGGCCGGATCCTGGCCGAACACGACGGCCTTCAGATCGCGGTCGAGCGTCTGAAGCTTGCTGCGGTCGTCCTGCGACACGCTTTGCGGCGGCACGCGCGCGATCTTCGAGATGATCTCTTCGATCTCGCTCTTGCCGATGGTCTTCTTCTGCTTCGACTTCGGCAGGATGCGTTGCGCCGCGCCCGCTTCGTCGATCACGTCGATGGCCTTGTCCGGCAGATGACGATCCGTGATGAAGCGCGCCGACAACTCCGCCGCCGCCGACAGCGCACCCGACGAGTACTTCACGCCGTGATGCTCTTCGAAGCGCGTCTTGAGGCCGCGCAGGATCGCGATCGTCTGCTCGACGGACGGCTCGGTCACGTCGACCTTCTGGAAGCGCCGCGACAGCGCCGCATCCTTCTCGAAGATGCCGCGATATTCCGTGAACGTGGTCGCGCCGATGCACTTCAGCTGCCCCGACGACAACGCCGGCTTGAGCAGGTTCGACGCGTCGAGCGTTCCGCCCGATGCCGCGCCCGCGCCGATCAGCGTATGAATTTCGTCGATGAACAGAATGGCGTGCGGACGCTCCTTCAGTTCCTTGAGCACCGTCTTCAGACGCTGTTCGAAATCGCCGCGATACTTCGTGCCCGCGAGCAGTGCGCCCATGTCGAGCGAATACACCTGCGCGTCGGCAAGAATGTCCGGCACTTCGCCGCGCGTGATGCGCCAGGCGAGGCCTTCGGCGATCGCCGTTTTGCCCACGCCGGCTTCACCGACGAGCAGCGGATTATTCTTGCGGCGGCGGCACAGCACCTGCACCACGCGCTCGACTTCCAGTTCGCGGCCGATCAGCGGATCGATCTTGCCGTCCTTGGCGAGCTGGTTGAGGTTCTGCGTGAATTGCGCAAGCGGCGTTTCCTTCTGCGCGGCGGCGTCTTCCGATTCCGGATTCGCTTCGCTGTTGGCCTTGGCCGCATCGCCGCTGTTCGTCTTGGCGATGCCATGCGAAATGAAATTCACGACGTCGAGCCGCGTCACGCCCTGCTGCTGCAGGTAGTAGACCGCGTGCGAGTCTTTCTCGCCGAAGATCGCGACCAGCACATTGGCGCCGGTCACTTCCTTCTTGCCGTTCGAAGTCGATTGCACATGCATGATCGCGCGCTGGATCACGCGCTGGAAACCCAGCGTCGGCTGTGTATCGACGTCGTCCGTGCCGGGCACGGTCGGCGTGTTGTCATGAATGAAATTGCGCAGGTTCTGCCGCAAATCTTCAATGTTGGCTGCGCAGGCACGCAACACTTCAGCCGCGGTCGGATTGTCCAACAGGGCGAGCAACAGATGCTCGACCGTTATGAACTCATGCCGCGCCTGACGTGCTTCCATAAACGCCATGTGCAGACTGACTTCCAGTTCCTGGGCAATCATGCTTCCTCCATCACGCACTGCAGCGGATGTCCCGCTTGCCTTGCATGGCTAACGACTTGCTCAACTTTGGTCGACGCAATGTCTCGCGTGTAGACCCCACAAACTCCCCTGCCTTCGCGATGAACCTTGAGCATGATCTGCGTCGCAGTCTCACGATCTTTATTGAAGTATTCCTGCACGACCATCACGACGAATTCCATCGGCGTGAAGTCGTCATTCAGCAGCACCACCTTGTACATGGCCGGCTTCTTGAGCTTCTGCTCCTGCCGCTCCAGTACCGTGCCGTCCTGCTTGTTGGGATTGGTCGCCATACATCCATTCTAAACAACAAGGACGTCCCCGCAATCGCCGCTCCAGCATCGGCCGCTTGGCCGGAATGAAACGCTGAAAACGCGCTCGCGCAGCGACGGTCCATCCAGTCTTGCCGCTGCCCAACGGTTCGGCGCGGCCCGCTTGCACCTCGTCGAACCCAGTATCGCACAGCTTCAAAAAAAACAAACCGAGCCACCCGCCTTCAGTGCCGCCGGTATCACACAAGTGAGACGATTATGCGACTTTTCAAGATGACTTGCTTGGACGGCGCCGCACACGCAAAGCAGGAATTACCCTACGAATGTGGTCTTTGCAACGAGCTTAACGGCCATCCCAAAAATTCCTTGACACTCGATTTAAGAGATTTAACAATCAAACTGGCACTTTTTTCCGGGGGGCCATTCCGCGGACGAAAAATGGCCGAGGTGAGCTAGTGAGGAGGGGGCGGTTCACAATGTGGGGTGGCCGCCGCGCTTTTCGAGCGTGCTCTGGGTTGCGACAAGAGTTAGAGGGGATGTACGAATGTCTACTGGTACGGTCAAATGGTTTAACGACGCGAAAGGCTACGGATTCATCACGCCCGATGAAGGCGGCGAGGATCTGTTTGCACATTTCTCGGCGATTCAAATGACAGGTTTCAAGACGCTCAAGGAAGGCCAGAAGGTGTCCTTCGAAATCGTCCAGGGACCGAAGGGCAAGCAAGCATCGAACATCCAGGAAGCTGCCTGACCGTTCGATCGAACCGAGCCTCGTGAAACCCGGCCTTTGCGCCGGGTTTTTTTGCGCCTGCGCTTTGCGCCGACTCATCTATCTATATGAGGCAGCGCGGCAAAATAAAAACCCCGGAAACCGTAGGTCTTCCGGAGTTTTTTATTACCACGCCGAACTAAAGGTGAGTTACTACATATTATCGATCATCACCTCACCGAAACCCGAACACGACACTTGCGTCGCGCCTTCCATCAGTCGTGCGAAATCGTAAGTGACGCGTTTCGATAATATCGATTGCTCCATCGACGAAATGATTTTATCCGCCGCCTCGGACCAGCCGAGATGTCGCAACATCATTTCGGCGGAAAGTATTTCCGAACCCGGATTCACGTAATCCTTGCCCGCGTATTTGGGTGCCGTGCCGTGGGTCGCTTCGAACATCGCGACCGAGTCCGACATGTTCGCGCCCGGCGCGATGCCGATGCCGCCCACCTGCGCCGCGAGCGCGTCCGAGATGTAGTCGCCGTTCAGATTGAGCGTGGCGATCACGTCGTACTCGGCCGGGCGCAGCAGGATCTGCTGGAGGAACGCGTCGGCGATCACGTCCTTCACGACGATGTCGCCGCCCGTCTTCGGATTCTTGACTTTCATCCACGGGCCGCCGTCGATCAGCTCCGCGCCGAATTCCTTCTGCGCGAGCGCGTAGCCGTAGTCGCGGAACGCGCCCTCGGTGAACTTCATGATGTTGCCTTTGTGCACGAGCGTCACCGAACGGCGGTCGTGGTCGATCGCGTACTGGATCGCCTTGCGCACGAGCCGCTCCGTGCCCTCGCGCGACACCGGCTTGATGCCGAGCCCCGAAGAATCCGGAAAGCGGATTTTCGTCACGCCCATCTCTTCGCGCAGGAACTTGATGACCTTCTTCGCCTCGGGCGAATCCGCCGGCCATTCGACGCCCGCGTAAATGTCCTCGGAGTTCTCGCGGAAGATCACCATGTCGATCTTCTCGGGCTCGCGCACCGGCGAGGGCACGCCCTTGAAGTAGCGCACCGGCCGCAGACAGACGTACAGATCGAGTTGCTGACGCAGCGCCACGTTCAGCGAGCGGATGCCGCCGCCGACGGGCGTCGTGAGCGGTCCCTTGATCGACACGATGTAGTCCTTCACCACTTCGAGCGTCTCGTCCGGCAGCCACACGTCCGGACCGTAGACACGCGTCGCCTTCTCGCCTGCGTAGATTTCCATCCAGTGAATCTTGCGCTTGCCGCCGTAGGCTTTTTCCACCGCGGCGTCGACGACCTTGATCATCACCGGCGTGATGTCGACGCCCGTGCCGTCGCCCTCGATATACGGGATGATCGGCTGGTCGGAAACGTTGAGCGAGAAATCCGCGTTGACGGTGATCTTGTCACCGTCCGCCGGAACCTTGATGTGCTGATACGGCATGGTCGACTCCAGATAAGGCCGGGCTTGATTGGAAGCAAACTGCAACTGTATAGAGCGGAATGAATGCAACGCGACGCAGCATGCGCGGGTTCGCCGCACGCGACGGCAGTCAGAACATCATTCTAACCATGCTGGCACGCCGGCGCGCGGCGCGGGAGGCGCGCGCTCATGCTTTAAGATGCCGGATCCGCCCGGCCCGCGCGCCCTCACCCCTTTGCGTTTTCGATGCCACTCATCGCTCTCAACAAACCGTTCGGCACCATCTGCCAGTTCTCGGCGCACGAGACGCGCGCGTCGCTCGGCGACTGGGTGAAGACGCCGGGCGTGTATCCCGCGGGCAGGCTCGACGCCGACAGCGAAGGCCTGCTGCTGCTCACCGATGACGGCGCGCTGCAGGCCCGCATCGCCGAGCCGCGTCACAAGCTCGTCAAGCGTTACTGGGCGCAAGTCGAAGGCGCCCCCGACGATGCCGCGCTCGCGCATCTCGCGAAGGGCGTCGATCTTGGCGACTACGTGACGCGCCCGTGCCGCACCGCCTTCGTCGCGGACGGGCAGATCGAAGCGCTCTGGCCGCGCAATCCGCCGATCCGCTATCGCGCCGCCATTCCGACGACGTGGATCGAACTCGCCATCACCGAGGGCAAGAACCGGCAGGTCAGGCGCATGACGGCGGCCACCGGCTACCCGACGTTGCGCCTCGTGCGCGTGGCGATCGGCGCGCTCGACATCTTCGCGCTCGGGCTCGCGCCGGGCGACTCCATCGAAGTGTCGCCGCGCGCGCCATGGCAACGGCTTGGATGAATCGCATTCAACTATCTCGAAAATAAGCTTTTTTGCGCGTTTAGCGGGCGCTGCTTAAACGGCGTGTCATGAAGTTCGGCTAGCGCGTAATGCGCATCGAAAAAAAATCGAGTTGCTGCGCAATTCTCGATAAATCCGCGTCAACCGACTCTTCACGCGATGCGTTAAGGGCCTCAGATGCCGCGCAAAGCTATCCGGCATGAGCGAGTGACTGATTACAACAACCTGTGTGCTCCAGGGCGTTTGAAAGGTTCAGCGTTCACGGCCGTATCGAAATCAAATAATTGATACGACTGTCAACCGAAAGGTAGGTGGCTCGTTTACCGACATGACTCAATGACCGGGTCGTTTGGTTAATTAACTCAAGCTGAGGATTTACAGATGAACAAACTGATCGCTGCTCTCGTCGCTGGCCTGTTCGCAACTGCCGCTTTCGCACAAGAAGCGTCGGCACCGGCTGCTGCTGCTCCGGCAGCTGCTTCGTCGGCTCACAAGTCGGCTCACAAGAAGTCGCACAAGTCGTCGTCGAAGAAGTCGCACAAGAAGGCAGCCGCTGCTTCGGCACCGGAAGCCGCTTCGGCAGCTCAGTAAGTTCGTTGTAAAGGCGCGGTATAGCGAAGTCAAAAACGAGCATTACCGCCGTCTTTACGGCGTTAAAGGGCAGACAGCCGCAAGGCGTCTGCCCTTTTGTTTTGTGCTTGCGCATCGAGTAACATGCGCGGGGCCGTACGTTTCGGCAGAACCCTTTGTCTTGAAGAGGAGCATCGTCGTGAATCTGTTGTTGCGTGCCTTGATGTCGCCATTCGGCTCGACTCACTCGTTCTCGCGCTCGCGCTTCGCCGCCGTCGTCCGCGCGTGCGTGATCGCATCGATGCTGCCGTTCGCGGCGCTTCCGCTCGCGCAGGCGCAGACGATGCCGCCGGGCGCCAAGCAGCCATCCGACTTTCCGCGCGCGAAGCTCACGGCAGGCATGTACGTGATCGACGCCGCCGTCGCCGCGAGCGATGCCGATCGCGAGCAGGGCCTCATGTATCGCAAGAGTCTCGGCGCCAACGAAGGCATGCTTTTCGTGTTCAACGAAAACGCCGTGCACTGCTTCTGGATGAAGAACACGCTGATTCCGCTGTCGATCGCGTTCATCCGCGCCGACGGCACGATCACCGACATCGACGAGATGCAGGCCGAAACCGAAAACAATCACTGCCCGCGCAACAACGGCGTGTACGCGCTCGAAATGCCGAAAGGCTGGTTCGCGGCGAAGGGCATCAAGCCGGGCACGCAGATCAAGGGCCTGCCGCGCGCGCAGTGATGTCCGCGGCGATGTTATCGCCACGTGCACGGCGCATGTCGTGCCGCAGTGACCGGAACCGGCGCATCCCGCCGGTTTTTTTTCGCCCGCAACCGATGCCGCACGCCCTTCCCACATACTCCATGCATCGGCCGGCGCCAGGCAGGATTCCTGCAAAGAGCTTGCCAACGCGCTATCCTAAAAAGATTCAGCGCGACGCGTCGCGAAGCATGTTCGCCGCGCTGCCGGTCGCCGCACGGCTGACCACGGGTCGACATATCCACAGGAGGTTCACGTGCCCCGCAAGACTCCCATCGAGCGCTATCGGAATATCGGGATCAGCGCTCACATCGATGCCGGCAAGACCACGACTACCGAGCGCATCCTTTTCTACACCGGCGTGACGCACAAGATCGGCGAGGTTCACGACGGCGCGGCCACGATGGACTGGATGGAGCAGGAGCAGGAGCGCGGCATCACGATCACGTCGGCGGCGACGACAGCCTTCTGGAAAGGCATGGCCGGCAACTATCCGGAACACCGCATCAACATCATCGATACGCCGGGACACGTCGACTTCACCATCGAAGTCGAGCGCTCGATGCGCGTGCTCGACGGCGCCTGCATGGTGTACGACTCCGTCGGCGGCGTGCAGCCGCAGTCGGAAACCGTGTGGCGCCAGGCGAACAAGTACAAGGTGCCGCGCATTGCGTTCGTCAACAAGATGGATCGCGTGGGCGCAGACTTCTTCCGCGTGCAGCGGCAGATCGGCGAGCGTCTGAAAGGCGTCGCGGTGCCGATCCAGATTCCGATCGGCGCGGAAGAGCACTTTCAGGGCGTGGTCGATCTCGTCAAGATGAAGGCGATCGTCTGGGACGACGAAAGCCAGGGCATCAAGTTCGCCTACGAGGAGATTCCCGACAACCTCAAGGAACTCGCTCACGAATGGCGCGAGAAGATGGTCGAGGCGGCGGCGGAATCGAGCGAGGAGTTGCTCGAAAAGTATCTGGAAGACCACGAAAGCCTGACGGAAGACGAGATCAAGGCCGCGCTCAGAAAGCGCACCATCGCCAACGAAATTGTGCCGATGCTCTGCGGCAGCGCGTTCAAGAACAAGGGCGTGCAGGCCATGCTCGACGCGGTGATCGACTATCTGCCCTCGCCCGTCGATGTGCCCGCGATTCTCGGCCACACGGAAGACGACAAGGAAGCCGAGCGTCATCCGAGCGACGACGAGCCGTTCTCCGCGCTCGCGTTCAAGATCATGACCGACCCGTTCGTCGGCCAGCTGATTTTCTTCCGCACGTATTCGGGCGTGGTGAATTCCGGCGACACGGTCTACAACCCGGTCAAGGAAAAGAAGGAGCGCCTGGGCCGCATCCTGCAGATGCACGCGAACGAGCGCAAGGAAATCAAGGAAGTGCGCGCGGGCGACATCGCGGCGGCGGTCGGCCTGAAGGAAGCGACGACCGGCGACACGCTGTGCGATCCGAATCACGTGATCATCCTCGAACGGATGATCTTCCCGGAACCGGTGATCTCGCAGGCCGTCGAGCCCAAGACCAAGGCCGACCAGGAGAAGATGGGCATCGCGCTGAACCGGCTCGCGCAGGAAGATCCGTCGTTCCGCGTGACGAGCGACGAGGAATCCGGCCAGACGATCATCTCCGGCATGGGCGAGCTGCACCTCGAAATTCTCGTCGACCGGATGAAGCGCGAATTCGGCGTCGAAGCGACGGTCGGCAAGCCGCAGGTCGCGTATCGCGAGACGGTGCGCAACAAGGTCGAGGATGTCGAGGGCAAGTTCGTCAAGCAGTCGGGCGGACGCGGCCAGTACGGTCACGCGGTGATCGCGCTGGAGCCGGACCCGGGCAAGGGCTACGAATTCGTCGACCAGATCAAGGGCGGCGTGATTCCGCGCGAATTCATCCCGGCGGTGGACAAGGGCATTCAGGAGACGCTCAAGGCGGGCGTGCTGGCGGGCTATCCGGTGGTCGACGTCAAGGTGCGGCTGACCTTCGGCTCCTACCACGACGTCGACTCGAACGAAAACGCGTTCCGCATGGCCGGCTCGATCGCCTTCAAGGAAGCGATGCGCAAGGCGAAGCCCGTGCTGCTCGAACCGATGATGGCCGTCGAAGTCGAGACGCCCGAGGAATTCATGGGCAACGTGATGGGCGATCTGTCGGGGCGCCGCGGCATCGTGCAGGGCATGGAGGACATCGCGGGCGGCGGCGGCAAGCTCGTGCGCGCGGAAGTGCCGCTCGCCGAGATGTTCGGCTACTCCACGTCGCTGCGTTCGCTCACGCAGGGCCGCGCCACCTACACGATGGAGTTCAAGCACTACGCGGAGACGCCGAACAACGTGTCGGAGGCGATCATCAACTCGAAGGGGAAATGATCGCAGCCCGGGCATGCAGGCAAGTGCGCAACTGAGCGTGCAACCGAGCGTGTAGTATCGGAAGTCCGTTGTTCCGGCTATGTTGGTGGCCGGCAACGGATTTTCCTTATCCGCAGACGATAATCCGCTATGAGCGATCCACATCAAATCGATTGGCGCGAGCACGGCGTCAAGGTCATCAAGGGCGATCAGCTCGACACCAACACCCCGCAGACGCCGGGCATGAACCGCGCGGCCGCGATCAACGCGGCGCGCGTCGGTGCGCAGAAAATCTGGGCCGGCACGGTCACGATCCATCCGAACGCGAAAACGGGCGCGCATCATCACGGCGCGCTCGAAAGCGTCATCTATATCGTGCGCGGCCACGCGCGCATGCGCTGGGGCGAGCACCTCGAATTCACCGCCGAGGCCGGTCCCGGCGACTTCATTTTCGTGCCGCCTTATGTGCCGCATCAGGAAATCAACGCCAGCACCGACGATCCGCTCGAATGCGTGCTCGTGCGCAGCGACAACGAAGCGGTCGTGGTGAATCTGAACATCGACGCCGTGGAGACGCCCGAGGAAGTCTTCTGGGTCGATCCGATCCACAAGCATCCGCACGACCACTGAAGCGGGACGATCGAACGCGCGCCGGCAATACGGCACCGACTGCGACGACGCGGCGCGCAACTTGCTTCCCGTCACGGACGTGGCACGGCTGAACGGACCGCTGCGCGGGACGGCCCGGCGCACGGAGCCGGCGATCGCGAGAACGACAACATGAGCTGCAACATGAACCACAACATCGGCTACCACATCCGCACACGATGAAAAAACCTTCCACCGACGCGCATCTCGCCGATCTCTCCGACGCCGCCCGCGCACAGGCAGGCGAACTGGGCAATCACGCGATCGACGAGTTCAGGGCCGGCCGCCTCACGCGCCGCGAGTTGCTGCGCCATGCGAGCGTGCTCGGTTTCGCGCTCGGCGCGGGCGGCATCTTCGGCATGCCGGCCGCGCGCGCGCAGGGCGCGGGCAAGCCGGGCGGCACGATCCGCGTGGCGCATCTGATGCCCGCGGGCGCCGTCGATCCGCTCACCGTGACGGACGCGGCGGGTCTCGCGCTCATCAATCAGACGGGCGAATTCCTGATCGACGACGACAGCGAGCATCTCGCCTTGCGGCCCGCGCTCGCGCTGTCGTGGTCGTCGAATGCGAAGGGCGACGTCTGGACTTTCAAGCTGCGCCCGAACGTGAAGTTCCACGACGGCCAGACGATGACCGCGAAGGATGTCGTCGCCACGTTCAACCGCCTGTCCGATCCGGGCACGGGGTCGGCGGCGCTGTCGGTGCTGAAGGGCGTGCTGTCGAAGGATTCGGCGAAGGCCATCGACGATCACACCGTCGAGTTTCATCTCGATGCGCCCAACGGCAATTTCCCGTATTACGTTTCCTCGGATACGTATAACGCGGTGATTCTGCCCGCGAACTTCACCGGTCCCTACGAGAAGACGTTCATGGGCACGGGCGCGCTCAAGCTCGAAAAGTACACGCCGAAGGTCGGTGCGTCGTTCGTGCGCAATCCGGATTACTGGGGCGAGAAAGCGCTGCCCGATCGCGTGACTTTTTCCTTCTACGCGGATCAGCAGGCGCAACTCCTCGCGATGCAAGGCCGCCAGGCCGACGTCATGGGCGACTTCACCGTACAGGGCGGCGTCTCCATGCTGACGAATCCGCAGTTCAAGGTGCTGGGCACGAAGTCGAGTTCGCACCGGCAGATCCATATGCGCTGCGACTCGGGCGCGTTCAAGGACAAGCGCGTGCGGCAGGCGCTCGCGCTCGCGATCGACCGCGAGGTGATCGTCAAGGGGCTGTTCCGCGGCCGCGCACAGGTCGGCAACGACAGCCCGTTCGCGCCGGTGTTTCCGTCGAGCGATCTCGCCGTGCCGCAACGCAAGATCGACATCGCTCAGGCCAAAAAGCTGATGAGCGAAGCGGGCGTCGCAAACGGCTTCGACATCACGCTCACGACCGAAAAGTACATGGAGATTCCCGATCTCGCGGTCGTCGTGCAGAACGCGGCGAAGGCGGTCGGCATCCGCATCACGCTCAAGGTCGAGAGCCAGGATCTCTATTACGGCTCGGGCACGTTCGGCAAGTCGGACTGGCTCGATTCGCCGCTCGGCATCACCGATTACGGGCATCGCGGCGTGCCGAACGTGTTTCTCAACGCGCCGCTCACGAGCGGCGGCACCTGGAACGCGGCGCACTTCAAGAATCCGGAGTACGACAAGCTCGTCGCGCAGTTCGTCGCGGCGCTCGACGTCGCGTCGCAGAAGAAGCTCTCCGGCCAGATCCAGCGCCTGTTGCTCGACGAGACGCCGGTCGTGATCCCCTATTTCTACGACCAGCTGATCGTCACGCGCGCGAATGTCTCCGGCGTGCGCTTCAACGCGATCTCGCAGATGTGGTTCGACCGCGCGACGGTGTCGGGATGAACGAGGCGTAAATGAGCACGATCACGCCGACGGCGCACGTCACCGACTTCACCAAAATGAAACGCATCGTGCGTTTCATCGGCGTGCGCGTGCTGCTCGCGCTCATCACGCTGTGGCTTCTGTCGATGATCGTCTTCGCTGGCGGCCAGCTTTTGCCCGGCGACGTCGGCCGCGCGATCCTGGGCCCGCTCGCGGATGCGCGCGCGGTCGCGGCGCTCAATCATCAACTGGGCGTCGACCGGCCGCTTCTCACGCAGTACACGAGCTGGATCAGCCATTTCCTGCGCGGCGACATGGGCGAGTCCTATGCGTTTCGCGCGCCGGTCGCGCCGTTCATCGGCAGCGCGCTGTGGGCCTCGGCCAAGCTCGGGGCGCTCGCGTTCGTCGTCGTGGTGCCGCTCGGCATCGCGGGCGGCGTGTACGCGGCGCTGCATGCGGGACGCTGGATCGACCGGCTCATCAGTATCGGCGGACTGACGGCGACGGTCGTGCCGGAATTCGTCTCGTCGATCGTGCTGATCCTGATTTTCGGCGTGTGGCTGCAATGGCTGCCGATCGAGGCCACCGCGCCCGCCGACGCGAATATCCTCGTGCAACTGAAGCATCTGATCCTGCCGGTGCTGCCGCTCGTCTTCGTGTTCTTCGGCTATATCGCGCGGATGTCGCGCGCGGGCACCGTCGAGGCGCTCGATGCCGACTACACCCGCACCGCGATTCTCAAAGGCCTGCCGCAACGCGTCGTGATCCTGCGCCATGTGTTGCGCAATGCATTGCTGCCCACCATCACCGTCGCGGCGACGCAGCTCGGCTACATGATCGGCGGGCTGGTCGTCGTGGAGACGCTGTTCCACTATCAGGGCATCGGCTCGCTGATCTACACCGCCGCGCGCGGCAAGGACTTTCCGATGCTCGAGGCCGGCGTGCTGACCATCGGCGTGATCTACACGGCGGCGAATCTGATCGCGGATGCGCTATACGTCGTGCTCAATCCGCGCCTGCGCACCGGAGCCTCGCGATGAGCACCGCGACCGCGACGACGCCGCGCAAGACGCACCGCTTCGAAGCGCTCGGCGCGCTCGCGCGCTCGGCCACTTTCGATCTCGGCGTGGCGATCCTGCTCTTCTGGGTCGTGTGCGCGCTCTTCGGGCACTGGCTCGTGCCGCTCGATCCCTACGCGTCCGATCCGCTCAATTCGCTCGGCCCGCCTTCCGCCGATCACTGGTTCGGCACCGATCAGCTCGGCCGCGACGTATTCGCGCGCGTGATCGTCGGCTCGCGCGACATCCTCACGATCGCGCCGCTCGCGACGCTGCTCGGCACCGCGGCGGGCACGGCGATCGGCCTCGTCGTCGGCTATTTCGACGGCTGGGTCGATGCCGTCGTCGGCCGCGCGATCGACGCGCTGCTCGCGCTGCCGCTCGTGATCGTCGCGCTGCTCGCGCTGGCCGCCGTCGGCGCGAGCAACACGACGGTGATTCTCGTCATCGGCCTCACCTTCGCGCCGATCACCGCGCGCACGGTGCGCGCCGCCGTGCTCGGCGAGCGCCATCTCGACTACGTTCTCGCGGCGCAACTGCGCGGCGAGAACGCGCTCTACATCATGTTCGCGGAGATCCTGCCGAACGTGCTGCCGCCGATCATCGTCGAGGCGACGGTGCGGCTCGGCTACGCGATCTTCGCGGTCGCGACGCTCTCGTTCCTGGGCTTCGGCATCCAGCCGCCGTCCGCCGACTGGGGCCTCGCGCTGTCCGAAAGCTATACGCTGATGGCGGGCGGCGCGTGGTGGACCGTCGTGTTCGACGCCGCCGCGATCGCCTCGCTCGTGATCGCGGTGAATCTCGTCGCCGATGCGGTGCAAGGAGTGCTCGACCGATGAACGGACCGCCGCCATCGGCCTTTCCCACCTTCGGCGCCGCAAAAGGCGATCAGGCCGACGCGCTCACGATCGTCGGCCTGACGGTCGCGTATCGCTCGCGCGGACGCGAGCGCGAAGTGCTGCAGGACGTCACGTTGCGCGTGCGGCGCGGCGAGGCATACGGGCTCGTCGGCGAATCGGGCTGCGGCAAGTCGACGGCGGCGCTCGCGGTGCTGCGCTATCTGCCGCGCAACGGCCGCGTGAAGGCCGGCAAGATCGCGATCGGCGGCCGCGACGTCGCCGCGCTCGATGCCGACGCGCTGCGCGGCATGCGCGCGAACGCGGTGTCGATGGTCTATCAGGATCCGGGACGCGCGCTCAATCCGTCGCTGACGATCGCGCGGCAGGTGTCCGAAGCGTTCGAAGTCACGGGCGCTTCCGCCGACGACGCGCTCGCCCGCACCGCCGACATGCTGAGGCGCGTGCGCATCGCCTCTCCCGAGCGCGTGATGGAGAGTTATCCGCATCAGTTGTCGGGCGGGATGCAGCAGCGCGTCGTCATCGCGATGGCGCTCGCGTGCAATCCCGAGCTGCTGATCCTCGACGAACCGACGACCGGGCTCGACGCCACCGTCGAAGCCGAAGTGCTCGATCTGATCGCGCAACTGCGCGCGGAGCTCGGCACGGCCGTGCTCTTCATCAGCCACAACCTCGCGGTGATCGGGCGCATGTGCGATCGCGTCGGCGTGCTGTACGCGGGCAAGCTGGTCGAGGAAGGCACGACCGCCGATGTCTTCGCCAAGCCGCGTCATCCGTATACGGTCGGCTTGCTGCGCTGTCTGCCGCGCGCGGGCCGCAGCAAGGAAAGCGGCCGGCTCGACACGATTTCCGGCTCGCTGCCGCTGCCGGGCTCGATCACGCAGGGCTGCATCTTCGCGCCGCGCTGCAAGCTCGCCGACGAGCGCTGCCTGAAGGACGCCCCGCCGCCGTATCGCGTGGCGTCGGCGCACGGCGATCAGATGGCCCGCTGCCACTATCACGAACGCGCGCAGGCGCTGCCGCGCTCGACCGAGGAAGCGCCGCTCGCGGTCGCCCACGACGCCGACGCGCCGCTCGCGCTCTCGGCGCGCAATCTCTCGAAAACATTCCGCGTCGGCGACGAAGAAGTGCGCGCCGTCCACGACGTCTCGCTCGATCTCGTGCAGGGCGAAACGCTCGGACTCGTCGGCGAATCGGGCAGCGGCAAGACGACGCTCGCGAAGCTGCTGCTCGGCCTCGTGTCGCCCGACCGCGGCGCGACGCTCGAACTCGACGGCGCGAACCTGCCCGAACGCGTGACCCAGCGCAGCGACGAGCAAGTGAAGTCGCTGCAGATCGTCTTCCAGAATCCGGATTCCGCGCTGAACCGCGCGCATTCGGTGCGGCGGCTGATTGCGCGGTCGCTGTCGAAGCTGGCCGCGCTGCACGGCGACGCGAAAGAAAAGCGCCTGCACACGCTGACCGAAGCCGTGCGTCTGCCGGAACGCTATCTCGGCTCGCGCACGCGGCATCTTTCCGGCGGCCTGAAACAGCGCGTCGCGATTGCGCGCGCCTTCGCCGGCGACCCGCGCGTGGTCGTCTGCGACGAGCCGACTTCCGCGCTCGACGTCTCCGTGCAGGCCGCGATCCTCAACCTGCTCGCCGATCTGCAGCGCGAACGGCGCGTCTCCTACGTGTTCATCTCGCACGATCTGCATGTCGTGCGCTATCTGTCGGACCGCATCGCCGTGCTGTATCTCGGGCGCATCATGGAGATCGGCCGCGCGGGCGATGTCTTCGACGGCCCGCAGCATCCGTACACCGAAGCGCTGCTGTCTTCCGTGCCGACGCTCGACGGCGCGCACGCCAAGCGCATCCGCCTGTCGGGCGAATTGCCGAGCGCGGCGAATCCGCCTTCGGGCTGCGTGTTCCACACGCGCTGCCCGCGCAAGATCGGCGAGATTTGCGAGACCGAAGCGCCGCCGTGCCGCAACGCCGGCCACGATCACGCAATTCACTGCCACATTCCCGTCGACGAACTGCGCGCGCTGCAACGTCAGGCAAGCTGATCTTTCGTCGGAACCAAAGCGGCCCCGCGCGTCTCTCATCGGTTCGAGATTCAACAACAACGAGGATTCAACCGATGAAACCCGCCCTTTCCGTCGCGCTCGCCGCCAGTCTGACCTTCGCCGCCGCGTTCGCCGCGCATGCGCAAACCACGCCGGACCCGACGCCCGGCGCGTCCGATCCGACCTTCTCGGCGTATTCGCTCGCGCAGCAATGCGCCGCGAAGTCCGACAACACCGCGCAAGGACAGTGCGTGGGCGCGGTGCGCGGCATCGTGCGCGGATATCAGTACGGCGTGCTGTTCCTGGCGCAGCGCGCATCGCTGCCCGAGGGCGAGACGAAGCGCATCTCGCTGTGTCTGACGGACACGAAGGTTTCGTCGATCGTCGACGACTTCCTCGCCGACGCGAAACAGGTCAACGAAGCCGATCTCAGGCGCACGCCGGCGGAAGTCGCCGTGCTCGGCTCGGTGCATGCGCATCACGCGTGTACGTGACGCGCGCTCGATGCGCGCCTGAGTTGCAGCTCAGGCGCGCGCCGACTCAAAGCATTTCGAGCGGGCGCTTCGACTTCGGCGGCCTGAACTGCTGATCGATGTCCGCGAGTTCGTCGGCGGAAAGCGCAAGATCGAGCGCCGCGCGGTTCTCGCGGACATGCGCGACGTCGGCGGCTTTCGGAATCGCGAACACCTCGGGCTGCTGCAGCACCCACGCGAGCGCCACCTGAAACGCCGACACGCCGCGCGCCGCCGCGATCTTTTCGAGCGCGCCGCCACGCGGCAGACGCGCGTGATCGACCGGGCTGTAGGCCATCGCCGGCATGCGGCGCTCGCGCAGCCACGGCAGCAGATCGAACTCGGCCCCGCGCCGCGCGACGTTGTAGAGAATCTGATCGGTCGCGCAGGCGTCGCCGCCATCGATCGAAAAAAGTTCTTCCAGATCGTCCGTGTCGAAGTTGCTGACGCCCCAGTGACGAATCTTGCCGTCGCGCTGCAGTTTTTCGAATCCGGCGACCACGCCTTCCAGATCCTCGCCGCCGCGCCAGTGCAGCAGATACAAATCGATGCGATCGGTCTTCAGACGCTTCAGGCTGCGCTCGCAGGCTGCCTGCACGCCGCGCTCGCTGCCGTTGTGCGGATACACCTTGCTCACGATGAAAAGCTCGTCGCGCACGCCGCCGAGCGCCTCGGCGATGAGTTTCTCGCTTTCGCCGTCGCCGTACATCTCGGCGGTATCAATGAGCGTCATGCCCAGCTCGACGCCTTCGCGCAACGCGGCGATCTCGCTCTTGCGCGCGCCCGGGCGCTCGCCCATTTCCCACGTGCCCTGACCGAGCTTCGGGATGGCTTCGCCTGTCGGAAGGCTGACCACGAGTTTCGGGTTCGACATCGGCGGACACTCCTTCGGTCTGAGATCAAAACCCGAGGATACCGCCGCGTCGCCATCGATGCCTCGGCCGGCTCGTCCGATACCCGTGCGCCCCGGCGGCGCGAACGTGGAATCGCGCTCAGACGAGTCCCACCACGAGCGGTCCGAGCAAAGTCAGCAAGACGTTGGCGAGCGCGTAGGTGATTGCGAACGGCACCGTCGGCACCGCGCTTTCCGCCTTGTCGAGCACGCCGCCGAAGGCCGGATTCGCACTGCGCGATCCCGTGAGCGCGCCCGCGAGCAGCGCGGCGTTGTCGTAGCGCAGCACGTAGCGCCCGAAGAGCATCGTGAGGACGAGCGGAAACAGCGTGACGAACACGCCGAGCAGGAAGATCGTGAGGCCGCTCTGCTTTACCGTGACGACTGCCTGCAGCCCCGAATTCAGCCCGACGACCGCGACGAACGCCGCGAGCCCGAAGTCCTTCAGCAACTGCGACGCCGCCGGCGGCATGACGCCGTACATCGGATGCTTGCCGCGCATCCAGCCGAACAGGAGCCCCGCGAGCAGACACCCGCCGCCCGAGCCGAGCGTGAGCGGAATGCCGCCCACGTCGACGACCACGAGTCCGATGAGCAGCCCGAGCACGATGCCCACGCCCATGTAGATGAAATCGGTCTTGTCGGTGTACGGAAGTTCGTAGCCGGCGGCGTCGACGGCGCGCTTCGTGTCCTGCGGCGAGCCGTAGAACGTGATCACGTCGCCGTGTTCGAGCTGCGTTTCGGGCAGCACGGGCAGCGCCAGCCCCGCGCGCGTGATGTCGTGGATATAGACGCCGTGGCGTAAATCGCGATCGACGGTGGCGCGCACCGCGGCGATCGTCGTGTGATTCATGCCGCGCTTCGTGAACACGCCCTGGCGTTTCTGCATGACGACGCTGATGCCGTCGGTATCCGCGACTTCCTCGCCGATATGCGCCGCCGCGCTCACCATCACTTCGCGCCGGCCGACCACGAGCACGATGTCGTCCGTCGCCAGCATGATGTCCGGGCGCGGCTCGAGCGGATGACCCGCCCGCCTGATCCGCTCGATCGCGATCAGGTCCTGATCGTCGGTTTCGATCTGCGCGACCGTGCGCCCCGCCGCGCCGCGGCTCGTCACGCGATACGCGCGCCCGACGAGCGGCGGCAGCGCGGAAATCTGCCCCGGCCCCGCCACCGCCGACGCGCCTCCGGCGAGCGCCTTCTCCGCCTCGGCCGAGGCGTCCTTCAGACTCTGCCCCATGAACTTCGGCAGCAGGTTCACGCACACGATGATCGCGCCGAGCGAGCCGAACACGTAGGTCACCGCGTACGCGATCGCCACATCGGCCTGCAGCGCCTTCGTCTGGTCGGCGGGGAGGCCGAGCCGCGCGATGGCGTCGCCCGCCGTGCCGATGATCGCCGATTGCGTGAGCGCGCCGCCCGCGAGTCCGGCGGCCAGTCCCTTGTTCAGCCCGAAGATCTTCGCGCAGACGATCACGGTGACGAGCGCCGTCACCGCGAGAAACACGGCCATCGCGATTTCGCGCAGCGTCTTGCGGTTGATCGAATTGAAAAACTGCGGGCCGGAGTCGTAGCCGACCGCGTAGATGAATACGGCGAACATCACGGACTTCACGCCGTTGTCGATCTGCACGCCCGCCTGGCTCACGACGACCGCCGCGATCAGCGATCCGCCGACGCCGCCCAGCTGAAACTTGCCGAAATTGATCTGACCAATCAGATAGCCCGCGGCCAGCGACAAAAAGAGCGCCGATTCGGGTGACTTCTGGAAAATCGTGTGGAGCCAGTCCATCGCGTCCTCGCGGTTCTGATCGCCTTAACCGATCTTGCTCGCCAGCCCGACCACCACCGGCCCGAGCAGCGGCAGCAGCACGTTGGAGAGCGCATACGTGATGGTGTAGCCGATGACGGGCGTCGCGTTCCCCGTCACGCCGACGAGCGCGCTGATGGCCGGCGTGCTGCATTGCTGGCCGGCGATCGCGCCGAGCAGCATCGGCACTTCGAGCCTGAGCAGCCAGCGCCCGACGACGAGCGACGCGAGCGCCGGCCCGAGCGTGATGACGATGCCCGCGACCGGCAGCGCCACGCCGAATTCGCGGATGAGCCGCAAGGCATCGGCGCCCGCCGACAGTCCGACCGCCGCGATGAACGTGCACAGGCCGAAGTCCTTCAGGATCTGCGCTGCCGCCGACGGCAACGAGCCGATCAGCGGATAGCGCGAGCGGATCCAGCCGAACAGCAGCCCCGCGAGCAGACAGCCGCCGCCCGTGCCGAGCGTCAGATCGATGCCGCCGACGTGCGCCGACAGCCGCCCGACCCCGATGCCCAGCAGCACGCCCAGCCCGAGAAACACGAAGTCGGTTTTGTGCGTCGCGCGAATCACATAGCCGAGCCTGGCCGCGCCGCGCGCGACGTCTTCCTTGTTGCCGACGAGCGTCAGCACGTCGCCGCGCTGCACCTGCGTGCCCGAGAGCGCCGGAATCGTGCTGTCGAGGCGGGTCACGGCCGCGACGAACACACCGTGGGCGTCGGCGGGCGCGGCGCGCGCGCGCACCTGCGCGAGCGTGAGGCCGTGCACCGCGCGCTGCGTGAGCATCACGTCGACACGTTCGACGAAGACATCCGAGACGCCGCCGCCGAACACTTCCTCGCCGATCACGGGAATCGCCTCGATGAGCGCCTCGCGCCGCCCGCCGATCACGACGCAGTCGCCCGCCTTCAGAACGACGCCCGGCTGCGGCTTGATGATCGAACGGTCGCGCTGCACGCGCTGCACGCTGATGTTGTCGCCGAAACGCTTTTCCAGCTCGCCGATGCTGTGCCCCGCGCCCGCCGTCACCCTCAGTTCGCGTCCGGCGAGCGGAGGCGCAGCGGGCGTCTGGCCGGCGGCGAGCGCACCGTCGCCGCCGAGCTTGCGCCAGAGCCGCTCGGCTTCGTCGCGCAGATTCACGCGCAGAATCAGCGGCGCGAACTGGCTCACGAAAAGCACGATCGTGACGAGGCCGAACAAGTAGCTCACGCTGTAGGCAGTCACGATGTTGGCCTGCAGCCGCGCGGTTTCGGCGGCCGGCAGCCCGAGCCGGCCGATCGCCTCGGACGCCGTGCCGATGACGGCCGATTCGGTCGCGCCGCCGGCGAGCAGGCCCGCGGCCGTGCCCGCGTCGAGCTTGAGGATGACGACCGCGCCCAGCACGAGCGCGACCACGACGACGACCTCGACGATCGACAGCGCGCCGTAGCGCCAGCCGCGTCCGATGTTCGCGAAGAATTGCGGACCGCCGGTGAAACCGAGCGCGAAGATAAAAAGCGCAAATGCAATGTTCTTGAGTTCGGGCGAAATGCGCGCGCCGCTCTGGCCGAGAATCAGTGCGACGATCAGCGTGCCGCACACGCCGCCGAGCTGAATCGGTCCGAGCTTGAACGAACCGATGAGATAGCCGATCGCGAGACTGGCGAAAAGCGCGATTTCAGGTTGCGCGGAAAGCAGATTCCATATCATGGCGCCGCCATTTTTATTGTTGAACCGAAAGCCTTCTGTTCGCATTTGCGATCAGAAGAAGCAACGCCCGCAGTAAGGTTTATGCAACAAAACTAATCGCGCCACGACATCGATAAACAAAAACTTTTAATCGCAAGCTTGATATATCAATGCACGTTTCTTTATCCCGCCGGCATAAAATGCGATTTCTTAAGTATTTGCGACATATATCAGAATAACTTCAACAAAACCTCATTTCTTTTCAAGCTTAAACAGGTGAAATTCCGCTGCCCCGCTGTTCAAAAAGACCGGGTATCTATTCTCTCAAACTCAAGCCTGGCAAGGCTCACGCTGAATAGCACCCATATTAACCGACGCCATCTAAAAACTTATGGATTTAGATATTGCAATCTCACGATTCTGTCAATATTATCCGTTTCACAGGTTGTTCAATAAGTGGACGTACGCGTGTCATATAGCGAAGGTCCGGTCCGTAACACAACCCAGAGAGAGGGCAACACGATGAACCAGATCCATGCAATGCGTGTTTTTGTGCGTGTGGCAGATACGGAGAGTTTCCGCCGCGCCGCGCAACAACTCGATGTTTCAAACGCGCTGGTCACCCGGGCAATCGCCATGCTCGAAGCGCATCTTCGAACTCGACTCATCAACCGCACAACCCGCAATCTGTCGCTCACCGAAGCCGGCACGCGTTATCTCGAAGGCTGCCGTGCATTACTGGAGGAACTCGATCATCTCGAATCGACAGTCACGCATACCGAGGGCGAGCCGAGCGGCACTTTGCGCGTGGTGGCGTCGAGTGCGCTTTCGCTGCTGACGCTGACGCCGCTGATCGACGGCTTCCGCAAGGTCTATCCGAAGGTCAACGTGCGCCTCACGCTCGCGGAACGGCATGTCGATCTGGTCGAGGACGGCTATGACGTCGGCATCGTCACGGCGTTCATGGTGTCGAGCACCGCGCTCATCGAACGGCCCGTCGGCACCAACGCGCTCGTGCCGGTAGCCACGCCCGCATTCGTCGCGGAGCACGGCCTGCCCGCCTCGCCCACCGATCTCCAGAGCCTGCCATCGGTCGGACTGCCAAACGAAATGCGCAGCCAGACCTGGCACTTCCGGCATCGTCACGGCGCCGCCGACCAGATCACGCTCGCGCCGGTGTATTCGGTCAACAACGGGCTGATGGTGCGTCTCGCCACCCTGAAGAGCATGGGCTTTTCGATCCTCCCCGAAGGCATCGTGCAGGCGGATCTGAAGGACGGCACACTCGTGCGCCTGCTGCCGGAGTATTCGATCGACGACCCCGACATGAAAGTGTCGATCGTCTATCCGGGGCGGCAATATCTGCCCGCGAAGACGCGCTATTTCATCGACTATGCGCTCGATTATCTGAGCCGGGAATTCTCGGGAGCGAGCGGCCATCCGGACGACGTCATGCGCTCGGCCATGCCCTCGCTCATGACGATGCCGACGAAACCGAACGGCGTGTCGGCAACCGCGAATTGATGCCACGCCAAACAGTTCAACGCCGTCGATGCGCCCTGGCGCCCGACGGCGCTTTTTTTTTGCCTCAGGTTTCGCCGTAGTCGGCGCCGGTCGTATCGGGTGCCGCGCACATCTCCCGCAGCAGCGACGCCTCGCGTTCATGCACTTCGACCGGCATGCACAGCGCGCCGGCGTGAGCCATGTAGCGCGCGCGATGCTGCCCGTTGCGAAACGCGACAACCCCCTCCCGATGCACGCCGAGCAGCCCGAGCAGCCCGGGCGAGCGCCGCACGCTGATCGTCACGTAAGGCATTTCCGGGACGCGGGGATTGTCCGGGTCGAGAAACTCGCGGATGCCGCGCACCTTGCCCGCGTGCCAGTCGTCGACGGCCTTGAGCACGTAGTCGGTGTCGTCGCGATTCGCGCACGAGAGCAGCTTGCCGACATCGACGAGCACGACCTGATGCCGCGAGCCGTAATCGGTGAACACCCGCTTCAGGCGCACGAAATCGTACTGCGGATGGCTCTGGAGCCTGACGATCCAGACCGCTTCTGCGGCGGTCGGCGCAACCATCGTGTCCATGATCGGTATAGAAAAAAGACTGCGTTGCGCGCGCCCCGTGCGCGCGTGTTTCGCAAGCAAACGGACCTGAACGAACAGCGCCAGCAAACGCTCAGGCCAATTAAACTTTTACACCCTAGACGTTAATCGTGAAAGCGCCATGACGGGCACGTGCCGTGCTTTTGTTGCCTGAATCGAACACTCGGGTCAGGCATCACGCGACGCGCATCGTCAAACGCCGTGCGCACGCCGACCAACAAAACGTGGACACCTCCGATCTCATCGTCGCTCGCCCCGAAGGACTTTTCTGCGGTCCGGGCAACTTTTTTATCGATCCCTGGCGGCCTGTCGAACGCGCGGTCATCACGCATGCGCATGCGGACCACGCGCGCTTCGGTCATGCGCACTATCTCGCGGCCGAAGCGGGCGTCGGCGTGCTGCGCTCGCGCCTGCCCGGCATCGACGTGCAAGGGCTCGCCTACGGCGACGCGATCGATGTGAACGGCGTGCGCGTGTCGCTGCATCCGGCGGGGCACGTGCTGGGCTCGGCGCAGGTGCGCGTCGAGTACAAGGGGCGCGTATGGGTCGCGTCCGGCGACTACAAGGTCGAGCCCGATCCGACCTGCACGCCCTTCGAACCCGTGCGCTGCGACACCTTCATCACGGAGTCGACCTTCGGCCTGCCGATCTATCGCTGGGACGACTCGCGCGAAATCTTCAGCGGCATCGATTCCTGGTGGCGCCACAACGCGAGCCAGGACCGCGCATCCGTGCTCTTCTGCTATTCCTTCGGCAAGGCGCAACGCGTGCTCGCGGGCATCGATGCCGCCATCGGTCCGATCTTCTGTCACGGTGCGGTCGAGCCACTCAATCGCGCGTATCGCGAGGCGGGCGTCGCGCTGCCGCCGACCCGGCTCGTCAGCGAAATCGCCGCCAGGGACAAGCCGGCGTTCAAGGGCGCGCTGATCGTGGCGCCGCCGTCCGCGCAAGGCAGCACATGGATGCGCCGCTTCGGCGATTACAGCGACGCCTTCGCCTCCGGCTGGATGCGTCTGCGCGGCACGCGCAGGCGGCGCGGCGTCGATCGCGGTTTCGTGCTGTCGGATCACGCCGACTGGCCGGGCCTGCAACTGGCCATCGGCGCGAGCGGCGCCGAGCGCGTGATCGTCACGCACGGCCAGATCGAGCCGATGGTCCGCTGGCTCACCGAACAGGGTCTCGATGCGGGCGCGTTCAGCACCGAATACGGCGACGATGCGATCGAAGCCGACGCCGCCGAAAACGCCGCGCAAGACACCGGAGCCGCCGCGCAATGAGACGCTTCGCGACGCTCTACACGGCGCTCGACGCGACCACGTCGACCAACGAAAAGCTCGAAGCGCTGATCGCGTATTTTTCGGGCGCGGAACCGGAAGACGCCGCGTGGGCGTCGTACTTTCTCGCGGGCGGCAAACCGCGCCAGTCGGTGCCGACGCGCCAGCTAACGGAATTCGCCCGCGAGCGCGCGGGCCTGCCGGAATGGCTTTTCGACGAGTCGTATCAGGCGGTCGGCGATCTCGCCGAGACCATCGCGCATGTGCTGCCGCCAGCGTCGGGTGAATCGTCGCTGGGACTCGCGCAATGGATCGAGGAGCGCGTGCTGACGCTGCGCGGCGCGAACCCGTCCGAGCTGCGCGCGCGGCTTCTGAGCTACTGGGACGAACTGAACTGGAGCGAGCGCTTTCTGCTGACGAAGCTGATCGGCGGCGGCTTTCGCGTCGGCGTCGCGCGGCAGCTCGTCGTGCGCGCGCTGGCCGTCGTCGCGGGCGTGGATCACAAGCGCATCGCACAGCGCATGGTCGGCTGGACGGATTCGCGCGAGAAACCGAGCGCCGCGCGCTATCTGCGGCTGATCGCGCCCGAAGCACAAGGCGACGACGTCGATACGCCGCACGAAAGCGACATCGGCCTGCCCTATCCGTTCTTTCTCGCGCATCCGCTGCAGGCCGATCCGGCGACGCTCGGCTCGCCCGCGGACTGGATCGCAGAATGGAAATGGGACGGCATCCGCGCGCAACTCGTCAAGCGCGCGGGCCGCGTGTGGATCTGGTCGCGCGGCGAGGATCTCGTCACCGAACGCTTTCCGGAACTCGCCGGCCTGAGCGCCGCGCTGCCCGACGGCACCGTCATCGACGGAGAAATTCTCGCGTGGGAACCCGACGGCGCCGCGCCGTTGCCGTTCGCGCGCCTGCAGCCGCGCATCACGCGCAAGTCGCTCACGAAGAAAGTGCTCGCCGATTCGCCCGCCGCGCTGCTCGCCTACGATCTGCTCGAAGCGAACGGGCGCGATCTGCGCACCGAGCCGCTGCATGCGCGCCGGGCGCGGCTCGATGCGCTCGCGCACGAACTGTCCACGTCGCTCGCGATGGATCTGCTGCGCGTCTCGCCGATGATCGTCGCGCCGGACTGGAGCGCGCTCGCCGCGTTGCGCGACGAGAGCCGCGCGCGCGGCGTCGAAGGACTGATGCTCAAGGAGCGCGCGTCGATGTACGGCGTCGGTCGCACGAAGGCGTCGGGAACCTGGTGGAAGTGGAAAATCGATCCGTATTCGATCGACGCCGTGCTGCTCTACGCGCAACGCGGCCACGGCCGGCGCGCGAGCCTCTACACGGATTTCACCTTCGCCGTGTGGGACGAAGCCGACGGCGTGCGCACGCTGGTGCCGTTTGCCAAGGCCTATTCCGGCCTGACCGACGAAGAAATGCGCCAGGTCGACGCGATCGTGCGCAAGACGACCATCGAGAAGTTCGGGCCGGTGCGCAGCGTCACGCCGACGCTCGTCTTCGAGATCGGCTTCGAGGGCATCCAGGCGAGCCCGCGGCACAAGTCGGGCATCGCGGTGCGCTTTCCGCGCATGTTGCGCTGGCGCACCGACAAGGGCATCGAAGACGCCGACACGCTCGACATGCTCAAGGGCTTTCTGAACGAGGCGGCGGCATGAACGCACCCGAACCGGCCGACAAGGAACGCCGCCGCACGCCGCGCCCGCGCCGTATCCCGCGCACGCGCGCCGCGCAGGCGAAGCTCGACGCGGCCGCCGAACTCTTCACGCCCGCGCCTTTCGCCTACGACGAAAACGAAGCGGCGAAACCCATCGGCGAGCGCATCGCGCGCTGGTTCGACGAACGCGGCTGGCAGCCGTTCGAATTCCAGCGCGAGGCTTGGCACGAGATCGGGCGCGGCGCGAGCGGCCTTTTGCACGCGACGACGGGCGCGGGCAAGACCTGGGCCGTGTGGCTCGGCGCGCTCGCCGCCTACGCCGCTGCGCCGCCGAAGCGCCACGCGCTGCCCGCGCCGCTCACCGTGCTGTGGATCACGCCGATGCGCGCACTCGCCGCCGACACCGCCCGCGCGCTGCAGGCGGCCGTCAGCGCGCTCGCGGTGCCCTGGACGGTCGGATTGCGCACGGGCGACACGTCGTCGGCGGAACGCGCGCGCCAGAGCCGCCGCATGCCGTCCGCGCTCGTAACGACGCCCGAAAGCCTCACGCTGATGCTGACGCGGTCCGGCGCCCGCGAAGACCTGTCGCACGTGCGACTCGTCGTCGTCGATGAATGGCACGAGTTGCTCGGCAACAAGCGCGGCACGCAGACGCAACTGGCGCTTGCCCGGCTCGCGCGCTGGCGTCCCGATCTGCAGGTCTGGGGACTCTCGGCGACGCTCGGCAATCTCGCGCTCGCGCACGACGCGCTGCTGCATCCCGTGAAAACCCCGCGTGTCGTCGTGCAGGGCGCGCAGCCGAAGACGCTCGTCGTCGATACGCTGATTCCGGAGACGATCGAGCGCTTTCCGTGGGGCGGACATCTCGGCGTGCGGCAAGTCGGGCCGGTCGCCGATGAAATCGAACACGCGCAAAGCTCGCTCGTTTTCACCAACACGCGCTCGCAGTCCGAGATCTGGTATCGCGCGCTGCTCGAATTGCGGCCGGAATGGGCGGGCCTGCTCGCGCTGCATCACGGCTCGCTCGACAAGGAAGTGCGCGACTGGGTCGAACTCGGCCTCAAGAACGGGCAACTGAAGGCGGTCGTCTGCACGTCGAGTCTCGATCTCGGCGTCGATTTCCTGCCGGTCGACCGCGTCTTCCAGATCGGCTCGCCGAAGGGCGTCGCGCGGCTCATGCAGCGCGCGGGCCGCTCGGGCCACGCGCCCGGCCGCGTCTCGCGCGTGACGATCGTGCCGACGCACGCGCTCGAACTCGTCGAAGCGGCGGCGGCGCGCTGGGCGATCGGCGAGCGCCGCATCGAAGGCCGCGAAATGCCGGTCAAACCGCTCGACGTGCTCGTGCAGCATCTCGTGAGCGTGGCGATAGGCGGCGGCTTCGCGCCCGGCGAGATGTTCGACGAAGTGCGCACGGCCTACGCCTATCGCGATCTCACGCAAGCCGAGTTCGACTGGGCGCTCGCGTTTGTCGAGCGCGGCGGCGCGTCGCTCGCGGCGTATCCGGACTTTCATCGCGTCGTCAAAGACGACGATGGCGTGTACCGCGTGCCGCGCGAGGATCTCGTGCGCAGACATCGCAACAACGTCGGGACGATCGTGGCGAACGCGACCATCAGCGTCGCGTACATGACGGGCGGACGCATCGGCGCGATGGAGGAATCGTTCATCTCACGGCTGAAGCCCGGCGACGTCTTCACCTTCGGCGGACGCACGCTCGAACTCGTGCGCGTGCGCGACATGACCGCGTACGTGAAGCGCGCGACTTCCTCGCGCGGCGCGATGCCGCAATGGGCGGGCAGCAAGATGCCGCTTTCGTCGGAACTGGCGGACGCCGCGCTCGTGATGCTCGCGCGCGCCAGCGACGGCATCTTCGACGAGCCCGAAATGCGCGCCGTGAAGCCGCTGCTCGATCTGCAGGCGAAGTGGTCCGCGCTGCCGGGTCCGGGCGTGCTGGTGGTCGAACTCGTGCGTTCGCGCGAAGGGCATCATTTCTTCTGTTACCCGTTCGCCGGGCGGATGGCGCATATCGGACTCGGATCGCTGCTCGGCTGGCGCGCCGCTCGCGATCAGCCCGGCACGTTTTCCATTTCGATGAACGACTACGGCTTCGAACTGTTGTCGGCGCGTCCGTTCGACTGGGAGACGCTCATCGACGAAGGGCTGTTTTCGCCGGACGATCTGGAGCACGACATTCTCGCGAGCCTGAATGCGTCCGAGCTGTCGGCGCGGCGTTTTCGCGAGATCGCGCGGGTGTCGGGCCTGATCTATCAGGGTCATCCGGGGCAGCAGAAAAGCGCGCGGCAATTACAGGCGTCGAGCGGCCTGTTCTATGAAGTATTTCGCAAGCACGACAGCGGCAATCTGCTGCTTTCCCAGGCCGATCAGGAAGTCATGCTGCAGGAACTGGAGCTCGGGCGCATCCGCGCGGCGCTCGAACGCATGAGCGCGAGCCGGCTCGCCCTGACGCACCCGAAGAAGCCGACGCCGTTCGCGTTTCCGCTGATCGTCGCGCGCCTGCGGGAGAAAGTGAGCACGGAGAAGCTGTCGGATCGCGTCGAGCGCATGCTCGCGGATCTCGAGAAGGCGGCGAAGGGATAATCGACGACGAACCATGACCATTGAGGCATTGACCATCGACGTGAACGGCCGCGAGCTGATGCTTTCGTCGGCGCGCGCGGCGTTCGATCCGCTTCTGAAAAGCCTCTTTATCGCCGATGCCCATTTCGGCAAGGACGCCGTGTTCCGCGCGCGCGGCATTCCGGTGCCCGCCGGCACGACCGGCGAGACGCTCGCGCGGCTGGACGCGCTCGTCGCGATGCATCGCCCGGAGTCGGTCGCCTTTCTCGGCGATCTGCTCCACGCGCGCGAATCCCATACCGATGAAACGCTCGACGCGCTCGCCGCGTGGCGCGCGAGGCATCGCGCGTTGCGGCTCGTGCTGGTGGAAGGCAATCACGACCGACACGCGGGCGCGCTGCCCGCCGCGTTCGGCGTCGAAGTCGTGAAGGAGCCGCACGCGCTCGGGCCGTGGGCGCTTTGCCATCATCCGCAGATTGTCGATGGCGCGTACGCGCTCGCCGGTCACGAGCATCCGGTCTACCGGCTCGCCACGCGCGTCGACCGCGCGCGCCTGCCGTGCTTTCGCTTCGGTCCGCGCGCGGGCGTGCTGCCGGCGTTCGGCGCATTCACGGGCGGCTTCGAGGTGAACGACGACGTGCGCGGCGAATCGATCTATGTGATTGCCGGCGAACGGGTGTTTCCGCTCAGTGGTAGATCGTCGTCGACGATTGCAGCTTCGTGAGCTTGCCGCGCTGGAAGCCGAACCAGCCGAGATTCGACTGCATCACCACTTCGTCGCCCTGCCAGAACACGCGCCTGAGCGTCATGCGCTGGCCCACGCGCTGCACGAGCGGCGGATTGCGCCGGAAGTCATAGAGCACCGGACCGTTATCGGACTGCACGAGCATGCGCGCGACGACGCCGCCCGCGCCCGGCGCGTCGTCGAAATGCACGATGCGCTTCGCGTCGAAGCGATCGAACACCTGCGTGTCGATGAGCGCCGCCATGCCGGATTCGTCGCGCAGAAAGTTGAGCGTGCCCGCCTTCGTGGCGATGGGACCGGCGGCGTCGCTCTGGGCGTGCGCGAGCGCGCCGAGCAGGATCGTGGAAGCAAGCGCGCTGCGGATGAAATTTTTGATCAGGGACATCTTCGTTCTGTAGTTGCTGTGTTTTTCCAACACTGATTGGCGCGCGCGATGCGCAACGAACCCGCGCCGGCAGGCGTGTTACCGGAAACATCTGACGCATGACGGCGCGACGAGGGCAAGACTCGTGCGCTGCCGCCACGTCCGAAAGAATATCCGTTCGGACGATTCATGCTTTGCGCCGGTCGGCATAAGGGTTTATACCAGCATCAAAAAATGCCTTTCGGTACAATCCGATCCTTCCACTCCGCCTCGCCGCCTGCATCGCTCAATCCGACGACGCGCGACCTGGCGTGACACTTCGTCCGCCCTCCGCCATGCCTTTGCCTCTCTTCGCTCTCGCCATTGCCGCGTTCGGCATCGGCACGACCGAGTTCGTCATCATGGGGCTCCTGCCCAACGTCGCGCGCGATCTCGCGGTGTCGATTCCGGCGGCGGGCATGCTGGTGTCCGGCTACGCGCTCGGCGTCACGATCGGCGCGCCGATTCTCGCCGTCGTCACCGCAAAGATGCCGCGCAAAAAGGCGCTGATGAACCTGATCGCGGTGTTCATCGTCGGCAATCTGCTGTGCGCGCTCGCGCCCAACTACTGGGTGCTGATGGGCGCGCGCATCGTCACGGCGTTCTGCCACGGCGCGTTCTTCGGCATCGGCTCGGTGGTCGCCGCCGATCTGGTCGCGCCGAACCGCCGTGCGCAGGCTATCGCGCTGATGTTCACCGGACTCACGCTCGCCAACGTGCTCGGCGTGCCGCTCGGCACCGCGCTCGGCCAGGCGGCCGGCTGGCGCTCGACCTTCTGGGTCGTCACGCTGATCGGCGTGGCGGCGGCGGGCGCGCTCGCCGTGTGCCTGCCGAAGCATATCGAGATGCGCGACACGAGCATCCTGCGCGAATTCGACGTGCTCAAGAACCCGCAAGTGCTGATGGTGCTCGGCATCAGCGTGCTCGCGTCGGCCAGCCTGTTCTCGGTGTTCACGTATATCACGCCGATCCTCGAAGACGTAACGGGCTTTTCGCCGCATGCGGTCACGTACGTGCTGCTGCTGTTCGGCCTGGGTCTCACGGTCGGCAGCACGCTCGGCGGCAAGCTCGCGGACTGGAAGCTGCTGCGCTCGCTGCTGTCGTTTCTGCTGGCGATCGTCGTCATTCTGACGATCTTCGCGGGCACGATGCACGAGCCCGTCGCGGCGATGATCACGATTTTCTTCTGGGGCGTGCTCGCCTTCGCGATCGTGCCGCCGCTGCAGATCCTGATCGTGAACCGCGCGAGCGATGCGCCGAATCTCGCGTCCACGTTGAATCAGGGCGCGTTCAATCTCGGCAACGCGACGGGCGCGTGGCTCGGCGGCTGCGTGATCGGTGCAGGCGCGCCGCTCACGTCGCTGCCGTGGGTCGGCATTCTGATGGCGGCGAGCGCGTTCGGCCTGACGCTCTTGTCGGCGACGCTCGACAAGCGCGCGCGCCGCATGTCGATCGGACAAGCCGCCTGATTTTTTCGATGCGGTGCGTCGCATGAAGGGCATTCTGTCGCGCGATTTTCTCGCGCTGATCCTGAGCGTCGCGGTCGTGGGCCTCGGGCTCGGCGCGACGCTGCCGCTCACGGCGCTCGCGCTCACGCAGGCCGGGTACGGCAGCGACGTCGTCGGCCTGATGACGGCGATGCAGGCCGGCGGCGGTCTCGCCGTCGCACCGTTCGCGAGCCGCGTCGCGGCGCGCTGGGGCGCACGCGAGACGATCGTCGTGACGGTGCTGGTCGCCGCCTTCGCGACCATCGCGATGCAGTTCACGCTCGATCTGTGGCTGTGGGCCGTGCTGCGCGTGCTGTTCGGCGCGGCGTTGATGCTGCTCTTCACGATCGGCGAGGCATGGGTCACGCAACTCGCCGACGACACCACGCGCGGGCGCGTCGTCGCGATCTACGCAACCAACTTCACCCTTTTCCAGATGACGGGCCCGGTGCTCGTCAGCGCAATCGGCGGCTGGCAGGCGACGCGATTCGCCGTGTGCGGCGCGATCTTCCTTCTTGCGCTGCCTGCGCTCGCGTCGATCCGCGGCGCGCCGCACGCGCTGCACGCGAGCGCGGGCGAACACGAGAATGGCCACGCCGGCTGGCGCACGGTGTTGCCGCGCATGCCGGCACTCGTGATCGGCACGGGCTTCTTTGCGCTTTTCGACACGCTCGCCCTTTCGCTGATGCCGCTCTTCGCGATGGCGCACGGCGTCGCCGAGAATATCGGCGTGCTGTTCGCCTCCGCGATCCTGCTGGGCGACACGACGATGCAATTCCCGATCGGCTGGCTCGCCGATCGCATCGGGCGTGCGAAGGTGCACGCGGGCGCGGGCGTCGTGGTCGCGGTGCTGTTGCCGTTCTTGCCGTGGGCGGTCGAGTATCCGTGGATTTGCTGGCCGCTGCTGTTCGTGATCGGCGCGGCGGCGGGCAGTGTCTATACGCTGTCGATCGTCGCTTGCGGCGAGCGCTTTCGCGGGCCATCGCTGGTTTCGGCGACGGCGATCGTCGGGGCGTCGTGGAGCGCGGCGAGTTTCGGCGGGCCGATCGTCGCGGGGACGCTCATGCAACGCGTCGGCGCGGATGCGCTGGTCGGCGTGCTGGTCATGGCCGCGGTGGCGTTTCTGGCGGCGGTGTGGTGGGAGCGGCGCGCGGCGACGAGCGTTTCTGATTAGGTGCCTGTCGGTGTTTCGGTTCACCTGCTCTTAAGCAGACATATGACCCAACCAGTCAATTTCTTCTCGGATATCACACAATCCGATCTCAATAAACGAGCGGATTACGAATCGATATAGTTTGACAGTATTGTTGGACAGATCAAACACTGCTTCGCCAACTCGATTCACGTAATTCTGTTGCATTCCTAATTTTCTCGGCAGAATCCAAAAATGGCGATTTCGCATCGTT